>CAKSFQ010000009.1 GCA_934454115.1 uncultured Clostridia bacterium
CCGGCGACCGGGACGCAAGAGAGCAGCTGATTGCCCAAAATACGGGATTGGTACATAGTGTTGTTAAGCGTTTTATCGGCCGCGGCCAGGAAACGGAGGATCTGTTTCAGGTCGGCTGCATCGGTCTGATTAAGGCCGTCCAAAAGTTTGATTTACGCTTTGGCGTTAAATTTTCCACCTATGCCGTGCCGATGATTATGGGCGAGATCAAACGGTTTATCCGCGATGACGGAATGATAAAGGTCAGCCGAAGCCTGAAAGAAACTGCGGCCAAGGCCATGGCGGTCAAAGAAAAGCTCACTAAAAAAAACGGCGAAGAGCCGACGCTTGGCTGCATTGCAGAAGCGCTTGGCATCAGCCCGGCGGAGCTTTCTGTCGCCATGGAGGCCGGCATCCGTCCCGAATCGCTCTACGCCGTCACGGACGACGGCAGCCGCGAGAACCGGCCGCTGATCGAACGGCTGGAAGAAAAAACCGACTATGAAAGCGTCGTTGTTGATAAGCTGACGCTGGCGCAGCTTTTATCAGAATTCAGTCCGCGTGATCAGACCATTATTAAGATGCGCTATTTTAATCAAAAGACACAGTCCCAGATCGCCAAAATGCTTGGGATTTCGCAGGTGCAGGTCTCCCGGATCGAAAAAAAACTGCTTTTAAAGATGCGCTCCAGCCTTACCGGCTCCTAGCCGAAACAGCGTAATTTCGGTTTCGATTTCGAGAGGACGGATTCCGCTTTCGCCGAACATCAGCTTCCGTCCGTAAAATACAATTTTTACAACCCTCGTCGTCCCTTTCCCCCAAAAATCTTACCCGATTTCTGGGAGCTCCTATGTTTGCCGCAGTTCTCGGCGCACGACTCGGTCAGCGATGAAATCAAAATAACATTTTTCGTGAGACAGGGCTTATCGTCACGCTCAAAGCTGCCTGTTCGGGCAGCTTTTTGATTACAAATCCAGTATAAGCAGCATGGCCGCCGCGCGGACGCTGTTTTTCTCCAACAATTCGCGCAGCAGGGTACGCCTTGCCGGCATTCTCTGCCGCAGCGCGGACAGAGAAAACGGCTCCTTCTTCCATGCAAAAAACGCCTGTTTCCAGAATCCGTCCGGTGCGGTGCGCAAATATATCTCGGCTTCTTTGACCACATACTCCGATGCAGCAGCCCGTGACTGTGCCTGCATTGCCAGTACGGCAAGCGCCGTCTCCTCTGCTCTTTCGGTTTCATTCCCGCAGGGGCTGCATATCGCGCCGTCAGTACGAATGCCCCTTAACAGAGCTTGCCGGCAAATACTGCGTAAGGTCTCCCTTGGCAGCGTTGCGATTCGTTCATCTCCCTCACAGAAGACAGATTTTTTCCCGAATACCGCCTCCATTCCATCCGATATCGCCGTGCAAAACGGCACGGCGATTCCCCCATTGCCATCTCGATCCGGCAGCACCAGCGCCATTTCATCATTCAAAATATGATAATCTGTTCCCAGCTTTTCCAGTTCCCGTTTCATTGCCCGCAGCGAGGGACCCTCGGTTTTTTGCAGCAGCTTGTTGATCTGCCGGCTCTTTTCCGCCGCATAAAGCTGTCCGGCTGCCGGAAAGGACTCGTGCACCTCGTTTTGGCTTTCCACGTTTTCTACCGGCGCACCGCCGCAAAAAATTTCAAACTGCTGCGGCACATCGCCGGTATAGGTAACAAAGATATCCCGATACCCGTCCGCAGCAAAGCTTGTCCCCTCTGCCATAAAAAGCTCATGCACCGTCCCGTTACAAGAACAAACCGTCTCACCGGCGCCGTCATCATAAAGGGATGCAAGCAAATCCGCAAGATCTTTTTCTCTTTTTTGGGTAATCCAGATATATCGTCCCGGCTCCCTGGCTTTCCAGTACGTGCCAAGCGGCGAAACATTCCCGGCGCCCGTGATAAAAAGATGCAGCGGACAGACCGGAGAAATCCCATCGAGAACTTGCTCCGGATAGAGGATCGACGCCCCCGATACTAAAACGGAAAGCGTCTTTGCGCTCTGGGCGGCCAACGCCTTTTCCAGTGTTTCACGCAAACTTCCGCCTGTTTTTTGCGTCTGAAGCCACGCAAAGGCCATAAGCTCTTCGTTTGGGATGCAGGGCATATCCTCCCCGGTTGCCCAAAGCTCTGCCGGCATATCCTTTGGCAGCAGCAAGAATAAGTCGTAGAACAGTTTTTTCACTCTCTGCACGGTTTTCAGTTCCATACCGCCGCTGAGATCCAGGATAAGCTGTACCTTGTCCTTATCCCGGCTTTGGTAACGCTGTCTGTCATGGGAAAACAACCGAAAATACCCCATGCCGCCGCGCATTTCATCCCAAACGTAGCCGACCGATCCGGAATTTTTTATCTCAAATTCCAATACGATATCGCGCTGCGCATGCTCAAAAAACTCCAGCTGCCGATCGGCTCGATAGGGCACACGGCTTTCTACCCCGTCCAGGGTAAGCGATACCGTCACCGGACAGACATTTTGTTCCACGGGATGAAGCAGCGGCAGCCATAGCCCGAAAGGCAAAACCAGTGTGCATACATCCTTGTTCTGCGGCAGGCGCAGCAGATAGGAAAGAACCACCGTACAGCTCTCTCCCGGCGCAAGCCCCTCCCAGGAAAGCGCATAAATCCCCGACCTTAACCGGGTCAGGCAATAGCCGCAATCCCGGTATACGCTGCTTGCCGCCGTAATGATCTCGGAGCGCAGCAGCGTCTTTGCCCCCGTCAAAAGCTGCATCTCCGTAATCACCGCCCCCTCCGGCAGCGGAAAGTAATAACGGAGCGATACACTCTCCCCTCCGGGGTTTGTAAAATCATAGCGCACCGTAAGCGCGGCATATGCCGGCCGAATCTGACCGGTTATCTCTATATTTTTTAAAAAATTCATACTTCTCCACCCATCCACAATCCGTCTTTGCAGGATAAAGCCGCCCTGTCCGGCGGCTTTATCCTGCATTTTTTTGTTTTACCAAAAGCTCCGATATTATCAGTATATCATAAATACCACCATCATTCAATCTTTTATGCTGACAATCTATAAATCGCCTTTTAGGATTCATAGATGACTGCCGCTAACAAGCGATGATTGCAAAAAAGGCTCCATGTTATGTGATCATAAAATCCGCCATGCCAACGGATTTTTTATGTTACCTCATCCTCACAAATTCCTTTACGCAGTTTATTGACTGCCTTTTTTTCGATTCGCGATACATAAGACCGCGAGATATGCAGCCGCTTTGCGATTTCACGCTGGGGCATGGAATGCCCGTCAATCAGACCGTAGCGCAAAATAATGACTTCCTGCTCTCTGGGGTCTAATTCGCTGCGGATATTTTGATAGAGCCGCCGCACTTCGATACCGGTGTTGATTTCGTCAAAGATGTCCGCATCGTCACTGTGCAGCACATCGATCAGCATGATCTGATTTCCCTCTTTATCGGTTCCGATGGTCTCGCTGAGTGACACATCACCCTGTTCTTTCTTTTTTGACCGAAGCAGCATTAAAATTTCGTTTTCCACGCACCGCGCCGCATAAGTCGCAAGCCGGGTTCCCTTGGACGGATTAAAGCTGGAAATCCCCTTAATCAGACCAATGGTGCCGATCGATATCAGATCCTCATGATCCCGTACGCTGCCGGAATATTTTTTAACGATATGCGCCACCAGTCTGAGGTTGTGTTCAATCAAAATATTGCGTGCCTCCATGTCACCCTCTTGACTACGCAACAGATACTTCTGCTCCTCTTTGGGTTCAAGCGGCTTTGGAAAAGAATTCCCGTTTGCGATATAGGAAAGCAGCAGGGTTACAGAGTGCAGGCATTGCAGCAGCAGTTGCAGCATGGCAAAGTCCCCTTTCGGATAAAGATTATGCTATACTATCCTTATGCATGGTTCGCTGCACAATTGCAAGTCCCGCCTTTCTGTTTTAAAATCTCTGCATGGGTTTCAACGCTTCCCCTTGTTAGCGCAACATCTTCCTTGTGATATCATTCAGAAAGATCCCTCCCAATGCCGACAAGACGATTGATATAAAAAATAACTGCCTGCCCTCAGGGGGAAGCAGTTATTTTTCAATTCTGCCGGTCAACGCGTCAGTCTAAAAATCCAAAATACCGCTCTGCGTTATCGTAGCAAATCCCCTCAACAATGGTTTTCAGCATTGCGTCATCGTTTGGATATTCTCCCTTTTCCACCCAGGAACCGATCAGATTACATAAAATCCGCCGGAAGTATTCATGGCGCGGATAGGACACAAAGCTGCGCGAGTCGGTCAGCATTCCCACAAAACGGCTGAGCAGACCAAGGTTTGCCAGTGCGCGCATCTGCGACTCCATGCCGTCTCTCTGGTCGTTAAACCACCAGCCGGAGCCGAACTGAATCTTACCCGGTGTGGGCGCCTTTTGAAAGTTGCCGAGCATGGTACCCAACACATAATTGTCCTTGGGATTTAAGGTATAAAGGATCGTCTTTGGCAGGGCGTCTTTGCGTTCCAATGCGTCCATAAACAGCGCCAGCGGCTTTGCAATCGACAAATCGTTGATCGAATCATAGCCGGTATCGGCGCCCAGCGCCTGATACATTTTTTGATTATTATTCCGCATTGCGCCGATATGCAGCTGCATCGTCCAGCCCAGCGCCTCGTACTTTTCAGCACATGCCGAGATAACGGCCGTTTTAAAACAGTCGACCTCCTCTTTGGTAATCGTCTCACCGCGCATCGCCTTTTCAAACACCTTAGACGGATCGCCCGTTGCGTACGGAATCACGTCCAATGCGTGATCGGACAGGCGGCAGCCGTTTTGCTGAAAATAGCCGATCCTATCCTGCAAGGTCGCAATCAGCGCTTCATAAGAAGAAACGCCCAGCGTTCTCATATAGGGTACAAACGTCTCTAGGTCCACGTTAACCGCCTTATCCGGGCGGAAGGTCGGCAAAACCCTGACCGGGAAGCCCTCGGCCTTTAATTTTTGGTGATAGCAAAGCGTATCCGCCGGGTCGTCCGTGGTACAAATCACCTTTACATTCGAACGCAGAATCAGATTTCTTGCACTAAATTCCTCTTTGGCAAGCAGCGTATTGCAGCGGTTCCAAATCATTTCTGCCGTATCGGGACACAATACCTCGTCAATGTCAAAATAACGCTTCAGCTCCAGATGCGTCCAATGGTACAGCGGATTGCCGAGCAGGTAGGGCATGGTCTCCGCCCACTTTTGGAACTTTTCCCGATCCGGCGCGTCCCCGGTGATGTATCGCTCGTCGATGCCGTTAGAGCGCATGGCACGCCATTTATAATGATCACCGCCCAAAAAGAGCTCGGTTATATTCCGAAACTGATGATCCTCGGCAATGGTTTTCGGATCCAAATGACAGTGGTAGTCAATAATCGGCATCTTCTCCGCGTAATCGTGAAACAACCGCCGTCCCGTCTCGTTTCCCAGCATAAAATCGTCGTGGATAAAACTCATAGTGTAACACCATCCTTAAATATAGAAATTTCACGGTAACCGTGTTCTTCGTTTTTGGTCGGCCTGCCGGAGGCAACCGCCATACAGAAATCAAAAAATTCCTGTGCGGTGAGGTCCATTGTTTTGCCTTCGGTCAACACGCCGGCGTTAAAGTCGATCCAGCCCTTCTTCCGCGCTGCAAGCACGGAGTTTGTTGCGACCTTTACTGTCGGAACCGGCGCGCCGACCGGCGTACCGCGGCCGGTAGTAAAGAGAATCATATGCGCCCCGGCCGCCGTCAGGTTGGTAATCGCCACAATATCGTTACCGGGCCCGTTTAAAAGGTTCAGTCCCGGCTTTTTAAGCGTATCACCATAATCTAAGACGTCCACCACCTTTGAGGTTCCGCCCTTTTGCACGCAGCCAAGGGATTTTTCCTCCAGCGTGGTGATACCGCCGGCCTTATTGCCCGGCGACGGGTTTTCATAAATCACCTGATGATGCCGCGTAAAATAGTCCTTAAAATTGTTAATCAGCGCCACTGTTTTTTGAAAAGTCGCCTCGGTCTCGCAGCGTTCCATCAGCAGCGTTTCGGCGCCGAACATCTCCGGGACCTCGGTTAAAACGCTGGTTCCGCCATGGGCGATCAGCATGTCCGAAAACCGCCCCACCAAAGGATTTGCCGTGATGCCGCTCAGCCCATCGCTGCCGCCGCACTTTAACCCGACCTTTAACTCGGAAATCGGAATTGGTACCCGCTCAAAATGCTTGGCATAGTCCGCCAGCGCCTTGACATATTCCACGCCCGTCCCGATTTCGTCCTCGACCTCCTGCGCATTAAGGAATTTGACTCGGTTTTCGTCCCAGGAACCCAGCGCCTTTTTCATCTCGGCAAGGTTATTATTTTCGCAGCCAAGCCCCAAAACCAGGACACCGCCGGCATTGGGATGCCGAATCAGGCCGCACAGAATTTTTTGAGTAACGCTCTGGTCGTCGCCCAGCTGCGAACAGCCGAACGGATGCGAAAAGGTCAGGGCACCGGTCTTTTCGGCAATTGCCTGGGCGACCCGATTGACACAGCCCACCGTCGGCACAATCCAGATATCGTTGCGGATACCGACCTGACCGTCCGGACGGCAATATCCCATAAATGTCCCTCCGAAAACGGGCGCAAGTTCCTTCCATTTCGGCCGGTACGTATAGCTCAGCTTTTCACTTAAATTGGTTTTCAGGTTATGCGAATGTACCAATTCGCCCGTTTTAATATCCGCAGTTGCGTGACCGATCGGAAAACCGTATTTGATGACGTTTTCGCCCTTTTTGATATCGCATACCGCATGCTTATGTCCGGTCTGCAGCTCCACCGCAACATTATCCAGCGGAGAAATCCGATCACGCATACGGTTTCACCTCGCTTACCAAAAAGGACAGATCCTGTCCCCACAGGGAGTCGTTTGCCAGGGCTTCTTCCACCGTGGCGGTTTTTAAAAATGCCATCACCTTTGGATCGTCGTTTGCCATATCGGTACGGTAAAAGCGCAGCAGTGCACCGAATGCCTCCATCAGCGTTTTCGGTGCGGTCTGATACCGCTCGATATAGGTCAAAATCGAAGGAAGCACACGCACCTTAAACTTGCTGACCGAATTGAGCGCGATGGAGGACAGGTAATGCTTGATAAACGGATTGGCGAACCGCTCCAGGACATCGTCCGCATAGGCGCACAGTTCCTGTTTTGGTAAATCCAGCGTTGGGATAATCTCGTCAAAAATACAGCGTTTCATATAGGCCAGCATATCGGGATCGTCCACGCAGGATTTTACGGTGTCAAAGCCCTTTAACATCGCATAGGGAACCAGCGAGGTATGCGCACCGTTCAAAATCCGCACCTTGCGGGTTCGATATTTGCTGAGCGCGTCCTTCGTCCAGACAACGTTCAGTCCGGCCTTGTCAAACGGCAGCTCCTCCGAAAGCTTTGCATCTCCCTCGATTACCCAAAGATGGAACACCTCGGAAGTATTGAGCATATGATCCTCATAGCCAAGCTCGATGGCCTCATCCCTCGGATAACCGGTCACAATCCGATCCACCAGGGTATTATAAAACGAGTTTTCATTTTGAATCCAGGAAACAAAGTCATCGCCAAGCTCCCAGTCCTTCGCATATTGCAGCACGATTTCCAAAAGCCGCTGCCCGTTTTTCTCAATCAGTTCGCAGGGAACGATGCAAAAGCCGCCAAGCCCTGCCAAATAGCGCTCATAGAGCAAAACCGTCAGCTTTGCCGGATAGCTTTTGGGCGGTGTGTCGGTGATGCGATCCTCCGGAACATAGGCGATACCGGCCTCGGTCGTATTGGAAAAGATAAAGCGAAAATCCGGGTTTTTCGCCAGCGCACGGTAGCTTTCAAAGTCCTCGTACGGCTTGACGCAGCGCGAGATACAATCCACAACATCCTTGCGGACAACCGGTTCTTTATTTTCCAGGCCGCGCATCACGTGGGTATAAAGGCAGTCCTGCTGCGACAAAACATCGCACATTCCCTTTTCGATCGGCTGCACCACAACAACGCTGCCGTTCCACAGACCGCTCTCGTTCAATTTTTGAAGCATCCAGTCAACAAACCCGCGCAGAAATCCACCCTCTCCAAATTGAATGACCTTTTCCGGGCGGCACGGCTTTTTTACCACTTCTTTGATTGTTTGCATATCCATTCCCCTCATCGTATGATAATTTTATTGTAACCTAATGTTACTCGTTTCTTGCTTTTCATTATAAAAAACACCAACATTTATTTTTTGTCTTTTTTTTACTTTTTTTTGAAAAACTATTCTTTTTTTGTCCTGTTTGTGATACAATACTTCCAAGGAGGTGTCAAAGATGCCGCTTTTTGAACCAATTGACGAATCTTTTTTGATTGAACGCTGCCGCCGTGATGCCTGGAGCATTTTTAAACCGGATCATTTTCACAACTGCTACGAAATCTATTACTTAGCATCCGGCAGCATCGCCTATTTTATCCGTGATACCGTGTATCAGATTGAGCGCGGCGATTTTATCGTGATTCCGCCCGACATTCTGCACAAGACGCTACCCTGCCAGCAGCCGGATCATACCAGAATCCTGCTCTACATCAAGCCGGACTTTTTAGAGCACACCTTAGAGTGTCCCGGCTTTTTTAAAAAAAATTTCCCGGAGCCCGTCATCATCACGGGTCGGGAAAAGATTGCCAACGCGCTGCTCCAAACGCTGCAAAAGGAGACGACAATCCCGGATAACGCCGTCATGCAGCGGCTTCTTTGCGGCCGGCTGCTGCTCTGTCTTTTGCGATGGCAAAAACAGGACCGGCCGCTGCGCACGCCGTTGCCGCACGATGGTGAAAGCCCCGCGCACGGCAAGATTTTGGAGGTTGCGCGATATCTTGACAATCACTATCCGGGGGATTGCAGTCTGACAACCATGGCCAGGCAGTTTTACGTATCTCCCTCTTACCTAAGCCGGTCTTTTCATCAGGTGATGCAGGTCTCCTACCGCGATTATTTGATTCGGCTTCGCATACGGAATGCAGCGCAGCTGCTGATGCAAACGGATAAAAAAATCACACAGATTGCACAGGAGACAGGGTTTCGCTCTGAGGCACATTTTGGAAAAATGTTCCGTAAAATTCTGGGCTGCTCTCCGCGGCAGTATCGGCAAAACGCTGCCTTTGACCCAAAATAAGCATAAAAAAGAGACTGTGCATACACAGTCTCAAGGCGTCGATACCGTCGGTTTACAGATTGCCTTCCTTTGCCTCTTTTAAGGCATTTGCCAGCTGATCCGGACAGGAGGTTCCCTTTCCGTTACAATTGATGCCGCGCAAAAGCCCAATCACCTTATCTACCGGCATTCCCTCAACCAGTGCGGAAATTCCCTGTGTGTTTCCGTTACAGCCGGAAGAAAACCGTACATGATGCACAGTATCGCCGTCAATCTCGAACGAAATCTCACGCGCGCATACACCGCGCGTCCGATACGTATAACTTGCCATCCTTATCCCTCCTAAGATCTCTTTCTTGCCGCACGGCTCGTCCCGGCGTACTTTCCGCATTTATCGCCCCAAACCGCCAGGGTTTCGCCCTCCGATACTACCTTGATGACCTCGCACATATTGGGACAATCGTTACACTCAAAGCTGGTCGGCCGGAACTCCAAGGAAAGCCGGTCAAAGCCCTTAAACGCCGGCGCCGCCCCGGTCTGCTCCATCTGTTCCTTGGCAAGGATTGCACAGCCGATCGCACCCATCACGTTATAATACTTGGGGATCACAACCTCATGGCCGACCTCCTGCTCAAACGCCGCACGGATGCCCTTGTTGGCCGCAACGCCGCCCTGGAAGATATACGGCGGCTTTAACGTCTTGCCTCTGCCCAGATTGTTGATATAATTCCGAACCAGTGCACTGCACAGACCCTTAATGATTTCTGCTTTGGAAAATCCGTACTGCTGCTTTGCAATCATATCGGATTCCGCAAACACGGTACAGCGGCCGGCAATCCGCACGTCTGCCTCGGCAGACAGCGCCATGTCGCCAAACTGCTCAATCGGGATGCCCAGGCGTTCTGCCTGGTGATCTAAAAAGGATCCGGTTCCTGCCGCACAGACAGTGTTCATCGCAAAGTCCGTCACCATACCGTCCTGCAAAATAATAATTTTAGAATCCTGACCGCCGATTTCAAAAATAGTGGACGCACCCGGGTGATAGTGCAGCGTCGCCGTTGCATGCGCCGTAATCTCATTTTTTACCACGTCGGCGCCAACCAGAACCCCGGCCAGCTCACGGCCGCTGCCGGTTGTGCCGATGCCCAGAATATCCTCGTCCTTGCAGCCGAGCTTTTGGCGCAGTTCGTTCATTCCCTTTTTCACGCTCTCCAGCGGCTGACCGTTGGCACGGATATACTCGTTAAAGCATACCTCAAAATCCTCTGTCATGGCGATGACATTCGTGCTGACCGAACCGATATCGATTCCTAAATAGTACTTCATAAACGCTCCTCCTATGTTCCATCAAACGCCTTGTTTTACCGGCATTCTTACGGTCGGCGCTGCTGTCTTTCCCACAGTCTGTGCCGAAGAACCCTTTGCAAGTTTTGCCCGATGCTTGGATCGGATTAAATCCGCAAAGGCCTCCAGTCTGGTTTTTACGTGCGCCTCACCCATCTGTTCATCCAAAGACAGGGACAAAATCGGCATCTGAAGCTCCTCTGACACTGCCGGGAACTTTCCAAGGTTAACCAGCTCCGGCAGGCAGGCAAACGGCATCAGATGCACCACGCCGTCAAAGCCGCGCGCGGCAAAATCATAGACCCAACCCATATTCTCTTTATCGTGGCCGCCGCAGTTAATCGGCGAAATCGGGTCAGATAAGCGAAAGACGCGGTGCGACTTCGGGAAGGGCAGCCACCGCGGTACAATGTTATGGGCAACCCAGTCGGAGATGTACTGCACATTTTCTACCTCGATGCCGAGGTTATTTAAAATTTCTTCCACATTCTTATTGACCGACGGCTCCATCGCGACATAAATCTCGCCGACAATCCCCACACGGATCCGGTCTTTCTCCTCCACCGGAACCTGCTTGATGGCCGCAAAAATCTCCTGCGATTTTTGGTAAGCCGCCTTGATGTCCTTATGCGTGTTACAGGTTTCAAACAAGTGGGTGACCTTACGCCATGCGCGGCTGAAGGCGCCGATCTCCTCTTCGTACGCACGGGATATCTTCATTTGTTTTTCTAAGGTGTCCATCTTTTTAATCATGTCATAAGTCAGACAGGCCAGGCGCAAAAAGCGGAGCGTCGGCGTACCGTTTAAGACCAGCTTGACCTTTTCATAAAACGCATGAAAATCCTGAAAGATACTGTCAAATACAATGACGCGCACATGATACCCAAGCTCGTCCAGCACCTTTTGGTGGACATCGGGATACATGCCTGCGCGGCAGGGACCGCAGCCGCCGGAGGTCACAATCACCTCAGCGCCGGCCTCGGCACATTCGATATAGGTTCCCATCATCACTTTAAACGGAAAACAGATAAATTCCGGGCTGTATTTTACACCAAGCTCCATCGTGCGCTGACTGGGTCGCTTTGGCATAATCACCTCATGACCCAGCTTTTGCATCAGCCATTTGTAGCCGGTCACACATCCCATATGTGGAAACGATACTTTCATACAATCGGTTGCCTTTCTGTCCGTAATTTCATAATCCGATCCGGGTCTCGGACCGCCACCCGGCGGAGAAGCTGCTATGCCTTAGGCGCACAGGAACCAAGCCCGATATTATGGCAGGCCTCCGAGTGCCTGTCCTGATAATAAATCTTACGCTTAATCATATCGGTAAAGGCCTCAATCCTGGTTTGCAAATGATTTTCGCCGGTGTGTTCATCAATTCGCAGCGTCATAAACGGTACGCCGGAATCGGCAAAATCATGTTCGATTTCCTTCCCGACTACGGAATCCGGGCCACAGCCAAAGGCCGTAATATGAATCAGCCCGTCAACGCCCTCGTCCCGGATCATCACGTGCGCCGCCTGATACAGCTTATCGGCAAAGGTCCAGAAAATCGGACGGGTATTGGTAGCCCGGTAGCGGAGCAACGCTTCCTCCGAGAGCATGTCAAAGGTGATAATCCGCACCTTCATCTCGCGCAGCCGTTTGATGATTTCCATACTGATAAAGGGATCGTATACGTTGTAAATATATCCCAAAAGCCCAATCGTGGTCTGGTAATTCGGCAATTTAAAATTCTCAAGCGGGATTTTATCGTACAGAACCATCGCCGCCTCATCGAGCGTTAGCCCCTGTCTGCAATAGCCGCGAAATGCCGCAAAATCCGCAGCGGCGGCCTTTAACGCCTTTTTCATTCTGCCGTGCGAAATCCCCAGCGTTTTGGCAATTCCCCGATAGCAGGACGGATCTGCCGTATCCTCGCGGCGGCAATCGATTTCTGCAATCAGCAGCCTTGCCTCCGGGATGGTCTTTTCAACCAGCTCCGGCAGACCAATATACTTTGGGCAGAACCAATATCCCTTTTCAATATGGACAAACCGTGGACAAAAGATATAGTCAACACCCTTTTCCATCAGGTTGATGACGTGACCGTCAAAAATTTTAATCGGCAAGCATATCTCCGGCACGGTCACGGCGATTCCCTTTTGTACCAGGGTTTTGCTGGACTTATCCGAAATCACGACCTCAAATCCTAAATTTTCAAACAATGACCGCCAAAGCGGATAATAGTACTGAAACAAAAGCGCTCTCGGAATCCCGATTTTCATAGCTTACCTCAACCCCATTTATTTTGTATCATTGCACGCTGCCACCACGGACAACAACACCGCAAAGTACCGTAAAATCGGCTTTTGCTGTTTCAAAAGCCGCAGGCGCGATCCGTTGTGACGCCGATCGTGAGTTTCTACCTAAATATAATAATCCATAAAATCCATTAGATTTTATTCTAGCACATTTCCTGTTTTTCTGTCAACACTTAAAGCAAAAAATTTTTGAAAAAACATCTTCCATTTTTTCTATTTCGGACAAAATTTAAAAAGTGTCTTTTGCGCAAAAAAAATATGCGCGGCCGACCCGTTATCTTGACATTTACAAAAATATCTTGTATAGTTATTGATGGAAATCACAAGGCTTGTTTTTTAACAAGCATGATCAATTAAGTATAGAAAGGATCTTTTATGTATGATCAATCAAAGTGAATTATGGATGGACGAAACCGTCTGTGCGGACGCGGTTCTTCGTTTTTTAGACAAGCTCCCTGAGAGTAAAACCGCACTTCATGCTCTGCAAATTTATCGGCACGGCAAGCTGATGCTCTCCATGGCGCCAAAGCCATACTCTGTTTCCGACACCATGCAGCTTTACTCTCTCAGCAAGAGTTTTTCTTCAACTGCGATCGGCTTTTTGGCCGATGACGGCGTTCTCACCGCAGAGGATCGCGTCATCGACATTTTTAAGAATCAGCTGCCCGCAAGGCTCGGCCGCAATATGGAGCATTTAAGGGTCAAGCACCTGCTTTCCATGAACACCGGACATGCCGCCTGCTGTCTGCCCTATATCCGCCGTGCCGCTTCGCCGGTCACCGAATTTTTAAACACCGACCTGGATTTTATGCCGGGCACGCACTTTACATACAATAATGCAGCTACCTACATGCTGTCGGAAATCGTCACCCACTACACCAAAAAGACGATGTTTGACTTTTTGCAGGAACGTCTGTTCTTGCCGCTCGGCATCACCGGCGTCTACTGGGATGTCTTTCCAAGCGGCCGCTCTCAAGGTGCGGTTGGTCTGCACGCCTCGGTCGAGGATGTCGCAAAGCTTGGCCTTTTATATCTGAATAAGGGTAAATGGAACGGCAAGCAGCTTTTATCCGAAGAATGGGTTGCCGCAGCCTCCGCACCCCACTCCGACAACAGCGGAAACGGCACCAAGGACTGGGTGGCAGGTTACGGCTATCAGTTCTGGATAAATGCAAGAGAGGGCTACCGCGGCGACGGCGCCTTCGGTCAGCTTTCCATGATTTTTCCGGAGCGTGATATGGTCGTTGCCGCCAAGGTATGCAGCGACGATATGCAAACAGAGATCGATCTGATCTATGATTTAATGGACGCACTCTGCGATCAGGGAACCAAAACGGAGGCCGATGTTCTGAAAAAACTGGATCAGTATTATCCGATCCCGGACGAGGCGCCCATGACAGACAGCTTGTTTGATCGCCTCTATCACTGCAACCCGAATATCCTTGGGATTACCTCGCTGGCACTGCACCGTGATGCGGACAGAATTTCCGTTACCTTCAGCAACGGCAGCCGCCTGCAAACGATGCATTTTGGCATCGGCGCTTATCAAAAGAGTGAAATCACCATCAGGCGCCTAAAGCCCACACTGGAGACTTTAGCCGGCACCGATACGCCGGAGACCATCGCATTTGCCGCCGCCGCAGCAGGAAGCAAAGACGGATTTGCGGTATCTCTTTACTATCTGGACAATCCGCACTATGAAACATGGGAGTTTTACATGGATAAAGATAACAGCAAGGTTTCGTGGATACGAAACGGTGTAACTCTGGCGGAGGGCTTTTTGAACTAATTGTCTGCAACGAAAAAAGCGGCCATGCGGCCGCTTTTTCATTGTTATTATTTATGCCGGTTTCTCAAAAAGACAGGAACATCAATGCCATCGTCCTCACCGAATTTACTGAAAAGGTTTGATGATGGCACCTTTTCTGCCGAGCGGGATGCCGGCGATGCACTCGGCGATGCGGTTGCGCCACCGCGGTTAAAATTTCCGCCGTTGCCAAAGCGACCCAAAAAGCTTTCAAAGGAGTTATCCTCTTCCTTATGATCCTGCGGTGCATTGCCCTTAAAGCCGGTTGCAATCACTGTAATCTGGATCTCATCGCCCATATTTTCATCAATAATAGCGCCGATGATGATGTTGGCGTCCTTATCCGCAGCCTCTTCTACCAATTCTGCTGCTGTTTTTACTTCTAAGATACCCAGGTCACTGCCGCCGGTTACATTCAAGATGACGCCCTTTGCACCCTCGATGGTGGTCTCCAGCAAAGGACTATGTATTGCCTTTTTCGCAGCCTCCTCCGCACGGGTTTCACCGCTGGCACGGCCGATTCCCATATGCGCAAAGCCGGTATCCTTCATGATGGTTTTAATATCCGCAAAGTCCAGACTAATCAGACCGGGACGGGAAATCAAATCAGAAATACCCTGCACCCCTTGACGAAGAATGTCATCCGCCATACGGAACGACTCCATCAGCGGAGTGCGGTTTTCAGCAACCTCCAGCAGCTTATCGTTGGGGATCACGACCAGGGTATCCACAGCGCCCATCAGATTTTTAATTCCCTCATCGCTGTTTTGCTGACGGGTCTTTCCCTCAAACCAGAACGGCTTGGTTACAATACCGACCGTCAGCACGCCCATCTCCTTGGCAACCTCTGCCACAATCGGTGCGGCGCCCGTGCCGGTGCCACCGCCCATGCCGGCCGTTACAAACACCATGTCCGCACCCTTGATCGCCTGTGCAATCTCATCCCGGCTTTCTTCTGCCGCTTTTTTGCCGATTTCCGGCACGGCGCCGGCGCCCAGGCCCTTCGTAATCTTTTCACCGATCTGAATCTTCTGCGAGGCCGCAGAGAGCGTCAGATCCTGTTTGTCTGTATTGACCGCAATAAATTCCACGCATTTAACCTGCGCTTCAATCATGCGATTCACCGCATTATTCCCGCCGCCGCCGACACCGACTACCTTAATCTGCGCGGGGTTCACATTCTCTGTATCAAACTGAAACACGTTTCTTCCTCCTTATGCTTTCGTCTCTCTCAACCATGCTGCATGATTCTTTTTTCTTGTTATCTATTATACCACAGATTTTAATTTTGTAAAGTTATTTTTCATTATTTTTAAAATAATATTACAATTGTGTTACAAATTGTTCTTATTCCCCGGCTTCCGCCGCGGTCGACGCACTCGGTTGGCTGCTGCTGTTCGGCTTTTGCGTACTGCCGGAATCCGGCGTACCACTCGGCTTTGGCGACTGACTGGGCTGCGGCGTTTTGGTCGGTGCAACCGTCCTAGCCTTTCCGTCCTCCGGCGGTCTGGCATAGATATCCTCGCCGCGGTAATCCAAAATTGCCTCCTCGGACGCTCCGATTCGCTCTTTTACCACCTTTGCCAGAAAGGCCGCGCGATACTCCATGTTATCAAGACTTCCGAGCTGAATTTGCAGCCTGTTTTCAATCATCAATGTCACATCGTTGATATTGCTCACATCCAAAAAGGTGGCGCGCGACAGCAAACCGTTTTGGTTCAGATACCGGAACGTCTCCATCACACGGCTGAGTTTTTCCCGTTCCTTACTGTCTGCGTTTTTCCCGACCTCCGGCTTTTCAAGCGTCAGCCCCTCGACAATCGGAACATTGTATGGAAGTTCCGCCACCGCATTGCTATCTTCCGCCGCCGCATCGGCGCTGTTCTGCGCCTTATCTTCTTCGGCATCCGCCGTCTTTGTCTGTGTCGGCTCCGGCGCGTCTGAGGGCTTTGGGGTCGCGGTCGGTTTCGTGCCGTCGCCGTCATCCTGTTTTTTACTGTCATTGTCTGACGTCTCCTCACCGCCATCCTTCGACGCATCTTTTGACGCATCTTTCGGCGTCTCGACCTTTTTGGGTGTATAACGCGCAACCGCCTGCGCAGCCCGTTCGTCCTCGATGGTTTCAATCACTCTGCCGGTCAGATCCAGTACAATCAGTTTTTGATCGTTATGAAGATATGCGGCCGGTGTGCGTTCGGTCACTGTGATGCGGATCTTATCCGGAAACACCCGATGAATCCGCACATCCTCGATCATGGGAATGTTTTGGACACGCCGTTTGATCTTAGGCATTCTCTGCAAAAAAAGATTTCCGCCGATCTTGACCTGTGCCGCCTCTAAAATAGTCTCCTGTTCAATCCTCTGATTGCCCTCGCACCAGACCGTGCTCACGCGGAAAACGGGTGAGAACAACAGCCCGGCAGCAGCGCCGACAACCACCAGCAAAAGCAATATCAGCAGCGGTCTTGCCCGAAACGTTTTTTTTGTTTTT
The DNA here is from genome assembly GCA_934454115.1 of uncultured Clostridia bacterium. GTDB lineage: Bacteria > Bacillota > Clostridia > Monoglobales > Monoglobaceae > Ructibacterium. The sequence continues at coordinate 17,097 of CAKSFQ010000009.1, forward strand.
CTTTTCTTTCGCATTTTCGTCACCTCTTTGATAGCTTGTCCATAACCTGATGTTAGTCTGAGGGAGAATCATCCGCCGTTTTCCATCGGCGTTTTGATGATTCCCCCGGCACGGTCACGGTTCCCATGTAACCCTTGCGCCAAGCTCCGTGAGCGCCTTGTCGATCGCCACATAACCGCGCTCAATATGTTCTACGCCGCTAAGCGTTGTTTTTCCCTCTGCACTCAAGCCTGCAATGGCAAGCGCAGCGCCGCCGCGCAGATCCGCCGCCTGTACCTTAGCGCCGTGCAGCCGGCGCACTCCGTTTACAATGGCGTTTGTCCCCTCGATTCTGACATCGGCGCCCATACGCAAAAACTCGCCCACATGCTTAAACCGATTTTCAAAAATCGTCTCATTCAATACGGTGCTGCCCCTTGCCTTCAGCACGGCCGCCATAAGCAGTGGCTGCATATCGGTCGGAAATCCCGGATACGGCAAGGTTTTCACCAGCGGTACCGCATCGGGCCGCCCATCGGAGATGATGCGGATTTGATCCTCATCCTCCTTAACGTCAACCCCCATATCCCGCAGCACCGCAAGCAGCATCAAAAGATGCGCCGGTTCGGTCTTACGCAGCAAAACCTCTCCGCCGCACGCCACCGCCGCACACGCGTAGGTGGCCGCCGCAATCCGATCCGGGATCACGGTATAGCTGCAGCCATGCAGCTGCGCACTGCCCCGAATCCGAATACAATCAGAACCTGCGCCCCGGATTTCCGCTCCCATACAGTTTAAAAAGTTTTGCAAATCTACAATTTCCGGTTCTCTGGCCGGGTGAACCAATCGCGTCTCACCGGGAATCCCCGCGCAAAGCAGCATCACATTTTCGGTGGCTCCCACACTCGGAAACATCAAGGTCACCGTCTGCGGCAGATAACGGCGCAGCAGGCAGCGGATATCGCCGCCGTCCTCCCGCAGTTCAACGCCCAGTCTGCTTAGCGCGCCAAGATGAATGTCGATGGGTCTTGCCCCCAGCTCACAACCGCCGGGATAGCTGATACAGGCACGCCCGAAACGTCCCAGCATCGCGCCCAAAAACATCACCGAGGAACGCATTTTCCGCATCAGCTCATCCGGGATGACCGAACGGCTGGCCGCAGTCGGATCAACCACGGCGGTCTCACCGTCGTACTGCACTGTGCACCCCAGGTTTTCTAAAATTTCAAATGCCGCACGTACATCCAAAAGGTCGGGACAATTGTGAATCTCACACGGCTCACGGCTCAGCAGCGTCGCCGCCAAAATCGGCAGCACCGAATTTTTCGAGCCCTGCACCGTCAGTTCCCCATGTAACGGCTCCCCGCCGTATAGGTTCAAGCTGCGCAAGGTCAGCACCTCCTCACTCTACACCCTATCTTATGCAGGGTACGTGCTTTGGTGCCTGACCGCCCGGCCGAAAGCTGCCGGAATTTTGTTTATTGAGACGAGGTATGATCTAATCCTTTTTCGCCGCATCGGTAATCCGTTTGATTTCCCGGTACAGCTGCTCTAAGGCGTCAATATGTCCCATCTTTTTGGAGCGCTGCTGCATGGTGTGAAGCGCCTCTTTGTTTTCCGTAAGGCCGCGCACGGCGCAATCGAGCGTCTCCGGCGTGAACGCGCTCTCTAAAATAACGCTTGCGCCGCCGCCGCGCTCAATCGCTCTGGCGTTATGCTCCTGATGGTTTCCCGTCACGTAGGGTGACGGTACTAAAATTGCCGGTTTTCCGAGTGCGGTCAATTCGCACAGGGTACTCGCCCCGGCACGGCAGATCACCAAATCCGCCGCCGCCATAGCGATATCCATATGATAGATATATTCCGATACCGTCACATGCGGCAAACTTTTTAAGTTCACACCGTTTTCCAAAAACCGTTTTTGTACCGCGTCATACTGGTGCAGCTTTCCGGTACCCATCAGAATTTGATAGTTTCCCTCCTGCGCCGTCTTAGAAATCCAATCCACCACAGTACGGTTAAAGTCTCTGGCGCCCAGACTGCCGCCAAAGATCAAAAGAAACGGCCGGCTGTCCAGCCCCAACTGACGCCGCGCAGCAAACGCATCGGTCTCAAGCAGCGACGCGCGCAGCGGTGTCCCGGTCACAATAACGCGCTTGGGCTTCTTCAGATATCTTTTTGCATCCTCCACGCCAAGCGCAACCACGCTTGCTTTGCCGGCAAGCAGTCTGGTCGTCACACCGGGAAACGCATTGGATTCATGCACCAGGGTCGGAATATGCCGCATGGCCGCCGCGTACACCACCGGCCCTGCCACATAACCGCCGGTTCCGATCACGGCGTCCGGCTGAAATTCCTTGATGATCCTTCCGGCGCTGCGCACAGCAAAAGGAATCTCCGCCACGGTTTTTAGTCCCTGCAGCGACAGCGTTCTTTCAAAGCCGTGAATACGGATATAATCAATGGGATAGCCGCTGCGCGGCACCAGGGCGGTCTCAAGCCCCTCTTTGGTACCGACAAAGCGAACCTCTGTCCCCGGCTCTCTTTCGCAAAAGTAATTGGCAATGGCAAGCGCCGGATTGATATGTCCCGCCGTGCCGCCGCCGGCAAATAACAGCCGCATGCTCATCCTTCCTTTCTTAGCCGAAAGTGAGCAATCCGAACCCCGATTTTGGGAATCGGATTTCCGCTTTCGCTACGCTCAATACTCGGCAATCCGTTAGGATTACCTCCGTTTTTGCTTATGCAGCAACCAAAAATCCGCTCTCTCAAAATTCTACGACCTGAAAAGGATTCAATTTTGAGCAGATTTTGGTGCGAAAGATGCAGCAAGGCTCGGCGCCTTGCAAAGATGACAAGCTAAAATATTCCAAAATTACGCCGATTTAGGCGGGTTCGGATTACTAACATCAGGTTAAGCGCACAGGGCGTATCGGATTCGATTTCCGCGTGCCTAAGCCGCTTTCCATCTGTGCCTGTCTGGAGACATTCAGTACAATCCCCATCTCCGCCATGGTGATACTGAGCGCCGTACTGCCAAAGCTGAAAAACGGTAGCGGCATGCCGGTAACCGGAATCGATGAGGTTACCACAGCAATATTGATGATCGCCTGAAAGGCAACAATGCCGATAATGCCCGTCACCAAAAGCTTGCCGAACAGATCCGGCGATTTTGACGCGATTTTGATACCGCGGACGATCAGGAACAAAAACAGGACAATCAAAAGGATTGCGCCGAGAAGACCCAATTCCTCAGCCAGCACCGAAAAAATAAAGTCGTTTTGCGGCTCCGGAAGGGACAGGTATTTTTGACGGCTTTTACCCAGTCCCACGCCGAACAGTCCGCCGGAGCCGATCGCATAGAGTGACTGCACGATCTGCCATCCGTCGCCCTGCTTGTCAGCAAAGGGATTCAAAAACGCCGTGATACGAGCCATGCGGTACGGCGCCTTGATAACCAAGGCGGCCGCAGCAAGCACGCCGGGCGCCATGATATAGCCAAAATGCTTCATGGGCGTTCCGGCAATAAACAACATCAGACACCCCGTCAAAATAATCAGCAAGCTACAGGAAAAGTGCGGTTCCAGCATCAGAAGAACCACCACCACGCCCAGTACGACAAGGTATGGCAAAAAGCCGTGCCGAAAGCTTCCCAAAAGGTTTCGGTTTTGGGACAAACTGTACGAAAAGAACAAAATCACGGCACATTTTGCAAGCTCTGACGGCTGAAATCCAAACAGCCAGCGTGTTGCGCCGTTACGGTTGGTACCCACGCCGGGGATAACCACCAGAACCAAAAGGAAGATCGAACCGGCCAGCGCTACTGCCGCCCATCTTCCCAGCACATGATAGTCAACCTTGGAAAAAAACCACATCATAACGCCGCCAATCACCACGCCCTTGATCTGGCTTTTGACAAAATACAGGCTATCGCCGAAGGTGGCGAATGCCTTGGCGCTGCCGGCGCTGAAAAGCATAATAAGACCAAAGGCAAGCAGCAACCCAACCGCAATCAAAAACGGATAGTCCATATCGCCCTTGGTCATTGGAATCCCGGAAAACATCTGCCGCACACCGCTTCCCGTACCGCGCGGCACAGGCCGGGCATGTCTTGCCGTATCACGGCGATGGCTGCCGGACGGCTTTTGCTGAAAAGAACGTCGGTTTTGAAAATCATATTGACCCGCCATGCTGTTTCCCCCTTATTTTCACCTTTCTTATATCCGAACAAGTCCATAAACCGATTGAGCGCGACCGATTTGCACTCTCCTGTGCCAAAACGCTTGTTTATACGAAAGCCCTTAGCCAAAGAAATACATCAGCGCACATAAAACAACAGTAACCGCCGTAAACATCGCCACAATTTTTTTCTCGCTCATGCCGCACATCTCAAAGTGATGGTGAATCGGACTCATTTTAAAAATACGCTTGCCGGTCAGCTGATAAGAGGTCACCTGCATAATCACGGACAGGGACTCCATCACATAAACAAAGCCGACAATCAAAAGCGCCAGCGGTTCTTCCAGCAGGATTGCCATACCGCAGACGGCGCCGCCCAGCGCTAAGGACCCGGTATCACCCATAAAGACCTTCGCAGGATACTTATTATAGAGTAAAAACCCCAGCAAACCGCCGATCATCGCGGATGAAAACAACGCAACCGCCGGGTTAAAGAGCCTCCCCACCGTCGATACCAAAAGGAAAAAGACCGCAACCGCCAGTGTCACGCTGGTTGCAAGGCCGTCCAGGCCATCGGTTAGATTTACGCTGTTCACCGTTGCCAGAACCACAATCACCGCAAACGGGATAAAGAACCATCCCAAATTCCAGCTTGCCTCGGTAAAGGGAATCCGCACCACCGTATCGACGTTTTTGCTAAATACCGCCCAGCTGACATAGGCCAGCGCCACCAAAAACTGCAGGCCGAATTTTTGACTTGCCGTCAGGCCGAGATTCCGCTTTAAAATAACCTTGATGTAGTCATCCAAAAAGCCAATGGCGGCAAACGCCAGCGTCACTACGACAAGCATCAAAATCGGACGCACCCCCGGTACCATCTCACCGAGGACGTTGCCGGCTGCCATGGCAGCCGGCAAGGCAATCACCATCGCAATCAAAAAGATAAATCCGCCCATAGTCGGCGTACCGGACTTTTTTTCGTGCCATTTCGGCCCTTCCTCCCGGATTTCCTGTCCAAACTTTAGCCGTCTGAGTATCGGAATCAAAACTCTGCCCAACACGGCTGCCAGCAAAAATGCCAGCGCCGCACAAATCCATAAATACTGCATATCAAAACCCCTCGTTCTGCTTCATTTTGTCAAAAGCCCCAAAGCGCCGTACATATCTGCGCCTTATCCTTGCGCCTTATCCCGGCTCTGCATTGATTCAATCGCATCGGCGACCTCCTCCAAATGCATCCCGCGCGAGCCTTTGACCAAAATCGCATCGCCCTTTTTTAAAAGAACGGGCAGCTTTTGACACAGACTCTCGTTATCGTCAAATTCATAAATATCTGCCGTATTCATCCCGGCCTCCTCCGCGCCGCGTGCAATGTCGTGCGCCGCCGCGCCGACCGTCAGCAAAACGTCCGTACCGTACTCCACCGCAAGCTTACCGACCTCACGGTGTGCCGCCTCCGATATTTCGCCAAGCTCTAACATATCCGCAAGGCAGGCAACGCGCCGCCCCTTAGCCGGGAGGAGCGCCAGCACCGAGAGCCCGGACTGCATGGACGCAGGACTTGCATTGTAACAGTCGCGGATCAATTCATAATCCGGAAGATGGACCACTGTCTGCCGCAGTCCGCTCGGCTGAAACAGGCGGATTCCCTTTTGGATATCCGCGATATCCACATTGTAGCGAAGTCCCACTAAAATCGCCGCAAGCGCATTGTAGACGTGATGCAGACCCGGCACACTGATGACAAATTTATATTCCGTGCCATCGATCTTACAGATAAATTCACTGCTGTCCGAATACGTCCTGATATCGACCGCATTCAAATCGCAGCTTTTATTTTGAATCCCGTAATACAGGGTTTCATACTCAATATCGCCGCCGGCTCCCCACAAAAGGTCGTCATCTCCGTTTAAAATCACGGCGCCGTCCATAGAGAGCCCCTCTAAAATTTCAAACTTGGCCTGCTTAATTCCCTCGCGGCTGCCCAGATTTTCCATATGCGACACGCCGATGTTGGTGATGACCGCCGTATCCGGTCTTGCAATATGGGTCAGCCGCGAAATCTCGCCAAAATGACTCATTCCCATCTCCAGCACCATCATTTCGTCCTCTTTCATAAGATCAAAGACGGTCAGCGGCAGCCCGATCTCGTTGTTAAAATTCCCCCTTGTCATATGGGTGCGGTACTGCTGCGCCAAAACCGACGCAATCATTTCTTTGGTCGAGGTTTTTCCGACGCTGCCGGTAATCCCGACCACCGGAATATGGAACTTTGCCCGATACCCGGCCGCCAGATCCCGCAGTGCGGCCGCCGTATCTTCAACCGCAATCCGCGGTACGCTGTCCGTGATTTCCTCGCCGCGGTTTACCACACAGCAAATGGCGCCGCTGTCCACAGCTGCCTCCACAAACTTATGCCCGTCAAAGCGGTCGCCCTGCAATGCAAAAAACAGAGCTCCCTTTTGAATGGTACGGGTATCCGTTGAAACAGAACAGATAATCTCATCTTCGCTACAGTCGTGCACCGTGCCGTGCATCAGTGCGGCCGCCTGCGCAATGTTTAAAATCCATTCCATGCTATCACCTCATTGTCTCGGTTTTTCGATGAAAAAACACCGAAGCTCGGTCTTTTTCAAGCGCAAAACCATATCATTCACCGGCAGGCGCGTCCAGGAGCTTGCGGACAATCTCCCTTTCGTCAAACGTAATGGTACGGTCCGCCAGAATCTGATACGTCTCGTGTCCCTTACCGGCAAGTAATATTATATCATCTTTTTTTGCATGGTCAAGTGCAAATTCAATTGCCTCAAAACGATTGGGAACCACGGTGTAATCGCCGCCGCCCTCACGGACGCCGACCATGATATCCTCAATAATGGCGTTCGGATTCTCTGTCCGCGGATTATCGCTGGTTACCACGCAATAATCGGACATTTTCGAGGCGATTTTGCCCATTTTGGGGCGTTTTCCCTTATCTCGGTCTCCGCCGCAGCCAAACACCGTAATCACTCTTCCCTTAGCAAACCCGCGGATGGTTTGCAGCACATTGTCAAGGCCGTCGGGGGTATGCGCATAATCAATGATAACCGAAAAATCCCGGCCGGTATTCACTACCTCGATCCGGCCTTTGACGCCGCGTGCTTTTTTCAGGCATGCGACGGCACGGTCAACCGGGATACCGGATACCGCCAGCGCAGAAAGCGCCGTCAGCGCATTATAGACCGAGAATTTCCCGGGGATTCCCAATTCTACATGATATTCTTTTCCTTCATAATTTAGCACAAAAAATACGCCGTTTTCACGCAGTTCTACATCGGATGCGCGCATATCACACTCGCTCTCCACGCCATAGGTCAGCATCTTTTCGCATGTTGAAAGTTCCAAAAGCTGCTTTGCTGCGGGGTCATCTGCGTTAATTGCCCCGTTTTTGGAAATCTGAAACAGGATTCCCTTTGCCTTGAGATATTCCTCCATAGTCTTATGAAAATCCAAATGATCCTGCGTAATATTGGTAAACGCGCCCACGTCAAAGGTGCACGCGGTCACACGGTCAAGCACCAACGAATGCGAGGAAACCTCCATAATGGCATAGTCCACCTTTTTTTCAGCCATTTTGGAAAACAGGCGCATCAGCTCCAGAGAATCCGGCGTGGTACGCTTGCTCGGAATAATCTCGGTGCCGATCATATTCTGGTTGGTGCCGATCAGACCCACCTTTTTTCCCATTGCCTCCAGCACCGATTTGATGAGATAGGTGGTCGTGGTCTTACCGTTCGTGCCGGTAACCCCGATCAGACAAAAATTTTTTTCCGGGTGGCCGTAAAAGGCAGCCGACACCAGCGCCAGCGCTTTTCTGGAATTTTTCACTACCGCGCAGGTCACGCCCAGATCGCTCAAATCCCGTTCCGCAAGAATGGCCGCCGCGCCCTTTTCAATCGCCTGCGGCGCATACTTGTGACCATCCGTCTCAAATCCGCTGATACAAACAAACAAATTTCCCGGTTTTACCGCACGGGAATCAAATGCAATCCCGTTGATGGCAAGCTGTGGGTTTCCGGTCAGTGACTCAACGGTTACATCCTTTAACAACTCGGATAAATTCATGGTTTTTCCTCCTTCAGGCACAGGATATGTTCTGCTTAGCCCCCATACGCCGCACAACCCCTGTGCAACTAATCATTCGCGCCTTGGTATTTAAAATCCAGCGTCACAACGGTTCCCGGCTCCACGATAGAGCCTGCCTCCGGCGACTGGCCGCTGCACACGGCGCCGCCCTCGCCGGGGACACCATGGATTCTGGCGTTCAGTCCCTCTCCTGTCAGCATCGACGTCGCCGCAGCCGCACTCTCGCCAATCACCTTGGGTACTACCACGGTTCGCTCCGCTTTGGTACCGACGGTATACGCCACCACGGTTGATCCGCTGACCAGCCTGGTATACGCCTTGGGAATCTGATCGCTGACGACAGCATTGCGGTCCCCCTTGATTCGAATCCGAAATCCGCTCTCATTCAGTTTCTTTTCCGCGTCGGCCACCGTCATACCGGACAAATCCGGCACCTCGATATCGACAAGATCCTTTTCCTTTTCTTTATATCTCGGTTCCACACCCAGATACTGCAGAGTCTCTTCCATAATATTTTTTACCACCGGCGCCGCAATCACACCGCCATAGTAAGGCATACCGACCGGCGGCTGATCCAAAATTACCAGGCAGGCAACCTGCGGATCATCAGCCGGGGCAAATGCCAAAAAGGATGCAATATATTTCCCGTTGCCGCGGGGGATTTTCTCTGAGGTACCGGTTTTACCGGCGATGCGGTAACCGGCAAGGTAAGCGTTCTTACCGCCGCCCTCCGACACAACGGATTCTAAGATGCCGCACATTGTCCGGCTGGTTTCCTCCGAAATGACTTGGTGTACCAGCTCCGGTTCGTTCTTTTCGATCACAATATTTTCGGAATTGACAATTTCTTTAATCAGATGCGGCTTATAGAGCTTTCCTCCGTTGGCGACCGCACTGACTGCCGTAATCATCTGCAGCGGCGTCACCGTCACCGACTGACCGAACGAAGAAGTCGCAAGGTCAACCTCGCTGAAATTATCCTCGGTAAATCCGACACCGGCTGTTTCACCGGGAAGTTCGATTCCGGTTTCCTCAAAAAAGCCAAAGGCGCGCACACCGCGCAAAAACCGCTCCTTTCCGATTTTTTGACCGATCTGGATAAAGGCGGGGTTACAGGAGTTGCGCACCGCCTGGGCAAAGGTCTGAGTACCGTGTCCGTTTCGATTTGCGCAGTGAATCCGCTCGGTCAGCACCTGCTGCACACCGCCGCACTGAAAGGTGTCCTCTAACTTAACCGCCCCGGTTTCAAGCCCCAACGATGCCACCACCGATTTAAAGGTGGATCCCGGCTCGTACGAATCTACCACCGCCTTGTTGCGGCGTACCGTCTGAATCACTTCATTAAAACGCTTATTATATTCCTCGCCTTCTAAGGCCTTTAGCTCATCATCGATGCCGCTGTACTTTGCCCGGATCGCATCCGTAATCGCGAAGGGCTCATTTAAATCGTAGTCCGGCTTGGAGCTCATCGCTAAAATATCGCCGGTATTGACGTCCATCACCACGGCCGCCGCGCCCTGCTCCAGCTTATTGGCAATCCGCGCATTTTCCAGGTGTTTTTCCACATAGCCCTGGATGACCTCGTCAATGGTCAGCACCACGCTGCTGCCGTCCTGTGCCTCGATATAGTTTTCATAATTGGTGCCCGACTCTAAGCCGGTCGTCTTTTGGGTGGTTACCACACGTCCCGGCACCCCGCTCAATTCGTCGTCACAGATGCTCTCGATGCCCTCAAGCCCCTGGTTATCGTTTCCCACAAATCCGATAATGTGAGAGGCCAGGTTGTTATAAGGATAAAACCGCTTGACATCTTCGACAAAACTGATACCGCTCAGCTTTTTATCCTCAACATAGGCGCGCACCTCGTCCGCAATATCCTTGTCGACCTTTTTCTTCATATATTCAAAGCTGCTCTGGCGATTGATTTTCCCTTCCAGCGTCTGCACGTCCATGCTCAAAATGCCGGCCAGATCCTCTGCCACCTTGGCGGCCGACAGCTCATTTTTTTTGATACTGCTGCGCAGCTCTGCCGGAGCAATGCTGATGGTCTCCACCGAGACATTACTGGCCAAAACCTTAAGGTTACGGTCATAAATCTTGCCGCGTTTAGCGCTGACCGTGTTATCGCTGGTCTGCTGCTGCAGCGCATCGCGGGACAGCTTTTCGCCCTGCACAATCTGCAGCCAGGCCGTCCTGCCGATCAAAAGAAGAAAGGCAGCGGAGAACGCCGCCAGCATGATCATGGTTCTGCCGGCGAGATAGACTCCCTTTTTTCGTTTTTTTGCCATTGTGACACCTCCGATATCCGCCGCTCATGCCCGTTTTTTTTGCATTTGCCGGGGTTATGGCGAAACAGGCATAAGAGATCAATCCCTTATGCCCATTGATACATTACATTCCGGCGCGGTTTTCTGTCTGCCGGGTCGAACCCTTCCACTTTCAGTTTATTCCGATTTTTTCTATTTTAAAACACGAATTGCATGAATCAGCGCACCCGGCGTCCCGGAAAGCGTGTTTGGCTTGTCTTCCTCTTTTGCCGTCGTCTCGTCCCCCATCTGCACATCAACATAAAAAATCTGTGACTGATCCGGACGAATCATGCCGAGCTTTCCCGTGGCGTATTCCTCCAGGGTACCGAGTTCCAAGGCGCGGTCAATCTTTGCCTGGATGGACTGGTTCTGATATTCTGCCGCGGCAAGATCGCTGCCCAGCTTTGTAATTTTTTCATTTGATTCCAGGATTAAGGTGTAACGATAAATCATGAAACAACACATCACAAACACAACGCCGATACGGCCAAGCGTTTGCAGCGCCTTCCTTTTGGAAACGCGCACACTCTCCGTCTTTTTCGGCTGCGCTGCCGTTTTCGGCGTCCTTACGACGCCCGGATCGGGAGACGGCATACTTTGTGTGCGCCGCTGCGGCGCATAGGCGGTCTGTGACCCGTAACGCGCACGCGAGGCGGCGGCATGTCCGCGACGGTAGCTGTAATCAGGCGCTACGTGCGCCTGACGCACGGTACGGTTTTGTCTCTGGGGTGTCGATGTCGCCACGTCTCTCATCCTCTCTGTATTATTGAATTGATCCCATCACGGTTTCAGCGCTTTTCAATCACGCGCAGCTTGGCGCTATGCGCTCTGCGGTTCTCACTCTGTTCCTTTTCTCCGGCTATAATCGGTTTTCGGTTCACCAGGGCTACCTCCGGTTTTTTGCCGCAGACACAAACGGGAAAATCTTTCGGACAGATGCAGCCCCTTGCCAGCTCGGAAAAGGTTGTCTTGACAATCCGATCCTCCAGCGAATGGAAGGTAATGACTGCGAGTCTTCCGCCGGGCTTTAGGTGCCGTACAAAGCCTTTTAAGGCATCGCCCAGTCCGTCCAATTCACCGTTTACGGCAATTCGGATTGCCTGAAATGTCCGTTTTGCCGGATGCTTGTCCGCATATCGCGCCGACGGCGGAAAAGCCTGCCTGATGAGATCCGCAAGCTCGGTGGTCGTCTCAATCGGCTTACGCTTGCGCGCCCCTACGATTGCCGATGCAATCTTACGGGCGTAGCGCTCCTCACCGTACCGTAAAATCAGCGAGGACAGCTGCTCCTCGGTATAGGCATTGACAACCTGATAGGCGTCCAGTGCGGCATCCTGATCCATCCGCATATCCAGCCGTGCCGTTTGGTGATAACTAAACCCGCGCTCCGCGCAATCAAGCTGCGGGGAGGAAACTCCCAAATCCAAAATTGCACCGTCCAGCTGCGGGATGTTCATCTCTTGTAAAATTGATGTAATGTCAAAAAAATTGCGATGGCAAAACTGTTTTTTGCATGGGAACGCGTCAAGCCTCTCCTTTGCTGCCCGGAGCGCCGTTTTATCACGGTCAATCCCCAACAGCATGCCGTCCTTTGACAACCGGCTGCAAATTAAAGCAGAATGTCCGCCGCCGCCCAGTGTCCCGTCCGCGTAAATTCCGTCCGGCTTAACATTAAGATATGACACGCTTTCCTGAAGCAAAACCGATATATGCGAAAATTCCATGCTCTGCCTCCCGGTTTTTAAATACCCAGATCCTCCATCACCTTTGCGATCTCCTCGGCCTCAAAAGCAGGATCCTCCATATAACGGTTCCACTGCTCCAGACCCCAGACCTCAATCTTATCCGACACGCCGATTACCACAATCTCTTTTTGCAGTCCGGCATACTCACGGATTTTCGGCGGAATCACCACACGCCCCTGCGTGTCGGCGCTGCATTCCTCCGCACCGCTGAAGAAAAAGCGATGCAAACGCCGGCGCTGAGTCGGCTGTACAGAACAAAGTTCTTCTTCAAACCGTTCCCATGCGGCTTTGGGATAAAGATAAACGCAATTATCCAGACCCTTGGCTACGACAAAGCTCTCGCCCAGGTCAAGCCGAAACTTTGCCGGGATATTGATACGACCCTTGGCATCAATGTTCTGATGATATTCGCCGATGAGCATCTTGCCGTCTCCTTTCGTCTGTTTGATTGGCAAAGGGGAAAGTATTTTTTCATCCATTTTAATACACTTTCATCCACTTCGCTCCACTTCTCTCTTATTCTAATCCATTTACGTCCAGAATGCAATAGTTTTTTTGAAAAAAAATTAAGTTTTTTTTACAAATTTTTTATTATGCTGTCACAAGACGACATAGGCTATCCATATTTGCGCAAAATTTTTACAATTTTTCCCATTTTTTCGATTTTTGATGCAATACAGCAGGAACCTACAGAATTTTAAATTCCCTTTCATTCCCCACAGGGTAATGCCGCTGTTTTTTGCCGTAAAAGAAAAAAAGACTGAAAACGGGCAAAAAAATATGCGCGGGAAAATCCCGCGCTTGAGCGTGTCGATAAACCCATTTTGCGAAAAATTTCATTTTGATTTGATCGCCGTCCCCTGCTTAGCCATGCCTACCACGGCGGCGCGGCAATGAAATTTTTCGCCGATTTTACGCCGTTTTCGGCAAGATATTGCGACATTGCCGTAACGGGGCGATGATTGCCGGTGGCAATCGTCCATCGCTGACCGAGGCGAGAGCCGAGACCGGCGGCGGATCTTTGGGCGTAGGGCTATTAATTCAAAGCAATATCTTGCTGAAAACTGACTTTTTCGACAGCCTGAAGCGCGGGAAAATCCCGCGCTTATTTTTTATTTCGTTGTTTTCTTGAATCGGCGTATGATAATGACAGCAAGTCCTGCAATCACGGTCAAAATCGCCAGCAGCTGCGACACACGCAGCGCGCCTATGTAGAGCGAATCCGCACGCAGCCCTTCAATCCAGGCACGGCCGAGGCCGTACCAGACCAGGTACCCGCAAAACGTCTCGCCCGGATAACTGCGGATTTTTCGGTAGCCCCAAAGCACAAGGATGCCGACCGCGTTCCACAAAGATTCGTAAAGATAGGTCGGATGCACGTTCTCCGCCAGCAGCTTACCGTCCTGGTGAATCGTCATTGCCCAGGGCAGCGATGTGGCCGCGCCGTATGCCTCGCCGTTAAAAAAGTTACCCCAGCGGCCGATGGATTGTCCGATCAGCAAACCGATTGCCAGCACGTCCAAAACCATCCCGATCGAGAGCTTTTTCTTTTTACAATAGATCAAAATCGTCAGGCAGGCGCCAATCACACCGCCATAGATTGCCAGACCACCACTGCGGATATCCAGGATAGAAAGCCAATCATCCCGGTATATATCCCAACTGAACGCGACATAGTAGAGCCGCGCGCCGATAATTGCCGCCGGCACCGCGAGCAAAATCATATTCAGCAAATCATCCTGGCCAAGGCCGACCCGTTTGGATTCATAAAATCCGTATAAAATCGCAAGACAAAGCCCGGCGGCAATCATCAGCCCGTACCAGTAAACCGAAACGCCGAAAATCCGAAATGCAACCCGGCTGACCTCAAAATCAAGGCCAAGGCCGGAAAATGTAATTTGATTAATCAACTTGACACCCCCTCAGATCGCATACGCCGCAAACCGGCTAGTCTTGATCGGCCTCCGGCGGCCGAACCACCGAAAGCACCGCGTTTTTGATATCAAAATGAGTGCGCAGCCGTGCGTCAACGGCCTCTTTGGTGACGGCAGACACTGCGGTGCGGAACGAAAGCGGGTCATCGCCTGCCATCAGCCGGCGAAGCAATGCGTTGCCCATCTGCTCCACACTGTTAAAAGTGCGGATGTAACCGGCAGTCAGCGCCTTTTTGGCCCGCGCCAGTTCTTCCTCCAAAATACCGCTTTGTTGCAGCTCTTCCAATCTGCCGAGCACTCTTTGGTACACCTGCTCCGGATCCTTGGATTCGCCGCCGATTAACGTAAAGCCATAGCTTTTGGATCGTTCTGTCTCCGTGTCAAAGGAACTGTCAATGAGCCCCTCTTCGTAAAGCTGCATATAAAAGTCACTGCTCTTGCCAAAGGCGGATTCTAAAATCAGCTCGGTTGCAATTTCCTTTTGCTCCCGCTCTGCTGCGTCACCGCTAAGATCGTGATCCTTAAACCCGATCCGAAACATCGGCTGCGCCACCAAAAGCTTCTGCTCGATCTTTTCTGTATTCCGCGCCGCCGGCTCACTCACCTTGGCACGCGGAATCTGTCCAAGGTTCTTTGCCGCGTCGACATGCCGATCTACATAGGAAAGCGCCGTTTCCATATCAATATCCCCCACCAGAACCAGCATCATATTTGCCGGGTTATAAAAGGTACGGTAGCAATCGTACAAAAGCTTGGGCGTGATATGCGAGATGCTCTCCACCGTGCCGGCAATATCCAGCTTGACCGGGTGATTGTGGTACATCGCCGAGAGCGTATTGAAAAACACGCGCCAGTCCGGGTCATCATCGTACATACGGATTTCCTGACCGATGATGCCCTGCTCTTTTGCCACATTTTCATCCGTAAAATACGGGTGGTTGACAAATTCCAAAAGGATATCCAGATTTTCATAAAAATGGTCGGTACAGGAGAACAAATACGCCGTCATATCAAAGCTGGTAAACGCGTTGCTGCTGGCTCCCGTTTTTGCGAACAGGTCAAACGCATTGCCGCCGTCCTCCTGTTCAAACAGCTTATGCTCCAGATAATGCGCAATGCCGTCCGGCACGGTCGTCATTTCCGTATCGCCCGGCACAAGAAAGCTGCGGTCAATGGAACCGTACTCCGTCCCGTAAATCGCGTAGTATTTATTAAATCCCTTTTTGGGAAACACATAAACGCGCAGGCCGCTTTCGTGTACCGTATACTGCATTTCCTCGCCCAGCTGCTCGTTTCTTACGGTCTTAATCTTCATACTGCGCATCCTCCCCTCCGCTTTCGATTCCCTTTAAGAAGTAAATGGTATCCGGCGTCACTTTCTGCATCACGGCTATGATTTCATCCCGCGTGACGGCGTTTAAGCATTGCAGCAGGGAATCCAAATCCTGCTGCTGCCCCATCATAACCTGACTTAAATAGTAGTCCTCCATGCCGCGGAGGCTGTCCTTGATCGAACGAATCCCTGTTGCCATGTATTTTTTGGCCGCGGCAATCTCTGCGTCCGTGATCTCGCCCTGCTTCATCTTATCCAGCTGCACCATAATCTCGTCATACGCCGCCTGATAATTTTTGGTCTCTATGCCGGAGCTGATCATCATCACACTCTTCATGCGGTCGGTGCGGCAGCCGGCATAATAGGCCAGGCTCAGCTTTTCGCGCACATTCTGAAAGAGCTTGGAAAACGGACTGCCGCCAAAGATACAGCTTGCCAGCATCAAGGCATAATACTCCTTTGCCGTCGGTTCTACACCGCAGCACAGGCCGATGGCAAGCTTGCTCTGCGCGACGTCGA
Organism: uncultured Clostridia bacterium; assembly: GCA_934454115.1. GTDB lineage: Bacteria > Bacillota > Clostridia > Monoglobales > Monoglobaceae > Ructibacterium. The sequence goes on from CAKSFQ010000009.1 coordinate 33,220, forward strand.
TCTCTTCCACAATTTTTTGTACCGCCTTGCGGTTAGACACAGCAACGCGGGTTTTACCGTAGTCCGCCTCTCTCGGAAGAAGCCGTGCTGCAAACGTACGCATCACCGCTGCGGCGTTTTCTTCCTCTACCGTTCCGTTCATAAAGATATCCACCTTCGCGTTTTGCAGCACGGATCGGTAAAAGTCGTAAAGTCCCTCCGGCGTGATTTCGTCCAAATCCTCAACATAACCGGCCTCAAACATGCCGTAGCCCTCTTTGCCGAACATGGCCTCCCGACACTTGACATCGGTGTATTCCTTCTTATCGTTAATGAGTCCTAAGATTGCCTGTCTCAGGTTCTCCTTTTCGCCGTCCACATATTCGGGCAGAAAGCCGCCGTCTTTTGTCAGCGGCGCAAACACAAATTCCTCCATAAATTCAAGTACCGCGTCGGTCAGATTCTCTCCGATATAGGCGTCCGCGATATAATCCATGGTAAAATACAAGACCTCACAGTCGCCCTTAAGGCGCACACCGGCAGCGCATGCCGCACTGTATAAATCCGCCAGCCGCTTTGCCATGTCGCTCAGCCTGGGATATTTTTGCGAACCGCGCTTGAGCACGGACGGCAAAAGCGCCGCATAAGTCACGGTCTCCCGTTTCAGTGGAATATGAAAAAATATACTCAAGGTGTTGGTCTTAAACTTGGGATCGTTTAAAATCCGCAGATCAACGCCCTTGCAAATCGATTTTGTCTGCATGATCTTCTACTCCTTTTCTGCTGCTTTCTCTTCTATGATACCAATAATCCTGTCGTTTAATACCACCAAAACCGGAAAAGGCGCGCCGCTGCAAATGCAGCAGCCCGCCCCCATTTTTGGCATGGATGCATCAGCCCGGAGGCCACCCGAGATTCCGGCCGGCAAGCAAATGAAAATGCAGATGTCCAACCGTCTGACCGCCGTCCGCACCGCAGTTATTGACAATGCGGTAGCCGTTTTCCGCAAAGCCCTGCTCCTTGGCAAGCCTTGCCGCAACCGCAAAAATGTGTCCGACCACGGCTGCGTTCTCCTCGGTCAGTTCATTGGCGGAGGCAATATGCGCCTTTGGCACCATCACCATATGCACCGGCGCCTGCGGTGCGATGTCTGAAAAAACATACACCAAATCGTCCTCATAGATTTTTGTGGACGGGATCTCTCCCTTTATGATACTGCAAAATAAGCAATCCATCTTGTCACCCCTATTTTTGTTGTGCCGCTACAATTTCTTCAACCATGGCAAGTGCGGCCTCTGCCTTTTCGGGATCCTTGCCGCCGGCCTGTGCGGACTCCGGCTTGCCGCCGCCTCCGCCGCCCATCGCCTTTGCAACCTGCGAAACAATCTTTCCGGCATGTGCGCCGCCGCTGACCGCCGCGGGTGTTGCCATCGCAATCACATTCACCTTGCCGCCGTCCTTGGACGCCAGAACCAGAACCGCGTCCTCACACTGCTGCTTTAACTGATCGCCGACCTCGCGCAGGGTATTCATATCCATATTATCGTCCAAAAGTTTAGCAACCACCAAGGTACTGCCTACCTTTTTCGCATCGTCCATCACGCTGCCCATGGCGTCTTTTGCAAGACGGCTCTTTAGGCTATCGGTTTCGCGGCGGCTTTCCTTGAGTTCTTCCAACAGCGCCTCTGCCTTTCTGACAACCTCTTTCGGCGATGTTTTAAGAACATGTGCTGCCGCCTGTAACAGCGCCGCCTGTTCATCGAGCATCTGCAATACGCCAAACCCGGTCACGCCCTCAATTCTGCGTACGCCGGCCGCAACACCGGTCTCGGACAGAATTTTAAACAGTCCCAGCTTGCCGGTGGATGCCGCGTGGGTACCGCCGCAAAGCTCCATACTAAAGTCGCCCATCCTTACCACCCGGACAACCGCGCCGTACTTTTCACTAAACAGGGCTACCGCGCCCATCTTTCTTGCCTCGTCAATCGGCTTTTCCTCGCAGACAATCGGAAGGTCCTCCAGGATCTTGCGGTTAACCTGTTCCTCAGCCGCTTTAAGCTCATCCTCGCTCATTGCCTCAAAGTGCGAAAAGTCAAACCGCAGCCGATCCTCAGATACATAAGAACCTGCCTGTGCGACATGGTCCCCCAACACGTTTTTAAGCGCTGCCTGCAAAAGGTGGACGGCCGAATGGTTCCGTCCGATGGCCAGCCGCCGTTCTTTATCATAACGAGCCGCCGCAGCGGCGCCGACCGTAACCGTGCCCTCCGTAACAACGCCGCGGTGCAAGAACTTTCCGTTTCTCTTTTTGGTATCGTCAATCTGAACCGCAAAGCCATCGCCCTCAATCACACCGCTATCGCCGATCTGACCGCCGCTCTCTGCATAAAAAGAGGTCTGATCCAGCACGAGGACAACCTCGTCCCCCTCGGATGCGGCATCTGCCAGGGCGCCGTCTTTTCCGATCCCCAAAATCTTTGCGTCAACACTTTCCTTTTGGTAGCCGTCAAAGACAGTATTACCGGAAAGAACCGCAAAAATATCTTCTTCCCATGCAGCGTCCTCCATATCGCCGCGCGCCTCTCTGGCACGGCTGCGCTGCATTTCCATCTGTTTTTGAAACTCCGTCTCGTCCACGGTGAGTCCTTCTTCACTCACAATCTCACGGGTCAGGTCGATCGGGAATCCGTAGGTATCATAGAGCTTAAATGCCTGCTCTCCGGACAGTTCGGTTTTCTTCTCGGCCTTTAAATCGTCCATATAGCCCTTTAAAATATCAAGACCCTGGTCGATGGTCTCCGCAAAGCGTTCTTCCTCGGTCTTAATGACCTTTTCAATATAAGCAAAATTCTGTCTGAGCGCCGGATAAGCGTCACCGCTCTCCTCCGCAACCGTTTTTGCCAGGCGATAAAGGAATGCGCCCTCAATGCCCAAAAGCTTACCGTGTCTTGCCGCGCGGCGCAGCAGCCGGCGCAGCACATAGCCACGACCCTCGTTGGAGGGAAGAACGCCATCCGATACCAAAAATACCGTACTGCGGATATGGTCACAGATCACGCGAAGCGAAACATCCGTGTCATGCTCCTTGCCATACGCCACCTTTGCCATTTCGGCCGCCGTGTCCAAAATGCGGCGGATGGTATCCACCTCAAAGATCGAGGTTACGCCCTGCATGATGCACGCCATACGCTCCAGACCCATACCGGTGTCGATATTGGGATGTGCCAGGCGGTTATAGTTTCCGTTTTCGTCTTTGTCAAACTGGGTAAATACCAGATTCCAGAACTCAACATAGCGGTCGCAATCGCAGCCTACGGCACAGTCCGGCTTGCCGCAGCCGTACTCCTCGCCGCGGTCAAAGTAAATCTCCGAGCACGGGCCGCAGGGGCCTGTCCCGATTTCCCAAAAGTTATCTTCCTTACCCAAAAATACAATGCGGCTCGGGTCTACGCCCACATTCTTTGTCCAGAGATCAACGGTTTCCCGATCCTCCTCATAGACGCTGACCCACAGACGGTCGGTCGGAATCTCCAGCACCTTGGTAATAAATTCCCATGCCCACATGGTAACTTCCTCTTTAAAATAATCGCCGAACGAGAAGTTGCCCAGCATCTCAAAAAACGTACCGTGCCGCGCGGTCTGTCCCACACACTCAATATCCGGGGTACGGATACACTTTTGACAGGTCGTAACACGCTTGCGCGGCGGCGTCTCCTTTCCCAAAAAGTATGGTTTTAGCGGCGCCATGCCCGCGTTAATCAAAAGCAGACTGGCGTCCCCTTGCGGAACCAGCGGAAAGGAAGGCAGCCGAAGATGCCCCTTGCTCTCAAAAAAAGTTAAAAATTTTTCCCGTATTTCGTTTAATCCCAGTTTCTCCATGATTTCTCCTCTTTCAAAAAAATGACCAAGGCCCGCACAAAGACGGGCTTTGTCCGCCGCGATCCGGCGGGGAATATCTTTCCTTTCATTATAGCAAGCTTTTTCTCATCCGTCAAGTATCGGACAAAAAGATATTCCGTCCATTTTGCGCCAGAACACAAAAAAAGAAGGGCGAGTAGCCCTTCCTTCTTTATTACGTATGAAATATAATTCTGGAGATATCGTTCCAGGTCGCATAAAGCATCAAAAGAATCAGCAGCGCAAAGCCGGCAAGATGGATCCATCCCTCTTTATCCCTGGGAATCGGTCTGCGAAAGATCAGTTCAATCAGGACAAAAAAAATTCTTCCGCCGTCCAACGCCGGCAGCGGCAAAAGATTCATCACACCGATATTGACCGCCAAAAACGCCGCGAAGAACAAAAAGTTGTACAGACCGCTCCTTGCCACCGCATTCATGGTATAAACCACACCGACCGGTCCGGACAGGTCGCTGACATCGGCTTGACCTTGAAACAGCATTCCCAGCGATACAAAAACCAGCTTTACCATCCATACCGTCTGGTAAAAGGCCTCATGCAAAATTCCGGTGACGGTCACCGGAGCCGCCGCAATCTGAAATCCGACCACGTAGCCTTTGCTGCCGTCCTCATAGGTCGTCTCCATCGGTACAAAGGACTCTGTCATGCTCTCTTTGCCGCGGCGGAAGGTCAGCGTCATGGTCTCGCCGCGGCTGTCCGACAGTGCAAAGGACAGATCACGGCGAATGTGCACCCTCTCTCCGTTAATGGCAGTAATCCGATCGCCGGGCTGCAAAAACGCGGCCGCGCTGGCCTGCTCGTTGACCGACTCCACCACGGTGGTCGGCAGTCCGCCGCCCTGATAGGCCGACTGTGCCGTTAAAACCAGCACCACAAGAAAACCAAGCAAAAGATTCATAAAAGCGCCGGCCGCCAAAATCAGGATTCTGGGGATCGGCTTTTTATTGTTAAAAGCGCCTTCCTCCTCGCTCTCTTCGTCCTCGCCCTCCATTTTACAAAAGCCGCCCATCGGAATGGCGCGCAGGGAATAGACCGTTTTTCCCGTCTTACCCCACTGGAAAAGCGCCGGCCCCATGCCGATCGCAAATTCATGGACGGTCACGCCGAAAAATCTTGCCAGCATAAAATGTCCCAGCTCATGCACAAAGATAATGACTGAAAAAATAAGGATTGCCCCAATCAGGGTCCATATTGTGTTCATAGACTGTGTTCATCCTCCCACTCTTTTCCCTTTGCCCGAACCTCTTTGTTCACTAAAATCAAATCCTCCAGCGTCGGATTCTCTTGGTTATGCGTATTCTGCACGGTTTTTTCCACATATTCCGCAATCTGTAAAAAACCAATTTTTCCCTTTAAGAATGCGGCAACCGCCATCTCGTTGGCGGCATTTAATACGGTCGGCATGATGCCGCCCAGCTTTCCGGCCTGCTTTGCCAAAGGAAGGCAGCGAAACGTTTCTTCATCCGGTGCGGCAAAGCTGAGATTTTTAAGATCCTTAAAAGAGACCTCCGCATCCCGGCTCGGCAGCCGCCCGGGATAGGTAAATGCGTACTGGATCGGGTGTTTCATCGACGGCATGGACATCTGGGCAATCACAGAGTGATCGCAAAACTCGACCATCGAATGAATGATGCTCTCGCGCTGTACCACCACCTCAATATCGTCAATATCTACATCAAAAAGCCATCTTGCCTCCAAAACCTCCAGCCCCTTATTCATCAGGGTCGCACTGTCTACCGTAATCTTTGCGCCCATGCTCCAGTTGGGGTGTTTGAGCGCCTGTGCGGCCGTGACGGATTTTAACTCGTCCGCGGTTCTTCCGAAAAACGGACCGCCGGAGGCCGTCAGCAGAATCTTTTTCAGTTCCTGTTTCTGCCCTGCCTGCAAGGATTGAAAAATGGCGCAGTGTTCACTGTCCACCGGCAAAAGTTTGACCTTATGACGGCGGATCGCGTCCATAAAAATGCCGCCCGCCGTAACCAGTGTCTCTTTATTGGCAAGCGCGATATCCTTGCCGGCCTCAATCGCGCACATGGTCGGCACCAGGCCGGAAAATCCAACAATGGCAGAGAGCACCATATCCGTGTCGCTCTCGGCCGCCACAGCGCACAAGCCCTTTTCGCCGGATAAGATTTTGCAGTCGGTATCGGCAACCGCCGCTTGCAGCGATGCTGCCGCATCGGCGTCCGGCACTGCCGCATAGCGCGGACGAAACCGCCGGATCTGTTCCTCCAGCCGCTTCAGATTTTGATTTCCCGTAATTGCGGTGACCTCAATATCCATCGTGCCGCGCAGATCCTCCACGACCTCCAGCGCCTGTGTGCCGATCGAACCCGTAGAACCCAAGATTGCTAATTTCATACTAAGAACCCCTTTATTTTATGCCCGTGCCTAACGCAAAATACCAAACTGAATCAAAAACAGAAAAATCGTCGGCGCAACCAGGATAATACTGTCACAGCGATCTAAAATACCGCCGTGGCCGGGCAGCAGCGTTCCGAAATCCTTAATGTTATACTGCCGCTTAATCATGGACGCAACCAGATCGCCGATCTCCGATATCACGGCGGAGATAAGGCCTAAGACAAACAAAAGCCAAAGGCTGAGCTGATTTCCGTTTAGATGTCGGGAGAAAAACAGGTTAACGATCACGCCAAACAAAATAAAACTGAGTCCGCAGCCGATCACACCGCCGATGGCGCCGGAAACCGTCTTTTTGGGGCTGATGGTCGGACAAAGCTTTCTGCCGCCGATGGCCTTCCCGGTAAAATACGCACAGCTGTCTGTCATGAACGCGCCCAAAAATACCAGCCAGATATAGATATTTCCAAATTCCAGGTTGCGGATATAAATAATGTGTGAAAGGAAATAGGGAATATACAAAAGTCCCACCAAGAGCATTGCCAGCTGCGAAAAGTGCAGCTGCCTGTGCATGGCGAGCAGCATCACAAACAGGACAAGAACATAAATGTAGATGATCGCCAGCACGGTATCTAAGGGCAGATAAATACCAAGCGGAATCACCAGGGTTCCCAGATACCCCATCACGCAGAGTGATTTGTTGGGCAAAAGCCCCACCGCGCCGTAAAATTCGTACATACCGATCAACGCCGCGGCCATTACCATAAAAATGACAATCGGTACCGGGCAGAACAATAAAAGAACAATCATCGGCAGTCCGATGGCTGCCGTCAAAACTCTTTGCTTTAACGATGCGTCCATTTATTTCACACCTCCGAACCGTCTGTCACGGTTTTGATAATCCAAAATCGCCTGTTGCATATCTTTTGGTCTGAAATCCGGCCAGCAGATATCACTGAACCAAAGCTCGGCATACGCCGACTCCCAGAGCATAAAGTTAGAAAGCCGCATCTCACCGCTGGGGCGGATAATCAAATCCACCTCCGGAAGATCGCCCATATCTAAGTATGCGGCAAAAGCCGCCTCGTCAATCGATTCGATCTCCTGCGTCCCTGCCGCGGCTGCTGCGGCAATCTTCCGCGCCGCTCTTACAATTTCATCCCGGCCGCCGTAGTTTAATGCGATGTTTAAAATCATTCGCTTCCCCGATGCGGTGACCTCCTCCGCATGATGGATTGCCGCCTGAATCCTGGGCGTCAGCGGCGAAATATCACCGCTGATTTTCAGTTTCATATCTCTGCCTTTAAACTTTTCTTCCACCATGAGCAGATAATCATAAAGCAGATCCATCAAAGCGTCAATTTCCTTTTGCGGCCGCGACCAGTTCTCGGTCGAAAAGGCATAGACCGTCAGCGCCTCCACGCCGAGACCGTTACAGTAATCGCAGATATCCTCTAAAATATCGGCGCCGCGTTTATGCCCGGCCGAACGCGGCAGCCCTCTGCGCCTTGCCCAGCGGCCGTTTCCGTCCATAATGATGCCGATATGCCGTGGAATCCTGCTGTGATCAATCTCTGCGCTTTGCTTCATTTTTTTTCTGAAAAACATGAAAATCCCTCCAGATACAACATAGGGAATAGAAGGCGATCCCCCTATCCCCTACATAACACATCGTTTCTGTCCGCGCGCCGCCCCGGACATAATTTTGCGTTTTCCTATCCGTTTCGATTATGCCCTCCCGGGTAGGCGCGGTCTCTCAAAGGCCGCCCTGCGCACCCATGGCCGTGCCGGATATTTCAAGGTCCTAGACCTCCATGATCTCCTTTTCCTTGGCGGTGACGATAGTGTCAATATTCTTGACAAAACGGTCGGTCAGCTTTTGAATCTGATCCTCCAGATCCTTTAAATCGTCCTCTGTAATCTCGTTTGCCTTTTTCTGTTTTTTAAACTGTTCCAGCGAATCACGGCGAATATTGCGGATTGCAACCTTCGCCTCCTCGCCGCGTTTGGAAATCCCCTTGCTGAGTTCTTTTCTGCGTTCTTCGGTCAGCGGCGGAAAGTTCAGGCGGATCACCTTACCGTCGTTATTGGGGTTAATCCCGATATCCGACGCCAAAATCGCCTTTTCAATTTCCTTCAGCACAGAGATATCCCAAGGCTGCACAATCATTGTCCGTGCCTCCGGCACTGAAATCGTCCCAACCTGCGCGAGCGGTGTCTGCACACCATAATATTCTACCGTAACCTTATCCAAAATTGCAGGGTTCGCCCGTCCTGCACGGATCGAGGCCAAATCCGACTCCAGCGAAACAATTGCCTTATTCATCTTGCTTTCTGCATTTTTCATCTCATTCACTCGCCTTTCCTAATGTTTTGCGACTTACCAGGGTTCCGATCCTTTCACCCATGACGGCGCGCTTAATATTTTCCGGATCATCCAGTCCAAATACTAAAATCGGAATATTGTTATCCATGCATAAAGAGGTTGCCGTCGAATCCATGACGCCGAGCTGCTTATTCAGCACGTCAATAAAACTGAGCGAATCAAACTTCTTTGCATTCGGATTGATATGCGGATCGCTGTCGTAGACGCCATCCACCTTTTTGGCAAGCAGAATCACTTCTGCATCAATCTCTGCTGCACGCAGCGCCGCTGTCGTATCGGTCGAGAAAAATGGGTTACCCGTGCCGCAGGCAAAGATCACGACACGCCCCTTTTGCAGGTGTCTGGCCGCTTTTAAGCGGATATACGGCTCTGCAATCTGCCGCATCTCAATCGCCGTCTGCACCCGGCTCTCCACACCGAGTTGCTCTAATGCGTCCAACAGCGCCAGCGAATTGATGACGGTGGCCAGCATTCCCATATGATCGGCACGGGAACGATCCATGCCCTCGCCGGTACGGCCGCGCCAGAAATTACCGCCGCCAACTACGATGGCAATCTCAACCCCCATGTCATAGCATTCTTTAATCTTTTCTGCAATGGCGTTTATGGTCGGCTGATCTAAGCCGAATCCTTTCTCGCCGGCCAGCGCCTCCCCGCTGATTTTCAGCATGACTCTCTTGTATTTTGGTTGATTCATTCCTACCTCGGCCTCCTGTTTTCTATTTTTCGTATCATATCTATCTTGCCGGTGTTGCGGTCTGGCCTGTTGTCTTTTGCGATGACCCGGACGATGACTTCGTCGAAGCGCCTGATGTCGAGGTTCCCGATGTTGCAGATGACGTCTGCGAGGTACTTTTTGACTTAGCGCCCGACGTCTTATACCGCTCCAGCTCCGCTTCCAGAATCGTCACCTGATCTTTGAGCAGCTGTACATCCGACTGCAACTTCTGATTCTCCGCTTCCAGTGAATTCTCACTCTCGCGGCCGGATTTTGCCGATTCGATCATGACCTGAAATGAGCAGGCGAAAGACCCCAAAAACACCCCGACGGCAATAAACAAAATGCCGAACAAGACCAGAACTTTTCTTCCCTTTCCGGTCTTTTGCTTTTGTACCGATTCTTGTATTTCCTCTCTCATGCAGTATAATTCCTTTCCGAAAACTCCCTGTTATATCATAAATGACAGCGTTTTACCGGGTCAGCCATTCACCCAAGGCGCCCAGATTCAGCACGCCGGTCATTAAAAGGATCATAATCAAACCGGCAATCATAATTCCGGCCAGAATCGCCGGCAATGCGTACTTAAAACGGATATCCAAAAGCGATGCAATCATCGCCCCCGTCCACGCGCCGGTTGTGGGAAAGGGAACCGCCACAAACAACATCAGCGCACCGGCGCTCGCCTTGCTGAGTCCGTTTGCCTTGCGCGTGGTTCGATCCTCCAGGCGGTGTGCCAGGCGGCCGAGTAACCGCGTTCTTTTTAGCCATTTTACAATCGGACGAAACACCAGCATCACAAACGGCACCGGCAAAAAGTTACCCAAAACCGAAAGCAGATATACAAATAAAACTTTCTGTACGGTGTGATCCAGACTTGCCATAGCATAAATCATGGCGCCCCTGATCTCTGACACGGGTGCCATCGACAAAAGGAACGTCCAAAGGTAGGTCGAGAGCGTTGTTTCCATATTGTTATATCCTTTATCCGGCAAGCTCCGTCATTGATTCCCGGTTTTCCTGCCTCCATCATCTCATTTTGTTCAGTATAGCATACTTATATCCAATTTTCAAGAAAAATTTATCGGGGAATCCTATTTTCTTTCCCCGCGGATGCGACGCTGCTGCCGGATACGGCGCTGACGTTTTATCTCGCGTCGAATACGGCAGACGGCAATCACCAAAAACACACACAGAATCCCAAGCAGCAGATAGCACAGTATACGCACCGCCCAAAAACTCCAGAGCCACTCGCCAAGCGCCATGGCCGGCCAGAAAAAGCTACGCCGAATGTCCAGGTCGCTGTAAAGCTGTCCGCTGCCAAGCTCCTGTCCCTGATTAAGCACGGTAACCGAGCCTACGTTTTGACCCTTGCTGACCGGCGCATACACTGCCTCCGGCAGATCGAGCCGCATCTCCAGCTCCTCCGCCTTTGTTCCCTTCGGCACGACAACCGTCACCGGCTCCTGTACCGAGAGCGTCACACGGTCTCTGGATTTGGCACGCTTGACCTTGACCTCGCCCATCATCTCGCCTTTTTGGATCGGCACAATCAGCTCAAAAGCAGAAAAGCCGTAGTCCAGCATCCGTTTGGTGTCCCGGTGCGAGTCCGCAATCTCCTTGCCGCCAAACACCGCGGCGATCAGCTCCATATTGCCGCGCACGGCCGAGCCGACCAGGCAGTTTCCGGCCTGCGAGGTATGCCCCGTTTTGATCCCGGTCGCGCCCTGATAAACATACTCTCGATAGCGCATCGCCGAAAGCAGGCCATTGGTATTGATGTAGTACCGTTGTTTTTCCGTCTTATTGGTCGGCGCCATCTTAACGTGCGCAATGTCAACAACATCACGGAATCCCTCGTGCTGCATAGCTTCTCTCGATAGCTTTGCCATATCCGACGCCGTGGTATAATGGTTATCATCGTGCAGACCATGCGCATTGGCAAAGTGGGTGTTTTCCATATGGAGCGCAGCGGCGCGCGCGTTCATGCGCTCCACAAACGCCTCCGGCGTGCCGCACAACTGATACGCGATCGCCATCGCGGCGTCATTGCCGGAGGGAACCATCAATCCTTTAAGCAGGTTTTCAAACGAAATGATCTCGCCGGCTTTTAGTTCCATATTACTGCTGTCAGGGTCTAATCCCTCTAACATCTCCGCGGTAACCTCTACCTCAGTATCGCCCGAAACCTCACCGGATTCCATGGCCTCTACCGCCAGAAGACCGGTCATAATCTTTGTGGTACTGGCAGGATATACCCGTTTGTTGCTATCGGACTCATAAAGCGCCACACCGCTCTTTGCCTCAATCAAAATGCCGCTTTCTCCATCACCTAAAATGGGGCGTCCCTGTGCATCCTGCCGCAGTTTTTCCGCCGAGTCGGAACTCTGCTTTTCATTCTCGCTCTGTGCCGCCGTGCTCTCTGCGGCATTTTCGGTCATATTTTCTGCGGTATCCTCCCGCACTGCCCACACGGTACTCTGACCGGGCGCGGCGGATACACTGTATAAAAGGCCAAGCCCAATCACCAGGGCCGCCATATATTTTTTCCACGCTTTCAATCTGTCCAACCCTTTCCGGTTTTAGTTTTTCTCTTGCGAGAGACGCTCCCGCTCCGCCTGAGAAAGACGGATATACTGCGGCGCAAGGTCGCCGTATGCCACCGTTTCTCCCTGTAAAAACAGAGAAAGACCGATCTCGGCCACCGCCGCGCCCAGGTTCATATTCTGCATTCTGCTTGCAAAGCACGCCTGATCGCCCAGACGCTTTATAATTTCATCCTTATAGACCAAAACGCCGTCGCCGCAAAACAGAACGGGAAGATTCTGCCCGGATAGCTCTAAAAGCAGATCCTGCAGCGCCAGGGCGCGGTCTGCCTCGATTCTTTCAAACGATCTTCCGCCGCGAAACAGACCGTTATAAACCTGATCCCGGCGGGCGTCTAAAATCGGGCACAAAATCCCGTCAAATACCGAAGAAGAAAACGCCAGCGCATGCAGAGTGGAAACCGCCGCACACGGCTTTTGGCACGCCTGTGCCAACGCTTTTGCGGTAGCCACGCCGATCCGCACGCCGGTAAAGGATCCGGGGCCGACCGCGGCCGCAAAACAATCTGCATCGTGCGGCGTACATTCCGCAAAACGAAACATCGCCTCGATCTGCGGCATCATCTTTTGTGAGTGCGTTTTTTTATGATTGACCACCGTCTGTGCCAGCAGACGATCCTCGTCCATCAAAGCGGCGGTTGCCGCCATGTAGCATGTATCGATTCCAAAAATCAGCATTGTGTAATCTCCCTGTAATCCTCGCCCCGTGCGGGGTTTTTGGCAAAGCGAATCCATATGGTATCCTTGGGCAGTACAGCGCGGACATGCTCTGCCCACTCGATCAGGCAGACGCCGTCGCCAAACAGGTAATCATCCATCCAGTCGCACTGCTCCGGCAACAAATTCTCCAGCCGGTAAACGTCAAAATGATAGACCGGCAGCGTGCCGTCATACTCATTCACCAGGGTAAAGGTCGGACTGACGACCTGCGCGCTGTCCCCGAAATATTCCATCACGCCCTGGACAAACGCCGTCTTTCCGCAGCCCAAATCGCCGGTCAGCGCGACCACCGCGCCGGGCGACAGTGTTTTTGCAAATTCTTTCCCGATGGCACGGGTTTGTGCCGGGCTTTCCGTTTCCCACTGCTGCATCCTTTGCACCTCAAATTCTCTTTTCTTCTATTATATAAATTCTGACGGGCAAAGTCAATATAAACTATTGAAAATTTGATTGCTTTCGATTATAATAAGAAACAAAGAACTGTGAATAAGCAAAAGAAAGGTCTGTGATCGTGATGAAACGAACCGATAAAATCAACTACTACCTCGACATTGCTGAAACTGTCATTGAGCGCGGCACCTGTCTGCGCCGAAACTTTGGCGCCATCATCGTAAAAAATGATGAGATTGTGGCAACCGGCTATACCGGTGCGCCGCGCGGAAGAAAGAACTGCTCTGACCTTGGCTACTGCACAAGGGAAAAGCTTCAGATCCCGCGCGGAGAACGCTATGAGCTTTGCCGCAGCGTCCATGCGGAGAGCAACTGTATCATCTCTGCCGCACGGCGCGACACCATAGGGTCAACCCTGTATCTTGCCGGCAAGGACGCCAAAACCGGCGAGCTTGTCCAAAACGCCAGCAGCTGCGCGATGTGCAAGCGCATGGTGATTAACGCCGGTATTGAGACAGTAATTGTCCGTAACACCCCAACCGAGTACACGGTAATCCCGGTCAGTGACTGGATTGAAAACGATGACTCCCTCTCCGGCGAGAGAGGCTATTAAAAAACCTCCTGCGGCAGAATCTTTGATTCTGCCGCAGGAGGTTTGAGCGTGTCGATAAACCTTATTGTGCAAAAGATTTCATTTTAATTGCAACGCCGTTTCCTGCTTAGCCGAAAGAGAGTAATCCGAACCCCGATTTTATATTCTTTCTTTTTGATATTGCCGGGCTGCAGCGGAATCTTGCTGCAGCTGCGTCTTTAGCGCATCGAGTGAGGGGAACCGGGTGATATCCCGAAGATACCGGTAAAATCGCAATTTTAACTTCTTGCCGTAAAGATCCCCATGATATCCCAAAAGGTGTGTTTCGATGCAGGTCTGATTCGGCACCACCGTAGGTTTTGACCCCACATTGGTAATGGCGGTATACCATACGCCATCTGCCATGGCCTCCGTCACATAAACGCCAAATTTGGGAAGAATCAGGCCGTTCGGGATTTCCGTATTCGCCGTGGGGAATCCGATCGTTCTGCCGATTTGGTTACCGCAGACCACCGTTCCCTGCATCGAAAAGGGCCGTCCGAGGCAGACCGCTGCTTCCTCCATGTTGCCCTCGCGGATCAGTTCCCGGATTCTGGTACTGGAAACCGGTTTGCCAAGAGCCTCCACACAGGGCACGCAGGAAACGGTCATCCCAAGCGGCGCTGCAATCTGCTCCAGCATTGCGGCGTCCCCCGTCTTGCCGCTGCCGAAATGATAATTAAACCCGGCCGCCAGAAACCTCGCGTCCAGGCAATCCTTTAACCAATTCTTTACAAACATTTGCGGCGATATACTAAGATAATCCCCGGTAAACCACTGCGCCACCACGGCGTCAACACCCAACTGCTCTATAACGGACAGCCGCGTCTCCATGTCACAGACCAGGTCTGCCGCGCCGCCGCAAAGCACTGCCCTTGGCTGATTACAAAAAAGGTGTACCACGGCAGTGAGCTCTCTCTCTCGTGCGGCTGCAACCGCGCGGCGGATAATCGCCTGATGCCCGACATGGATTGCATCAAAGCCACCCAGCGCGACCGCGGTATTGGACAGGGTAAATCCCTGCCGCAGCAATGTTTTTCCTTCTTCTTCTAAATAAATCTGCACAATGTTCTCCCCTTAGAAAAACCCGGCCAAAAAGACATCCTCGCAATCTGCCGGCAATGCAAATTCCGACCTCTTTGGCTCTGCATCAATGCTGTGCCGAAAATGAATCAAAATTCTAACCCTGATAAAAGGTCTTTTTGATCTTCAGCACACCGTCCTCTGCCTTGGATACGGTTAAAAAACAACCCTTTTCATCATAGACGCGATACGTACACCCCTCTTCCATGCCGGGGGTCGAAACCCGTACGCCGTTGCACATCTTCTGCGCCTTGCGTGCAGAGAGATACAACGCCGGGAGCGTATCAAACACCCGGTCAACCGGCGTCAAAAACGAAGTGTCGCCGGCTGCCATCATTGCCTCAATCTCAGGCAGGGTATAGGTGTCCTCAATGCGAAACCCGCCCGACCGTGTGCGGCAGAGCGCCGACATATGCGCAAAGCAGCCAAGGCGCTCACCGATATCCTGACACAATGTACGAATATACGTTCCCTTGGAGCAGCGTACCCGCATCGAAAACTTTTTATGCTCTAAATCAAAGGATTCGATCACAATCGCGTCAATCGTCACAATGCGCGGCTTGCGCTCCACGGTTTTGCCTTCCCGTGCCAGTTCATAAAGCCGCTTGCCGTCCTGCTTGATTGCCGAATACATCGGCGGTGTCTGCGCAATCTCACCGACAAACTGCCGCACCGCCGCCGAAACATCTTCTTCCGTGACACGCACTGCGGCAAAACGCAAAACCGTGCCGGAGGCGTCCTGGGTATCGGTCTCTGCCCCCAGGGTGACCTCTGCAACATATTCCTTTTGTTCTGCCGTCAAAAATTCGGCTGCTTTGGTCGCCGTACCGACACAGATTGGCAGAACGCCGGTTGCATCCGGATCCAGCGTCCCGGTATGGCCGATTCTTTTGGTGGACAGGATGCCCCTAAGCTTTGCCACCACATCATGAGATGTAAAGCCGACGGGTTTATTCACATTGATCGTCCCGTTCATTACCGCTCCTCTTTCTGTTGTTTTTTGATCTCACGAAGCACTGCCCCAACGATATCGTCCACCGTGGCAACGCCGCTCACGCTGTAACCGCTGGCGCGGACATGACCGCCGCCGCCCAGCGCCATCGCAATCTTTGCTACATCGATCTCCCCGGCCGAGCGCAGACTTACCTTAAAGCAGTCGTTCTCACGCTGGCGGATATAAACGCTGACCTCTGCACCCCGAACCGAGCCGGGCAGAGAGACAATGGCCGAGGCCTCCGCCTCCGCCAGTTCTGCCGCCGCAAAATCCGCCATAGTCAGATACAGAACGCTGACCTTTCCGTCCGCATACAGCGTCAAACGATCCAGTGCAATCCGCATCAGGCGGTAATACGCCATCGTTTTGGTATCAAAAATCCATTTTGCAATGCCGGCAAAGTCCGCACCGCATTCCATCAAAGTCGCGGCACGGCGCAGAGTGTCCGGCGTCACCGAGGAATATTTAAAGTTTCCGGTGTCCGTCACCATGCCGAGGTACAAATTGTTGGCAAGGTCAACGTCTATGGGAATCTGCATTGCCTCATAAAGCTGCACCATAATCTCGCAGCAGGATGAAATATCCTGCATCACCGTCTCCTTGGCAAAGGGACTATGGGTAACGTGGTGGTCAATGGCCGCCGTATTGGGATGTGCCAAAAAGGCCGCCTCATATGTGCCAAGGCGTGCACTCTCCGCACAATCCACCGCGACAAAAAGGTCACAGTCCGCAAGCGCAAGGTTTTCTTCTTCTCTGCCGCGGATCAGCGCCAGCGCCGCCGCGTCCGGGTGCGGCGCCAAAAACACCTCGGCCCGTTTTCCCATCGCAAGCAGCGCAAGCTTTAAAGAATACGCGCTGCCCATGGCGTCCCCGTCCGGATTTTCATGGGCAAAGATTCCCACGGCCTCTGCCGCCGTCAGCATGGCTGAAATTTTCTGAAACATCGTCTACACCTCAACGAAAACTGTACGGCAACCCTTACAGTTCCCTTAAAATTTGGTTGATATGAGCGCCATAAGCGATCGAGTCGTCCAGTGTAAAGGTAAACTCCGGGGTGTTGCGCAGATTCAGCCGATGGCCAATCTCACGCCGAATAAAGCCGCCGGCGCTCTTTAACGCCGAGATCGCGTCCTTTTGCACCTTTTCATTGCCCATCACGCTGATGTACGCCTTTGCAAACTTCAAATCTTTTGTCACACGCACAGCTACCACCGAAGTCATAGCCGGCAAGCGCGGATCCTTAAGTTCCCGGATGACGGCACAAAGCTCCCGTTTGACCTCCTCCGAGATCCGATCCATTCTATTATAATTTGCCATAACTCCTCCTATCAGAGATCCGGCAGACCTGCGCTAGACCTCTACCTGTTCCATGACATAAGCTTCAATGATGTCTCCGTCTTTAATGTCGTTAAATTTATCAATGCTAAGTCCGCATTCGTAGCCGGCTGCGACCTCCTTGACATCATCCTTAAACCGGCGCAGAGAACCCAGCTCGCCCTCGTGAATGACGATACCGTCACGGACCACGCGAACCTGACTGCTGCGCTGGATCTTACCGTCCTGTACATAACCGCCGCCGATCGTACCGATGCCGGAAACCTTAAAGGTGGTGCGGATTTCCACATGACCGGTAACCGCCTCGCGGAAGGTCGGCGCCAGCATGCCTTTCATAGCCTTTTCGATATCCTCAATCGCATCATAAATCACGCGGTACAGACGGATATCCACATCCGCATCCTCTGCGGCCGCGGACGCGCCGCCCATCGGACGTACGTTAAAGCCAACGATAATTGCGTTCGACGCGCTGGCAAGCATTACATCGGACTCGGTGACCGCGCCGACTGCGCCGTGGATAATGTTGACCCGCACCTCATCGTTCGAGATACGCTCCAGCGACTGCCGCACCGCCTCCACACTGCCCTGTACGTCTGCCTTTACAATAATATTAAGATCCTTCATCTTGCCGGCCTCAATCTGCTCAAACAAATTATCCAGAGAGATCGCGGTAGCTTTCTTTTGTCTTTCCTGTTTTTCCTTAAATTTTCTGACCTCTACGACTTCGCGCGCTTTGCGCTCATCGTCTACGGCATAGAATACATCGCCGCCCTCCGGCACCTCAGACAGACCGAGAATCTCAACCGGGATCGAAGGCCCTGCCTTCTTCACGCTGCGCCCCTTATCGTCATTCATGGCACGGACACGGCCCACACTGGTACCTGCCACAACAATGTCGCCGACGCGCAGCGTTCCGTTTTGTACCAGAACGGTGGCAACCGGGCCGCGGCCTTTATCCAGCTGTGCCTCAATCACTGTTCCCTTTGCGGCGCGGTCGGGGTTGGCCTTCAGCTCTTTCATCTCGGCAACCAAAAGAACCATTTCAAGCAGGGTATCAATATTGGTTCCCTTCTTGGCCGAAACCTCAACACAGATGGTGTCGCCGCCCCATTCCTCCGGAACCAGACCGTGCTCGGTCAACTCCTGACGGACGCGGTCGGGGTTGGCGCCCTCTTTATCAATCTTATTAATGGCAACAATGATCGATACCTCTGCGGCACGGGCATGATTGATGGCCTCAATGGTCTGCGGCATGATACCGTCATCAGCCGCAACCACCAGGATCGCAATATCGGTCACCAGTGCACCTCTTGCACGCATGGCGGTAAACGCCTCATGTCCCGGCGTATCTAAGAAGGTAATCTTCTTATCGCCGACACGGACGCGGTGCGCACCGATATGCTGCGTGATGCCCCCGAACTCGCCCTCTGTGACATTGGTATTGCGGATACAGTCAAGCAGCGATGTCTTACCGTGGTCTACGTGACCCATCACCACAACGACCGGGGATCTCGGTTTTAAGCTCTCCGGCGCATCCTCCACATCATGGAAGAGCTTTTCCTCGTCTGTTAATATAATTTCTTTTTCAAAGGTGCAGCCCATCTCCTCTGCGATAAGGGAGGCCGTGTCAAAGTCCAGCGACTCGTTGACCGAAGCCATGATACCTAAAAGCATCAGCTTTTTTATAATCTCGGTTGCCGGTTTTTTCATCCGGGACGCCAGCTCACCGACCGTGATCGACTCCGGAATCAGCACGTGAGTCTTTTCTGTCTTTTCCTTCTTGCGCTCGGTCTTTTTCAGCATATCCTCCGGCCGGGGCTTTGGCTTTCCGCTGCCCTGCGGTCTGCCCTGCTGCTTCTTTTTCTGGTTGATCTTCTGCTTTTTGGCCGCCCCTTCGGTCTTGACATTCTCCGGAATCAGCTCTTCCATTTTTTCATCGTCCAAACGGTCAAGATCCACCGTGTTCACACGGGTGTCCACCGTTCTGGTTTTCCGGACAACACTAATCTCCTCCATCGGAATTTCCTCGCCAGGATCAGTCTCTGCCGTTTCCGGCTCCGGCTTCTTTTCTTCCTTCTTGGGTTCATAAAGCGAAAAATCTTCTGCCTGATTCTTCTGCGTATAATATTCAAATATAACGTCCAATTCATACTCCGTCAGGACACTCATATGATTTTTTGTTGATACGCCATAATCATGCAAAACCTTTACAATCTCCTTGCTCGGAAAGCCAAAAGATTTGGAAAGTTCATAGGCTCTGATTTTTTCCATACTCGACACACTCCTTTCGCAGCCGCCTATCGGCTGCATCTCCATAAGCGGCCATCGCCGCCTCTACCTCTCGTCCGTCACCGCAGCCAGCCGGCAAAGCTGCTCAGCCAGTCCGCGGTCGGTCACTGCAGCCGTTACAGCTACGGCTCTTCCGATGGCGCCGCCGATTGCATGGCGGTCACCCGGACGAATCACCTCAATCTGATGATGGTTTGCCATATTCAAAAACTTTTTTTCGGTATTGCCGGACGCGTCCGCCGCCAAAATCAGCAGTTTCGCCGTACCGCCGCGAACGGCCTCTTCGGCTG
Source organism: uncultured Clostridia bacterium (assembly GCA_934454115.1). Taxonomy (GTDB): domain Bacteria; phylum Bacillota; class Clostridia; order Monoglobales; family Monoglobaceae; genus Ructibacterium. The sequence goes on from CAKSFQ010000009.1 coordinate 52,920, forward strand.
CGGCCTCACCGCAGGCCAACCGGCCCGCGCGCATGGCAATTCCCAGCATTCCGCAAAATTTAGTGTTCATCGGTTTCCTCCCCGATTTCTCTGAGTTTTGCGTAAACCTCTGCGTCAATTTTCCCGGAAAACGCCCGCTCCAGCACGCGCCGTTTCTGCGCCGCCAAGAGACAGTCCCGGCTTTTGCAAAGGTACGCGCCGCGTCCCGGCAGGGTTCCGTTTAAGTCCGGCACGGCGCCGTCCGGCGTGCGTACCACACGGATTAAATCCTTTTTTTCAAAGCGTTTTCGACAAACCGTACACATTCTAAGCGGCTTCATACTTCCTCCGCCTGCTTCTCCTCCGATTCGGCCGTCTCGTCCGCATCTTCGGTCTTTGCACTCAGGTCAATCTTCCAGCCGGTCAGCCGTGCCGCAAGGCGGACATTCTGTCCCTCCCGGCCGATCGCAAGCGAAAGCTGGCTTGCCGGAACCAAAACGCGGCAGATATGCTGATCCTCATCCACCTCGATGGATAAAACATCGGCCGGGCTCAGCGCATTGGCAACGTATTCTGCCGGATCCTCACTGTATTTGATGATATCGATTTTCTCGCCGCGCAGTTCATGGATAACCTCCTGCACACGCATTCCTTTCGGGCCGATACAGGTACCCACCGGATCCACATTTTCTTTGGTGGAATGCACGGCAATTTTGCTTCTCGATCCCGGCTCTCTGGACAGCGCCTTAATCTCGATAATACCCTCGCCGATTTCGGGAACCTCCAGTTCCAACAAACGGCGCACCAGTCCCGGATGGGAACGGGAAACCACCAGATGAACCCCTTTAACCGAATCCGCCACCTCAACGACAAACACCTTATACCGCTCGCCGACCTTATAGTTATCGGCGCGCACCTGTTCACTGGGCATCAGCACCGACTCGGTATTTTCAATCTCCAGCATAACGTTCCGGCGTTCGATCCGGCGTACCACGGCGCTGGCAATGTCGTTTTCACGGTCAGAATATTCGCTGACCATCTTTTCACGCTCTGCCTCGTGCATCCGCTGAAACACCACCTGCCGCGCCGTCTGCGCCGCAATTCTGCCAAACGATTTGGGCGTTACCTCAAATTCTGCGGTGTCGCCGACCTCGTACTTATCGTTGATCTTCTTTGCCTCGTCCAGTGAAATCTCGCTCTCGCGATCCTCCACCTCCTCAACAACCTTTTTCCGTGCCACAATCCGAATCGCACCCGTTTCTTCATCAAATATCACGTGTACGTCCTGTGCGGCGCCGAAGTGCTTGCGATATGCCGAAATCAGCGCGCTTTCCAGCGCGTCTAAGATCACGTCGCGGCTGATTCCCTTTTCTTCCTCAATCAGTTCTAAAGATTCAAATAATTCCGAACTCATTTTTCCACTCATCCCTTTCCCGTATTTTATCACTTATTTTCTAAAACATTCTTCTCATTTTGATGAAAGCGCCATCCAATCTCCCGTTTCAGAAGGAAATTTCACGCTCGCTCTTTCCATATACCCATCGTAAACCGTCTGCTAAAAATCAAAGTGCAGATGCACCACGGTTGTATCGCCCTTTGCGATCTGATAGCGCGTATCACCCGCAAGCAGGGTTATCATCTCTCCGTCAAAGCCCTCAAGCGTGCCCGTCAGCTGCTTTGTACCCTCGATTGGGCGGTACAGACCAACATCTACCGTCTCGCCCAGATAGCGCATAAAGTGCGCCGCGGTTTTCAGCTTGCGTTCCACGCCGGGAGACGCCACCTCTAAATAATAGTTGCGGTCGATCGGATCCTCCCGATCCAACACATCGCTGAGCCGTCTGGATATCGCCTCACATTCGTCTAAGGTGATCCCTCCGTCCTCTTTATCCGCCAAAACCCGCAAATACCAGATGCCGCCCTCTTTGACATATTCCACATCATAGAGATAGCAGCCTTCCTCCTGTACAACAGGCTCCGCCAGATTCCAAACCTTTTGTTCCGTTTTTGAATATGCCATGATAACCTCCGTTTCGCAAAGGAAAAGAGTGAGGTTTCCCTCACTCTTCTGCCTCTCACAATATCACGTACAGATTATAGCACAAAACATCGCATCTGTCAAGTATTTTGATACAAAAAATTTCTCACTCCGGGCGTTTGCCGCTGAGTTTTGCCAGCTCCTGCTGGAAGGTTTCGATGTCCTTAAACTTTTTATATACCGAAGCAAAGCGCACGTAGGACACCTCGTCAATGGCGCGCAGACGCTCCATCACCATCTCGCCGATCTTCTCCGACGACACCTCCCGTGCCAGGGAATTATGAATTTCCGCCTCGATTTCATCCAGCATCTCGTCAATCACATGCAGCGGCACCGGGCGGCTGGCACAGGAATTTAAGATACCGCGCTGCAGCTTGTCCCGGTCAAAGCTCTGTCTGGAGCCGTCACGCTTAATCACAATGATCGGCACGCTCTCAATCTTTTCATAGGTGGTAAAACGTTTTCCGCACTGCAAGCATTCCCGGCGGCGGCGGATCGCCTGTCCATCCTCGGTAGAACGGGAATCTACCACCTTACTCTCTGTGTGTCCGCAATAAAAACAGCGCATGATAACGCCTCCTTTTTCTTTTTAGTATACGAAAAGTGTCCCTTTTTGTCAATATTTATTTCTTGCCCGGCGTCTCGGTCGTGAACGCCAGGGCCGGAAGTCCGCTTGCGTCTGTCAGATTCGGCATCTCCGGATACGCGCCCCACGCATAGCGTGCGGCAACCGGCTTTTTCACCTTATCGCAGGTCAGAATCACGCGATCGCCGCGCAGCTCCGCCTCCGCCGGATAAAACACGCCATCCGCGCCGCAAAGCTCAAATTCCTGCGGCCGCTTAGGATCCATATTCTGTTCTTTGATCCACGTCTCGCCCTTTTGATCCGCATAGCGCGCGGTCGGGAGCAGCGTAAGCGACCCGGTGCAGGAGAAGGTCAGTTCCATCTTACTGCCGCTGACGCGCATGCCGGTATAGAAAGGCCCAACGGCCGCCGTCTCCGTACCGCCGTAGACGTCGCGTTTTGCCAGACGCAAAAACCGCTCCGCCACTTCCTTTTTCTGATGCGGATGGATATCCTCACGGCAATTGCCGGCACCGCCCTCGTATTCGCCGTACAAATCCATTAAGGAAATCATCCCGGCATTTTTGGGATTTTTAATATTGGAAAGCGCCAGTCTCTGTCCCTCGCGCACGGCGCTCTCGTCTGCCTTATACCTTGTCAGCTGCGCCCAGTAAAACGGCAAATCCTCACCGAAGATCCGCCGATAGCTGTCAACCACTGCCGTCATAGCGTCCCGGTACTCTATTGTCGTCAAATGGGTGCGGTACTCGTCCGCCTCACCCTGGTACATCAAAATTCCGCGAATCTGCAGCTTTGAGAGCGGCGCGATACGGTTATAAAACAGTCCGCCATCCGTCGGCACAAAGCTGCCGCACTTCTCCTCCCGCGGTATCCAGCGGTTAATCTCGGTGTCGCCGACCGCAGCGCCGATAATGCCGACCGGCGTGCGGTATTCCTGCCACAGTGACTGTGCAAAGTAATAGCCGACTGCCGAACAGTAATTGGCCGTGTCACGGTTCATGCTCGCCCACGCCGCAGCGTTCGCCGCCAACGGCAAATTCTCGGTGGCAGCACCGGCGCCGCCCGTGCCGAGATTCCATAAATTCAATAATCGGATGCCGGGGTTTACCACTTCCTGTCTGCCCCGTGCAGAATCCAGATCCGCTTTGGTATCCTCTCCGGCCAGCATATAATAATCCATGTTGGACTGGCCGATGCATAGCCAAACGTCACCGAACGTGATATCCCGGTAAATTCTCTTTTCCTTTCCGCAGCGCACGGTCAGCGTATAGTCGCCACCGGCGGAAAACGTCCCCAAATTTACTTCCCACGCGGAATTTGCATCTGCCACTGCCGTCTGCTCCGCCTTGCCGCCCAAACTGTTTGCAAGCGTTACCGTCACACGGCTGCCCTTGGGCGCTTTTCCCCATACGGTCAGCGGTTTTTCCGCCTGGAGCAGCATATGATCCGAAAACAGGTTCGGAACCGAAAAATTCTGCGCTGCGCCATTATCCCGGTATTCCAGCGGCCGCTCCAGCGGCTGACCGCCGGAACTGTCAAACACCATAATCCGATAACTGTCGCCCGTTTCCCGTTTCAGGTTCGGTACCGCGACCGCAACACTCTGCTCCGTTTTCGGCGCAAGATCCCGGCGGCTTGCGGCATAATTTTTTAGAATACCTTCCTTACTGTAAATCGCCGTCAAAATGGTGGTGTCCATCTCTTCGGGCGCGTCATAGGCATAAAGCGTCAGCGACATATCCTCTTTCCCGCTTTCCTTGGATGGCGTAAAATCCCACTCCGTATAGGCCATCCACGATAGCTCGGCCAAATATGCGCCGGCCGGAAGCTCCACCCTCACATAGCGGTACTCACCCATGCCGCCAAAGGCAATCTCCTGCCGCGCTGTCTGCATACTGCCGCTTACCGGCGCAATCGTGCCCACCGGGACAAAAGTCTTATTGTCGTTCGATGCATAAAATCCGGTGCCGATCAGCCGATCTGCCTGATGCTCCTTTTGCGCTGAGGGCAAAGCCTGTACGGCGCAGATCCGCTGCGCTGTGCCAAAATCCAGCGTAACCCAAAGGCCCTTTTCGCTGCCGCAGACCGTCTGCGCATTGTCGTCATAGAGCGCATAGGCGTTTTTTTCTTCTCCCTTGGGGCAAAAAATGGATTTTGCGTCAATCCTCGGCAAAACTTTTTCCGTCTTGGCGTACATCTTCAGCTTTGACGGCGGCTCCTTGACCTCCGTCTTGGGAATCTGAAACAGACCGGCAAGGTCCAGAGCAAAGACGTTCTGTCCGCCGCACAAAAAAAGGAGGGCAAGCACAACGGCAAGGAACTGTTTTACCCTGCTGTCCCCCTGCATATGACCGCCCCCTCATAAAAATCCTGATTTGCTTTATTCTACAATATTTTTTTCCGTTTGTCAACCGCAGCAGCAGCGAAAACCACCGTAGGCGGTGCGCGGAAAAATCGCGGCGCGGCATATGGTACATTCTTCTATTTTTTGAAAGGCCGGGCATACGGGTTCGGCTTTCGCGTGACTTGCCTGCTATTTACAGCCTCTGTTTGTCTCAGCGACAAATCAATCCCGTTTTAGACCAAATATTTGGTAATTTTCCATGGATTTTAAAAGGATTTTAAAAAAATTTTTGCTCATTTTTAGAAAAAACTCTTGATTTTTTATAAAAGTGATGCTATAATACTCTTGTATCCGAGATAGCACATGGTACTCACATTTTTGTAATCATGGTTCTAGGTTTACAAAAAATGTGGGCTTTTTCTTTCTGAAAGGGTTTTGTATCAATTGCAAATTTCGGTGCGAGAATTTAAAATTATTATTTTGGAGGTACTACAACATGAATCAGGGTACAGTAAAATGGTTCAATCCTGCAAAGGGCTTTGGCTTTATTTCCGACGATAACGGCGGCGACGATGTATTTGTTCACTTCTCTGCCATTATTGCAGACGGCTTTAAGACGCTGGAGGAAGGCCAGAAGGTTACCTACTCGACCGAGCCGGATCCGAAGGATTCCAGCAAGCTGCGTGCTGTTGACGTACGCGTAGTGTAACATCAGCCCGATCCAAAATATCATCCTTACGCCATATCATTTTCACGGTTCTACAATGTGTTGTTTAACTCCGAATTTTGTTATTTCGTACGATTGATATATGGACAGCAAGAGCCTTGGACTTACCGTCCAAGGCTCTTTTTTTCGTAATCTGCCGATCATAGCAAACCCATTGTACTCTATTTTCTAACTCTTTTGTCCGATGCGGAGCAGCCGTACAATCACCGGGCTCAGCGCCATATTGATTCCGGTCTCCAGCAAAAAATTGACGCCTACCATACCAAAGATCATATATTTTAAAACGCTGTCGTAAAGGTCCGCGGCAGCCGCCCAGCCCGACAGGGCGTCCATAAAAAACACCCGGCAGCCGATCAGAAAGACGCCGGTATTCACCACCGGGCAAATCAGTGCGGCAGCGATCACGGCGAGATAACAGCTGTGCTTTGAAAGACCCCGGTAAACCAGACCGGCGCAAAGTCCGCAAAGCGCGCCCTTTGCCAAAACGATAATCACGGTTCCCGGCACACTGACTGCCAAAAAAGCGCCTGCATCCGTCATCAGCACCACAATGCCGAACACCAGTCCCAGCCAGACGCCGGCCATCGTGCCGCACATGGCCGCACCGATGACAATCGGCACCAGCACCAGGGTGATAGAAAACGGGCCAAAATGAATACTTGCCCCTAAAAACTGGAGCAGCGCAATCAGTGCGGTCAGCACCGCGCACAGAACCAGCTTTTGGGTTGATCCAACCTTGTTTATTTTTTGCATTTCAAATTCCTCCTTGCTGTCGTTCACTTTTCGTGATACAACGCATTTGATTTATAAAAACATCCGGGCAGGCATCGAAAAATCCGAACGCAATCGGATAAAAAAGGTCTTGAATTTTCAAATAAAAAACATCCTGCGTTTTTGGCTGTGCAATACCCGCCGACAGATGGAATTTTCCTTGCGGTTAACTGTTTTTTTGATATAAAATATAGAGTCCCTTGAGCACCAGATTTTCATCGATCAAAATATTCTGTTTGCAATGCGGAATCACGGTTGCGGCAAGACCGCCGGTCGCCAGAACAAAAAGCGGTTCGCCCGCCTCCTCCCGAAAGCGGTCAATCATGCCGTCAATCATGGACGCGTTACCAAACACAACCCCGGATCGCATACAGTCCACCGTGTTTTTACCGAGGACGGAGGGCGGCGCTTCCAGACTGATCTGGGACAAGAGTGCAGCGCCGCTGGCCAGCGCTTTTAAGGCAATCTGTACGCCCGGTATAATCGAAACCCCGACAAAGCTTCCCTCGCCGGACACCATCATCATCTTGGTTGCCGTCCCCATATCCACAATCAGAGACGGGCTTTGGTACAGGTGATATGCGGCCACACAGGCACAAATCAAATCCGCACCGACCGTCATGGGGTTATCGCATTCAATGCCGATCCCAAGGTTCAGGTCCGGGCGCACCATCAGGGCATCCACCCCGTACACCGTTTTCACCGCCTTTTGCATGACGGTATCGAGCGGCGGCACCACAGAAGAGATTACCGCGCCCTCAATCTGGGCTTTGGCAATCTCATGCAGTCCAAGCACGCTGCGGATTTTTGCCGCATACTCATCCTCCGTTTTGGTCGAATCCGTGGCGATCCGCGCCACAAACGACGGTTCCTCCTCCACAAATCCGCCAAGGACAATATTTGTATTTCCGATATCTATGGCAAGTATCATCGTCATCCACCTTTTCTTATCACAACGCGCGAAATTTTAAAAATATCTGTCGCCAAAAGCTGCCTGCATACAATAAAACAGCAAGCACGCAAAAGGATGACTTGCTGTCTTATGGCACGTTTTGGCTTTCAAAAGCAGCGGCGCGCTTATTTTTATTTTCCGAAGAACTGATCGTGGATTACGGCAACTGCGCGTTCCGCGTTATTCACATTGATCAGTACCGAAACCTTAATTTCTGAGGTAGAAATCATATGAATGTTAATCTGTGCCGCATAAAGCGCCTCAAACATCTGGGATGCAACGCCGGCATTGTGCACCATGCCTGCGCCGACAATCGAAACCTTGCTCAAATCGTCCCGGCAGTTGATTTCCTGATAGTGCAGGGTGTCCTTTAATCCTTCGATGATCGAGAGCGTCTCTTTCATGTGCGCTTTGGTTACCGTAAAGACAATATCCTTGGTACCATTATGCCCTATGGACTGTAAAATCATATCTACGTTGATATCTGCCTTTGCCAAAACCGAGAAAATCTTAAATGCCACGCCCGGCATATCCTCAACGCCGATCACTGCAATACGTGCTACATCATTATCACGGGTTACCCCTCTGATTAACATTCTTTCCATATTGGTTACCTCCTTCACCATTGTACCGGGAACTTTATGAAAACTGGACTTGACCTCCAGCTCAACGTTGTATTTTTTTGCCATCTCGACCGAGCGGTTGTGCAGTACGTTTGCACCGAGGCTGGCAAGCTCTAACATCTCGTCATACGTAATCTCATCCAATTTCACCGCGTTCGGCACGATACGGGGATCGGCCGTGTATACGCCGTCCACGTCGGTATAAATCTCACACCTTGCGGCGTTTAATGCCGCCGCCAGTGCAACCGCAGAGGTATCGCTGCCACCGCGGCCCAGCGTTGTGATGTCGTCATATTTATTCAGCCCCTGGAAGCCGGCTACCACCACCACGCTGTGCTTATCCAACTCCGCAAGGATACGCTCGGTATGAATCTTGCTGATTCTCGCGTTGCCGGAGGTCGCATTGGTTACAAAGCCTGCCTGCCAGCCGGTCAGCGAAATGACCGAATACTTTAACTTTTCAATTGCCATGGCAAGCAGTGCAATCGAAATCTGTTCTCCGCTGGAAAGCAGCATATCCATCTCGCGCTTGGATGCCTCCGGGTTGATTTCATTCGCTTTTTCAATCAAATCGTCGGTTGTGTCACCCTGTGCGGAAACAACCACCACAACGCGGTTCCCCTCCTGCACCGTTTCCACGACACGACTTGCAACATTCATCACTCTTTCTGCATCGGCGACCGAGCTGCCGCCAAACTTCTGTACGATCAGTGCCACTTTTCTTCCCTCCATTTTCTATATTGCACGGTCATCCCGGTTATCATCCCGGCAAACCACCGCACCCTGATTATCTGCTTTTAACATATACAAGCTCCATCCGTGCATCCGCTGCGATAAAATCTGACGCATTTCTTCTTCAAAGGTCTGATTATCCCGGTGCACAATGGCAATAATGGTTGGCCCCGCACCGCTCAAATACACGCCGAGCGCATCGTTTGCATAACAGGTTTTAAATAAATCGTCCATCTTGGGAATCAGCCGTTTGCGATAGCGCTGATGCAACTTATCTCCGACCGCGGTGCGGATGTTTTCGTACTTTCCGGTCATAATACTGGTCGCAAGCAGCGCGCTATGCCCGGTATTATAGACGGCGTCACGCATCGGAACCGAATGCGGCAAAATCCCTCTCGCCTTTTTGGTCTGTAAAAAGAAATCGGGAATCAACGCGGCAAACCGCAAATCATCCTTGATGTCGCAGCGCACGTACTGAATCCGGTTATAATTTTTAACCGTCACCGTAAATCCGCCCAGCAGCGCCGGCGTTACGTTATCGGCGTGCCCCTCGATCTCGGTTGCCATATAAAGCAGCGTATCCATCGAAAGCTGGCGTCCCGTCATCTCATTTGCGGCAAGCAGTCCGGATACAATCCCGGCGCTGCTGCTGCCAAGACCCCTGGTCACCTTAATGTTATTTTCCAGCGTCAGATGCAAACCCTTGCAGGTATATCCCACCTTGTCAAAGACCGTTTTCATGGAGCGGTAAACCAGGTTGCCTTCATCCGTCGCCAAAAACTTTTTGCTGTCGTCTAAAATATCAATCACCAGTCCGGCATCCGTTTCCTCTGCCGTCACATAGTTATACAAGCCCAGAGCAAGACCCATGCTGTCAAAGCCGGGACCGAGGTTTGCGCTGGTTGCGGGCACTCTTACTTTTACCATTATTCTCCCACCAGCCTTAATGTCCCTAAAATTGTATATTCCTTTGCAAGCGCCGCCGCAAGTTCTTCTTTCGCACGCTCGGTCATCTCCGGCGTTACAATGGCAAATTCGTCCGAATATTCCGCGCCGTCTAACACAATCTTTTGATACCCGTCCTTTTCAAAGCCCTTATTGCCGCGCAGACGAAGGTAATAGCGAAAGCTTTGTTCCCCGGCGTCTTTTAAATAGCCGTTCTCGCCCTCGGTCCAGCCGATCGGAATATTCTTGCCCTGATGCTTGACCGCGTCAATAATATCCGATACGACAGCGCTGGCGGTCGGCAGCGAGCCTGCGCCCTGTCCGTAAAACATGACGTCGCCGATGGCATCACCCTTGACCATAATGCCGTTAAACACGCCGTCAATGCCGGCAAGCGGATGCTCCTTTTTCAAAATAGCCGGGCAAACTCTGGCATAGACGCCGTCATCCTGCTTTGACGCCATACCGATCAGCTTAATCACACTGCCGAGTGATTCGGCATATGCGACATCGGAAAGCGTAATCCTGGTGATTCCCTCGGTCTCGATCCGCTCGCTGTCCACATGTTTTCCAAAGGCAAGCGAGGCTAAAATCGCCGTCTTGCGGCAGGTATCGTACCCCTCAACATCTGCGGTGGGATCCTTTTCGGCATAGCCCTTCTCCTGTGCGCCCTTTAAAGCGTCCGCAAAGCTTTCGCCTTCTTTAATCATCTGGGTTAAGATATAGTTGGTGGTACCGTTCAAAATACCGTAGACGTCCGTCAGTTCATTGGCGGACAGGCTGGAATACAGGGGGCGGATAATCGGGATTCCGCCGCCGACACTGGCCTCAAAAAGATAGCTGACGCTATGCTCCCTCGCGATCCGAAGCAACTCAGTGCCGTGCTTTGCAACCAGCTCTTTATTGGAGGTAACCACGCTTTTACCGGCCTCTAAAAGCTGCCTGGTAAAGGTATAGGCCGGATTTACACCGCCCATCACCTCTGCCACCACGCCGATTTCGGGATCGTTTAATATATCCTGAAAATCCTTGGTAAAGCAGTGAAAACGGCTATCCGGGAAATCCCGAAGATCCAAAATGCGGCCAATCTCAATGACCTCACCGCTCCGCTTTTTCAGTCCGTCCGGCGCACCGGCAACAATCTCACCGACACCGCTGCCGACCACGCCAAATCCCATGATTCCAATTTTCATCTGTATCTTCCATCCTTTCCGCTGCTGCAGAGACGAGCCCTGCCTGTTGTTATGCTGCCTATTTTTCAGGCTGTGTAAACTTGTTCATCACAATGCCGGTTACCAGCTTTGGCCAAAAATAGGTAGATTTTTGCGGCATTTTTTCATTGGCCTCCGCAATCGCCTGAATCTCTGATACCTTAGGCGGATTGATTAAAAATGCACAGTCCATCTCGCCGTTTTTGACTGCCTTGACGGCCTCGCCGGCATCTCTGGTATAAACCAGATTCTTTTGGGAACGCATATTATCCTCATCGATTCCCATGTATTTTTCCAGAATCAATTTATGTAAAATCGTAACGTCTAAATGCCGGTATGCCTCCGAACGATCCTGCACCGCCTCGTCAATCGGCGCCGTGCTCTTTAATTTGAGCAGATAATAATAGTTCTGCCCGGTATAAAGTCCAAACAACGTCTCATCCACCGTATTGGCCAGCCGATCCGTAATAATAGAGGCATAGTCGCCCTCGGTGAAATAAATCTTGGAAACCGTAAAGTTCTCGGTAAGAAAGCCGATCAGCAATACTTCATCAAAATTATCCAATCCGCGGATCATGCGATGCGTCGGAAACACAAACAATCCGCCGTCACTCATGGAAACCAGCATCATCATGACAAAATCATAGGGCATGGTACCCTCCTGGGTGCCGTCGGCCGCATGTCGCTCTTTGCGGTACTGCAGCGCGGTCTCGTAACGGTGATGTCCGTCCGCGATAAAAACCTGCTTTTTTTCAAAAAGCACACTGATATGCGCGTTGACCGCTGCATCCTTGATGATCCAGATATTCTGCGTTACGTTTTCATCCGTCACAAAGCTGAAATCCGGTTCGCCGTCGCTATAATTTTCCAGCAGACCGGCGATCTCCTTATTTTCATCCATATAAAGTGAGTAAACCTGGCTGAGGTTTGCGCCGGTCGCCTGCATCAGCTGCAAGCGGTCAGCCTTGGCCTTGCTGATGGTCTCCTCATGCGGAAGAACCACTTTTTTTGAAAACTCCTCCAGCTGCACCAGACCGATAATACCTTTTAAAGCATGCGACGGCTTTTCGGTTCCGAGTGAAAAAATCTGCTCGTAAATGTAAAACGCCGGTTTGTCCTCAAAAACCAGGGTCTGATCCTCCATCCACTTTTCCAGATATGCGGCGCTTCTGGTGTAACGGTTATTCGTTTCGTCATCGCTGACAAAATCCATGCCGTAGTCCAGCCGCACAACGTTAAACTCATCCTTATTGTAAAGCTCCTGCTTTTGCGCCGGCGAAATAATGTCATAAGGCGGCGCGGTTACGGCATTTAAATCCTGAACCTTATCGGTGTTATAGCGGAGTCCTCGAAACGGGATTACCTTTGCCATAAAAACCTTCCTTTCAATCCTGATTTTCATTCCCCAACTGTGCGTTGCGCACAACCACAATTTTTTATAATCATCGTTTATCATACACCAAAAACCGCAATACGTCAAGCGATTTCGGCATAGTTCTATGTAAATAATTGTTAACAAAAACCGTGAATTTTTATTGTGCTTTTACAAATACTGAATCATGTGATAAAAAATGAAACTGAAAAGGAGGCTCCAATATGGGAAAATTTTCAACCGGGCTCTTTGCCGGCGCCATGCTCGGCATCGGGATTCTTGCCATGGATAAGAAAACCATAAAACGGGCAAAAAAGATGATGCACAAGATGTCAAGACCCGCAATCTGGCTTTAGGCATAAGAGACTCAAAAGGGGTGTAAAAGCTTTTTTACGCCCCTTTTTCTTCTATGATATTTTTTCTTTCTTTTATTTCCTGTATTTTATCTCACATTCTGTTAAGGCACACAAAAAAGACAAAATTTTGCGCCATCTCCGCCATGTAACATTTTGATTAAATTTCATCAAATCCTCTTGACAAGGCATACTGTATATGCTATATTTATTACTGCGACACCACTACATATTGTATTTTAACGCTTTTTGCAACTGTGACGCATTAATGTTTGCGAGGGGGATTACCATGAAGATCATTAAAAGAAACGGCGCCGAGGTGCAGTTTGACGAAAAAAAGATTATGACTGCAATTGCCAAAGCCAACGAAGCAGTGGCAGAGGACTTCCAGATGACGCCGAAACAAATTGAACGCATCGCTGAACGGGTAATTTTAGCATGCGAATCACTGGGGCATTCCCCCAGCGTGGAAGAGGTACAGGATTTAGTAGAACGTCAGATTATGGCACACGGTGCGTTTGAAGTTGCAAAAGCATATATCACATACCGTTATACCAGAACCCTGGTTCGTCAGTCCAATACCACGGACGGCAAGATTTTAAGTCTGCTGGAGTGCAACAACGAAGAGGCAAAGCAGGAAAATTCCAATAAAGACCCGGTAGTGAACTCCACCCAGCGTGACTATATGGCCGGCGAGGTATCGCGCGACATCACCAATCGCCTTCTATTGCCGAAGGATATTGTGGACGCGCACAACGAGGGGCTGATTCACTTTCATGACAGCGACTACTTTGCGCAGCACATGCACAACTGCGACCTGGTAAATCTGGAGGATATGCTGCAAAACGGTACTGTCATTACCGGCACGCTGATTGAGCGGCCGCACAGCTTTTCTACCGCCTGCAACATCGCGACCCAGATCATCGCCCAGGTGGCCTCCAACCAATACGGCGGCCAGTCGATCTCGCTGACGCATCTTGCGCCCTTTGTTCAGGTCAGCCGCGATAAAATTACCAAGGACTTAAAGGAAGAACTGCAAAACGCCGGCATTACCATGCCTGAAACAGCCTTTATGGCCATGGTGGAGAATCGGCTGCGGAGCGAGATCAAAAAGGGTGTACAGACCATCCAGTATCAGGTGGTAACCCTGATGACAACCAACGGCCAGGCACCGTTTGTCACGGTATTTATGTACTTAAACGAGGCGAAAAACGAGCAGGAAAAGGCCGACCTTGCCATCATTATTGAAGAGGTACTCCGTCAGCGCTACCAGGGCGTCAAAAACGAAAAGGGCATCTGGGTAACCCCGGCCTTTCCGAAGCTGATTTACGTTTTAGAGGATGATAACATCCACGAGGGCGATCCCTACTATTATCTGACTGAGCTATCCGCAAAGTGTACCGCCAAACGGATGGTGCCGGACTATATCTCCGAAAAAATTATGCTGCAAAATAAAATTGATAAAAACGGCGAGGGGCACTGCTACACCTGCATGGGCTGCCGCAGCTTTTTGACCCCCTATGTGGACAAGGATGGAAAACCCAAGTATTACGGCAGATTCAACCAGGGCGTGGTGACGGTCAATCTGGTGGATATCGGACTTTCTGCCAACAAAAACATGGATGCTTTCTGGCGGATTTTTGACGAACGGATGGAGCTTTGCCACCGTGCGCTGCAATGCCGTCACGAACGGTTAGAAGGCACCGTTTCGGACGTTGCGCCGATTTTATGGCAATACGGCGCGCTGCTCCGCCTGAAAAAGGGCGAAAAGATCGACCGCTATCTGCACGGCGGCTACTCGACCCTCTCGCTTGGCTACGCCGGTCTTTGGGAATGCGTTTACAGCTTAATCGGCAAAAAGATGACCGAGCCGGAGGGTGAGGCGCTGGGTCTTGCTATCATGCAAAAGCTGAACGAATATACCGGGAAATGGAAGGCGGCCGAAAACATCGATTACTCCATCTACGGCACACCGCTGGAGAGTACTACCTATAAATTTGCAAAATGTCTGCAAAAGCGCTTTGGCGTAATCAAGGGCGTGACCGACAAGGGCTATATCACCAACAGCTATCACGTCCACGTCACCGAGAAAATGAACGCTTTTGACAAGCTGGCGTTTGAGGCAAAGTTCCAGGCGCTCTCGCCCGGCGGCGCCATCAGCTATGTCGAGGTGCCGGACATGCAGCACAACATTGACGCCGTGCTGGAAGTGATGAAGTTCATCTATGACAACATCATGTACGCCGAGCTAAACACCAAAAGTGACTACTGTCAAAAGTGCGGCTGGGACGGCGAAATTGAGATTAAAGAGCATGATGGAAAGCTGATCTGGCACTGTCCGCAATGCGGCAACACCGACCAGAACACCATGAATGTCGCACGCCGAACCTGCGGCTATATCGGCACGCAGTTCTGGAACCAGGGAAGAACACAGGAAATCAAGGAACGGGTTTTACACCTGTAACACATAGCAAGGTGGAACGATATGCACTACGGAGAAATCAAAAACTGTGACATTGCAAACGGCATCGGGGTTCGGGTAACCCTGTTTGTCTCAGGATGCACCAACCACTGCAAGAACTGCTTCCAGCCGCAGACCTGGGACTTTTCCTACGGGGAGCCGTTTACCAAAGAGACCGAGGACCTTCTGCTCCGTCTGCTGTCGCCCTCTTATATTCACGGGCTTACCGTCCTCGGCGGAGAACCGTTTGAGCCGTCCAATCAGCGCGCGCTTTATCCCTTTTTGCAAAAGGTAAGGGCGCAGCTGCCGCAAAAGACGATCTGGATGTTCTCCGGCTTTACTTATGAAGAATTGTGCCGTGCCGGCAGCCACCCAAACTGTGAGGTTACCGCGTCAATTCTTGACCTTGCCGATGTCCTGGTGGACGGGCGTTATGAAGAAACGCTCCGCGATCTCTCTTTGCGGTTTCGCGGTTCCTCCAACCAGCGCATCCTTGATCTTGCCAAAACACGAAAAGAGGGACGCATTGTCCTTTGGCAATAAACGCGCCCTCCCTTTTCGATCTCATTCTCAGTTTTGTTTTTTTCACCCCCGTCTGCCGCAAGGGAAATCCTTTGCGGCAGATTTTTATTTTATAACGCTGCGCACCGCGCCGAAATCCCGGGTGAAAGATGTCGAAACACCTTTTCAGGCGGTTCTCGGCTTACTTCCTTTCCGCTCCCTCTTTCGCGCTTCATAAAACCGTTTTTCCTGTGGCAGAGCGGTACAATCCTCCCCGCATTTTCGGCCGTTCCAAACGTCCGTCAAAGGCAAAAACTTGACAAAATCGGTTTTTTTCGTTATAATCACGTTGTTTTGATGTAAAAAAGGAGGTTATCACATTATGCGAAAAAGGATTTGCAGTCTTTTGCTCTGCATGATATGCATGCTACCGATTTTGTCATTCTCCGCCTTTGGTTACGATGCAGTTTTCACCGATGTACCGTCCAATGCCTGGGAGGCGCCCTATGTTTATGACCTGGTCGGTCGGGGCATCTTAAGCGGTTACGGCGACGGAACCTTTGGCCCGCGCATCACCGTGCAGCGCTGCGAATATGCCAAAATGCTGGTCGGGATTACCAATACACCGCTCAGCGCCAGCGTTTCCAGTCCTTACTCTGACGTGCCAAATGGGGAATGGTACTTTCCCTATATCAACAGTGCGCTTCCCTTTATGACCGGCTTTACCGAGGGCGGCGTACTGACCTTCCGACCGGAGTGGGATGCCACGCGTGAAGATGTCACCGTTGCGCTGATCAAGGCGATTGGCGTTGATCTTAGCCCCTATGATGACCCGACCGGGTATCTTGCGCAGCGGTTTTCTGACATCGACAGTATTTCGGTGCACAACCGGGTTTATATTGCCGCCGCCGTAGACAAGGGATATATCACCGGTGATGAAAACGGCACCTTCCGCGGTCAGGATTCGATTATTCGCGCTGAGGTCGTGGCAATTCTCTGCCGCGCCTTTCCGCTGGTCAACGAAACCAACAGTGCACTTGTCGCCGCCAACGCAAATTTGGCGGCGTCTTTTTCAGTATTTGTGTAAAACCTCGTATGGCATATGTCATGCCGGGGTATACTCATTTTATATTCCAAAACCATAAAACAGGAGTGCGATACCATGGTACGCTTTGCCAACGAGCAGGATTTAAACTTTTTAAAACACATCTGGAGCGTTTGTTTTCAAGATCCGGATGACTTTATCGCCTGGAATTTTGAACAGAATTTTTCCTATCACGATACCTTAATTGCCGAATGGGACGGCACGCCTGCCGCAAACCTGCAGCTGATGCCGCACCGCATTCGGCTGCGCGGCCATGATTATGATATCAATTATGTATCGGGCGTTGCCACCCTGCCGCAGTATCAGCGAAAAGGTCTGGTACGCGAACTGTTTGCGGCCGCTTTTCCCATCATGCAAAAAAGAAATCAGCCGATCAGTCTGCTCGTTCCGTTTCAGTACGCCTTTTATGAAAAGTTTGGGTACAAACAGTGCTATGCAAAGACGGCGCGCCGAACCGAAACCATACCGGCCGGCGGTCTTTTGGGCCGCCTGGATTTAAACAACGCTTTGATTGAACGCCTGGATCGGCTCTACCGTACAGCGATGCGAGACAGAGACGGCTACGTCCTGCGCACCGGGGAGACCTGGCGGCGCATCCTGACGGATCTGTTATACATCTCTAAGGGCAAGATTTTGTTTCATCAGACCGAGGGCACGGACGACGGATATGCGCTGCTCGTCCCGGATCCAAAAAAGGGCTGGGACGTACGGGAGCAGCTTGGCTCCTGCGACCTTGTCATGGAGGAAAAAACGGAACCGTTTGCCATGGCAAGAATTATTGATGTAAAGCGGCTGCTGCTTGACCTTTGCACCGATTTTGACGACTGCTGGCGCGTTAAAATCGTAGACGGAAACATTCCCCAAAACAACATCACAGCATCGCTGACAAAGGGAACGCTTACGCCCTGTGATGATTATGACACCGAAATCAATGTCATGCAGCTTGCACAGCTGATTTTTGGATTTGCAGACGATTTTACCGGAACCGGTCTTTTCCCTAAGACAAAGCCTTATATAAACATGATCTTCTGATGGAGCTGTAAAAAACGCACCGACCGCAAAAGACATTTGACCGTAAAAAGATATTTGGCCGCTAAAACACGCTATACGATTTTCCGAAAGGAGCCGGGGCAAAATGGTTTCATTTTACCTCGGCTCCTCTTCTTTACCTTCTTTTGGGTACCTTTAGATTTTTGGCCGGGTTCCGGGGGTCGATCTCCTCCGCAAGCGGTTTTGACGGCGCAAACCGATAAACCTCCGCATAGTTTTCCATTTCGTCCTCCGATTCCGGCGGCACCTGGATCAGCCCGGTACATTCCGTCCCCGACGCTGCATTGGTCATCGGAAAAACCGCCTCATTGCCGTCACCGCTCCTGATTTCCTCTTTTTCTTTTTTCATCATCCTCGCCCCTCTTTCCTCGTTACGTCTTTTTGATTAGCTTGGCCGAAATCTTCATTTTTATACAAAAAGGGGGCCTTTACAAAATGAAATCGAAATCCCATTTCGCAAAAGCCCTTCTGTTTTCATCAACGAATTTTACATGATTAAAGATTGATAGGGATTGCTCTGTGCACCATTTTCATAATACTCCACCTCATCCAGACGGCGAAAAGCATAGCCCTGACTCTTTAAATATTCAATCACGGACGGCAGCGCCTCTGCCGTTGATTTTTTTGCGGCCGCATCATGCATCAGCACCACAATCCGATCCTGGGTTGCCGTGGCCTGAATCTTCGCCAAAAGCTGAGCCGCCGTGCGGTTTCCGCCCTCCGCATCACCGTTCAGCGCATTCCAGTCCGCATAATAATAACCGTTTTGCCGCAATAATTCTTTATACGTCTGCTTTTCTGCCGCGTGGTCACCGGCGTTGTAGCCACCGCCCGGAAAACGCATCAGCTTAAAAGGTTTTTGCCCTGTTACCTGTTCAATCAGCTCCTCGGTCTTTTGTATCTCGCCCATAAAGCTCTCACCGGAAGCATAAAGCGTCTGATAATTATGACTGTAACTGTGGTTTGCCAGAAGATGCCCCTCATCATAGACGCGCTTTGCAAGCGCCATATCCGCCTCTATCATCTTTCCCAGCATAAAAAAGGTTGCCTTTACGTCATATTGTTTCAGCGTATCCAAAACCGAAGGCGTCACCGCCTGGGTCGGTCCGTCATCAAAGGTGAGATAACAAACCTTTTCCGCACCGCTCTGTGCCTCCCTGGCAATCTGTACCATGTCATTTATCTCCGCGGCCGGCGGAAGATTCAGCGCCCGGATTGGCTCAGCTGTTTCAACTGCCGCGCTTTGTTCCGACGACCGGTTTTCCCTTCTCCCGGTTACAGCCGAAATAATGCTGCCAATAACGGCAACAGTCAGTACCATGCAAATGACGCAAAAGATCGCAAACCGCAGCGGTCGGCGCGGTGTTCTCCAGCGGATTTTGTGCTGGCTATTTTTGAAATACTTTGCCGTTTTTTTCCACATAAGCCCCTCTCCCTCAGCCGGTTGGCACACTCTGTTCTCTGTCATTATTATATCTTATTTTACGTAAAAGTCAAGGGAATTTCGACAAAAAAACAGCACATCCGCGCGATTGGCGGATGTGCCTAGACATAAGAAAGTAATCCGAACCCGCCTTAATCGGCGTCTGTCTCAAAACCGCTGCCCGGCGTCCGTTTACACCGCGCGTTTTGCGCGTTCAAATTCGTCTCGAATCTCCGGAGCCGGCTCCTTGGTCAAAAGGCTTACCACGATAATGGCAAGAATGCTGACAATAAATGCCGGCAAAAGCTCATAAACGCCAAACACGCCGCCGATCGGCTTAATCAGGTATTTCCATACAAACACCATCACGCCGCCGACCACCATGCCGGAAACCGCGCCCGAAAGCGTAGTACGCTTCCAGAACAAAGAACAAATAACGACCGGGCCAAAGCCTGCGCCAAAACCTGCCCATGCAAAAGAGACGATACCAAAAATGGAGCTTTCGGGATCTCTTGCGATAAAGGCGCTTAATACCGAAATGACAACCAACGTCATCCGGGCAGCAAACATGCTCTGCTTTGCGCTCAACTTAAGGTGAAAGGTCTCCTGCAGCAGGTTTTGTGATACGCTGGAGGATGCCGCCAAAAGCTGTGAATCCGCAGTAGACATGGTGCTGGCTAAAATACCGGCAAGCACCAACCCTGCCAGCAGCGCCGGCAAAATTCCTAGCTTAGAAAGAAGGTCTGCAACGCGGATAATGACCGTCTCGCTGTCAGCGTTTTTCAAGGCCTCAATCACGCCGGTATCGCTCAACACACGGCCGGAAATACCGATACCAACTGCAACCGCCATGGCGATTACTACCCAAACAGAGGCTACGCGGCGGGAAAGAGTCAGGTTCTTTTCATCGTTAATCGCCATAAAACGGAGTAAAATGTGCGGCATGCCAAAATAACCGAGTCCCCAGGAAACTGTCGTAATGATACGTAAAAGGTTGTACGGCTGGCTGCCGCCTGTCTCCGGCACATGCGTCGCCGTAAAGGAAAGATACCCGGCCAGGTCACCGGCATGCCCCATTACAACGGCAGGGCCGCCGGCCGTAATGGTTGCAAAAATCAGGATTGAAAAAATCGCAATCGTCATGATAATGCTTTGGATAAAGTCTGTCGTTGACGCTGCCAGAAAGCCGCCGGTCGCCGTATACCCCACAATAACCACTGCCGAAATCAGCATCGCCGCAATATAGTTCATCCCAAACAGAGAGGAGAACAGTTTACCGCATGCAGCAAAGCCCGATGCCGTGTATGGGATAAAAAATACAATAATCACAACGGCCGCGATGGCGGACAGCAGGTTCTTTTTATCGTGGAACCGCTTGGAGAAAAATTCCGGTATGGTGATCGCGTCCAAAAGGTGCGTATACCGGCGCAGCCGTTTAGAAGTCAAAAGCCAGTTTAAATAAGTACCTGCCGCAAGGCCGATGACCGTCCAGCCGACGTCTGCCACACCGGAAAGATAAGCAAGACCGGGCAGCCCCATCAAAAGATAGCTGGACATATCCGACGCCTCGGCGCTCATGGCGGTCACCAGAGGCCCCAGGCTCCGGCCGCCCAAATAAAAATCCGAGGTTGAATTGTTCTTTTTGGTAAAATAAAATCCGATCAGCAGCATACCGATTAAGTATACCGCAATGGTAATTAGAATACATATGCTGGATGTACTCATCATGATCCCTCCACTCTCTTTTTCTTTCTGTACTTTCGTGTGCGGCCGCATTCCCCGCAGGCCGCGGAACGCCATAGGCAAAACTGAGAAAATCCCGGAAGTACAACGCTTCCGGGATTATGTGTCCATTCTCTGATGACAAAATTATCTCTTTGAGAACTGCGGAGCACGACGTGCGGCTTTTAATCCGTACTTCTTTCTCTCCTTCATTCTCGGATCACGCGTCAGATATCCCGCTGCTTTCAGCAGGGAACGATATTCCTCGTCAACCTCTAAGAGCGCTCTTGCAATACCGTGACGGATTGCGCCGGCCTGACCGGTGAAACCGCCGCCCTGCACGTTAACCAAAACGTCAAACTTACCGGTGGTATGGGTCAGCTCCAGCGGCTGTCTTACAACAACCTTTAAAGTCTCTAACCCAAAGTAATCGTCAATGTCTCTCTTGTTAATGACAATTGCACCGTTGCCGGGCACCAATCTAACCCTGGCAACAGATTTTTTTCTTCTTCCTGTTCCGTAATACTGTACGTTTGCCATTTGTATTCAGTCCCCTTCCTTTAGTTCTGTTCCCAGGCGATCGGCGCCTGAGCCTGATGTTGATGTTCTGCATCCTTGTAGATACGCAGCTTCTTTAATGCCTTTCTGCCCAGTGTGTTGTGGGGGAGCATACCTGCGATTGCAAGCTCCATTGCCTTTTCCGGACGCTTTTCCATCAGTTCTTTATAGGAAACTTCCTTTAAATGACCGATATATCCGGTGTGTCTGTACCACTTCTTTTGCAGCAGCTTGTTGCCGGTCAGCACTGCGTCCTTTGCATTGATTACGATGACATATTCACCGCAATCTACGCCCGGTGTGTACTGCGGCCGATGCTTGCCTCTTAAAATCGTAGCGGCCTGTGCTGCTACACGTCCCAGCGGCTTTCCGGCTGCGTCAATGATATACCATTTCTTTTCAATTTCATTCGCCTTCGCCATGTAAGTTGCCATGATAAATGTTACCTCCTGTTTCAATTTCATCTTTTATGATGACGCCGTAAGGCATTTGTTCTTTGCACCCGGCGCTTAGTGAGTGAAAAAAACAAACGCCTCATTACCAGCGCCCTGCTATTATAATACGTTTTTTTTCATTTGTCAAGCAATTTTTTTAAAAATTTAATTTACCAATATGCGTTCTCTAATTTTCTCATGTTTTCTCTCTTTACCTCTTTCATTCTTGACTTCATTTTTCATTTTTGTTGATATTGACGAACCCGTTTTACACCGTCTTGTGTGCCTTTTTTCAAAAATTACAGGTTTTTCTGAAAAAGGGGTTGACTTTTCGGGTGCGATGTGGTATTCTAAGTAGGCTGTAATGAGTTACCAACACGCCGGAGTGGCGGAACTGGCAGACGCCCGGGACTTAAAATCCCGTGGGACTTTTCTCCCGTACCGGTTCGATTCCGGTCTCCGGCACCAGACTCGGTTTGCGGGGTTGGCAACACAAAAATAATTTTATATCGCGGGGTGGAGCAGTCTGGTAGCTCGTCGGGCTCATAACCCGAAGGTCGTTGGTTCAAATCCGGCCCCCGCAACCACATTGCGACAAACCGTATGGTTTGTCGTTTTTTTACCGGGTTATGAGACCGGCGAGCGCAGCTCGTTGGGTTAGTGAAATGAAAACAGTCCGGTGAACTGTTTTCATGAGCGGTGTCGCCCAAAGTGCGAGCGGATAGAGCCGAAAGGCGATAATACGCGACACACGACGGCGACCGGCACGAAGTGATAACCCGAAGGTCGTTGGTTCAAATCCGGCCCCCGCAACCAGAAAAAAACGGTAGATTTCGATAGAAATCTACCGTTTTTTCAATGAAGCGTTCCTTCGGAACATTAAGCAGCCTTCGGCTATGAAGACGCTTTGCTAATGAAGTATTCCTTCGGCATATTGAGAACGCTTCGCTTCATAAATCTGATTTTGCAGATTTGCTTCATGACGGCATAGCCGTCACTTCATATTTACCGAACGGCAAATGCTTCATTTACAAACACCAAATTATATGATATATTAGATATAAAGATAGGTGACTAAAATGCGTGAAGATAAATTATCTGTCCAATCTATGGATTTCGCAGTTCAAATTATCAATCTTGTGAAAGAATTAAAATAAAAAAAAGAAAGTATAATTTCAAACCAAATTGGCAGAAGCGGAACATCAATTGGTGCGAATATAAGAGAAGCACAATATGCTCATGGTACAGCAGATTTTATTGCGAAGCTTCAAATTGCACTGAAAGAGTCTAATGAAACCGATTATTGGCTTGAATTACTTTTTAAAACTAACTATATAGATGAAGTTACCTATAAATATCTTGGTTCTATGTGTACAAATATTCGGGTTATGCTTATTTTTTGCATATCATGATATCCGAATTTGATAAAAATGCAAATTCCATTTATCATGGTATGTTTATCTCATGCTGTATAAATTTAGTTTGGCGACTACTGGAGTTTGCGTTTTTTATGCGCTGACTGCGGTTGGCGCATTTTTTAATTTTGGAGGTACAATAGATGAAAAAAATAGTTAGTATCCCCATCTGTCCTTCTAACAAAAAAGTGAGCCAAAACGTGTACGTCCCCATCTGTCCCCATCTGTCCGTCTTGTCAATATATTTTCTCAAACAGACAGTG
>CAKSFQ010000010.1 GCA_934454115.1 uncultured Clostridia bacterium
AAGCGCAGTCAATACCGGCGTATTGACGAGCATTTTAACGCAGTATTTTCGTAAATTTTTCTGTTTAAACCACATTGCATTCGACTCCCGCGTGCCTAAGGTCAAGGAATTTTAAGAGTGGGGATTTTCGTTCAAGCAAGGCAAAAACGGAGGTAATCCTAACGGATTGCCGAGTATTTTAACACCGTTTGGGCGGAAATCCACCTCTTAAAATCGAGTTCGGATTGCTAATATCAGGTTAAGGGTTACATCTTTTGCATGGGCGATATCCATGCTCCTGGATGATATCCGGTGCATCGTGCAGGGATATGTTGTTTTCTTCGTTGATTTGTTCCACGGCCGGGCAGTCCGGCTTGTGGAATTTTTTTGTTCTTTGATTTCCGATATAGTAATGCGAGGTGTCCGAATCAACATCTTCCTTTTGTGCCGCGAACGTATCTTGGGGAAAAGTCGTTTCTTCCGGCGTTTCACTTTCCGTTGTTGGCGTTGACGTTTCTGCAGGTGTCCTCGACTCCGCCGGCGGCGGAACGTCGGCAGCATTGTTTGTAACAGACATTGTCTTGGTGCATCCGCAAAGAGTCATGGAGAAACAAATTGCCCATAATAAAAGTGTCATACGATATTTGGCTAACATAATAATACCTTCTTCATATAAAAATTTTAAAATATATATAATTATAGTTTTTAATATAACATAAATGCAAACAATAATCAACTAGTTTTATAAAATTATAGTATATAATATGGCGTGAGGTGGGTGATTAAAATGGATGAGCAGTATATAAAGCAGAGAATTGCAAAATTGCGTACCGATCATGATATTTCCGCGCGAGAGCTAAGTTTACAATTGGGGCAGTCAACCGGATATATCAATACCATTGAAAATGGAAAATCGCTGCCGTCCATGAAAATGTTTTTATACATTTGCGAATACTTTCATATTACGCCGAAAGAATTTTTTGATGAGGAAATCGAGAATCCGGTTTTAATCGAAAGATTAGTGGAGGAAGGCAAAAAGCTGGACACGGATGCGCTGGAGAGTATCTTAGGTGTGATGAAGAATATGGAAAAATAAGACGGCGCAGCGTTCTGCTCCGTCTTTTGTTGTGCAAAAATGACAAAGGAATTGATAAATTATTTCAAAAGTTTGGCAGATGTTTTGTCCGTGTTTTTTTGTGAAATGAGAAGAATGTATTGACAAATCGGTGTATTTGCGGTAAAATAATACGGTTCGCAGTGTAACGTGGAGGAGAATGCCGGGATGGAACGACTGAGAAATGTACCCAAGGTTGTGGGGTTAAAGCAGTCCCGCAAGGCGATACTTGGCGGCAGAGCGGCGCAGGCGTTTTATGCGCAGGATGCCGACGCCTATCTTTTGGATTCTTTTTTAGAGCTGTGCCGCGCGCACAATGTGCCGGCCGTGGCCGTGCCTGCGATGAAGGAGCTTGCCCGGGCGTGCCATGTGGAGGTTCCGACGGCGTTTGCCGTATTGCTGCGTGTGCAGCAGTGATTGTTTTGATAAAAGCGCACCATGCGTTTTTATAGATATTTTATAGGTATGGAGGTGAACATATTGCCAACATTTAATCAGTTAGTCAGAAAAGGTAGAGCGACTGTGGAAAAGAAGTCAACGGCGCCTGCGCTTTTAAAGGGTATGAATACCATTAAAAAGAGGCAGACCGATCAGGCGTCTCCGCAAAAGAGAGGCGTTTGCACTTCTGTAAGAACCATGACCCCGAAAAAGCCGAACTCTGCACTCCGTAAGGTTGCCAGAGTTAAGCTGACCAACGGGATCGAAGTTTCCGCTTATATTCCCGGTATCGGCCACAATCTGCAGGAGCATAGCGTTGTTATGATCCGCGGCGGCCGTATCAAGGACTTGCCTGGTGTTCGTTATCACATTATTCGTGGTACTCTGGATACTTCCGGCGTGGACAAGCGGCTGCAGAGCAGATCCAAGTACGGCGCAAAGCGTCCTAAATAAGGCGCAGCGCATCTGACAAGAAATGTCGTGCATATATGTTCAGCAAATAGATTGACCTTATATGCACAGCAGCGGGGGTCGCCCCGTTGAGTACCTTAATGGTGAATAAACCTAGAGAAGGAGGGGAAGAGAAGTGCCAAGAAGAGGTCATATTGCCCGTCGTGATGTTTTGCCGGATCCGATGTACAACAGCAAGACGGTTACCCGGTTGATTAACAACATCATGTTAGACGGTAAGAAGGGCGTTGCTCAGAGAATTGTTTATGATGCATTTGACATAATAAAGGAGAAAACCGGAAAGGATCCGGTAGAGGTCTTTGAGGACGCAATGAATCAGGTTATGCCTGTATTGGAGGTTAAGGCGCGCCGTGTCGGCGGCGCCAACTATCAGGTCCCGATTGAGGTTAGAGCGGAACGCCGCGAGACCCTGGGTCTGAGATGGATCACGCTGTTTGCCAGAAAGCGTTCGGAGAGAACCATGGCAGAGAGACTGGCCAACGAGCTGATGGATGCAACCAACAGTACCGGCGGTGCTTTCAAAAAGAAGGAAGACACCCACAAGATGGCAGAAGCAAACAAGGCGTTTGCGCACTATCGCTGGTAATTGCTTTGCCGGTTTTCAATCGGCAAAGGGCGATGCTGCTTAAAATACCAAAATACGGCGATGCCGTAAATATGCAGCGCATACGTGCACTGCGAAAGGAGTTACTATGGGTAGAGCGTTTTCACTGGAGAAAACCAGAAATATAGGTATCATGGCGCACATTGATGCCGGTAAGACGACTACCACGGAGCGTATCTTGTTCTATACAGGCCGTATCCATAAGATCGGTGAAACCCACGAGGGCGCCGCACAGATGGACTGGATGGAACAGGAACAGGAACGTGGTATTACGATTACCTCTGCCGCTACCACAGCACAGTGGAAGAACCACAGAATTAACATCATCGATACACCGGGACACGTTGACTTCACCGTAGAGGTTGAGCGTTCGCTGCGTGTACTCGACGGCAGTGTTACGGTTCTTTGTGCAAAGGGCGGTGTAGAACCGCAGTCTGAGACCGTTTGGCGTCAGGCTGACAAGTATCATGTACCGAGAATGGTATATGTCAACAAGATGGACATTATGGGTGCGGACTTTTATAATGTTGTAGCCATGATGAAGGATCGTTTAAAGTGTAATGCTGTTCCGATTCAGCTGCCGATCGGCGCTGAGGATGAATTCAGAGGCTTAATTGACCTGATTCAAATGAAAGCATACGTTTATTACGATGAGCTGGGACAGGACGAGAGAATTGAAGAAATCCCGGCCGATATGAAGGATAAGGCAGAAGAGTACCGTCAGGCGCTCTTAGAGCACGTGGCGGAAACGGATGAAGCATTGATGGAAAAATTCTTTGAAGAGGGCGACCTCTCCGAGGAAGAAATCAAAAAGGCAATTCGTAAGTCCACCATCGCAAATGAGATGGTTCCGGTACTCTGCGGTTCTTCTTATAAAAATAAGGGCGTTCAGAACATGCTGGACGCAGTGATTGATTTTATGCCGTCGCCGCTCGATGTGCCCCCGATCAAGGGTATTGTTCCGAGAACGGAAGAGGAGGAAGTTCGTCATTCTTCCGATGATGAGCCGTTTGCTGCGCTGGCATTTAAGATCATGACTGACCCATATGTTGGTAAGCTGGCATTCTTCCGTGTGTATTCCGGTGTGTTAAACAGCGGTTCTCACGTTTACAATTCCGTCAAGGATAATAAGGAGAGAATCGGACGTATTCTGCAAATGCACGCAAACCACCGTGAAGATATCGACACGGTATATGCCGGTGATATTGCAGCCGCAGTCGGCTTGAAGAACACCACAACCGGTGATACTCTTTGTGACGAAAAGGCGCCGATCATTCTGGAATCGATGGAATTCCCGGAACCGGTTATTCGTGTCGCAATCGAGCCCAAGACCAAAGCCGGACAGGAGAAGATGGGCATTGCCCTCTCCAAGCTGGCAGAGGAAGACCCGACCTTCCGTACCTATACGGATGACGAGACCGGTCAGACCATTATTGCCGGTATGGGTGAGCTGCACCTTGAGATTATCGTTGACCGTCTGCTTCGTGAGTTTAAGGTAGAGGCAAATGTCGGCAGTCCGCAGGTATCCTACCGCGAGACAATCCGCACTGCATCTCATATTAACCACAAGTATGCAAGACAGTCCGGCGGTAAAGGTCAGTACGGACACGTTGTACTGGATATTGAGCCGTTAGAGCCGGGCGCCGGTTATATCTTTGAAAATAAGATTGTCGGCGGTGCGATCCCGAAGGAATATATCCCTGCCGTTGACGCAGGCATCCAGGGCGCAATGCAGGCCGGTGTACTGGCAGGCTATCCGGTTGTTGATGTAAAGTGTACCTTGGTGGACGGATCTTACCACGAGGTCGACTCTTCGGAAATGGCGTTTAAGATTGCCGGTTCTATGGCATTCAAGGAAGGCTGCAAGAAGGGGAATCCGGTTATCATGGAACCGATCATGAAGGTCGTTGTCAATGTTCCGGAGGATTATATGGGCGATGTTATCGGTGACTTAAACTCCCGCCGCGGTCAGATCCAGGGTATGGAGGCAAGAACCGGCGCCCAGGAAATTACGGCCATGGTTCCGCTGTCGGAGATGTTCGGTTATGCGACCGAGCTCCGTTCCAGAACACAGGGTCGCGGTCAGTACTCCATGGAGCCGAGTCATTTTGAAGAGCTGCCGAAGAGCCTGGCTGAAAAAATTATTAAGGAAAGAAGCAAAAATGAGGACTAAGTCCCCTTGTTTTGCGGCGAAACTGAAAAAATTTAAGGAAATTCCAAAAAGTTTACAAAAAAGTATTGAAATTATTTGAAAAAGATAGTAGAATAGACCTACAATGACTTTGTAAAATGATTCAGAATTTCTATATTCCATTAAGTAGGAGGAAAGTAAAATGGCAAAGGAAAAATTTGAAAGAAGCAAACCCCATGTTAACATTGGTACGATCGGCCACGTTGACCATGGTAAGACGACCCTGACCGCAGCAATCACCAAGGTGCTGGCTCTGGACGGTAAGGCACAGTATGAAGCATATGACATGATCGACAAGGCTCCGGAGGAGAGAGAAAGAGGTATTACGATTTCTACTGCTCACGTTGAGTACGAGACCGAGAAGCGTCACTATGCACACGTTGACTGCCCCGGACACGCCGACTACGTAAAGAACATGATCACCGGTGCTGCACAGATGGACGGTGCAATCCTGGTTGTATCGGCCGCTGATGGTCCTATGCCCCAGACTCGTGAGCACATTCTGCTCTCCCGTCAGGTTGGCGTACCCTACATTGTTGTATTCATGAACAAAGTAGACCAGGTAGACGATCCTGAGCTGCTTGAGCTGGTTGAGATGGAAATCAGAGACCTGCTGACCGAGTACGACTTCCCGGGCGACGATACCCCGATCATCAAGGGTTCCGGCTTACAGGTTCTGGAGTGCACCTCCACCGATCCGAACGCTCCGGAATACGCTTGCATTCACGAACTGATGGACGCTGTTGACAGCTACATCCCGACCCCTGAGAGAAAGAGCGACCTGCCTTTCTTGATGCCGATCGAGGATATCTTCTCTATCACCGGCCGTGGTACGGTTGCTACCGGTAGAGTTGAGAGAGGTCAGCTGAACATGTCTGACGAAGTTGAAATCGTTGGTCTGTCCGACGAAACCAGAAAAGTTGTTGTAACCGGCATCGAGATGTTCAGAAAGCTTCTGGACTATGCAGAAGCCGGCGATAACATCGGCGCTCTGCTCCGTGGTGTTGCTCGTGACGAGATCGAAAGAGGTCAGGTTCTGGCTAAGCCGGGTACGATTACCCCGCACACCCAGTTCAAGGGTGAGGTTTACGTTCTGACCAAGGAAGAGGGCGGCCGTCATACTCCGTTCTTTACCAACTACAGACCGCAGTTCTATTTCAGAACAACCGACGTTACCGGTGTTGTAAATCTTCCGGACGGCGTTGAGATGTGTATGCCCGGCGACAACGTAACCATGAGCGTTGAGCTGACTACCACCATCGCAATCGAAGAAGGTCTGCGTTTTGCTATCCGTGAGGGCGGCAGAACAGTAGGTTCCGGCGTTGTAACCGAAATCATTAAATAAGATCATTCTAAGGGAAAAAGCCTCTTGCTGCCAAGCAGGGGGCTTTTCGTTTGCCGAAAAACGGTACAAAACCAATGAACGTTCTGCCCGCATAGTCTCGGCAGTGACTGACGGCGGCAGCCCGTTACCGGCCGCAGCAGACGCCGGATCAAGCGCTGCCCGGGCAAGGCTGATGAGATGACCAATAAATTTTTCGCAAAATAGGACTTTCTTTTTTAAAAAAATATGGTATACTGTTGATAGAAAAGAGAATAGCCGTAAGTGAGTGGTTCATGATGAAAGGACATTTAATATCCGGCGTTAAAAAATTGGCAGTCATTTTAATCGCCAGCCTGATGATCTTGGGACTTGTCCCTGTCGGGCTGATTGCCAAGCCGGACACTGCCCGTGCCGAGGGTGAGTTTCTGCGGCTCCTTCCGATTGCAGAAACCTCCGTCTCTCCGCGGCCGAGTCAAAAAAAATTACAGGTTCCCCATGATGCCGATGCAACGCAGCGTGTCGGCGCCCTTCATCATGCCTATTTGCGTTTTCATACAGAGACGCTGCTAAACGATACCGCGCAGCTCCGTGCGGTCAAACTGCGTCTGACACTTTTGAAAACGCCGTCGGATACGACGGTGCCTATCCGCCTCTTTTTGATGTCCGATAATAACTGGAATGCGAATATGACCTACGCCGGCCGTCCCTCGCAAATGGGCGAGACCTTGCTGACCCAGGTGGCAGTCTCCCCGGCAGAGAATCCGTCCGTGCTGGAGATTGACCTGACGGATTATGCCCGCCGTTGGCAGGAGGAGGGGCGTGACAGGGTTTCGCTGCATCTGGACGCACCGGGCAGCGTTTTGGCGGCAGCGTTTGCGGATCGTGACTATCCCGACCCGGCATTTCGGCCATGCTTAAAAATCGTCACCGGCGACGCGCAGGATACCGATACGCCGGATCTGACAAAGGCGTGGCTGAGCGCCGGCGGAAGCAGTGCAGAAAACAGCAGCGTGAAAAATGACGCCGTGCAGGGCGATGCTTATACGGCCGGGGGAGATCGCAGCACCT
Source organism: uncultured Clostridia bacterium (assembly GCA_934454115.1). Lineage (GTDB taxonomy): Bacteria > Bacillota > Clostridia > Monoglobales > Monoglobaceae > Ructibacterium. The sequence continues at coordinate 7,190 of CAKSFQ010000010.1, forward strand.
ATTTAAAGTTTACCTTAAACCGTGCGAACATTCAGGGCGCCATGTACCGCGTTTACCTGCAGCTCACTGCATTGCAGGCAGAGCCTGAGACGCAGCTGACTGTGTACCGGCTGCAAAATAAGGATTGGAACGGAGAGGAGATCAGTCAGGGTATTCTTCCTCAGGGGGAAGAACGCCTGGTTTACCGCGCCCCTGCCACGACGGAGAATTTGCGGCGTATTGATTTGACGGACGTGATGAATGATTCCTATGCAAAGGGCGAGACAGAAATGGCGTTTCGTGTGAGTGCGGAGAACGGAACGGTCTCCTTTGCAAAAACGGGTGCGGCAGCGCCCGGCCTTGCGATTCGCGTTTCGGATTATGCCGATGTGGTGGCGGCAGAAGAGGCGGCAGTCCATGCACTGGCAGAGAATGCAGATCTGGATCATATCACAGAAAATCTGCTGCGGGAATATATTGCCGAAAACGGCGAGCGCGTGTTGCTTAGCTGGAAAGCAACGGAGTCCGCAACCGGGCTGCCGGTGCAAAACGGGCTGCGCAGCGATGGCACAGTTACCCGTCCGCGCTGGTTTGAAGAAAGTCATAGGATTTTGGCAACTGCCAAGATTACCGCCGGCAATTACACCCGTCAACGCAGCTATTACCTGACAATTCTGCCGGAGGATGCGCCGGACGATTCGGATGCGAAATACGGCAGCATGGTGGATATCGGAACCGCACAGTCCGAAGAGAAGCAGCGGTTTGAGAGCGTTGCGACATCCTCGCACAGCCGTTGGATGGGCGCGCAGAACGTGACCTACCGCACCCTGCGGGAAAACAGTGTGATGGCGTTGCATTTTGCGGCAGATCCGAATGTGCAGAACTATATAACAATAAAGCTATGGGCTGCCGACGCGTTTCATGGGGTTCAGCTGCGCAGTCTGCAAAACACCGAGGCAGAGCCGGTCACCCTGATCCAGCCGGAAATGGTGGCAGGCGAAGACGGATTTTTGTATCTGACCTGTGCGCTGCCGATGTCTTTTACTGAGGGACTGGACCGGATTCATCTGCGGCTGACGCCGCTTGAGCAGGAGGGGGCAGGGGGAGAAGTGTGCAACCTCTACGGCGCCTATGTCACGCAGTCTCCCTATTTTGATCCGGCGTTGTTTACCGCGCAGGGTGAGGTTCTGGTGCGAAAGGATCCGGCGGAGAATTCGTCGTTTTATCGGTTCTTAAAGCAGCTTTACACGGCGGCGTCGCTCCCGTTCCAGGGGACGGGTGGCGATGCCGAGGACGCGGCCTTTGTCCCGAATCAGACAGGTACAAAGCCGCGGCAGGCGCTGCTGGTTCAAAACGGTGAAGAAAAGATTGCGGTCTCCATCGGTGCGGTCGGTGAGGCGGTGCAGATTCACCGCGAGACGCCGTATTATCATGCGTATACCGAGACGGTGCAGAAGAGCTATTATGATGGAGTCATGACGGCGGTGGATTACGGGGTATACCGCGTATTCCAAAATCACGGAGATGCACCGCATCCTCTGCCCTGGAAAGCAGAGGGGCTGTCCGGATTATATGAGGACTTGGTGCAGGGAGGATATGTCTCCTTTTTAAAAGAGAACGAATTGCTTGATGATAGCGTGCTCCCGGCAGGAACCGCCGTGGAGGACGGCGGAAATCGGGTACTAAACCCCGGCGAAAACACGGTGTTTTTGTCGCTGGCAAAGCCGCTGTTTCTTGCCGACTGGAGGGTCAGCAGCCTGGGCGGACAGTCGGTTTCGGCAATTAAGACAAGCCGCACACTGACGATTGATACGGTAGGAATCCGCAATTTGGGCGCCGCACATGATACAGAGCAGTCGCTTGTGATACTGTGTGAAGTGTTTGCACAGGGAAAGCTGGCAGATGCCGCAATGTCTCCGGCGCTGATTGCGCCCAAAGAGACGGAATGCCGCGTCTTACTGCCGCATACTGTGACCGTGCAGCCGGGTCAGTCCGTGAGGGTTTATATCGAATCCGATCCCATGCCGCTGAGCAAAATGGAACCCAAGCTTACGCTGCCCTAAGGCACAGAAACGTGACGCAGGAGTTATTTGCACACTTTGAGCTGCCTTTCGGGCAGCTCATTTTTATCGGCAATCGGAAAATTTTGTGTACTTGTACAAAATTCCTATCGCGGACGGCAAATAAAATGTAAAACTGGCCAAATGTTACAAAAGTGCGTAAAAATGCGCAAAATCGCGGAAAATACGCAAAAAAAACTTGACACTGCCCTTTAACCGTAGTATAATAGTTAGGCGTGACAAAGACATACGATGATTCCGGAGGTGGCAGAAGGCCGTATTTACGGCGCTTTTGGAAATTTCGGAGGAGATTGTCCGGTTCAAGAAAACGGGCGGAAAGGTCACACTTTCTATTACGAATACAGAGAAATCATACTCCTGCGGCAGTATGCTGATGCCGTGGCGGATTGTTTTGTGTCTGTACGCCCCGAAACCGTTGTCTGTACGTGGACGAGAGGGTTCGGGTTTCATTTTAAGCTCGTGCGAAACGCCCGGCACGGTGTAAACTTATTTATTTTAAGGAGGGTATAGCATGGCAGCAGAAAAAATCAGAATCAGACTGAAGGCTTATGATCACAATCTTATCGACCAGAGCGCCGCAAAGATTGTTGAGACCGCAAAGAGAACGGGATCCAAGGTTTCCGGACCGATTCCGCTTCCGACCAGAAAAGAAGTGGTTACCATTTTAAGAGCGGTTCATAAGTACAAGGACAGCCGTGAGCAGTTTGAGATGAGAACGCACAAAAGACTGATCGACGTATTGGCGCCGACCAATAAGACGATTGAGGCGTTAAAGCATCTGGATTTGCCCGCAGGTGTTGACATTGAATTAAAAATCTAGTCCGTTCGCTTTGCGGATGTGCAGGTTTTTAATGGCAGAGAACCCAATGCTCTGCCCGATGCCGGATACGGCAAAATAAAATTTTGGTCATGTTGCGGCGGACGGACGGAAAACCGGCAGTTCGGTGCAACCAATAACCCGTAGGTATGTTTTGTGAAAAACCAATGCCTATGTCAAACAGGAGGAAAGAAAAATGAAAAAGGCAATCTTGGGTAAAAAGCTCGGTATGACCCAGATCTTCACAGAGGACGGCAATTTGGTTCCCGTTACGGTAATCGCTGCTGGTCCTTGTCCTGTTGTCCAGAAAAAAACAGTCGAAGTGGACGGATACAGTGCCGTTCAGGTCGGTTTTGAGGACAAGAAGGAAAGTCGTTCCAACAAGCCGGAAAAGGGTCATTTTGCAAAGGCAAATGTTCCGGTGAAAAAGTATTTGAAGGAATTCAAGCTGGAACAGGCCGCAGAGATGAATGTCGGCGATGTATTGGATGTGAATCAGTTTGAGGACGGCGAGGTGCTCGACGTTACCGGTACCAGCAAGGGTCACGGTTACGCAGGCACAATCAAGAGATGGGGGACGCACCGCGGTCCTATGACGCACGGTTCTCATTATCACAGAGGCCCCGGTTCCCTGGGCGCATGCTCGGATCCGTCCCGTGTATTTAAAGGCAAGAAGATGCCGGGTCATTACGGTGTAGACACGGTAACGATCCAGAATCTTGACCTGGTAAAGGTAGATAAAGAACGCAATCTTCTGTTGGTAAAAGGTTCGGTTCCCGGACCGAAGGGCGGATTGCTTGTTGTGAAAAATGCAGTCAAGGCAGAAGCCTAGGACCACAGAGAGAGGAGGAAATAGAGAATGCCTACAGTAGATGTTTATAATGCTGACGGTAAGGTAGTCGGCAATATGGATTTAAATGAAAACGTGTTCGGTGTTACGGTTCGCAGCGATGTGATGCATGAAGTTGTTGTGAACTACCTGGCAAACCAGAGACAGGGCACCCAGAGCACAAGAACCAGAACGGAAGTACGCGGCGGCGGCGCTAAGCCCTGGAGACAAAAGGGGACCGGCCGTGCCCGTCAAGGCAGTATCCGCGCTCCGCAGTGGGTTGGCGGCGGTGTTGCACTCGGCCCCAAGCCCAGAGATTACAGATACACTGTAAACAAGAAGGTAAGACGTATGGCCTTAAAGTCCGCGCTGTCTTCTAAGGTAGAAGAGAACGAGATCATCGTTTTGGACGCTTTTTCCTGCGATGAGATCAAGACCAAGCAGGTGACCACTCTTTTAAAGAACCTGAACGTCAATGAGAAGGCGCTGATTGTTCTTCCGGAGAACGATAAAAACGTTGTACTTTCTGCAAGAAATATCAAGGGCGTTGACACAACCTATGTGGGTGCAATCAATACCTACGAGGTTTTGAATCATACCAAGTGCATCATCTTAAAGGATGCGGTAACCAAGCTTGAGGAGGTGTACGCATAATGTTGGCACACGATATTATCAGAAGACCGATTGTTACAGAACGGAGTATGGATCAGGTTGCAGACCGCAAGTACACCTTTGAGGTTGCAAGAGGCGCAAACAAGATTCAGATCAAAAAAGCAGTGGAAGAGATCTTTAAGGTAGAGGTCGAGAAAGTGACTACCATGAACTATATCGGGAAACCGAAAAGACAAGGCGTATTCAGCGGCAAGCGTGCTGACTGGAAAAAGGCTGTCGTAAAGCTCAAAGAGGGAAGCAAGACGATTGAGCTTTTTGAGTCTTAATCATCTGCCTTTCAAAATTTGCAGATAAGGAGATTTTAAAATGGGAATTAAAAAATATAAGCCGACGACCCCGTCCCGGCGTCATATGACGGTTTCCACGTTTGAAGAGATTGACAAGGTCGCTCCGGAAAAATCTCTTCTCCGCCCGCTTTCCAGTAAAGCCGGCCGTAACGCACAAGGAAAAATCACCGTTCGTCACCGTGGCTGCGGCGCAAAGAGAAAATACAGAGTCATTGATTTTAAAAGATACAAAGACGGCATGAACGCAACGGTTCTCTCCGTGGAATACGATCCGAACCGCAGCGCCAATATCGCTTTGATCGAGTATGAGGATGGCGTAAAGAACTACATCGTAGCGCCTCTCGGCTTGAAAAAGGGTGATGTCGTTGTATCGGGTACCGGCGCCGATATTAAGCCCGGTAACGCGATGGAATTAAAGGATATCCCGGTTGGTACCCTGGTGTACAATATCGAGATGAACCCCGGAAAGGGCGGTCAGCTTGTTCGCAGCGCCGGTGTCACGGCACAGCTTTTGGCAAAGGAAAACGGCTACGCACAGCTGAGACTTCCGTCCGGTGAGGTTCGTATGATCCGTTTAAATTGCCGCGCAACCATCGGTCAGGTCGGCAATAACGATCACTCCAATGTCAATATCGGTAAAGCCGGAAGAAAGCGTCACATGGGCTTCCGTCCGACGGTCCGCGGTGTTGTTATGAACCCGAACGACCACCCGCACGGCGGTGGTGAAGGTAAGTCCCCGATCGGTATGCCGAGTCCGGTAACGCCGTGGGGTAAGCCTGCTCTGGGTTACAAGACCAGAAACAAGAAGAAAAAGTCGAACAAGTTCATCGTGAAGAGACGGAACAGCAAGTAAGGAGGGAATCACATGGGAAGAAGTATTAAAAAGGGACCTTTCGTTGATGCGAAGCTGCTTGCCAGAATTGTTGCCATGAACGAAAAGAACGAGAAAAACGTTTTAAAGACCTGGTCGAGAGCTTCTACTATATTCCCGGAGATGGTTGGACATACCATTGCGGTTTATGATGGAAGAAAGCACGTTCCGGTATATGTGAGCGAGGATATGGTTGGGCACAAGCTCGGCGAATTTGCTCCTACCAGAACTTACAGAGGTCATGCCGGCGCGAAGACATCCAAATAAGTCGCGCTGAGGAATTAGATTGATGAAAGGAGCTGCACAGAACATGGAAGCAGTAGCAAAAGTTACACATGTACGCATTGCACCCAGAAAAGTCCGCATCGTGATCGACTTGATCAGAAATAAGTCCGTCGGCGAGGCAATCGGTATTTTAAAGAATACCCCGAAGGCTGCAAGTCCCGTTGTGGAAAAGCTGCTCAAGTCTGCAATGGCAAACGCAGAGAACAACCACAAAATGAATGTGGAAAACCTCTATGTTGCGGAAGTATATGCAGATCAGGGCCCCACACTCAAGAGAGTACAGGCGAGAGCGCAGGGACGTGCGTTCAGAATCAATAAAAAGACAAGCCACATTACGTTAAAACTTCGGGAGAAGGAATAAGATAGGAGGTAAAAAGTATGGGTCAGAAAGTTAATCCACACGGTCTCAGAGTCGGCATTATTAAGGACTGGGATTCCCGTTGGTTTGCTGACAAAAAGAACTTCGGTGACAGTCTCGTAGAGGACTATAACCTCAGAGTCTTCCTCAAGAAGAAATTATTCCTGGCCGGAGTTGCTAAAATCGAAATCGAGAAGTTTGCGAATAAAATTCGTATTTCCATCCATGCAGGTAAGCCCGGTATCGTAATCGGTAAGGGCGGAAGCGAAATCGAAAAACTCAAGAAAGAGTTAGAGAAGATGACCGGCAAGACGATTATCCTGAACGTGATCGAGGTCAAGGTTCCGGATATGAGCGCGCAGCTGGTTGCCGAAAACATCGCATCGCAGCTGGAGAGACGTATTTCTTTCCGTAAGGCAATGAAACAGTGCATGGGCCGTACCATGAAGCTGGGCGCAAAGGGAATCAAGACCTGCGTTTCCGGTCGTGTCGGCGGTGCAGAAATCGCGAGAACAGAGCAGTATCATGAGGGAACCATTCCCCTTCAGACATTGAGAGCAGACATTGACTACGGGTTTACCGAGGCAAACACGACCTATGGCAAGCTTGGCGTTAAGGTTTGGATCTACAAAGGTGAAATCCTTGCCGAAAGCAAGAATGCTGCACCGGCAGAGGAGAAGAAGCCTGCTCCCAGACGCAGAGAAGGAGGGAGAAAGTAATGTTATCACCGAAGAGAGTAAAGCGCAGAAAGGTACAGCGCGGCAGAATGAAAGGCGCTGCACATCGCGGTAATAAGGTTGTATACGGCGATTACGGCCTGCAGGCGCTCAGCCCTGCCTGGGTTACCAGTAACCAGATCGAGGCTGCCCGTATTGCAATGACCCGTTATACCAAGAGAGGCGGTCAGGTTTGGATTAAGATCTTCCCGGATAAGCCCGTTACGGCAAAACCGGCTGAGACCCGTATGGGTAGCGGTAAAGGTTCTCCGGAGTACTGGGTAGCTGTGGTAAAGCCCGGCCGTGTTATGTTTGAAATTGGCGGAGTTAGTGAAGAAGTTGCGCGCGAGGCATTGCGTCTTGCAATGCATAAGCTCCCCTTAAAGTGTAAGTTTGTCAGAAAAGCTGACCAAGAAACGGAAGGTGATAGTTAATGAAAATTCAGGATATTAGAGACCTTTCAACGCAGGAGCTTGAGGATAAGATCAAGGACTTAAAGGAAGAGCTTTTTAACCTTCGTTTCCAGAACGCTACCAACCAGCTGGATAATCCCATGAGAATTGCTAGCGTCAAAAAGGACATTGCAAGAGTTAAAACGGTTCTCAAGGAAAAAGAGCTTGGGATTCATACAAGCGTAAATGCGTAGGAGGTGTAGAGAATGAGCGAACGTAATTACCGTAAGACCCGTATCGGCGAGGTCGTAAGCGATAAGATGGATAAGACAATCGTTGTCGCAATCAAAGAGCATGAGAAACACCCACTTTACAGCAAGGTCATGAAACGCACCTATAAGCTGAAGGCGCATGACGAGAACAATGTTTGCGGCATTGGTGACAGAGTCAAAGTCATGGAGACCCGTCCTCTTTCCAAGGATAAGAGATGGAGACTGGTTGAAATTGTGGAGAAAGCGAAATAAAACGCTTGGAATCGGAGCGTGGCGTATGATGGCCGCTTCGATGATCTGGAGATTGCCGCGGCAGTCTCGTAATAATGGAATAGGAGGAAATCCGATATGATTCAACAGCAGACAATATTAAAGGTTGCTGATAACAGCGGTGCAAAAGAAATCCTTTGCATTCGCGTACTCGGCGGATCTTTTCGGCGTTACGGCAACATCGGCGATGTCATCGTTGCTTCTGTAAAAAAAGCAACGCCCGGCGGTGCGGTTAAAAAAGGTGACGTTGTAAAGGCTGTTATCGTCCGCAGTGTCAACGGCGTAAAGCGCGCAGACGGATCCAAGATTCGCTTTGACGAAAACGCTGCCGTTATCATCCGTGACGACAAAACCCCGAGAGGCACCCGTATCTTTGGGCCGGTAGCCAGAGAGCTGAGAGATAAAGAATATATGAAGATTCTGTCCCTGGCGCCTGAAGTACTCTAAAAATATGTTCTTCTGCCGATCGGGCAGGAGTGATTCGTGTCGGCGCGTCTGCGCCGCACATAGGCCTTTTCAGTTTGAAAAAAGGAGGAAAGACAATGGCTAAGATGCATGTGAAGACCGGCGATGAGGTTATGGTTTTATCCGGCAAGGATAAAGGCAAAAAGGGCAAGGTTTTGTCCGTAAACCCGGAAAAGCGCATGGTTATTGTGGAGGGAGTTTCCATGGCCACCAAGCATAAAAAGCCCAGAAGAATGGGTGAAAGCGGCGGCATCATGAAGCAGGAAACCCCGATCTACGCAAGCAAGGTTATGAATGTTTGCGGAAAATGCGGAGCACCCAGCAGAGTGGGACGTAAGGTTTTAGAGGATGGAACCCACGTTCGTTACTGCAAGAAGTGCGGCGAAACATTCTAGATATAAAGAAAGGAGGTTTCACTCTCAATGAGACTGGAAGAGAAGTACACAAAAGAAATCAAAGACGCTCTGATGAAAAAATTCAGCTATAAGAGCGTGATGCAGATTCCGAAGCTCGAAAAAATCGTGATTAACATGGGCGTAGGCGATGCAAGAGAGAATGCAAAGGCGGCAGAGAGCGCTGCAAACGACCTGACGCTGATTACCGGTCAGAAGGCTGTTATCACCAAGGCGAAGAAGTCCGTCGCAACGTTTAAGGTAAGAGAAGGCATGAACATCGGCTGCAAGGTTACGCTGAGAGGCTCTAAGATGTACGAGTTTGCAGATCGTCTGTTCAATGCAGCGCTGCCCCGCGTACGTGACTTTCGCGGGATTAACCCCAATTCCTTTGACGGCCGTGGTAACTACGCACTGGGTATCAAGGAGCAGCTGATTTTCCCTGAAATCGACTATGATAAGATCGATAAAATCCGGGGTATGGATATCATCTTTGTAACCACGGCGCATACCGATGAGGAAGCACGTGAGCTTTTGACTTTGATGGGCGCACCGTTCATGAAATAAGAACCGAATAGGAGGATGAAGAATCATGGCGAAAAAGTCTATGGTTATAAAGCAGCAAAGAAAGCAAAAGTATGCGAGTCGCGAATACAACAGATGTAAGATTTGCGGCAGACCCCATGCTTACCTTCGTAAGTTCGGTATTTGCAGAATTTGTTTCCGTGAGCTTGCTTATAAAGGTCAGATTCCGGGTGTCAAGAAGGCGTCCTGGTAAGCACCTGACGAAAGGCGCAGCAAGCTGCGCCGCATGATATAAGAACCAGAGGACAGGTGGCTGCATCATTGGAACGGACAGCCAAACCGGCCCCTGTATTCCGCTAAGATAGGAGGTTAGAACTATGCATATTACAGATCCGATCGCAGATATGCTGACTAGAATCAGAAATGCCAACAATGCCAGACATACCACTGTCGACATTCCGGCTTCTAATATGAAAAAGGCAATCGCAAAAATCCTGTTGGATGAGGGTTATGTCAAGAATGTAGAAGTGATTGACGATAACATCCAGGGTGTGATCCGTATTACTTTAAAGTACGGTGAAAACAAGCAGAAGGTTCTCACCGGCTTAAAGAGAGTAAGTAAGCCCGGTCTGAGATCCTACGCATCCAAAGAGGAGCTCCCCAAGGTGTTAAAGGGCTTGGGTATTGCGATTATTTCTACGTCTAAGGGCGTGATGACAGATAAGGAGGCACGTCGTCAGAACGTTGGCGGCGAGGTCCTGGCATTTATTTGGTAAGAAAGGAGGAGAGTTCATTGTCTCGTATAGGAAAAATGCCGATTACAGTTCCGGCAGGCGTGACTGTAACCATCGGCGCAAACAATGAAGTTACCGTAAAGGGTCCTAAAGGCGAGCTTGTACAGCGCATGCCGGCGGACATCATGATAGAACAGAGCGGCGAAACCATTGAGGTGAAACGTCCGACAGACGATAAGGAACACAGATCTCTGCACGGTCTGACCCGGAGCCTGCTCCATAATATGGTAGTGGGCGTGACCGACGGCTTCAAAAAGCAGCTGGAGATTAACGGTGTCGGTTACAGAGCAGCAATGCAGGGTAATAAGTTGGTTATGAACCTCGGTTATTCTCACCAGGTTGAGATGGAACCGGCTGATGGTATCACCATTGAGGTTCCGCAGCCGAACCAGATCATCATCTCCGGTTCGGATAAGCAGAAGGTTGGCCAGTTTGCGGCCAATGTCCGCGAGAAGAGACCGCCTGAGCCTTATAAGGGCAAGGGTATTAAATACGTTGATGAACACATCAGACGTAAGGAAGGTAAAGCTGGTTCTAAGAAGTAATAACCGCAAGGAGGTGCAAACGTAATGATTAAGAAGGTAAATAGTAATGTATCAAGACTTGCCAGACACGCCAGGGTCCGCAAAAAGGTTTCCGGTACGGCTCAGTGCCCGAGACTGTGCGTGTTTCGGAGTCGGCAGAATATATACGCTCAAATCATTGACGACACAGTAGGCCATACTCTGGTGTCTGCATCCTCTCTGGACGCAGAGCTGAAGGCAAACTACGGCGGCAACAAAGAAGCTGCAAAAGCGGTTGGCGCATTGATTGCGAAAAAGGCAACGGAAAAGGGCATTACCGAAGTCGTTTTTGACAGAGGCGGATATGTATACCATGGCAGAGTTGCAGAACTTGCCGAGGCAGCGCGTGAGGGCGGCCTGAAATTCTAATCGTGAGAAAGAGGTGAAACACAAATGGCAGAAAAAGGTGAAAGAACCAAGAAGCAGCCGCGTATTGACGCAGATGCGCTGGATATACAAGAAAAAGTAGTACATCTGAACCGTGTTGCAAAGGTTGTAAAAGGTGGTAGAACCTTCCGTTTCAGCGCACTGGTAGTTGTCGGCGACGGCAACGGTCACGTGGGCTGCGGCATGGGAAAGGCAGCAGAAATTCCGGACGCAATCCGTAAGGGAATCGACGATGCCAAAAAGAACATGATTACGGTTCCGAGAGTGAAATCAACCATTCCTCACGAGATTATCGGTGAGTATGGTGCAGGACGTGTCCTGTTAAAGCCGGCAGCAGAAGGTACCGGCGTTATTGCCGGCGGTCCTGCCCGTGCGGTATTGGAGCTGGCTGGTATCAGAGATATTCGTACCAAATGTTTGCGCAGCAACAACCCGAAGAACGTTGTTGCAGCAACCATCGAGGGTCTGGCATCTCTCAAGAGTGTGGAAGAGGTTGCTCAGCTCAGAGGGAAAAAGCCGGAAGAGATCCTCGGTTAGAGAAATTAGTTTAAGACAGGAGGGTTATCCTTGGCGAATACAATTAAGGTTACACTGAAAAAGAGTACCATCGGATGCAAAAAGGATCAGATCGCAACCGTACAGGCGCTGGGCTTAAAAAAGATCGGCCAGACTGTTGAAAAGACCGATACGCCCCAGATCCGCGGCATGATCTTCAAGGTAAAACACCTGGTAGCAGTGTCCGAGTAAAGGCGAACACGCCGGAATCATTTCCGGCAAGGGCCGCATTGGCGGCGTCATCATTTTGAATAAAAAGGAGGAGGTGGACACAATGAAACTCCATGAATTATCTCCGAGCGAAGGCTCTAAGAAGAAGGCATACAGAGTAGGCCGCGGCCATGCAAGCGGTAATGGAAAAACCAGCGGTAAGGGTCACAAGGGTCAAAATGCCCGCAGCGGCGGCGGTGTTCGGCCGGGCTTTGAAGGTGGCCAGATGCCGATTTACAGAAGATTGCCGAAGCGTGGTTTTAATAACATCTTTGCAAAGAAATATGTTTCCGTAAATGTAGAGGCACTCAACAAGCTGGAAGCCGGCACAGAGGTTACAGCCCAGGTGCTGAAAGAGGCCGGTATTATTTCCAAGATTTGCGACGGCGTAGTGATTTTAGGCCGCGGTGAACTGGATAAAAAGCTGAACGTAAAAGCAAAGCGGTTCAGCGAAAGCGCAGCAAAGAAGATTGAGGCTGCCGGCGGAAAGGCTGAGGTGGTATAACAATGATCGATACAATCAAAAACGCATGGAAGATTGTCGACCTGAGAAAAAAACTGATTTACACCTTTGTGATGTTGGTAATTTTCCGTTTGGGTTCTTGTATTCCGGTTCCGCTGCTGGATCCGGCGCAGATGCAGTCGCTCTTTAGTGCTGAAAATTCCATGTTTGGTTTTATTGATATGGTGTCCGGCGGTGCGTTCCAGAATGCAACCATTTTTGCGATGAGTATTACGCCGTACATCAACTCGTCCATTATTATGCAGCTTTTATGCGTTGCAATCCCTGCTTTAGAGCGTATGCAGAAAGAGGGCGAGGACGGCAGAAAAAAGATCGGTCAGATGATGCGTTACGGAACAGTTGTTCTGGCGCTGGTTCAGGCCATCGGTCTTTACTTCCTGTTAAAATCCTACGGGGCAGTTACCAACCCCGGTTTTACTTCTGCGGTGGTTGTTATTACCACCTTTACGGCAGGTACTGCATTTTTAATGTGGTTGGGTGAGCAGATTACGGAAAAAGGCGTAGGTAACGGTATTTCCCTGATTATCTTTGCCGGTATCGTATCCAGAATCCCCGGTATGTTTGTGTCCCTCTGGGCCTATCTCCAGAGCGGAAACCTGAACTGGATCGGCGCGCTTGCGTTGGTCGTACTCGCGCTGGTTGTCATCGGCGTGGTTGTTGCCATGAACGAAGCAGAGCGCAGAATCCCGGTTCAGTACGCAAAACGTGTTGTCGGCAGAAAAATGTACGGCGGCCAGAGCACCCATATTCCGATCAAGGTTGCGGCAGCCGGCGTTATTCCGATCATTTTTGCAATGTCTATTATGGCATTCCCCGGCACGATTGCCAGCTTTTTCGGCGTGCAGGCCGGTGACAAGGGCTTCTGGGGCGCTTTCCTTTGGGTATTCTCCAGTTCCTCTTGGATTTATGCTGTATTGTACTTCCTGCTGATTATCTTCTTCACTTATTTCTATACGGCAATTCAGTTTAATCCGATTGAGATGTCGAATAACATGAAGAAGAACGGCGGATTTATCCCCGGTATCCGTCCGGGGCGTCCTACCTCGGATTATATTTCCAAGGTATTGTCCAGAATCACTTTGGCCGGTGCAATTTTCCTCGGTCTGATTGCTGTGCTTCCGATCTTTATGAATTTGGGACTTCACATTTCCAATTTCGCAATCGGCGGTACGTCTCTCCTGATCGTTGTGGGTGTTGCTCTGGAAACGGTTAAGGATCTGGAATCCCAGATGCTCATGAGACACTATAAGGGCTTCTTGGAATAAAATGAATACGCTGCACAGCTTTGTGCAAACGAAGGAAGAGTAGGGAGCGTGGATGCAAAAGCATAACCGGTTCCTGCTCTATCCGTTTTTAAGAATTAAATTCAAAAAAACCGTTTTTTTGGTATAGAACCAAACAATGTGAGCAATTTGGATCCAAAAAATGACATAATCTGGAAACAGAAAGGATATGGGAATTATGAGACTCATTTTATTAGCAGCTCCCGGAGCTGGAAAGGGTACACAGGCAGAGAAGCTCAGTGCGCATTATGGGATTCCGACGATTTCGACCGGTGCGATCCTCCGCCATAATATCCAACAGGGGACGGAACTTGGCAAATTGGCAAAGCAGTATATTGACGGCGGAAACCTGATTCCCGATGATGTCATGATCGAGGTAATGCGCAGCCGTCTTGCGGAGGATGACTGTAAAGCCGGGTTTATTTTGGATGGTTTTCCCAGAACCTTGACACAGGCCGAGGCGCTGGATGCATCGGACATCACCATTGATGCCGTTTTGAATCTGGTAGTACCGGATGAGACCATTATCAGCCGCCTTGCCGGGAGATTAGAATGCAAAAATTGCGCAGCCACCTTTCACACGGAGTTCCGCAAGCCCAAGGTAGCGGGTATTTGCGATAACTGCGGCGGCGAGCTGGTCGTCCGTGCGGATGACAAGCCGGAAACGGTAAAGAGCCGGCTTTCGGTGTACCATACTCAGACAGAGCCGCTTTTGCGCTATTACACGCAAAAGGGAATTTTAAAGACGGCGATGGGACACGGCGATATTGATGAAACCACGGCAGAAGTCCTCAGAGCGCTGGAGGGCTGATATGGTTACCATTAAGTCGAAGTCCGAGATTGAAAAAATGAAGGTGGCCGGCGAGGTGACCTACGGTGCGCTGAAAGCAGTGCACGATGCGATTCGTCCCGGCGTTTCCACATTGGAGCTGGATCGTGTGGCCGAACGTTATATCAAGTCCCGGGACTGCAGCTGTTCGTTTAAGGGCTACGCCGGTTTTCCGGGCAGCATCTGTGCCAGTGTGAACGATGAGATTATCCACGGGATTCCGGATCATCGGATTTTGCATGAGGGTGACATTATAAGCATTGATGTCGGTGCATGTTACCATGGTTATAACGGCGATGCCTGCCGAACCTTTGGCGTCGGTAAAATTTCCGAAGAAGCCGAACGGCTGATCCGTGTGACAAGACAGAGTTTTTTTGAGGCGCTTTTCTACGCGAGGGAGGGGTATCGGATTTCCGATCTCTCCCGCGCAGTGCAGGAATACGTTGAGGCAAACGGATTTTCGGTTCTGCGCGACTACTGCGGCCACGGGGTCGGCGCCGATATGCATGAGGATCCGGAAATTCCCAACTACGTCAGCCATAGCCGCGGCATCCGTATGCGTGCCGGCATGTGCCTTGCCATCGAGCCGATGGTTTTAGAGGGCTCAAAGGAATATTATGTGGCGGATAACGAGTGGACGGTGCACACCAAGGACGGCAAGCTTTCGGCTCATTACGAAAACAGCGTTTTAATTACCGGCGGAGAGCCGTTTTTGCTCACCCTGCCCGATGGCGTTGAGGTAGGAATACGATGAAGAAAAAGGATGGCATTCAAATCGGCGAGCTGGTGCAGTCACTCTCCGGCCATGATGCCGGCGGATATTTTCTGGTGACCGGCATAGAGGGCGGCATGCTTTGCCTTTGTGACGGCAAACGGCGCAAGGCCGCCGGTCAAAAGCGTAAAAATCCGAAGCATGTTGCCGCAAGCGGTATGGTCTGCGATTGGGTTCGGCAGCATCCGGAATGCGTCAATAACACCTCGGTTCGCAGAGCAATACGTAATATTTTAAATGAGATGGGAGGTGAAAATCCATGTCAAAGGAAGACGTTTTAGAGGTAGAGGGTACCGTATTGGAGGCATTGCCGAACGCAATGTTTAAGGTAGAGCTGGAAAACGGACATCAGATCCTGGCGCACATATCGGGAAAGCTGCGCATGCACTTTATCCGTATCCTGCCGGGCGACAAGGTTACTGTCGAGATTTCTCCCTATGACCTGACCAAGGGCAGAATCACATGGAGAGCCAAGTAACCAATCATGCCAAACGGAAGATAACGCGCCGGGCATTGCGTTTGACCGGATGAGACAAATTGTAAAACCCGGCGCGTAAACGGCGTATCTTAGCAATTTGAACGGGAAACGCCAAAAAACGGATTGCTTTTTCGGTGATGTGACCGAGAAATTAACTTGACAGGCAGTCGGTTTCATGATATAATAAACGGGTTCGCTTTATAGGTGATAGTGTCGCCGTGCGGACGATTACAAACTTAGGAGGTGAAGGCGATGAAAGTACAACCTTCCGTAAAACCTATTTGTGAAAAATGTAAAATTATTAAAAGAAAAGGCAGGGTCATGGTCATCTGTGAAAATCCCCGGCATAAGCAAAAGCAGGGCTAAGGTTCATAGTGACGGAGCAGGGTCAGGCTTATAACCCACAAAACGGATAAGCTGACGCCGCAAAGTGCGGGTGAAATTCTGCTCCACTGTTTTTTCGCAAAAAATCAATGGAGGTGAAAACTTTATGGCACGTATTGCAGGCGTAGATTTGCCCAACGATAAGAGAGTTGAGATTGGTCTCACTTACATCTTTGGTATTGGTCTTTCTACTTCCAAGAAAATCCTGGCAGCAACCGGTATTAACCCGGACACCAGAGTTCGTGACTTGACAGAGGATGAGGTTTCTAAGCTGAGAGCCGAGATCGACAATTATAATGTTGAAGGTGATCTGCGCAGAGACATCGCACTGGACATCAAGCGTCTGATGGAGATTAACTGTTACAGAGGTCTCCGCCACAGAAAGGGTCTCCCTGTCCGCGGTCAGCGTTCTAAAACCAACGCAAGAACCAGAAAGGGCCCGAAAAAGACGATCGCTAACAAGAAGAAATAAGGCTTGTTATGATTGTGCGCAGGATAATATCCTGCAAATGGAACTTTGATTTTTCTGCACGGCAAACCGCCGTGATGGATATTCGTATTTTCAGGAGGTGAAAGATACAATGGCAAAGGCAGTAAAGAGAACACGCCGCCGCAGAGAGAGAAAGAACATCGAACGCGGTGCAGCACATATTAAATCTACATTTAATAACACCATTGTTACGATTACAGACGTAGCCGGAAATGCAATTTCTTGGGCATCCGCCGGCGGCCTCGGTTTCCGGGGTTCTAAAAAGAGCACTCCTTTTGCAGCACAGATGGCTGCAGAAACTGCTGCAAAGGCAGCAATGGAGCATGGTCTTAAATATGTTGAGGTTTATGTGAAGGGACCGGGTTCCGGTCGTGAAGCAGCAATCCGTGCGTTGCAGGTTGCAGGCCTCGAAGTAAATATGATTAAAGATGTTACGCCGATTCCTCATAACGGATGCAGACCGCCGAAGAGAAGACGCGTGTAATGACGGAGGTGAAATAAGAAATGGCAAGATATACAGAATCTGTTTGCAGAATCTGCAGACGGGAAGGTCAGAAGTTATTCTTAAAGGGTGACAGATGTTACACGGATAAGTGTGCAGTGACCAGACGTGCCTATGCCCCCGGTCAGCACGGTCAGGGCAGACGGAAGCTTTCCGAGTACGGCACACAGCTTCGCGAGAAGCAGAAGGTAAGACGGGCCTACGGCATCTTGGAGGGTCAGTTCGAGCATTACTTTGAAATGGCCAACAAGAAAGAGGGCGTAACCGGTGAAAACCTGCTTTCTATCTTAGAGAGCCGTCTCGACAATGTAGTGTATAAGATGGGTCTGGCAGTATCCAGACCGGAAGCCAGACAGCTGGTATCTCACGCGCACTTTACCGTTAACGGTAAAAAGGTGAATATTCCTTCTTACTTGGTAAAGCCCGGTGATGTGATTGCGCTCCGCGAAAAGAGTAGATCCAGCGCCAAGTTTGAAGCTATCCTGGGCTCCACCGAGGGCAGAGTGGTTCCGAAGTGGATTGATATGAATCGCGATACCTTAGAGGGTCGTATCGTTGCTCTGGCTGATCGTGAAGATATTGATCTGCCGATCGAAGAGCATTTGATCGTTGAGTATTACAGCAAATAATCCTTTGCGGTAGACAAGCGATTCAATGGATTCTTTGAAATTGTTTAGGAGGGCTGACAATGATTGAAATAGAAAAGCCAAGAATTGAATGCACAGAAGCATCCGAAGATAATAAATATGGCAAATTTGTTGTCGAGCCTCTGGAGAGGGGCTACGGAACAACGTTTGGTAACGCTCTCAGAAGAATGTTGCTGTCCTCCCTGCCGGGAGTGGCTGCAACCTCGGTTAAAATTGACGGTATTCTTCATGAATTTTCTGCAATTCCCGGTGTTAAAGAGGATGTGACAGAGATCATCCTCAACATCAAGAATCTGGCGATTAAGCTGTATTCCGATGCACCCAAGACGGTATATATTAACCAGGAGGGCGCCGGTGAAATTTGTGCCGGAGATATCAAGCACGATTCTGACGTAGAGATTATCAATGAGGATTTGCATATCGCGACATTGAGCGAGGATGCAAGACTGTTTATGGAGATTACGCTGGATAAGGGGCGCGGCTATGTTTCCGCAGACCGCAACAAGCAGCTTCTCCAGCCGGCAATCGGTGTGATCGCGACCGACTCGATCTACACACCGGTACACAAGGTGAATTACACTGTTGACAATACCCGTGTGGGCAACGTGACCGACTATGACAAGCTGACCTTGGAGGTTTGGACGAACGGCACGATCACCCCGGCGGAGGCGGTCAGCCTGGCTGCAAAAATTGTCAGCGAGCACATGAGTTTGTTTGTCGACCTGTCCGATGATGCAAAAAATACGGAGATCATGATTGAGAAGGAAGAAAGCAAGAAAGAAAAGGTTTTGGAGACCACCATCGAAGAGCTGGATCTTTCGGTTCGTTCTTATAACTGTCTCAAGCGTGCCGGTATCAACACGGTACAGGATCTGACGACCCGTTCCGAGAACGACATGATGAAGGTGAGAAACCTGGGTCGTAAGTCCTTGGAGGAGGTCATTGCAAAGCTGGATGCAATGGGGTTGTCCTTGGCAAACGATGACTAAATCTAAGAAATAAGAAAATGAGGTGATAAAATGGCACACCAGAGAAAACTTGGCAGACCGACTGACCAGAGACGTGCAATGCTTCGTTCCATGACGACTTCCTTCCTGGAAAACGGCAGAATTGAAACAACCGTAACCCGTGCAAAGGAAGTGCGCAGATTGGCGGAGAAGATGGTTACCCTCGGTAAAGCCAATACTCTTCATACAAAAAGACAGGCGCTTTCCTACCTGACAAAGCGTGATGTTGTGGTAAAGCTATTTGATGAAATCGCTCCGAAGTATGCAGAAAGAAACGGCGGTTACACCCGTATCATCAAGATCGGACCTCGCCGCGGCGATGCAGCCGAAATGGCAGTTCTGGAGTTTGTAGACTAATCGTCAAAATAAGCCGGCAGCATTTTGCTGCCGGCTTTTTGTGTTCAAAATGCATTGTTCATTCGCAGAAAAGGCTGAAACTAAATATAAAAGCGGGTTTTGGCATTTTGGTTGCCGATTCTTGACTTTTTCGGCATCCTGTGCTATACTGAGCTACGATATTATTGAATATTCGCACAAAGTGTCTGCCATACCCGATGAGGTATGGCGGGTGAAAAGGGAATCGGGTGAGAATCCCGGACGATACCAGTCGCTGTATGGATGCGAATGCTTTTTGCCTCGTTGACGAAAGTCAGTCATTGGGAAACTGAGAAGGCAGATGCAAGGAGCGAAAGTAGCATCTAAGTCAGAAGACCTGCTTTGATGTCGTTTTGTAACGTATGCCGGGCATACTGCCTTGTGTACAGGAACGATAGTTTTGACGTATTGTTTGATGCGCCGATTTGCGATGGACACAGAAAAGGCTGCTGTGGCAATTCTCCTGCGGGGAGAGCTGCCGCTTTTTTGTGTTACCTGTCCGGCTGAAAACTGACGGGGCAGTCTTGCAAAGCGGGGCTTCCCTTGCATGGCGGAAAGACGATTCCTTCTTTCAAAATTGGAGTTTGGATTACGCTCTTTCGGCGAACCTTGTGCGAATGGTTTAGGAAAGGAAGGCAAATCTATGCGTAAACAAACATCAGTGTCAAAAATTGGTCGTATCCTGTGCCTTGCGGCGTTGCTGCTTGGCAGTCTGCTTTCGTTTTCTGCATTTGCAGAGGGAGAAATGGCAGGTGACGGTACTGAGCAGAATCCCTATATCGTCATGAATGAGGAACAATTGGTAAGCCTTGGAGACATGGCGCAGCCGATCGGCTATGTCCGCCTTGGCAGCGATCTGGATATGAGCAAGCTGGATCCGGAACAGTTCCCGACCGTAACCGCGGTGATTCCTCAGTTGAGAGGCGTGTTTTATGGGGATGGTCATACCATCAAAAATCTGACGCTGAAAGGCGGCAAAGGCAGTTATAGCAGTGGTGAGGTCAATACCGGCCTGATCGGTGAGCTTTCCGGTACGGTGCGTGACCTCAAAATGACCGGAGTTGCCATTGAGAAAGATATTGGTACGTGGAATAATGTGGGATCTATTGCCGGCAGAGTTGCAGAGGGGGCGTCCGCTGCGGTAAAAAATTGTATTGTGACGGGGAATATATCTTACGATGGGGGCGGCACTGGCAGCACCCAGATCGGTGGCCTGGTCGGTATGATTAACGGCACATATAACACACCGACAAGCCTGACGGTTGAGCAATGCGTTAGCGGCATTTCCATTATTGCAAAGAGCAGTGCCCAGGGCTATGGCGGCGGCATTTTGGGTTCTGCACAGTATTATAGTACCGTTACCGTTGACAAGTGTGCCATCTTGGGCGCTGAGACGGACGGTGTTCGCATATGTGTCAGTAACATGGGAAATGCCAATTGCGGCGTTGTGGGGTATATCAATAGCGGAAGTGTTAGTTTGACACTGAAAGACAGTTATTTGGGCGCCAAGGTTAGCGGAAGCAAAAAATATGGAATTGCGTATACTGGTTCATTTACACCTGCATTGTCGGTAACGAACTTCCACTATGACAGTACGGTTAACCCAAGTCCCAGCGCGTATAGCAGTTTTGAAATGCTGAATAAAGGCACTGTCACGGTCACTGCCAACACAACGGAAGAAATTCAGTTGCTCTCCATGGAAGGTTTTGAAGTCAGAGAGGATGAATTTGGAAAGTATCCCGTTCCGGTGTGGTCGCCGCTGCAGCCGCCGGCACCGCAGTGCGAAAACGGGATTCGCTTTGAGGGCAGCGTCGCCTATGT
Organism: uncultured Clostridia bacterium; assembly: GCA_934454115.1. Classification (GTDB taxonomy): domain Bacteria; phylum Bacillota; class Clostridia; order Monoglobales; family Monoglobaceae; genus Ructibacterium. The sequence continues at coordinate 28,021 of CAKSFQ010000010.1, forward strand.
GTCCGCCAAGGAGGCAGGCGCCTATACCGTGGTATTTGCAGCATATCAGAATGAGCAATTATCCAGTGTCTCGGTGGTAACACAGGCGTTCGCGGCCGGCGAGAATCAAGAGGTTGCGGTTCCGGCTGATTTCCGGATAGAGGGCGCCGATACGGTTCGGGCAATGTTTTTCCGCTCTTTGGCGGATTTGTATCCCATGGCGGATGTTGCACCGTACCAACCTAAAAACTAATGCTGCGGCGGATATGCCGCAGTCCCTATAAATAAAATGATAAGAGAGGGATTGTCATGATGAAGAAAAAATCCATTTTGCGCCGGTGCGCCGTGTTGCTGCTGGTAATATCCTGTGTGCTGAGCAGCGCGATGCTGCCGGTCTTTGCAGATGCACAGGGCGGAGCCGGTACGGCGGAAAATCTGTACCTGATTGAAAGCGCCGATGCGCTCCTTCAGCTGGCCGCTGCCATCAATGACGGAAACAACGCCGACATTTGCGTGCGCCTTGCCAATGATATTACCATAGACGGCAGCTGGACGCCGCTTGGAAAGAATGCGGTATTTCCGTTTCGGGGCACGTTTGACGGCGATGGACATACCGTAACCGTAACGGTCGATGATCCTAATCTCAGCTATTTCGGATTTTTTGGGTGCTTAGAGGACGCAACGGTGAAAAACCTCACCGTTTGCGGCGAGGTTTATTGTTCCGAGCCATACGCCTATGTCGGCGGTATTGCCGGAAGAGCCAGAGGCAATGTCACGCTGGAAAACTGCGTCAGCCATGTAAATGTCTCAGCCCTTGCACGGGGCAGCGCCGGCGTCGGCGGCCTGATCGGCGGCTATGACGCCAACATGGACTACGCGTGGAAGGATATCTGTTTGCGGTTGGTTGACTGTACCGGCGACGGACTGGTGATGGTGACCGGCGCCGATGCAAACGCCTATGTCGGCGGTATGGTTGGCAGCAATAAAAATTGCACGCAGCTTACCGGTTGCGCGAGCCTTGGCGCCATCCATGCGCCGGGTGCCTATGTGGGCGGCCTTTTGGGTCAGGCCGGCTATCAGGCCGGCGAGTGTCTCCCCGCCATCACGGATTGCCGGGTTGAGGCGGCGCTGTGCGGTGCGGACGGCAAGACCTTCCGCCTGTACGGTAAGGGAAGCATTGCCGCAGAACGGGTAACCGGGAGCGGTACGAATGATGCGGCAGTTGCCGACATGATCGACCAGATTCTTTTGGGCGAATCGCAAAAGTATGCGGCCGTATATGCGGTTACCTCAAAAACCGCCGTGGGAGAGGCAATTGCTCTGTTAAAAGACGGCAGCCTTGCCGACGAGACGATTGCGTTTTCGTGCAGCCAGGGCGAAAAAGACATGCAACACGGCTACCTGATTTGCGACGAACAGGGAATCCGTTTGGCAAAGCAGAATAAAACGGGGCGCATTGTCACCGAGACGGCGACCCTTACGTGGACCGATCCGAACGGAAACAGTCTGCGCAAACCGATTACGGTTCATATTTATCCATCGTCAGAGGACGCATCGCGGAAACTGATGGATGGTATCGCAAAAACCTATGCAAACCGTTCGGGCGAATGGGTTGTCTTTGACATGGCGGTCTACGAAAAACTGGGCTTTGGCGAGAATACAACGGATATCGATAATTACCGCAACCTGACCGTCAATGCACTGTCATCTGACAGCGCGCTGGTGACAGACCGTACCAAGGGCGAAATTATTTTGTCCGCCCTTGATACCGATACGAAAAACCTGACCCCCTATGGCAGTCAGATTTCGTACAGTAACCCGGAAAAGCTGCAAAACATGCGCTATGGCGAGAGTCAGTATATCGCGCCTTGGGTACTGCTTGCCGAAGAAGCCGGACAACTTGTTTTAACCGAGGTGCAGCGCAGCGCAATGATCAATACGCTGGCGTCCGCCCAGGGTGAAAACGGTCTCTTTTATTCCATCTGGGGGACAGAAAAATACGATGATGTTGATACCACCGGCACGGCGTTGGCTGCGCTGGCACGGCTTTATGATACCGACCCGGCGGCAAAGGAGTTTGCCGACCGCGCCATTGAGGGGCTGAGCCGTGCCCAAGGCGAAAACGGGTCGTTCGGCAATATCAATTCGGATGCCATGGTGATTTGCGGCCTGGCTGCGATGGGCATTTCCCCGTCCGCTGATCCCCGTTTTGTAAAGTCCGGCGGCAGCCTTGCCGATGCGGCGCTGCTCTACCGAAACGATAACGGCGACGGATTTACCACAAGCTATGTTTCCGGCGCTCAGGGCGAAAAGGCAAGAGCCCTTGCCACAGAGCAGGGATTCCGCGCCTTGATTGTGCTGGAACAGATGAAAAAGAGCGATGCGTTTAACATATACAGCCAAAAGATACAGGGCGAGACCATTGTAAAAACCGAACGAAAGCAGTATACGGCCTCTGCCGCCGGCAAGGCAGAGGAAGAAGCGGAAGAGAGCGGTGATACTTCACAGGGCTCGGCAGAGAGCGATACCGTGACGGTCAGCCTGAAGATTTTGGCGGAGAACAACACTGCCTGGCTCTCGGCAAATGTTACCGTGAAAAAAGGAGACAGTGCGGCAGACGTCATCAAAAAAGCTCTGGGCAGCGCCAATATGAGTGCGGTCGGGATAGAGGACGGCTATATTCAGTCGGTGACATGGCAGGGTCAGACGCTTTCTCAGTTCGACCGCGGCACAAACTCCGGTTGGCTCTATCAGGTGAACGGAAAATCGCCGGCGGTTGGCATCTTGGATTATAAGGTGCAAAACGGCGATGCAATTACGCTTTATTATACGGCGGACTATACAAAAGAAGAGGATGCAAAAATATGGAGCGGCAGCGGCAGTAACCGTGGCAATGCTGTAAAAAACAGCGGTCAGACCGTAGCCTCTGATGCAGAGGAAAAAGACACAGAGCAGGAAAATATTCCCGCCTTTCTTGATGTTGATCAAAATACGTGGTATTTTGATGTGGTGCGGTATGTTTGCCGGGTGAAGCTGATGCAGGGCATCTCAGCGGATCGGTTCGCGCCGGAAGACGCAATGACCCGTGCCATGTTTGTTACGGTACTCTATCGGATGGACGGTGCGGAAAAAATCGATGCAGCATCTGCATTTGAAGATGTCCAGGCAGATGCCTGGTACACGCAGGCAGTGGTCTGGGCAAAGAAAAACGGCATTGTAAACGGCGTAACGGACACGTTGTTTGCACCGGAGGAAAATGTCACGCGTGAGCAGGTGGCAATGATACTGATGCGCTATGTCTCGGAAAAGGGCTATACCGCCGACACAGTGGAGGAGACGGAGATGATTTCCTATCAGGACGGCGCAGAGATTGCGGAGGATGCAAGGGAAGCGGTTTTCTCTGCTGCAAAGTATAGATTGATGTCAGGAAACCCGGACGGCACCTTCTGCCCGAAGGCGATGACAACCCGCGCTGAGGCGGCGACCATCCTGATGCGCGTGCATCAAAACTGGATTGCAAAATAAGCAAAGTGACATGATTTTTAAAAAAGGACTGTTTTTGTGCGAAAACAGTCCTTTTTTGTGTTCAACATTTATGTTATAATAAACAAAATGACATTATAAAAAAAGCCGATCCATAAAGCCGTCATGATCATGGCATAGAAAAGGAGAGAAACGCAATGAAAATTTTAAATTTTGGATCCTGTAATATTGATTACGTCTATCGCCTGCATCATATCGCCGCGCCCGGCGAGACACAGAAAAGCGATGATTTACAGACGTTTGCCGGCGGAAAGGGACTGAATCAGTCAGTGGCGATTGCAAAGGCCGGCGGCAAGGTTTATCATGCAGGCTGCATCGGCACGGATGGTGACATGCTTCTTCATACCCTGCAGGAAAACGCGGTAGATACCGACCTGCTGCAGCGCATAGCGCAGAAAAACGGCCATGCGATGATTCAGGTCAGCGAGACGGGCGAGAATGCGATCATTGTCTATCCGGGAACAAACGCCATGATCCGTGAGGATTATGTGGATGCCGTCCTCTCCCATTTTTCAAAGGGAGATATTCTGGTATTGCAAAACGAGATTAACTGCCTGTCTTATATCTTGACATGCGCCCATCAAAAGGGAATGACGATCATCTTAAATCCTTCTCCGATCCAGGATGCGCTGCGGAGCTTGGACTTTCATAAAATATCTTATATGGTGCTGAACGAAATCGAGGCGGTTGCACTGTTTGGGGGTGATGACGCACAAAGCAGTGCGGAGATTGCAGCCGGGCAATACCCAAATCTGCGCATCGTATTGACCCTGGGCAAAAACGGCTCCGTCTATCGGGAGGGCAGTGTGGCTTGGCATCAAAATGCTTTTCGGGTCAAGGCGGTGGATACCACGGCGGCCGGCGATACCTTTATGGGTTATTTTGTGGCCGGCCTGGCCAAAGGACAGCCAATCCCCGAAATATTAAGGCTTGCCTCTGCTGCTGCGGCCATGGCGGTATCCAAGGAGGGGGCCGCGCCATCCATCCCCTATCTTCATGATGTGGAATGTGCGATTGATACGATGGAGGAAGCGGTGGTACGTGTTGATGATATCGCCGCAATGCGAAAAAAACTGGAAAAGTACGTCAGCGAGCATCTGAAAGACATTACACTCAGAGACCTGGCAAAGCACTTTAACTATTCCTATTTCTCCGCACCGGGGCTGATCAAAAAATGTACCGGGATGGGCTTTACCCCATATGTTCAGTCAGTCAGAATGGCGCGTGCGGCCAAGCTTTTGCTGGAGAGTGACCTTGCGGTCGCCGAAATTATTACACAGGTCGGCTATCAAAACGATAGCTTTTTCCGCCGAAAATTCAAGGAAACATACGGAAAGACCCCGGCGCAGTACCGCAAAAAGCATTGATGCGGTACGTAAATATTCACTTCAAACAGAAAATATTTTTAAATCGGTATAAATTTTGGGTTTTGCGGGAATCCTAACCGAAAGAAGTTGTAGGCAGCTTTTTTGGGAGAGGGTGACCATCGTGGGGCAAAAAAAGATTACGGCAGACCTTGCCGAAAGTCGTCGCTACATCGAAAAACGATTCTGTGCGGAACAAAATTTTGATTTTGTGATCCGTGATTTTAAGGTGCGTTTTGAAGATGGATATGCAGACGGCTTTTTAATTTTCTATGATGGAATGACGGACAAAACCTTTATCAACCGTGATATTATGCGCAGTCTGCTGCAAAGCGGCGTACCGGAGCCATTGTCTGCACCGCGCCGTGAGACTATTTTTGAAAAGATGACACCCTTTGGCCCTTTAACCATCGATGAGGATTTTGAATCCGCCATCACCGATACCGCCTTTGGGCACTGTCTGGTATTTGTCGATGGCTGCGACTGTGCTTTCGCGGCAGATGTCAAGAACTGGGGCGGCAGGGATGTGGGGCAGCCGATCTTAGAATCCAGTCTTTCCGGCCCGCAAGAGGCCTTTAACGAGATTATTATGACCAATCTTGCGCTGATTCGCAAGATATTGAAAACGCCGGATCTCATTGCGGAAAAGGTGGACGTTGGCAAGGAAAGCCGAACCCCGTGCGGCATTTTATACCTGCATGGAGTGACCAACCAAAAACTGGTGGACGAGGTGCGCCGCAGACTGTGCAATATTGATGTTTCTTATATCTTTTCTACCGGGGATATTGAGATGCTGATGGAGGAGGACACCTTTTTTCCGGTGACGCATATCCTAAAGACCGAACGCCCGGATCGCGCCGCCGCCATGCTGGCAGAGGGCAAGGTGGTTGTCATTGTTCAGGGCAGCCCGTTTGCGCTGGTTTTTCCGACCACGGCAACCGACTTGATCGAGGCATCGGAGGATCATTATGTGCGCGTGACAGAGGCCAACTATATGCGCCTGGTTCGCCTGATGGGAATGTTTTTTGCAGTGTTTTTGCCGGGTCTGTTTGTGGCGGTACTGCTCTATCACCATGAACTGCTGCCCACTGATTTGCTGATTGCCATTGAGGCAAGCCGCGAGCCGGTACCGTTTCCTCTGGTTGCAGAGCTGATTTTAATGGTTCTGGCGTTTGAACTGATTAAAGAGGCGTCGGTGCGCGTCCCCAGCCCGGTCGGATCAACCCTGGGGATTATCGGCGGTCTGATTTTAGGACAGGCCGCGGTTGAGGCCAACATCGTCAGTCCTCTCTTGATTATCATTGTCTCGATCGCCGGCCTCGGCATTTTTGCAACCCCGTCCGTCAGTCTGTCGCGGTCTCTGTCGCTAATGCAGTTTTTTTATATCATTCTCGGTGCGGCGGCCGGGCTTTTGGGAATCGTCTGTGCGTTTTTTATCAGTACCGGGATTCTGGCAGCCTCAGAGACCTACGGTGTTCCGTTCCTGTCGCCGATTAGTCCCAAAAACGGGGACTCTGCATGGGAAAGCATCCTGATTTGGCCGATCTGGAAACGGGAGCGGCGGCCGCGGAATCTTAGAACGCAGAATCCTGACCTGCAGCCGCACATCAGCCGCAAATGGACGAGGCACACGGAAGATGAACCCGATATGCCCTGTGATTAAAAAATCACAAACCATATTGGGTTCGTGACAAGGAGGATCGATCATGAAAGAAAAGCGAAGGTATTTGGGCAAATGGGAACTTGGCTGTATGGTTTTTCATGCGTGTTTGTATAAGATGTTTACGGCCTATCCGGCACAATTTTTCAGAATCAGCGGCAGCGCTGCCGCCCTTACAGCGCTGTATAGCGGCGTGGTCTTTTTCATCGTTTTATTTCTGCTGCTGATGCTACTTCAAAAATTCGGAATTTTGTCCCGGTTGTTTGCGCATGGCAGTACGGCGCACGGCGTGGTGCGCTGTCTGATTGCCGTCTATTGGCTTTTCGGATTGGTTTATGCGCTGCGTTCTTTTTTGTACGTTTTACATCATATCTCCTATATGCGTTCGCCCGATTGGTTTTTAATCCTGTTTCTTTTAATCGGCGCAGGGGTCACAACGCTTTGCGGTGCAAAGGCTGTTTATCGCATGCACTCTCTGATGGCGCCGCTCGTCGGCACAGCGGCCATTGTGATTGCCATCCTGGGGTTAAAATATGCTGAGCCGCTCTACTTGACACCGATTCTGGGAAACGGCGCCACAGCGGTATTCGGAGCGGGACTTTCCACGCTTTTTTTGTACAGTGACAGCGTTTTGATTTTGCAGCTGATTCCGCGCTGCCGCAAAGAGGTAAAGCCGGTACGAACCGTCATGATTGGGGCGGGCCTAGCGGTACTGTGCAATGTGGTGCTGATGCTGCTTTCTGCCATGTCCTATCCGGCAGCGATGGAGCCTTATGTCTCAGTGCTGCTTTATCCGCTGACTAAGGCGGCCTACTTCGGAAAGTTCTGGTCCAGACTGGATGCACTGTATTTGCTTGCCTTTTTGGTATCCGCTTTTCTTTACGGTTCGATGGCGCTGCATTTGTTTCTTCTGGCCGTCGGCGAAAGAAAGGGAAGCTTTTTTGGGAAACGGTTGGCGGCCGCTGTACTTTGCCTGGTCGCATGTATGCAGCTGACCGGCTGTTATGACGGGAGAGAGGTCGAGGAAAGCGCCTATGTGATTGCGCTTGGTGTGGACTTAGATAGTGATGCAAATCGTCGCTATACGTTTCAGCTATCCAATCCGCTGGAGCTGGGCGGCAGCCGGGATTTGGAAAGCGAGAATCGCGGAGAGGAAAATACGTCCGGGAAAAATCAGACGGTCAGCAATATTACCATTGCGGCCGAGGATTTTTACATGGCGCAAGGAAAGCTGAAAAGCTATCTCAGCAAAATGCCGGAGCTTTCACACCTCAAGGTGATTGCCTTTTCCAAGCAGGCAGCGCGGGCAGGTATTTTGGATCAGGCCACCCTGTTTTATCAGAATGCACAGGTGCGTCCCAGTGTCAATGTGTGCCTGGTGGACACAGCACAGGATTTTTTAAACCGGGTAAACCCCAGCCTGGAGGAAAGCACGGCACGATATTATGAGCTGCTGTTTCAGAACCGTAATACCCCCTATGCGCCGGTGACCGAACTGCGCGAATTTGTGGCAAGAGCCACAGAGGATGGCTGGGATCCCGTCTTGCCGATTGCAAATAACGAAAAATTGGAGGGAATGGGGATTTTTAAAGATGGCGCCTTGGTTTTGGAAATGGATGCGGAATCGGCTATGCTCTATAAATTGCTGTCGGGTGAGGCAAGAGAGGTGACGGTGCACGCCGGAAATACCACCTATTTTATGACCGGAAAGCGCCGTATGCAAATTTGTGCCAATCTAGGCAGCGCACCTCCAAAAATTGTGGTAAAAAGCCGTATCCGTGCCTATCCGGCAGTTGCCGGCGGCCGGAATGACGCCGCGCAGCTCTCGGCACAGCTGGAGGAAAAGATGACGGAATTTTTAAAGGATACCCTGCGCAGCGGCGCCGATGTACTGGGAATCGGTGCGCAGCTGCGGACTGCATTTCGAACTCAGGAGCAGTGGAGGGCGTTTTCTTGGCGCGAAAAACAAGCAGAGTTTGACATATTCAGTCAAACAGCCATACAATACGAGAAAATAGAGTAAACCTACAAAATACAGCACGAAATTTACAAATAATGGTTGACAAATCCTGGAAGATCATGTATAATATCGTCATAAGAGGTCTTTATCTCTTATATTTTATGTTAGGGTGGTGGATGATATCATGTCAAAGGGAATTATCAGACAAATCGATGAATTGGGGAGAATTGTGCTCCCGAAGGAAATGCGTAAATCGCTGGATATTGATTCGAAAGATCCGCTGGAAATCATTATGATGGAAAACGGATTTATCATTAAAAAATGTCCGGTGGATTGTGCGCTTTGCGGCAGCACCGAGGATCTGGTAGATTATGAGGTTGCTGCAGGCCCTGACCATAAGGAAGTAAAAAAAGTTTGCGTCTCCTGCCTTAAAAATTTGGCACAGATCGCAAATCAAAGCGAGACAACAGGGATTTAAAAAACGCTGCCAAAACTGGCAGCGTTTCAGACTGTCGAAAAAGTTAGTTTTCAGCAAGATATTGCTTTGAATTGATTGCCCAAAGCCCGCGTCACATCTGCCTGCGCAATGGCTCGGTTTGACAAAACCCGTCAAACCATCGCCTAGGCTTCGGCGCTGCTCCTTTTTCCCAAAAATCAAGTAAGATTTTTGGGAGACCCTATATATGCTTTCCAAGCCGCAGCGGCAATGTCGCAATATCTTGCCGAAAACGGCGTGAAATCAAAATGAAATTTTTCGCAAAATAGGGTTTATTGACACGCTCAAACGCTGCCAGTTTTGGCAGCGTTTTTCGTTTTCTCTAAGAGTGGTGATAACCGCCGTTATGAGAGTGCGGTGTTTTTTTCACCGTATTTTGTGATTCCTCCCGGGGTTGGGGGTTGTTCCCGGCGGCATTCTTTTTTCCGCCGCGACGCCGGCGTCTGCGCCGGGGTTTTGGCTCCCCTGCGTCCTTGCGGTCGGATTGCGCATCGGACGGAGAAGGGGTTTCGTTATTTTCTTTTTCCGCAGCAGTGTTTTCTTGAAACATTTCATCCGCTATGTCACTTTTTAAATCATGCGCAGCGTCCTTCTGCTTAGCGGATAGCTTGCTGCGCTTTGACAGCGGCTGAAACTCACCGAGCTTATAGTTTTCAAATTTAACCAGATCGTCGTTGTCGTCTAAAAACTTTACACGTATCTGACCCTTTAAGGTCGCAGTGTCTGCGACAGTTCCGATGCCGTCCGGGGTGCTGACCTTTTCCCCTTTGCGCGGCATTTTTTTCAGCATATCGTCATAGACGTTCTGCTCATATTGCAGACAACACATCAGCCGTCCGCACACGCCGGAGATTTTGGTGGGATTCAGAGACAGACCCTGTTCCTTTGCCATCTTGATGGAGACGGGATGAAAGTCGTTTAAAAATCCGCTGCAGCAGAGATAACGGCCGCAAATGCCGTAGCTGCCAAGCTGCCGTGCCTCATCGCGCACACCGATCTGACGCAGCTCAATGCGCGTCCGAAAAATTCCGGCCAGGGACTTTACCAATTCACGAAAATCCACCCGACCGTCTGCGGTAAAGTAGAACAAGAGCTTGCTGCGGTCAAAGGTATATTCCGCATCGACCAGCTTCATGTCCAATTGATGCTCCGCAATTTTTTCAACGGTAATGGTAAAGGCCTCTTTTTCCTTTTCCTTATTTTCTTCTGCCTGCCGAAAGTCTGCCTCTGTCGCAATGCGGATAATGGGCTTGAGCGGCGGAATAATTTCTTCCTCCGCGACCATTTTGTTTGCAATCACAACCTTGCCCATCTCAACGCCGCGCGCGGTCTCTACCAGAACGTGGTCGCCGATTGCGGCAGTGCGGCCGATGGGGTTAAAGTAATAGGTCTTTCCGGCGCTGTTGAATTTAACTCCTAGAATTTCTACCATGGATTTCCTCCCAGTATTCCACTGCCATGCAGAGCACGGCGGCAGAGTAATTTGCATTTTGTTCAATCATTTTCTGATAATCAAGCGTAATCTCGCACAGGCGCATCGCCGAGCGACTCCGAAGCCGCGTACAAAAATCGGTAAGCACAGCGGTCAGATCGGTATTGACAATGCCTGCGTGCTGCGGATTTAGCTTATAGAGCATTGCGTCCCGAAAGAAGGATAACACAACGCCTAAGATAAAGGAAACATCGGTGCGGTTCTTTTTTAAAAACCGAACCCAGTCGTACATATCCCGGTAAGTTCCGCCGCTGAGTGCGGCAATCAGACGGATACTGTCTCTGCGCATAGCTAAGGCGCTTTCGTCCTCAAAAAGCGAGAGCGCACGGCCGATCGATCCGCCGCTCAAAATAGCGCATTGCCGCGCCTCCTCCGGTGCAGCTTGTCTTTGGCGGATCAAATAATCCTGAACCTGCGCCTCAGAGAGAGGATGCAGGCGGAGGATGGGGGATCGGGATCGGATGGTTGGCAAAAAGGCATTGGCGTTTTCTGCCAGTAAAAGAATCACACAGTAATCCGGCGGCTCCTCAAAAACCTTAAGCAGACTGTTTTGTGCCGCCGCCTGCATGGTATCCGCATAGGGCAGGATATAAACCTTGTACGGCGCGCGGTAGGGGCGGATATAAATATCCCGTTTCATGGTACGTATTGTATCGACCAATACGGGTGTTTCCCGTTTGCCGGTATCGTAGAGCAGGTTTGTAACAACTGTAAAATCCGGGTGGGAGTGCGGATCGGCCGTCTCTAAAAGAGCCGCGGCAAATGCCGTCGCGGTCGTCATACGGCCGGTGCCGCTCGCACCCTCTAAAATATAGGCATGGCCGACATGCCCGGAGTGAAGCGAATGGCGAAGCTGTGAGACAACCGTTTCGTTGCCGATAATCGTATCCAGCGGCATGGGCGCTTCCTCCTTTTTCTTTATTTCATGACGGTGATTTTTGATGCGTCGGTTTCGGTCTGTAAAAATGCCAGTGTTTCCTCGTCAATACACTGTCCCGGAACAGTCAGCGCCGCCCCTGGCGGACAAACCGAAATGATTTGCGCCGCAGTTTTGCCAAGCGAATCCGCAAGCGGCAGGGTTTCTTTCTGTGCCATAAAGGCCTCGCGCGGTGTGCAGCGCATCCTTGGCATCGGCAGCGGACAAATCGGCTGCGCCTTCGGTTCTGCTGCTGCCGCGTCAATTTCTGTCAGTGCATGCTGCAGTGCGGCGATATCTTCTGCGGTGTCGGCGATGGTAAGGACGCACACCACGGTATTAAAATCCGCCATTTCCGGATAGATGCCATAGTGCTGTTTCAAAAGTACCGCGGCCTCTGTGCCGGAATATCTGCTGCGCCGAAAATCAATCACCAGCCGCATGGGATCCTGTGCGCGGTGCAGCGTGCCCTCGTCGGCAAAGTCCAATGTGCCGCGCGTGCGGATCGTCTGTTTCAGGCGTTCAATCGCCCGAAGCTGCGGCAACGGAGAAGTCTCTTGCATGGTAAAAATCGCCTCTTCCATAGAACTCATAAGAAGATAGGAGGGGCTTGTCGTCTGCAAAAGATAAAGCGCGTCGGACACCGTCTTTGGCGCAATGGAAGAATCCTTTCCGAGGTGGAGCAGTGAGCATTGGCCGAGCGCCGGCAGCGTTTTATGCGCACTCTGTATGACCAGATCGGCGCCTTGGCTGAGTGCAGACGGCGGAAATGCCGAATCAAAGCAAAAATGCGCGCCGTGTGCCTCATCTACAATCAAAATCTTTTGATTGTGATGCAGCAGATTCGCAATTTCGGATAGCGGCGTGCAGATGCCGTAGTAGGTGGGGCTGACCAGCAGCATACCGGCAACGTCCGGGTGTTCCTGCAGTGCCTGCGCCACCTGATCTTTAAAAAACCCGGTGTACAGACCGCGTTTCCGATCAAAGACAGGAGACAAAAAGACCGGAGTCACGCCGGCAAGGATCAGGGCAGAAATCACGGATTTATGACAGGTGCGATCGACCAACAGGGCTTGTCCCTCTTTGCAGACCGCCAGAACAGCGGCCTGCAGACCCAAGGTAGAGCCGTTGGTCAAATAAAAGGTGTGTCCTGCGCCAAACGCCCTTGCGGCGTTTTCCTGCGCCTCTTTTAAGATGCCGGACGGATGCTGCAAATCGTCCGTTTCGTCAAATTCCGTCACATCAAGGGAAAAAGCGTCCCTTGCCCACGCAGCCGCAAGACCCCGTCCGCCCTTGTGGCCGGGGATATGAAAGCGGACGCGGTCTTTTTGAGAAAATGCTTTTAAAGCGTGATAAAGCGACATGGATTAAAACCGAACGGCGTCACGGATATAGGGAATCAAATCCTCAATTTTAACGCGTTCCTGTTCCATACTGTCGCGGTGGCGAATCGTCACGCTGCCGTCCTCTTCCGAGTCAAAGTCGTAGGTGATACAAAACGGCGTACCGATTTCGTCCTGGCGGCGGTAACGCTTGCCGATGCTGCCGGATTCATCAAATTCGCACATAAATTCAGCAGCCAGGCTCTGATAAACCTCTCTTGCCTTATCGGACAGCTTCTTCGACAGCGGCAGAACGGCAGCCTTAATCGGCGCAAGCGCCGGATGAAAATGCATCACGGTGCGGACATCGTTCTTTTCCGGGTCGATGACTTCTTCGTCATAGGCCTCAACCAAAAATGCCAGCGTGACGCGGTCTGCGCCAAGCGACGGCTCGATGCAGTACGGAATGTACTTTTCGCCGGATTCCGGATCATTGTATTCCATTTTTTCACCGCTGTGGTTGCTGTGCTGCTTTAGGTCAAAGTCGGTGCGGTCCGCAATTCCCCAAAGCTCGCCCCAGCCAAACGGGAACATAAATTCAATGTCTGTCGTTGCGTTGCTGTAATGAGAGAGCTCCTCCTTTTCATGATCGCGGAGTTTAATATTCTCCTCGCAAATGCCGAGAGAAAGCAGGAAGTTCTTGCAGTAGTCCTTCCAGTATGCAAACCATTCAAGGTCGGTGCCGGGCTTACAGAAGAATTCCAGCTCCATCTGCTCAAACTCACGGGTACGGAAGGTAAAGTTGCCGGGCGTAATCTCGTTGCGGAAGGACTTTCCGATCTGGCCGATGCCGAAAGGAATCTTCTTTCTGGAGGTACGCTGTACGTTTTTAAAGTTGACAAAGATACCTTGTGCGGTTTCCGGACGGAGGAAGATTTCGTTTTTACTGTCCTCGGTGACGCCCTGAAAGGTCTTAAACATCAGGTTAAACTTTCGGATATCGGTAAAGTTATGCTTGCCGCAGTTGGGGCAGGGAATCTGATGTTCCTTGATATAGTCTAACATTTTTTCGTTTGACCAGCCGTCTGCGGTAACCCCGGCGGCGTCCTCGATCAGCTTATCCGCGCGGAAACGGGTTTTACACTCCTTACAATCCATCAAGGGATCTGAAAATCCGCCGACATGGCCGGAGGCCACCCAGGTTTCCGGGTTCATTAAAATGGCGGCGTCCAGGCCGACATTGTATGGGCTCTCCTGGACAAATTTTTTCCACCATGCACGTTTTACATTATTTTTAAATTCGACGCCCAAGGGGCCGTAGTCCCAGGTGTTAGCCAGTCCGCCGTAAATCTCGGAGCCGGCATAAACAAAGCCGCGGCCTTTGCACAGGGCAACGATTTTTTCCATAGTTTTTTCGGTATTTTTCATTGTATTCACCTTTCTTCAAAATGCAGCCGGCTTGCTGCATCTTGTTTAAAATGTTAGTCCCCACCGGCATGTGCCGCAAAAAGACTATGATTCTTTATTATAATATAAAGATAAAAAAATTTCAAGTATTATTCCCAAACTGCGTAAAAAACCGTAGCTTTGGGCTATTTGTCCGCCGTTTTGCATAAAAATGAAGAAAGGAGGAAGAGACATGCTGAATATTATTTGGGGCGGAATGATTTTGATTTCCCTTGTCATAGCGGTATTTACGGGGCATGTGGAGGAAACGGCGGCCGCCGCGGTTTCCGGCGCGGCAAGCGCGGTGGAGACCTGTTTTGCCCTGCTTGGGATTATGTGTCTTTGGACGGGGCTTGCCAAAATCGGCGAACGCGCCGGAATGGTAAAAGCGATGGTGAAATTGCTGCATCCGCTGTTTGGACGGTTGTTTCCGCGGCTCAAAAAGGATTCGCCGGCGGAGGGCAGTATGATGATGAATGTGGCAGCCAATCTGTTTGGCATGGGCAATGCGGCAACGCCGCTCGGTATCAAGGCCATGCAGGATTTGTACCGGGAAAACCGCTGCCGCAGCATAGCATCGGATGAAATGTGTCTGTTTGTGGTGCTGAACACTGCATCGATCCAGCTCATACCAACAACTTTAATTTCCCTGCGCCAGACCTACGGCAGTGCGGCGCCCGGCGAGGTAATCGTGCCGATCTGGATTGTCAGTCTGTGCGCGCTGACCGTCGGACTGACGGCGGCAAAGCTGATGGAGAGGAGGCGCCGCCTGTGATGATGATCTCCATGTTTGCAGTGCCCGTACTGATTGCGGCCTTTGTCAGTGTCGGCGCAGTGCGCCGTGTGGGCGTTTATGACTGTTTTGTGGAGGGAGCCAAGGACGGTCTGCAAAGCATGGTGGGCATTGTCGCGCCGCTGATCGGACTGATGGTAGCCATTCAGATGATTCGTGCCAGCGGTACGCTGGAGCTGATCGAACGTGCCTTGTCGCCGGTACTGCATGCAATCGGACTTCCGGCCGATGTGTTGCCGCTGGCGTTGCTGCGTCCCATCTCCGGCAGTGCGTCAACCGCTATTGTGACCGACATCTTTCAAAACCTGGGGCCGGACTCTGCGGCAGGCAAGATTGCGTCCGTGATGATGGGCTCTACCGAGACAACGTTTTATACCGTTGCCGTCTACTTCGGCGCGGTGGGTATCAAAAATACAAGGCATACCATTGCCGCCGCTTTGCTGGCGGATTTTACCGGTATGACGATGGCGGTGCTGGTGACGCGTATCATGCTATGCTAGATCAAAAAAATCGGGCTGTAAAAAATGCGTGTATTCGTAAGCACATTTTTTACAGCCTTTTGTCATTATTTTACGTTGTATAATACATCGTCCAGGGCGCGTTTTGGCACCTTCATCTTATTGTTTTCGTCCAGATAATACCGAACGTTTCCCTGTTCCATAGGGACGGCCGTGCTTTCCTGTGCCGGGTAACCGAGCGCGATCATATCAAGCACAGCCAGTGTATCCGGAAGCCGGAACAGTTCAGCAAGCCGGTTGCGGTCTAAGGCGCCCAGCCAGCAGGAGCCAAGACCGTAGCCCAGTGCGGCAAGCGTAATCGCCATGCCGGCAGCGCCGGTCTCTACGTCAAAGTTGTCGCTGTTTTTGATGCTGCGATCGCCTAAGATGGCAATGTATGCCGTTGGGCGTTCATCAGGCGCCGGCGTGCCGTCTTTTAAATAACCCGCCCATTTGGTGCAGGTAAAGACGTTGTATAATAACTCCGGCTCGTGGACAACGGCAAATTTCAGCGGCTGAACATTCGCCGGGTACGGCGCCAGCCGCGCACAGTCCACAAGCGCGGTCAAAACCTCGCGCGGGACGGGTTTTTGCTGAAATTTTCGGATGCTGCGCCTCTCTTTCAGGGCTGTTAAAAGATCCATAGGACAACCTCCTTTTTTTCGCAAAAAACGGGCGGAGTAACCACCGCCCGTTTTAGTTGTCAATGATTAGTCAGCGATTGCTGCCTGTGCAGCTGCAAGTCTCGCAATCGGAACACGATACGGCGAGCAGGAAACATAGTCAAGACCGATCTTGTGGCAGAATTCCACGCTGGTCGGGTCACCGCCGTGCTCACCGCAGATACCGCAGTGAAGGTCGGGGCGAACACTCTTACCGAGTTTGATTGCAGTTTCCATCAGCCTGCCGACACCGGTCTGGTCAAGCTTTGCAAACGGATCGTTCTCAAAGATTTTTGCGTCATAGTAAGCATCCAGGAACTTACCGGCATCATCGCGGGAGAAGCCGTAAGTCATCTGGGTCAGGTCGTTGGTACCGAAGCAGAAGAACTCAGCGTCCTTTGCGATAGCGTCTGCGGTCAGTGCAGCACGCGGAATCTCGATCATGGTACCAACCTCATACTTCAGGTCGATGCCGGCAGCCTTGATTTCCTCGTCTGCGGTCTCTACCACAAACTTCTTTACATAGCGCAGCTCTTTCTCATCGCCGATCAAAGGAATCATGATCTCCGGCTCTACGTTCCAGTCCGGATGTGCCTTCTTCACGTTGATGGCCGCGCGGATAACAGCCTTGGTCTGCATCTTTGCGATTTCCGGATAGGTGACAGCCAGGCGGCAACCGCGGTGACCCATCATCGGGTTGAACTCGTGCAGCGAGTCGATCATATTCTTGATCTCCTCCACCGTCTTACCCTTGGTTGCAGCCAGCGCTTCGATATCAGCCTCATCGGTCGGTACAAATTCGTGCAGAGGCGGATCCAAGAAACGGATGGTAACAGGGTTGCCTTCCAGCGCTTCGTAAAGCTTTTCAAAGTCGCCCTGCTGCATCGGCAGAATCTTATCCAGAGCCGCTTCTCTCTCTTCTACGGTATCCGAGCAGATCATTTCACGGAACGCGTCAATACGGTTGCCCTCAAAGAACATGTGCTCTGTCCGGCAAAGACCGATACCCTCAGCGCCGAGCTCTCTGGCCTTCTTTGCGTCAGCCGGAGTATCTGCGTTGGTTCTTACCTTCAGCTTTCTGTACTTGTCAGCCCAGCCCATAATTCTGCCAAAGTCGCCGCCGATCTGCGCGTCTACGGTCGGGATAATACCGTCATAGATATTACCGGTGGAACCGTCAAGAGAAATTTCGTCACCCTCTACATAGGTCTTGCCCGCCAGGGTAAACTTCTTGTTTTCTTCGTCCATTGCGATGTCGCCGCAGCCGGATACACAGCAGGTACCCATACCGCGTGCAACAACGGCAGCGTGAGAGGTCATGCCGCCGCGCACGGTCAGAATACCCTGCGAAGCCTTCATGCCCTCGATATCCTCCGGCGAGGTCTCCAGACGAACCAGAACGACCTTCTTGCCGGCCTCGTTCCAGGCCTTTGCGTCCTCGGCGGTGAATACGATCTGACCGCAGGCAGCGCCCGGAGATGCGCCCAGCGCCTTCGCAATCGGCGCTGCGGCCTTTAATGCTTTTGCGTCAAACTGCGGATGCAGCAGCGTGTCGAGGTTTCTCGGATCGATCATAGCAACTGCCTTTTTCTCGTCGATCATGCCCTCGTCAACCAGGTCGCAGGCAATCTTTAATGCGGCCTGTGCGGTTCTCTTACCGTTTCTGGTCTGCAGCATGTAAAGCTTCTCGTTCTCTACGGTAAACTCCATGTCCTGCATGTCTCTGTAATGATCCTCCAGCGTTTTGCAAACCTGCTCAAACTGCTTAAATGCAGCCGGGAACTTCTCTGCCATCTGTGCGATCGGCATCGGCGTACGTACACCGGCAACAACGTCCTCGCCCTGTGCGTTGGTCAAAAATTCGCCCATCAGCTTCTTTTCGCCGGTTGCGGGGTCTCTGGTGAAGGCAACACCGGTACCGCAGTCGTCGCCCATGTTACCAAATGCCATCATCTGTACGTTAACGGCAGTACCCCATGAATAAGGAATATCGTTGTCGCGGCGGTATACGTTTGCTCTGGGGTTGTCCCAGGAACGGAATACGGCCTTGATGGCGCCCATCAGCTGTTCCTTCGGGTCGGTCGGAAAGTCCTTGCCGATCTTTTTTTTGTATTCTGCCTTAAACTGTCCGGCAAGCTCTTTTAGGTCGTTTGCGGTCAGTTCAACGTCCTGCGTAACGCCTCTCTGTTCCTTCATTTCGTCGATGAGCTGCTCAAAGTATTTTTTACCGACTTCCATAACAACGTCGGAATACATCTGGATAAATCTGCGGTAGCAGTCCCAAGCCCAGCGATCATTGCCGGATTTCTTTGCGATTGCGTTGACAACATCCTCGTTTAAACCAAGGTTTAAGATGGTGTCCATCATACCCGGCATGGATGCTCTCGCGCCGCTGCGGACAGAAACCAAAAGCGGGTTTTCCATGTCGCCGAACTTCTTGCCGCAGATTTCTTCCATCTTGACAATGTTTGCCATGATTTCAGCCTGGATATCATCGTTGATCTTTTTGCCGTCCTCATAGTACTGGGTGCAGGCCTCGGTCGAAACGGTGAATCCCTGCGGAACAGGAAGACCCATCTTGGTCATCTCGGCAAGGTTGGCACCTTTGCCGCCGAGAAGCTCTCTCATTGTTGCGTCACCTTCGCTAAAAAGGTATACATACTTTTTTGCCATTCGTGTTACCTCCATGTATATAAAGTTAATTTTTTACGTTGGTTTTACTGATTTTGTTTTCGTAGATCGGACTGCCGCAGGTCAGAAAAAAACTCCTGCAGCAGCATAGCGCATTCATCCTCCATAATGCCGCAGTAGCATTCCGCCTTGTACATCAGTGCAGGGTGTGACAAAAGCGCCGCATTGGAGACGGCAAAGCCGCCTTTTGGATCATAGGCGCCAAAATAGAGACGGCGCAGCTTTGCCTGTGCAATCGCACCGCAGCACATAGCGCACGGCTCTAAGGTTACGTATAGGTCACAGTCCGACAGATACCGGGTGTTAAGAACCCGGCTGGCCGATTGAATCGCCAGGACTTCCGCATGACAGAGCGCATCTTGGTTTGCCATCTGCAGATTATGGGCACGGGCGATGATCTTTTGATCTTTCACAATCACTGCACCGACCGGAATCTCTCCGGCTATGTAAGCGCGCCGTGCTTCGTCCAGGGCGGCACGCATAAACGGATTTGTCATGACCGGCCTCCTGCTTTGGGGTTTGAACGCGACAAAATCCCGTCCGCTTGCAGACAGGGATTTCGGTTTCGTTTTATTTTTGGATAAAGGAATCCAATTCGCTGAGCAGCTGATCGCAGTCGTCGCTGTGTGCTTCCACCTTGATCGGCTTGGTAAGATCCAGACTGAAAATGCCCATAATGGATTTTGCGTCAACAACGTATCTTCCGGATGTCAAATCGATTTCAAAATCATACTTGGTTACCACGTTGACAAAGGCCTTTACGTCATTGATCGAGCTCAAAAGCACTGTGAATTCTTTCATTTTCATACAACCTCCTAAAATTTTTTTCATTTCTACACCTAAATTATATAATTTTTTCTTGCATTAGTCAATGAGAAATTATATAATTATTCCATAATTTTATTTTATGGCATTTATGCAAAATGGATAATATCGGATTTTGCCTTCCAAAAACGCCGTAAAAATGACAGGTTTTGGAAGACGGATGCGAATATGAGGATGTGAAAAAAATTACTGTAAAGCTGATAACCTTGGGCTGTAAAACCAATTTATACGAGAGTGAGGCCATGTCCGCCCTGTTTTTAAAGGCCGGCTATACCATCGTCTCCGGCAAAGAGGCCGCCGATATCTATGTCATTAACACCTGCACCGTGACCGGAACCGGTGCGCAGAAGAGCCGGCAGCAGATCCGCCGCGCCCGGCGCGAGAATCCGAACGCGATTGTCGCGGTCTGCGGCTGTCTTGCACAGACTGAGTCTGAGACGCTGCGCCGGGAGACCGGCGCGGACCTTCTGGTCGGCAACCGGCAGCGCAGCCGGATTGTCGAGCTGACAGCGCGCGCCATTCGGGGCGAGAAGGGGGATTACGTCGATGATATCCGCAAGGAGACCGTGTATGAGGAGCTGGGGATTACCCGCAGTCAAAGCAGGGTGCGCGCAAATTTAAAGATTGAGGACGGGTGCAATAACTTTTGCGCCTATTGTATCATTCCCTACGCAAGGGGGCCGGTACGGTCGCGGTCATTGGAAAAGATTCGGCAGGAGGCGCGGGCGCTGGGCGAGACCGGCTATGGCGAGGTCGTGCTGACCGGGATTCAGATCGGTGCATACGGCCGCGACAAAAAGGACGGAGTCGGGCTGATCGACGTGATCGAGGCGGTGCACGAGGCGGACGGGATTAACCGGATTCGCCTGGGATCGCTGGAACCGGTGACCGTGACCGAGGATTTTGTCCGCCGCGCCGCAAAGCTGCCAAAGCTTTGTCCGCAGTTTCATATGTCGCTCCAGAGCGGCTGTGACGAGACGCTGCGCCGGATGCGGCGGCACTATAATACCGCAGAGTACCGCCGTGCCGCAGAGCGCCTGCGTGACCATTTTGCTGATGCCGCCATCACCACGGATTTGATGGTCGGCTTTGCCGGCGAAACGGAGGAGGAGTTTCAAAAATCCTACGATTTTTGCGGGGAGATGCAGTTTGTCAAGATGCACATTTTCCCGTATTCCATCCGTAAGGGGACGGCGGCGGCCGCGTTCCCTGATCAGGTATCGGAGGAGGTCAAAACGCAGCGTGCCCTTACAATGCGGAATCTGGCAGATCGTATGAAGGAGACGTTTTGCCGTGCGTACCTCGGCAAAACGCTTTCGGTGCTGACCGAGCAGATGCAGGGCGATGCCTGCCACGGAACCACGGCAAACTATATGGACGTTTCGGTGCAGGGTGAGGAAAGACCCGGCCAAACGGTTTTAGTCAGGGCTGAGGACTATCGGGACGGCCGTCTGATCGGCACGGTAATTGAAGAAAAATAGTAAAAAATAATTAAAAAATATATATCAAATTTCATTTTCGGGAGGAAATCAAAAATGAAACATCAGGTACTGGAAAACCCTGTAAAAAACCAGACATCATCCGATCTGTATCTTGCAGCGATCGCGTGTCTTACGGTGACATTTTATCTTGCGGCAAACATCCTGGCCGTCAAGGCGATTATCGTGGGCGACCTTGTCTTGTTTGACGCAGGGACGATTACGTTCCCCTTTGCCTATATGCTGGGGGACACACTGACGGAAATCTGGGGCTTTAAAACGGCGCGGCGCGTTATTTGGATCACGTTTTTCTGTAACGCTCTGCTGATCGGCTTTACTTCGCTGGGGCTTCTGATTCCGGCGCCGGATTATACGCCGGGCGTGGACGCAGCCTATGCGCAGATTTTCGGCTATGTGCCGCGGATTGTGGCGGCGTCGCTGATTGCCTTTTTGTTCGGCGAACTGTCTAACGCGTGGATGATGGAAAAAATCAGAGAAAAAACGGGAAGAAAACTGCTTTTTGTGCGTACCATCGGCAGCTCGGTGCTGGGCTATGTCTTTGACACGGCCATTTTTGTCCTGATTGCCTTTGGCGGCACAGCGCCTGCACGGGATTTAATGAGTATGATCGGTGTACAATATATCACAAAACTGGGTGTTGAGGCCATTGCGGGAACGCCGCTGGCCTATGCGCTGATTGCCTACCTTCGGCGGCGGTGCACACAGTCGGTTTTAAAATCAAGATAGAAAAGAGGGATTGTATGAACTACGGATTTGTCAAGGTAGCCACGGCCGCGCCGGAGGTTCGGGTGGCAGATGTCACTTTTAATACCCAAAAAACCATTGCCGCAATGCACGCGGCGGCGGAACACGGGGCGCGGCTGATCGTGTTCCCGGAGCTGGGACTGACCGCCTATACCTGCAGCGATTTGTTTTTTCAGTCGGCGCTGATCCAAAAAGCCAAGGATGCAGTGCAGCAAATCGCCGGAGAAACTGAGACGCTGGACATATTGGCAGTGGTCGGTCTGCCGCTGGCGGTCGGGGACAAGCTTTATAATGCGGCTGCGTTTTTGCAGGGCGGCAGAATTTTGGGGTTTGCGACCAAAAAGTATCTGCCCAATTACAGTGAATTTTATGAGATGCGGCATTTTTCGGTACTGGAAGAAAACACAACCGTCCGCATCGGCGGCGAGACGGTTCCCGTCGGCCCCCGGCTTATCTTTTGTTCGGAATATATGGAGGATTTTAAGGTTGCGGCGGAGATCTGCGAGGATTTATGGGCGCCGGAACCGCCGGGCGTTTTCCATGCCCTGTGCGGTGCCACTGTCCTGGTGAATCTGTCTGCCAGCAACGAAATCATCGGAAAGAGCGATTACCGCCGCACGCTGCTTCGGTCGCAGTCCTCCCGTGCGGTCTGCGCTTATCTCTATGCCGACGCCGGTCAGGGCGAATCTACGACCGACCTGGTCTTTAGCGGCCACAGTATGATCTATGAAAACGGAACGCTGCTCGGTGAGACAAAGCCGTTTTGCGAGAAGATTTTATACGCGGATATCGATGTTGCGCGTGTGGTGCAGGAGCGTAGACGCCTCAGCACCTTCCGGCCAAAGGAGGACGACGGGTATTTAAAAATCCCGTTCGGCGGCAAGCACAGCAAAACCGTACTGGAGCGACGCTTTGATCCGCATCCCTTTGTGCCGTCGGAGGAGGAGGGACGCAGAAACCGCTGTGAAGAGATTTTTTCGATCCAGTACCACGGCCTGAAAAAGAGACTGATGCATATCGGCTTAAAAACGGTGACGATCGGCATTTCCGGGGGACTTGACAGTACACTTGCACTCCTGGTTGCCGCGCGTGCATTTGACAGTTTAAATCTGCCGCGCAGCGGCATTGTTGCGGTGACGATGCCATGCTTTGGCACCACCGACCGCACCTATCAGAATGCCAAAAACCTGATTCTGGGGCTTGGCGCCACCTTGCGTGAGATCAATATCAAAGCCGCCGTACGGCAGCATCTATCGGACATTGGCGCGGATGAGCGCGTGCATGACGTGACCTATGAGAACGCACAGGCGAGAGAGCGTACCCAGGTGCTGATGGATATCGCCAATCAGACGGGCGGAATCGTGGTCGGTACGGGTGATTTGTCGGAGCTTGCGCTCGGTTTTGCCACCTATAACGGAGACCATATGTCAATGTACGGCGTTAACGCCTCAGTGCCCAAAACGCTGGTGCGCCACCTGGTGCGCTGCGTAGCGGACGGCAGCGAAGGCGGCTTGAAGGCAACCCTTTATGATATTTTAGATACGCCGGTCAGCCCGGAACTTTTGCCGCCGGAAGAGGACGGCGCCATCGCACAGCAGACGGAGGAAATCGTGGGTCCTTATGAGCTGCATGACTTTTTTCTCTATTACATGCTGCGCTGGGGATTCTCGAAGGACAAGATCCTGCACCTGGCAAAGAACGCGTTTTCGGGCTGCTACGATACGCCGACCATCCAAAAATGGCTGGATATCTTTATGCGGCGATTCTTTAAAAGTCAGTTTAAGCGCTCCTGTATGCCGGACGGGCCAAAGGTCGGCAGCGTCGCCCTGTCTCCGAGGGGCGATCTTCGGATGCCGAGCGATGCCGCCGAGGATATGATTCAATAACGGATACGAAAAAAAGCGCTTATTTTCAGCGATGAAAATAAGCGCTTTTTGATTTTGGTTATTCAATTTTTGCCGTATGGCTTGCCATATCCGCGCTTTTGCTTGCAGGTGTTTCCGGCGCCGCGCCGTCGCAAAGCGGAACGATTTGATCATCCAACAGGAAAGCTTTGATCTTTGTCGCGCCTTTTATGTTTAGCCCGATTGCGGCGATGTCAAAAGAAGTTTTTTCGGTAATATCAAGCGGTATGGACTTGATATCCAAAAGCCGGTCTCCGTGATAGCTTGCCGCAAACAAAGAAGCCGGTTTGTAAAGGTTTAAAACCGATATATTGTCCGCGGTCAGCGTCAGCGACGGTTTGAGAACAAGCCAATGTTCCTTGTTTTTGTAGATCACTTTGTAGTCGTCATTGTCCGGTATGATGAAGTTTGAACGGTCGCCGACCGGGTCGTGCCACGTTTCGTTAAACACATATTCTATATCTACCGGCTCTGTAAACGTCGGCGTTTTACTCACGGAAACACCGACTTTTTCAGTGCCTGTCATGCCTTTGCGAAATTGAAACTTTTTGCCGTTCATAAGATAGAGGTTGCTTGGCGAACCGTCATCCGACGAGGTGTTTCCGATGATCGTTGTCCCTCCTGAGATTTCAAGCTCGTTGCCGAAATTGTTTTTCTTGTTTAAGCAAATTCCGCCGCCCTGCGGAGATGTATTCTTTGTTATTGTTGCAGAGTTAAATATACACCATGTGGAGATGTAGTCAATGTAAACTCCGCCGCCTGCCATTCTTGCCGTGTTTTCTTCGATTATACAGCTTCCGTTAACGACGAACGAATCTCCGCTTGGGGAAATTCCTCCGCCTAAATCTGCGGTATTTCCCTTTATGTAAAATGGTTTTTTGCCTTTTGATATCATAACTTGTGTATCGCTTGTCGCCCGGATTCCGCCGCCTCCTCCTGCTGTACAAGTATTATTGCTTACAGAACCGTCGCACAAATTAAGCATAGTGCCCGGGCCCGCAAAAATACCTCCGCCGTCAGACCCGGATGTATTATTGCATATGTTGCTGCAATTCATATTGGTAACCGGATTGCTATACTTGTTGCGGTCGAGATAAATACCTCCGCCGCTGCCGGAAGCGGAGTTATCGTGTATGTTGGCGTTATCTATATGCGCACGAATATTGTTCGCAGCAAATCTGAGATAAATTCCGCCGCCTAAATTTGCGCTGTTGTTGCTTAATTCAATATCGCGGAATTTAATTATGCTGCTCGTTTCGGTATAAATCGCACCGCCCATGCTTGTCACAGCATTGCTGTCTGCTTTTATATTGCAGATTTCACCTTCTGTATTGCCTTTAAGATGAATTGCTCCGCCGTTTATTGCGCTGTTGCCGTTCATTTCGCCGCCGTGTGTATTTATTGTGCCGTTTTCAACAGAAATTGCACCGCCCGAGCCCTTCGGCGCTTTATTGTTGTTTATAGAGCCGCCGTACATCGTAAATGTGCCGCCGCTTACAAAAATGCCGCCGCCGTTTGCACCCTCGACCGTGTTGTCGGATATGCTGCCGCCGTACATCACAAATTGACTGCCCGGCTGACAGTTTACTGCGCCGAATCTTGCAGCGTCTTTTTGTGCAGAACCCTTTGCACCGGTAATTTTACCGCCGGTCTTGCAGTCGCAGAGTACGAAGGTTTGGTTTTTGCCGACGCGAACAGCCGGGTTTCCTGCGTTATCTATCGTAAGCGTATTGCCGTTAAGGCAAAGGTGCACGGTGGCATTGGAAATATCGAGTGTGCTTGGGATAGTAACATCGTTTTCTAAATATAAATATACCGTTTTGTTGGCATCAGCGCCTCCGGCGCCAACTGTGGTGTCGCCATCCCACGCCTGCCAGGTTACGATTTCTCCGTGATCCTCCGTGCAGTCACTTTTTCCGCAGATACGGTGGCTGTGGGGAGCGGACGTTTCTCCTTCTGCATATACGAACGTTCCCAAAAGTGTCAAAATCAGTGCAAAAAATACCAATGATAATCGTTTCATGGTTATCCCTCCGTATCATTGTCAGACAGTTTAAAATCATATTTCATTTCCAGCATGGCAAACAATTTGTGCATCACCTCTGTGGAAATCGTCTTGATATCCAGTGCCGCAACAAATGCAAGCGCCTTTTCCTGTTCTTCTTCCGAAACCTTATAAACGCGCATTGCCGCCGTCAGAAAGCGGTTCAGCTTGCGTTCAAGCGGAAAATGTATGTCGCATTTTTTCGCCATATAGCTGCGCATAAGCCCCGATGTGCCGATTTCAATTTCATAAAAGTCGCATTCGTTATATCCGGGAAAGTTATCGCCGAAGATCCGCTTTAATTCTGCTGTGGTTTGCAGATAGATATATTCCGCAATATCCGGCACGGTATAGGATTCGATATAGATTTCTCTTAAACTTTCGTTCAACTCGGTGAGCGTAAGCTGGATTGCCGTTTCCACAGCATAGACATAGACCGACGGTAAACAGTTGCCGACAATTTTCTTTGCCGCACTGAATTGCCCGATGAACATTGTTTTCACAAGTTCCATTAAAACGGCGTCCTTGGTCGGAAAAAAGTTTTGAAAGCTACCCCTTGAAATGCCCGCCTCTTTTGTAATCTGTGTAATGGTGGTGTTTTTGTAACCTTGTTCCAAAAACAAACGGACGCAGACGGCCAGGGCTTTATTTTTCGTTTCAATACTGTCTTTTCGCATAAAGCATACAGACCTCCTTTACAAACTAATACGCATACTAATTATAGCATGCGTATTTGCTTATGTCAACGGAAAACCCGCAAAATTTTAATATTAAATTCGCTGCGTGCGGCTGTC
This sequence comes from uncultured Clostridia bacterium, assembly GCA_934454115.1. Lineage (GTDB taxonomy): Bacteria > Bacillota > Clostridia > Monoglobales > Monoglobaceae > Ructibacterium. The sequence continues at coordinate 54,652 of CAKSFQ010000010.1, forward strand.
CGCGTTCTGCTTTTGCACGGTACTTTTTGACCTTTATTCCTGCGGCAGGATGCGGCGCGGATGATAGGAGTGCCCGTGGCAGATCGCAATTGCCAGCGCGTCCGCCGTATCGTCCGGCTTTGGTACCTTGGGCAGGTTTAAAAGCAGCTTGACCATCTGCTGCACCTGTTTTTTTTCGGCGCGGCCATAGCCGGCCACCGCCTGCTTGACCTGCAGCGGCGTATACTCATAAATTCTGACATCGTGCTGCATGGCGGCAAGCAGCAGCACGCCGCGCGCCTGGGCAACATTGATGGCCGTCTTTTGGTTGCTGTTAAAAAACAGCTCCTCAATCGCCATAAAATCCGGCCGGAACTGCTCGATCAGTTCGGTCAGGTCGTTGTAGATCGACTGAAACCGCGAGAACATCTCCATCGACGCGTCGGTGGTGATTGCGCCGTAATCCAGTACCCGAAACCGGTTGCTCTGATACTCCAAAACCCCGTAGCCGACAATCGCAAATCCTGGGTCAATTCCCAAAATAATCATGGTTTTCCTCCAAACTTTCGTGCTATTTTTTTGTAAATCTCTATTGAAAAATGGCAGACAGTGTTATATAATGATGCAATAAGATAAGCATACCACAGATTGGAGGAATTTACAATGGCAAAGGAAAAAGTTGTACTTGCTTATTCGGGCGGGCTGGATACTTCCATCATTATCCCCTGGCTGATTGAGAATTACGACTATGAGGTGATCGCAGTCTGCGGCGATGTCGGCCAAGGCAAGGAGACCGAGGGGCTGGAAGAGCGCGCAAAGGCCAGCGGCGCGTCAAAGCTTTATATCGAAGATCTGCGCGATGAATACGTTGAGGATTACATTATCCCGACCGTAAAGGCCGGCGCCGTTTATGAGGGTAAGTATCTCTTGGGAACCTCCCACGCACGGCCGATTATCGCAAAGCGTCTGGTTGAGATCGCCGAAAAAGAGGGCGCGGTTGCCATCTGTCACGGCGCAACCGGCAAGGGTAACGACCAGGTGCGCTTTGAGCTCACCATCAAGGCGCTGGCGCCGCACCTTAAAATTATTGCTCCATGGAGAATCTGGGATATTAAATCCCGCGAGGACGCTGTGGATTATGCAGAGGCGCACGGTATCTCAATCCCGGTTACCAAAAAGGATCTCTACTCCAGAGACCGCAACATCTGGCACATCAGCCATGAGGGCATGGATCTGGAGGATCCGGCCAATGAGCCGCAGCTGGATTCCCTGTTAAAGCTCGGCGTATCGCCGGAGAAGGCGCCGGACAGCCCGACCTACATTACCCTCGGATTTGAAAAGGGCGTTCCCGTTTCCTTAAACGGTGAAAAGCTGTCTGCCCGTGTCCTGGTTGAAAAATTGAACGAGCTGGGCGGCAAGAACGGCATTGGGATTGCCGATATTGTGGAGGATCGTCTGGTTGGTATGAAGTCGAGAGGCGTGTATGAAACGCCGGGCGGCACCATTTTATATGCCGCATTGCAGGAGCTGGAATATCTTTGCTTAGACCGTGACACCCAAGCCTTTAAGCGTGAGGCCGCCATCAAGTTCAGCGAGCTTGTTTATGACGGAAAATGGTTTACCCCCCTGCGTGAGGCGCTCTCCGCAATGGTTGATTCGATGGAAGAGACCGTTACCGGTGAGGTTCGCTTAAAGCTCTATAAGGGCAGCGTGACTCCGGCCGGTGCAAAGTCGCCGTATTCTCTGTATAACGAGGATATTGCAAGCTTTGGCGACAGCCACGAGCTGTACAGTCATAAGGATGCGGAGGGCTTTATCAATCTGTTTGGCCTGCCGCTGAAGGTTCGGGCAATGATGAAACAAAAGAATCAATAGAAGCAGGGTTCGGCGGTGTAAAAGTCGTTTTACACCGCCATTCCTATTTCATGATAAGGAGTTGACAAAATGGCAAAGTTGTGGGGCGGCCGCTTTTCCAAGGCCACAGATACACTGGTTGATGATTTTAATTCTTCCATCCGCTTTGACGCGCGTATGTACCGGCAGGACATTTTGGGCAGCCAGGCGCACGCCGAGATGCTGGGGCGGCAGGGGATTATCCCCAAGGCCGATGCGGAACTCATTGTAAAAACATTGGGGGAAATCAAGCGCGATATCGAGGACGGCAGGATCGAGTTCATGATTGACGCCGAGGATATCCATATGAATATTGAAACCATCCTGATTTCCAGGATCGGCGATGTCGGCAAGCGCCTGCATACCGGCCGCAGCCGTAACGACCAGGTGGCGCTGGATATCCGCATGTATCTGCGCGACGAGGTAGACGCAATTTCGCGGATGCTGGGGACGCTGCGGCATGTTATTTTGGACCTGGCCGATGCCAATCTCAAAACCGTTATGCCGGGCTATACCCATTTGCAAAAGGCGCAGCCCATTACGCTCGCGCATCATGTGATGGCCTATTATGAGATGTTTTTGCGGGACGGGCAGCGGCTTTTAAACTGTCGGGAGCGGATCAATGTGATGCCGCTCGGCAGCGGTGCGCTGGCCGGGACGACCTATCCGTTAGACCGTGCCTTCGTCGCGGAAAAGCTTGGCTTTGCCGCGGTGACGCAAAATAGCTTAGACGGCGTGTCGGATCGTGATTTCGTCTGTGAGCTGGCCTTTGATTTGTCTATGGTGATGATGCACCTGAGCCGGTTTTCGGAGGAGTTGATTCTCTGGAGCTCCCATGAATTTGGATTTATTGAACTGGACGATGCGTACAGCACCGGATCCAGCATCATGCCGCAGAAGAAGAACCCCGACGTTGCCGAGCTGGCGCGCGGTAAGACGGGTCGGGTTTATGGTGATTTGATGGGGCTTTTGACCGTGATGAAAGGACTTCCGCTTGCGTATAATAAGGATATGCAGGAGGATAAGGAGCAAATTTTTGACGCCGTGGACACGGTAAAAATGTGTCTGCCGGTGTTTGGTAAAATGCTTGCCACCATGACCGTAAAGAAGGATCGGATGCTGCAGGGCGCCAAGGGCGGCTTTACCAATGCGACCGATGTTGCGGATTATCTGGTAAAGCAGGGGCTTCCCTTCCGTGATGCGCACAGTGTGGTCGGAAAAATGGTCGCCTATTGCATCGAAAAGGATACCGTCATTGATGCGCTTTCCATGGAGGAGATGAAGTCCTTCTCCAACCTCATCGGCGAGGATATCTATGACGCAATCTCGCTGTCTGCCTGCGTCAGTCAGCGAAAGCTGATCGGCGGCCCGGCCGCCGAGACCATGCGCGGCGTGATTGCCCGCTACCGCGAGATGGAACAGGTATAAAAAGAGAAGTAAGAAAAAAATAACCGACGGCAAAGGCCGTCGGTTATTTTCATGCACCACAAAGCAAAGAAACTTATTTATTAATCAGTTCTTTTAAGCTGCTGCCTGCCTTAAAGGTCGGAATCTTAGCGGCTTCGATCTTCATTTCAGCGCCGGTCTGCGGGTTTCTGCCCACTCTGGCTGCTCTGTCACGAACCTCAAAGCTTCCAAAACCAACTAACTGAACCTTCTCACCGCGCTTTAAAGCGTCCTGTACGGAACCGATGAATGCTACCAGAGCAGCCTCTGCATCTTTCTTAGACAGGTTTGCTTTCTCGGCCATAGCCGATACCAATTCTTGCTTGTTCATTTCACCATTCTCCTTTTTTTAAAATATATGTGTAAAAACATTTTTCACTGCTTCTCATTGTACTATAAAATGAACAAAATTACCAGAAGTTTTTAAAAAATGTTTAAAATTTGTATACTTGCACAATTTTCCGTAAGGCTCTCAAAGCTGAAAGGGTCGTTTTTTGTGGCATTTTCACACTTTACCAATCGATTTGGTGCAGAAAACAAAAACCCAATCCGCGTTTTTTCGCCGATGCGGCGTGTTTTGCGCCAAGCGCCGTCCAAAGCAAATCAGCGTTTCACCATTTTGTATCCACCCGCGAAGGAAGGCGGAAAATGTACGTTGCATTCGTTTTTTCCGGTGTAGGCACACGGGAGTTGAACCCAATATGCCCTGTAATTAAAAAATCACCATCTTTTTGAACCGTTGTCTTAGCTGGGCGTTAGCCGAAAGGGAGCAATCCGAACCCGCCTGAAAAGGCGAAATTTCGGCATCTTTCGGCTTGTCATCGATGCTCCGCGCCGAGCCTTGCTGCATCTTCCGCACCAAAATCTGCTCAAAATTGAATCCTTTTCAGGTCGTAGAATTTTGAGAGAGCGGATTTTTGGTTGCTGCATAAGCAAAAACGGAGGTAATCCTAACGGATTGCCGAGTATTGGGCGCAACGAAAGCGGAAATCCGCCTCTCAAAATCGGAGTTCGGATTACTCCCTTTCGGCTAGCCTTGCTTCGTCCGCCGGAAACAAAAATATAATCATTTTTTTGCTTACAGGGTCAAATAGTTTAAACAGAGCAAATTTGTGTTAAAGACAAGGCAAAAACGCAGTTAATACTGTCGTATTAACGAGTGTTTTAACGCAGTATTTTCACAAATTTGCCTGTTTAAACCATATTGTGTTCGACTCCCGTGCGCCTAAGCCGTGCGGACAGAGCGCCGGCGTGCGATGGCGGAAATATCATAAAAAATTTACAAAAACAGTCTTGACTTTCCCGACGGTTTGCGATACTGTCTATATTAGGAAGAGATCATCCGATGATAGGATGAAGAGAAAGAGAATACAAAGGAGAATACCGATGAAGGGACAGGAATTGGGACTGTACGGCTACGATGTTTTAACCGAGCCGGAAACACAAACATTTTTAGAGCTTTCGACAAAGTCGATACCGCTGGAGGAGCAAAGCCAGCTGGCGCTGGTCAAGCAGGCGCGTCCCATGATGGAGATGGTGGTGTCCTATAAGGAGATGCGCATGATTTACACCTGTGCGCTGAAGGAAATCCGCACAAAGTTTGATGTATTAAACACGGAATTTAATGTACGTTACTTGCGAAACCCCATCCGTTCTGTCAAGACGCGGCTGAAATCCACCAGCAGCCTGGGTGACAAGCTGGAGCGGCAGGGCAGGAGCTTTACCCTGGAAAATATTGAAAACTATGTCAATGACCTTGCCGGAATCCGGGTCATCTGTTCCTACGTGGATGACATTTATCTGCTGGCAGAGACTCTGATTGCGCAGGACGATATTACGCTGCTAAAGCGCAAGGACTATATTGCAAACCCCAAGCCCAACGGCTACCGCAGCCTGCATCTTTTGGTGAGTGTGCCGGTCTTTTTTGCCGACCGAAAAAAACAGGTTAAGGTAGAGGTGCAGATCCGTACCATTGCCATGGATTTTTGGGCAAGCCTGGAACATCAGATCAAATACAAAAAGGAGAACGAGGATGATCAGCAGATTGTCAAAGAACTGAGAGAATGTGCTGACATCATCTCCGACACAGATGCGCGGATGCTGGCGCTGCGCAAAAAGATTGAATCGCGCCCGCACAACCGCACCGAGGAAGAAATTATTTTAGAAAAACTGTCAAAGCTGGATACACCGCTTGACTAGGATGTTGGGCGTCGTCTCTATAGGCGGCGCCCGACCTGTTTCCTATAAATAGCGCAGGGCAGTGCGCACAATATCCAAAACAGCTTCTTGGGTCTGAAGTGGCTTCCCTCTGATCAATTGCCGAAAGTCTAAGACAACCTTTTCTTCTTCTGTCGGTATCGTATCTGAAAAAAGATAATTCATGTCAATATCCAGCTCTGTCACGAGTTTTACCAGGGTTTGCAGCGAAAAGCTGCGCTGATTTCGCTCGATATGCCCGATGTATGCCGGGGTCACATCAATAAGTTCTGCCAATTCCTCTTGTGTCATTCCTTGATTCAATCTAGCCTCTCGAATCAGTTGACCAATGCGGTCGAGCTTCAATATCACCGCATCGGTATGGGGCGTTCTGCGTGCGATGTCTGTCGATCCCCGCCCGTTCGGCCGAGCTCTCTTTACCTTCTTTCGTTTCATAAAAAACAACTCCTTGTATATGTAGTTTATACTAACAGGAATTGTTTATGAAGATATTTTAGGTATAGACGATGTTATTTTTTAGTACAATTAAAAAAGAGCGGTGTAAAAAACACATTGATATGCCAAAGGGCAGCCGTGCGGCCGCCCTTTTTGGTTACTCCACGTTTTTCATGGTGAGACTGATTCTCTTTTTTTCGATATCGCAGGAGAGTACCTTGACCTTTACGATGTCGCCGATCGAAACCACATCCATCGGATGCTTGACATACTGATCCGAAAGCTGCGAAATATGCACCAGGCCATCCTGATGCACGCCGATATCCACAAACGCACCGAAGTCAATCACGTTTCTTACCGTCCCGGTCAGTACCATACCCTCCTTTAAATCCTCCATGCTCATTACATCGCTGCGCAGAATCGGCTGCTCCACCTCCGCGCGGATATCGCGTCCCGGTTTTTGCAGCTCGCCCAAAATATCAAGCAGAGTCGGCGTGCCGATCTCAAGTTCTTCGGCCAGTTTTTCAATGCCGGTCTGCTTTGCTGTCTTTGCGATCGCGCCAAGTCCGCCGGACTTGACGTCCTCCATCGTATAGCCAAGCTTTTCAAGCAGCATCTCAGCCGCGCCGTAGCTTTCCGGGTGCACCGAGGTATTATCCAAAATATTTTTTCCGTCTTTGATCCGCAGGAAGCCGGCGCACTGTTCGTATGCTTTCGGCCCCAGCTTGGCGACCTTTTTCAGCTGCGCACGGGTGGTAAAGGCGCCGTTTTCTTCCCGGTAGGCGACAATATTCTTTGCCACGGCGGCCGAAATTCCCGAAATATGATTCAGCAGCGGCGCCGACGCGGTGTTAAGGTCTACGCCTACACTGTTTACCACGTCCTCCACCACGCCGCCCAGGGTTTCGTCCAGCCGTTTTTGGTTCATATCATGCTGATACTGACCCACGCCGATTGCCTTTGGTTCGATTTTTACCAGCTCTGCCAGCGGATCCTGTACCCGCCGCGCAATCGAAATTGCGCTGCGCCGTGTCGCGTCAAAATCCGGAAATTCCTCCGCGCCGAGTTTGGATGCGGAATAAACCGACGCGCCGGCCTCGTTGGTGATAATATAGCGCACCTTGGTGTCCGGTATGGTTTTCAGCAGCGCGGCAACAAACATTTCCGTCTCCTTAGAGGCGGTGCCGTTGCCGATCGAAATTAAGTCTACATCATATTTTTGGATCAGTTCTTTGATATAGGCTGCCGCCGACTCCTTTTGCGCGGCAGAATGTGTCACATAGATTACACCGGTCGCAAGTACCTTGCCGGTGCCGTCCACCACGCCGACCTTACAGCCGGTGCGATAGCCGGGATCCAGGCCGATTACTACCTTGTCATGAATCGGCGGCTGCATCAGCAGGTTTTTCAGGTTCACCTGAAAGACCTTCATGGCCTGTTCCTGTGCGGCCTCTGTCAACGCGGCACGAATTTCCCGTTCCATGGACGGCGCAATCAAACGGCTGTATGCGTCCTCTGCCGCACGGGCAATGGATGCGCCGCAGGGAGAATTATTCTTTTTGACCTCCGACCGCGTCAGGTACTGCAAGATTTTCTCGGTGTCCGCCTCGATGGAAACCGATAAGAATTTCTCTTTCTCGCCGCGGTCGATGGCAAGCACACGATGCGGCGCCAGTTTTTTGCACGGCTCGGCAAAATCATAGTACATCCGATAGACGCTGTCCTCGTCCTTTGCGGCTTTTACGGTCACCAGCCCGGTCTGCACGGTGATATCCCGAATCTTTTTACGGTGTTCGGCATTGTCGGACACGGCCTCGGCGATAATATCCATGGCGCCCTGCAGTGCGTCCTCCGCCGTCTCCACTTCCTTTTCAGAATCCACAAATGCCGCTGCGGCAAGGGCCGGGTCGGTATCGGGGCTTTGTGCGTACAACAGTTCGGCGAGCGGTTCCAGCCCCTTTGCCTTTGCCACCGTTGCGCGGGTTTTGCGCTTGGGGCGGTACGGACGGTAGATATCCTCCAGCTCGGTCAGCTTTTGACATGCGTCAATCGCGGCGGTCAGTTCCTCGGTCAGCTTTCCCTGTTCCTCGATCATTCGTTTGACGTCCGCTTTGCGTTCTTCCAAGCTCCGAAGATACGCCAGCCGTTCCGCAAAGGTACGCAGTACCTCATCGTTTAATTCGCCGGTTGCCTCCTTGCGGTAACGCGCAATAAAGGGAACCGTGTTTCCTTCGTCCATTAAGGCAATGGTGTTTTCCACCTGCCAGAGCTTTAAGTCAAGCTCTTTAGCCAGTTGATTGGCAAGCTCCATCGTATTTTCCTCCCTTTTAGCTCCCGTGTATCTACAGTATTATCCGATCATATCAAAAAAGTTCATCTGACTGCTCTCCGGCAGGTCTTTTAAGACGCCGTTTTCGCCCAGGACCTCCAGCACCGCCTTGTTGACCCCGGCGCGGATTTTCAAATCCTCCTGGGAGAGGAACGGGCCGGCCTTCGCCGCCTCCATCATCGCATCCGCAGCGGCGTCGCCGACGCCGGCAAACGCATTCAGCGGCGGCAGAATGGCGTCTCCCACCTTTTGGAACTTTCTTGCATGTGACTTGTATAAATCCACCGGCAAAAACGTAATGCCGCGCTCGTACATTTCCAGACAGATCTCTAAAATGGTGTAGAGCGATTTTTCGTTGGCGGACATTTTTTCGGATTTCATGTTCAGCTTTCGCATTTCGTTGCGCACCGTCTCCACGCCGTGCGTCATCAGCGCCGCGTCAAAAAGGTCGGCGCGCACGGTAAAATAGGCGATATAAAACTCGACCGGATAATGGATTTTAAACCAGGCAATCCGAAACGCCATCATGACATAGGCGGCGGCATGCGCCTTCGGGAACATGTATTTGATCTTTTTACAGGAGTCTAAGTACCAGTCCGGGATACTGCTTTGGGCGCGGATTGCCTGCTCATATTCCGGCGGCATACCCTCCTTGGCGGCACGGCCTTTGCGGACAAACTCCATGATCTTAAATGCCATGCCCGGCTCTAAGCCGTGCTGAATCAAAAAGACCATAATATCGTCACGCAGTCCGATCACCTCAGACAGCGTTGCTTTTTTTGCCTTGATGAGATCCTGGGCATTGTTCAGCCACACATCGGTACCGTGCGACAGACCTGAAATAATCAAAAGCTCAACAAAGGTGGACGGTTTGGTTTCAACCAGCATACCGCGGACAAAGGAGGTGCCAAACTCCGGCACACCGAAGGTGCCGACCTCGCTCCCGATCTGATCCGGCTTTACGCCCAGCGCCTCCGTCCCGGAAAACAGGCTCATGGTGTCCTTGTCGTCCAGCGGAATCTCCATGGCGTTCACACCGGTCAAGTCCTCCAGCATACGGATGGTCGATGGATCATCGTGACCTAAGATATCCAGCTTTAAAAGGTTATCGTGGATCGAGTGAAAGTCAAAGTGTGTGGTTATAATATCCGAATCCTTTTTGTCGGCCGGGTGCTGAATCGGACAAAAGTCATGAATGTCCATGGTCTTGGGGCAGACGATGATACCGCCCGGATGCTGACCGGTGGTGCGCTTGACATCGATCATACCGCGCGATACCCGTTTCAGCTCGGCGTCCGGCGCCTCAATCCCCTTAAGCTCATAATATTTTCTCGCAAATCCATAGGCGGTCTTATCCGCAATGGTGCCGATGGTGCCGGCTTTAAACACGTACCCCTCGCCGAACAGCTCACCCACGTACTTATGGGCAGTTGCCTGATACTCGCCGGAAAAGTTTAAGTCGATATCGGGCACCTTGTCTCCCTTAAAGCCCAAAAAGGTCTCAAACGGAATGGTAAGGCCGTCCTTCTTCATCAGTGTGCCGCAGACCGGACAGTCCTTGTCCGGCATGTCGGGGCCAACGGCATATTCGCCGTTTTCAAAAAATTCACTGTGTTTGCAGTCGGGGTTCGGACAAATGTAGTGCGGACAGAGCGCATTTACCTCGGTGATGTCCGACAAAAACGCCGCAAAAGAGGAACCAACACTGCCTCTGGAGCCGACCAGATACCCGGCGTCATTCGACTTTTTTACCAGCTTATGCGCAATCATATACATGACGGAATATCCGTATTTTACAATACAGTCAAGCTCCTTATCCATCCGTGCCTGCACAACGGGCGGCAGCACCTCGCCATAGATACGGTGTGCCTTTTTATGGCACATATCCACCAGATCCTGTTCACAGTTTTCAATCGACGGCGGATAAGAGCCGTCTTTCACCGGCTGAATCGTCTCGCACAGATCCGCAATCCGGTTGGGGTTGGTGATGACCACTTCTTTCGCCTTTTCTTCGCCGAGGTATGAAAATTCCTCCAGCATTTCCTCGGTGGTTCTAAAGTAGAGCGGCGCCTGTTCGTCCGCGTCGGCAAATCCCTGTGCGCCCATCAGCACGCGGCGGTAAACCTCATCCTTCGGATCCATAAAATGGACGTCACAGGTCGCCACGGTCGGCATTCCCAAACGGTCGCCCAGCTTTACGATTTTACCGTTTAAATCGCGCAGCGCCTCGTCATCGGCTACGGTGCCGTTGCGCACCATAAATTGGTTGTTGCCGATCGGCTGAATCTCTAGATAATCGTAAAACGAGGCAATCTCTTCCAATTCCTCGTTCGGTTTTTTTGCCAGTACGGCACGGTAAAGCTCGCCGGCCTCGCACGCCGAACCGATGAGGATCCCCTCGCGGAATTTTTCAATCACGCTTTTCGGCATAATCGGCTTGCGGTAAAAATAGTCCAGATTGGATTTGGAGATCAGCCGGTACAGATTTTTAAGCCCCACATAGTTGCTGGCAAGCAGGATAATATGGTATTTCGGATTTTTAATCAGACCGGGTTTGGTATCGATGTTCACCACGCCGGCGTCGCTGCCGTTTTGCGCACGGATCTGATCCAAAAACTTTAAAAAGATCTCTGCGGTCGCTGCAGCGTCATCAACGGCGCGGTGATGGTTTTCCAGCGATACGCCGAGCCGCTCTGCCACGGCGTCCAGCGTGTGCTTGCGGTGCTGGGGATAAAGCTCCCGCGACAGGCGCAGCGTATCCGCAATCTTGTGGTGAAAGCCAAGCCCCATCCGTCCGGCCTTTTGGCGGATAAAGCCGGTATCAAAACCGGCGTTGTGCGCAACCACAGTGGCGCCGCTGCAAAATTCCAGAAATTTCGGCAGCACCTCTTCAATCATCGGCTGATCGGCCACCATGTCGTCACTGATTCCGGTCAGCTGCGTAATATTGGGCGGAATCGGCCGTCCGGGATTGATCAGCTGCGAAAAGGTGTCGGCCTTTTCACCGTTTACGATTTTCACTGCGCCGATTTCGGTGATTTCGTCCCGTTCGGCGCTAAGTCCCGTGGTCTCGATATCAAACACGACATAGGTCTGTTCTTTGCCAAGAGCGGCAAGATTGCTGACGGCCGAATCGGTATCGTTGATCAGATATCCCTCTACGCCGTAGAGTACCTTGATTTCATGACCGCTCTTGCTGACGGCGCAGGCCGCCTTGTGCGCGTCCGGAAAAGCCTGCGCCACGCCGTGATCCGTAATGGCGATTGCCTTGTGTCCCCACTTGGCCGCGCGTTTAATCAGGTCGCCGGCAGAGGTCACCGCGTCCATGGCGCTCATCTTGGTGTGCAGATGCAGCTCCACCCGCTTTTCTTCGGCGTGATCCTCCCGTTCCGGCAGCGGCTTTAAAAGCTCTGCCGCGGTTGGCTTAAAAAGCGGACAGTGCTTGAACTCGTCCTCCATAAAATCGCCGCGCAGCCGCAGCCGTTTGCCCGGTGCGATGGCTGCCTTTGCCTTTTGCAGTCGTTCCGTCCGGCCGAACAGGCTGCAAAAGCACGCCCAGTTGTCGTCTGCAAGATTAAATTCGATGACCATGTTCCCGGTCGGCTTCCCGGAACGCTTGATTTCACGAATTTCCGCGTCCAAAACCTCGCCCTCAATCACGCAATCGCTCATTCCGGCGCGCAGATCGATGATCGGCATACAATCCTCCGGCGCAATGTACCTCTTCCCAAACAACAAGCCTTCCTCTACGGCGGCGCCGGCCTTAGACGGCGCCGATGACGAAACGGATACGTTCTTGACGGCCGCCGCTTTCTCGGACAGGGCGTGCAGCTGTTTTTCCTGTTCCTTTAAATAGTTGTCCATATCAAGCGCCGAAAACGCCGGCTGCACCTTGATTGGTGTTCCAAACTCGCGCTGCGGCGTATCCTGCAAATATTCCAAAAACCTTCGGTTTCTGAGCAATTCCTTGCCGCCGCGGATATTGCTGACGGTCAGAACGTCCCCGTCAAGCTTCAGCTGCGCCGCACTCAGGCAGCTGCGGCAAACCACATTTTGATACAAAAAGGCCGCAAGCAGCCCCTCAAAGTAGGAAAGATCCGCCGTAATGCCCGTATACTTCAGCGCCAGATCGACGGTCTTAATATGATAGATGCCCCGTATGGCATCGCGGTACTGCAAAAGCTCAACCCGATCCAAAAGAACCGGTGATAAAAGCCGGATTTCCAAACGGTTTTCATCGATAAAGACCCGGCAGTTCTCCAGGGTCGTTTTCTCTAAAGCGCGGGCAAAATCCTCCATCACGGTCACACGGTCAAATAAGTCTAAAATTCCGAACTGCATGTTATATCAACCTCTTAATTTCCCCCAAAAGAACAGGAATAATCTGATCTTCCGGAATCTTTCTGATAACCTCTCCCTTACGGAACAAAACAGCGCAGCCGTCACCGCCGGCAATGCCGATATCGGCGTCCTTCGCCTCGCCGGGGCCGTTTACCACGCACCCCATCACGGCCACCTTCAGCTTGGCGGGAATATCCTTGACCGCCTCGGCAATCTGATTGGCAATGGGGATTAAATCGATTTTGGTTCTGCCGCAGGTCGGACAGGAGACCACCTCGATGCAGTCTTTGCCGAGGCCGAGCGCCCGTAAAATTTGCTGCGCTGCATAGACCTCCTGTACCGGGTCGTCCGTGAGCGACACCCGAATCGTTTCGCCGATTCCGTCCGCGAGCAGCGATCCGATCCCGATGGCGGACTTGACAAGGCCGCTTTCATAGGTGCCGGCCTCGGTTACGCCGACATGCAGCGGATAGTCAAAGGTATCTCTTGCAAGGCGGTACGCGCGGATCGTCTCGCGGACGGAGGAGGATTTCATCGAGATGACAATGTCGTCAAAGTCAAAGCGCTCCAGCAGCGACGCATGGCGTCTTGCGCTTTCCACCATAGCATGCGCAACAGAGCCGCCGCATTGCTGCAAAAGTCCTTTTTCCAGCGAGCCGCCGTTCACGCCGACCCGAATGGGAATCCCCTTTTCCCGCGCCGCCTTTGCGACCATCCGGACGCGATCTTCGCCGCCGATGTTGCCGGGGTTAATCCGCACCTTGGCAACGCCGCGCTCGATACACATCAGCGCAAGCCGATAGTCAAAATGGATGTCCGCAACCAGGGGAACCGGGCTTTGCTGCACCAGCGATTCCATGGCGGCTGCGGCCGCCTCGTCCGGCACGGCAAGGCGCACAATATCGCAGCCGGCCGCAGCCAGCGCTTTGATCTGTGCCATCGCTGCCGCAACGTCTGTGGTTTTCACATTCAGCATCGACTGCACCGCAATCGGCCGCCCCTTGCCCAGTATGATATGATCTCCGATTTTGACTTCCTTCAATTTGGGTTCCCCATTTCTGCCGCTTATTTTTATCCTTCTTATTATACCTTTTTCCCGTGCGGCTGTCAATCGCACGCCGCAAATCATTTTAGAAAAAAGGCATCAAAAAAGCCCTGCATCGCGCAGGACTTTTTTTAGGAGGCGCTTTTGATGCGGCAAGGATAGGAAATCTGATCGATAACATCATCCTCGCTGACGGAATCGGGAAGCTCCAGCGTAAAGCGGTAGTTTTTCTTCTGATTCTCGCCGCGCTCCACCGCGACATCGGTTATGCTGATCCCCATGCGTGAAAGACAGGCCTTGATGCGGATCTGATAATCTTCTTCGTCCACACCGTCAATCAAAAGCCGCCGGCTCTTTGACGCTTGCAGCCATTTAAAATTCCGATGCAGCAGGATTTGCGATGCCACCACGATTAGGGTTGCTACTGCGCCCAGTGCGTACATACCGGCGCCGATTGCCATGCCGATCCCGGCGGTTGCCCAGATCCCGGCCGCCGTTGTCAGCCCCGTAATCGAGCTTTTATGAACAAAAATCATGCCGGCGCCCAAAAAGCCGATGCCGCTCACAACCTGTGCCGCAATTCTGGCGCCGTCCGCGCCGCGCATTCCAAATTCCCCGGCCGCCGTGTCCGAAAATCCGTATTTGGAAATCACCATCATCAGCGCTGCTCCGATTGCGACGATGCAGTGGGTGCGGATTCCGGCGCTTTTGGATCGGTTCAGCCGTTCCAGTCCGATCATCGCACCGCAGATCCCGGCCGCGACCACGCGCAGCGCCAGTAGCAGCTGAAACACTTGAAATTCACCGATTGACACGTTATCCTCTCCTTTTCTCTATAATATAATTTCACCTATTGTATCATAGTATGGAGAAAAGTCAAGACCCGCCACCGTTTTTTGTAAAATGCGCAAAATTTCTTCCCTTTCATATAGTAAAGGGAGGGGGTGAAAAAATGGCAACAAAAATTTTTGTTGACGCCGGACACGGCGGTGCGGATCCCGGCGCGGTCGCGAACGGCGTGACAGAACAGGCCGTCAATTTAAACGTCGCAAACGAACTGGCAAGGCTGCTGCGTGAGGGCGGTTATCAAGTCAAGCAATACCGCACCACAACGACCGAAAACGTTCTTCCCGGAAAGAATGATGATCTGAGCAATCGTGCCAACATGGCAAATACCTGGGGTGCGGACTATTTTATCAGCATTCATACCAACAGCTCGCCAAACCCGGCCGCAAACGGGTTTGAGGCATATGTATATCGGCTGGGCGGCATGTCCGAGGCGCTGGCACAATCCATCGTAAGCAGCGTTGTCCGTCAGCTTGGCTCAAAAGATAACGGCGTCCATGCGGCAAACTTTGCCGTACTGCGCCGTACCAGAATGCCGGCGACGCTCCTGGAGCTCGGATATTTAAGCAATCCGACCGAGGCGCTCAATTTAAACAGTCCGGCATGGCAGAGGGCGGTTGCAAAGGCAATCTATGACGGGATTTATGCATTTGTAAAGCCGTAAAAAGATGTTCTGAGGCTGCGGCAAGCCGCCACAGCCTCAGGACAAAGATACTATCTGACAATCAGCATCTCCTGCACAACATCATTATAAACCTTTAAGAACAACCGAGCCTCATTACCGGTTTCATAGATTTCGATATCGGCAGCCGATACCACCTGAATGTCGCTCTTGCTCCGGTTGGAGTCATACAGATATACGGTAGCATCTCCGGTTGCAAAGTTGTAAACCTTTCCGTTCACCGTCATGTTGACGCTGCCGCTGAACTTCTTGGTAACGCGTCCGTATACGGTCGTCAGATCACCGGTTACCTCGCTGACAAATTCCGTATCCTTGGCGTTGCTGTCAAACAGGAGGGTAATGCCGTCAATCTCGCCGCGGATGTTGGTCCGATACTGAATGACATCGCCCTTGGTAAGCACACTGCCGTCGTCCTTGCCCTTGCGCAGAATGGTTTTGTCGGAAGCGATCAGGTCAACTTCCTTTCCGCCCTGCCAGCCGTAAACGCGGTCGGTATCTTCATAGTTTTCGTTTTGCGTTGCGCTGACATGATCCACGATCAGAACCGGAGATTCCGGCGCTGTGATACCGGTCGAGTTGGTGATGACAATCACCTTTGCCTCATAGTTTTCCTGCAGGTCATAGACAATGGCGTCATAAGCGCTGTCGTTTGACAGGGTCGCCTTGGTACGAACCGAATACTTGTCGGTATCCGTGCCGGCTTCCTTGGGGATATCAAAGATAATCGTGCTGTCGGTTACGCCAACGCTGCCAAGCTTTGCGGACGCCGACTTATAAACCATGTCGCTTCTGCTGATGTTTTTGGTAAACTCGTTGACATTCGGTGCGCCGGATGCCGTGTTGTCAACGGCCAGTTCCATGGCGTTGATGTCGCCGCTGCTGTTGGTCTCGTACATAATCAGCTGCGGTACCACCGTGCCCTCGCCGTTTAAGATGTTTACCACCGTTTTCGGCTCCTGTCCGTATTTATCGTTGAGACGCATCTTGGCGGTACTGTTGATGACCTTGGTTTCGCCGCCGGCCGTAAACAGTTTAAACTGTGCCGTGGTATCAAAGCCGTCATTCATGGTTGCGCCGACCAGATAAGCGTACTTCTTGGCTGCGCTTTGATCGTTATCTGCAACCGCGTTCTTGTCAACGGCCGCAATCTTATCCTCAATGTCAAAATAGAAGGTTCCCTTGTCGCGGAGTGCGATCTCGTTCGGGTAACTGTCTGCCTTTTTATAAAGCTCGCTGCCGCTGCCGATCCGATAGCCCTCTTCTGTGGACTCGGTAATCATACCGTTTCTGGATGCGTCCGAAACATAACCCTTGATTAGCTCCTTATCGTCACTGATGGTATAAGAAATCACGTTCCATTCCTTCAGATCGCCGACATCGATTTCGGCGCCGTCCTTAATCAGGCTGAACAAAACGGTGTCCTGATTCTTGTCAAAGACAAGCGAGCCGTTCAGATATTTGTCGGTGACTCTGCCGGTCACGGTAGACACGGTATCGACAACCAGATTGCTGATATGATTTGCAAAGATGATTTCATAAGAGCCGTTGGTGTCCGCGTCCAGCAGAATTACATTACCTGCCGACGGCTTTAATTCTTCTTCGGTTACACCGGTCTTGTATTTTCCGTTATAGATATAGATGGCATCCTTTGCGATGGTTGCCGTCTTGGTGCGGGTGTCGTTCTGCGCGCCCCAGTATTCAAAGGTGCGGCTTCCATCGTCCGCTGTGCCTACGGCAACAATGTCGTCTGCATGAACCGTGACGGACTTGTTCTTATTCTGCTGTACCCGCACATCAATCAGTGTTTTATCATCAGTCTTTTTGTCAATCCGGGCATAATACAGTACATTGTAGCCAAGCAGCTGCTTTGCCTGCGTGTCACCCTCGCGGTATTGCTTTTCACCAATCATAACCTTGTCTTTATCGGTAGTGCCGGTTCCGTTTAGTGCGGTCTCGGCCGTGCCGGTAATCTGGCCATAACCCTTTTCAACGTTTAAGCGGTCGTAAAGCAGAGTCTTGTCGACCACCTCATAGGTTGCGTTGGTGCCGTAGCCGACCTGTTCCATCAGATTGACGGTCAGGGCGTTAAAGATCAGCTGCGCAATGTCGCCGCGCGTTGCCGGTTCGGTTGCCGTGCCGCCGATGCCGCGCAGCAGCTGATTGCTGGACGCCGTGTACATATAACCGGTCGGATAGCCGCCGCGCTCCTCTGCCGCCGGCTCATAACCTAAGGCGCGTACAATGATGGTGACTGCCTCTTGAAGCAGGACGTTGTCGTCCGGGCGGTAGGTGCCGACATCATCGCCGATGACCATACCCTGCTGGTCGGCTACGTTGATGGCGCCGGTTGCCCAGTGATCGGCCGGTACATCCGGGAATTTCGTGGCGCCGGCGGAACTTTTTGCAATGTCTTCCAGTCCAACAGAGTAGACCGCAACCTTTGCCATCTCACTGCGGATAATCGGATCCGCCGGACGAAACGCGCCGCTTTCGGCATCACCGACCATGATGCCGAGTGCGCCGAGCAGCTCGGCCGCCTCCTCGTACTCGGTTCCGGCAATATCCGGCGCCAGGGTGATACGGCTGGTGCTGTAACGCGAGAGCGCCGGTTCCTCCGACACGGGCTGCGCCGCCATACCGTTGTACTTAGAACTGTTTTCAACTAAATTGGTTTGTATTCCGTTTGCGATATCTAAGGTGCCGTCCGTGTTGGTGCCGTCAAAACTGCGGATATCTGCCGTTTTGCCGGTGTTTTGGTTTTGCGGTACGGCGCTGCTTGCCGATCCGCCGTAGCTTCCCTGCGGATACGGATAGCCCTCGCCGTCGCCGGAGACAGACTGACTGTCCTCCGTATAAACAGAGGCCTCGTCAATGGCCTCGTCGGCAAAGACCGCAGTTACACTGATTCCGCTGATGATACAAACGGTAAGCAGCATAGAGATCCATTTTTTACACATATTTTTTCCTCCTCTACCAGATGAATTTTGATGCTTTTGCATTGTAGATTTTTGTATTTTTACGCATTTATTTTGTGCAGAGGAAGAAAAAATACACCGCAAACATTATGGTAGGAGTGGTAAAAAAAGTTTACAAATTTTTTATGATTATTT
Organism: uncultured Clostridia bacterium; assembly: GCA_934454115.1. Classification (GTDB taxonomy): domain Bacteria; phylum Bacillota; class Clostridia; order Monoglobales; family Monoglobaceae; genus Ructibacterium. The sequence continues at coordinate 72,975 of CAKSFQ010000010.1, forward strand.
TTGGACAAACCCTTGAATTATAAAAGTAGATATGGTATATTAAATTTGAATAAGTAGAATATGATGTGGTTTTTATAACAAAATATGATGGAATACAGGAGGAATGTAATTATGAAAAAACGCAGACTTTTATCTTGTGCACTAAGTCTTAGCGTTGCGCTGGCGTCCGTGACCTCTGTGGTATCGGCGCTCAGCTTCAATGATGTCGAAAACGACCCCACAGTTTCCTGGGCGCGTGCCTCGATTGAAAAAATGACCGAGGCCGGTTATATCAAGGGCTATGAGGACGGCACCTTTAAGCCTTACCGTTCGATTTCTAAGATGGAATGCCTGCTTTTGATGTCCCGTATACTCGGCGTGGAAGAGGATAGCTGCGCCGACATCGTCAGTGCGGCAAAGACCGCCTATGACGGCACGGTCAGCAAGTATAACACGTCTTATAAGACAGAGCTTTGTTACTTAATGTATCTGGGCGTTTTAAACGAGAACGATCTGGTCGCTTATGCCTCCTCCGCAAATGCCAATACAGAGCTGCTCCGGCACCAGGCTGCAATTTTGATGGCAAAGATGCTGGGTGAGAACACCAACGCCTCTGCCTACAATGCATCGACGCCCGCCTATGCGGACAACGCGGCGATTCCGACCGCATCAAGACCGTATGTAGAGTATGTGACGGCGCAAAAGCTGATGAACGGCATGGATGCAAATGCAGAGGGCAAGCCGCAGTTTTCGCCGGTGACTTCTCTGACCCGCGCACAGATGGCAACCCTGCTCTCGCGTATGATTAACAGGGTCAACAAGTACGTGTATACCGGCACGGTTGAGAGCGTAGATTTAGACAACAACGCCATCAGTGTGACCCAAAAAAATGACACCCGTGAGCGTGATCTCGGCGCGGACGCCATTGCCAGAGTGGACGGCGATTCGATCCTGCTGAAAAACCTTACCAAAGGCAGCGAGGCGACGTTTGTTGAGCTTGGCGGACATGTGCAGCTGATTCATGTCACCAAGGCCGGCAGCGGTGAGGATACGCCTAGTACCCCGACCACCGACGGCACGGTTGTTTATGCCAAGGTAACGCAGCTTGCCGAGTCGTCCTCCGGAAAGCGAATTACCCTTGCCGATACGGAGGATTCGGAAAATACCGCGACTTATACGGTTGCATCGGATTGTGCATTTTTGATCAAGGGCTCCAAGGCCGGCTATGCCGATATCAAAAAGAATGACCTGGTTAAAGTAGTCGTAAAGAGCGGCAAGCTGATCTCGGTAGAAGTTGTAGAAAAGACCGTGACGGTGGAGGGAACGCTGACAGAGCTTGAATTTGACGAAGAAAACCATGTTTATCTCACGGTAGACAGCAATGCCGACGGCGAGCAAAAGTATGTGGTATCTGCACTTGGCGCAAAGCTAAAGCGTGACGGCGAAACCGCGGAATACCGCGAGCTGGCGGCCGGCGACAAGGTAATCATGACGCTGACCTCCGGTAAGATTACCGATATCAGCGCGACAAGCTCTTCGGTAAAATTCAGCGGCGTTTTAAGTGAGATTATTATCGCATCAAAACCGTCCGTTACCATTATAATTGACGGAAAAGAACAAAATTATAAGCTGCGCAGCGACGCAAAAGTTAAAATCAAAGGTGCGGACGCAACCATCTACGATTTGCGGCCGAACATTACGGTGACCGGTACCCTGGACGGCTCCGAGGTTAAAACGCTTTCCGCATCTGCGGTTGTTACCAATGAAAAGGGCGAGTTCAGCGGCACGGTAACCGGTGTGAACACGACCTATAAGGTGATTACCGTAACGGATGAGTCCGGCAATACGCAAAGCGTATATTATAGCAGCAAGACCACGTTCTTAAAGACCTCCGGTTCTGCGGCGGCCTCCCGCGATATTGAAAAGGGCGCAAGACTTTCCATCACCGGCGCGGAGAACAACGGCGTATTTGAAGCCACCATTATTATTATTAAATAGTAAACGAAATAGAAAAAGGCTGCGCGAAAGCCGCCACCGGACAAGGAAACATTGCCCTGAGAAACATCTTTTTTGCGAATCTCTGCGTTAAAAAAAGTCTCGCAATCCGACAGGATTACTCGCTTTTTTGCCTTGACCTTCATCAAAAAATATTGTTTCCAGGGTGC
>CAKSFQ010000011.1 GCA_934454115.1 uncultured Clostridia bacterium
AAATTAGACCGCCTGTGGCGCGTTAATGTGAATAACCACGAGACAGATCAGTGGTATAATTATGATGCCAATAACCGGGTAACGCGGGAGGGATATTTCCAGTCCCGTTCTCTGGTGGGCGCACTGGACTATACGTATAACCAAGCCGGGTGGATCACCGAGATCAGCGAGACGGATGGAATTCCTTATACGCAAAGCTATGGCTATCGGCTGGACGGAAACATGATCCGTAAGACGGATAGCCGCAGCGGCGGTGAAACGCAGTATCGATATGATGCGATGGGGCAGCTTTTGGCTGAGGAATACAGTGTAAGCGGAACAACGGCAGAGACCGGCTATGCCTATGACACCCGCGGAAACCGGATCAGCAAAAATGAAAACGGCGTTATCAGTCATTATACTTATGACACCAACAACCGTCTGGTTAGCGAGAGCAGAGAAACGGACGGAATCACAACGGTGCAAAATTACAGCTATGACAAGGTGGGCAACCTGCTGCAGCGTGCGACAGGAACGCTTTCTGCGCCGGGCGGTGCGGCAGAATTGCAGTTATCGGCAGTGTCGGAGGGGATGGCAGATGATTTGAGCGGTGCAGAAGTGGTGAACTATATGTATAATGCAAACAACCTGCTGACCGGGATTGCCACGGATCAGGGGCTGATGGCAAGCTATGCATATGATGTACAGGGACGGCGCATTAGTAAGACGGTGAACGGCAGTACCACGCACCAGATCTGGGACGGACAAAACATCGTCAGAGAGGAAACGGCGGCAGGAGCAGAGCATAATTACTATTATAGCAGACGGCTCTTTGCTAAAAAGACCGGAGATGAGATCTTGCGGTATCTGTATGACGGACACGGAAGCGTCATCGGCCTCGATAACGTGGATGACTATGACTATGATGAAGATGGCAATGTCATCGACCACAATAATGGGGATCGCTATGACTATGACGCCTTTGGGAATCTGCGGTCTGTGACAGGAGAAAGCCACAATCCATTCCGCTACTGCGGGGAGTACCTGGACGCCGAAAGCGGTTTGATATATCTCAGAAACCGCTATTACGATCCGCAGACGGGAAGATTTATCACCGAAGATCCGGCCAAAGACGGCACAAATTGGTACGTGTATTGCGGAAATAACCCGGTGATGTTTGTGGATCCAAGTGGGTTGATTCCGTCACTAGTAGATGCTGCCGAAATGGCATCACGTAGCTATAATACATACGATATGTTAAAAAACGGTTTGGAAAGCCGCAAATTGGGGGAGGGCTGGCGTTTAATTGATGAGTGGAGAGGCAGTGAAGGGTTAGTGATTCACATATATGTCAGAGGTGATGGAGAACATTCTTCATATACTGGTGCCAAGGAATATGCGTTTGTTAATAAGGGGTCTAGCACATGGGGAGACTGGGTAAATAATTTCCAGCAGCCTTTTGGATGGTCAACTGATATGTCTGAATCTATTGCAAAAGCAGAATATTTTTCCAACAGTGACTGGGGTAACTATGAAATTACATTTATAGGACATTCAAAGGGAGGAGCGGAAGCAGCCGCTAATGCTATTGCCACAAATAGAAACGCAATTCTCTTTAACCCTGCGGCTACTGCACTTAACGAATATGGTCTAAATGCAAATACATATTCTGGTGGTATGACAGTATATGTTGTTAAAGGCGAGCCATTAAATGCCTTAAATTCATTATTGGGAGCAAAAGCGATAGACAATTATGAAACATTGCCGTTTTATTCATGGAATCCAATAAAAAACCACTCTATGGAAGCTATTAAAAGTGGCGTGAAGGGACGGTGAATATTGTGAATATTAATATGAAAATTTTTATTATTATTTCTATAATTGTAATTGCTATTATTTTAATTATGCCGTGGTTGATATTGATGATTGGTGGTTATTTTTCATCAAATCCAGACTCTCCTGAAATAACATATAGTGAATTCCCAATATGTTTAGAGTATGAAATCAATGGACAATATACCAAGGTAGAAGATATATTAATATGTGAATTTGATGGTTTTGGATTTAATGAGGGTAATGGAAAGTTCAGAAAATGGAAAGCGCAATTAAAAAGTGGTAATAAGAGAATTACTCTCTTAAAAAATGATAATATTGAAATTTATTATTTCCCTGTAAAAGATGATTCGCGATTGGCAGGTGTATTTATGGGGGATGCAGAGTATTATTCGGGTGGCATAGGTGACACTTTTCCTGATGCATGGTGTACGACAAATTTTGAGGATAAAACCGTGAATGATTACGTGATAGGTGCTGACGAGATGAAAGAAAGGTATCATTTGCAACTCATCAGTTGGGAATGCGCACCGCCGATAGAAAACACATTTCGATAGTAAAAATCAGTGGTTTATTTTGCAAACTCTGTGATTGGATGGTGAGGCTTATGTATTGGTTATTGACTTTTGCACCTTTCATAATCGAAATGATGTTGGGGGTATATTCGCTAATGGAACCTTCAACCTATTGCTCACCAATTGTCAATTGCGCTATGTGGGGATGGGCGTTATTAGGTCGGCAAATTTACCTTTTGTTAATAAACTATATCTATATTATACGGTATGCTGTGACATATGTGACAGGATTACTAAGTGCGATTTGCATTATATGTTTAAATGTTGGCGGCATATTAATACTGCACAAAATAGAATATGGCGTATTTATTGGAGATGTGCCGGAAGGAATCTATTATTTATTGATAGGTATACCAACAGTTATTATTGTAATTGGTATGGGAATTATGTATTTCATCAGAAAGTTATGATACCTATGACGCCTTTGGGAATCTGCGGTCTGTGACAGGAGAAAGCTACAACCCATTCCGATACAACGGGGAGTACCTGGACGCCGAAAGCGGTTTGATATATCTCAGAAACCGCTATTACGATCCGCATACGGGAAGATTTATCACCGAAGACCCTATTAAGGACGGTCTGAATTGGTATGTGTATGCAAATAATAATCCCATCATGTTTTTCGACCCGTTCGGACTGGCACCGACTACCAAGGAAGCAGCTGAAATGGCTGACCATATTTATCATTGGGATCAAAATAACGACAAAAAGGATAGAATAGTATCAGGTTGGCGTTTGATTGATGTCTGGTGGGGGCGTGAAAGTATGAAAATGGGATTCTACATACCTTCTGGTGATGATTGGAAAAATCCATCGGAATACACTATCGCGTTCAAAGGAACCACATGGTATAATCCGGGTGATTGGAAAAACAATGCAGAACAGTTATTGTCATCGAAGTCCGCAGATATGTGGGATGCGATAAATTATAGCAAAGGGTTTGTGAGCGAACATCCAAAAGAGATAACTTTTGTCGGACACTCAAAAGGAGGTGCAGAGGCGGCATCGGCGGCAATTGCAACAAATAAAAATGCCATAATATTTAATCCTGCAACATCAAATTTGTCTGATTATGGGTTGAATGCATCAAGCTATACAGCAGATATGACAGCTTATATTGTGAAAGGTGATATCGTAAATTATTTTGAAGGGTGGTTCAGTAACCCTGTTGGTAAAGCAGTATATTTGCCACAACAGTACGGCGGACATTGGTACGAGGGTTGGCAGACGAATGCAGTAGATAGGATACTCAATCACCTAATGTTCTCTGTAAAAAGTGCGTTAAGGGAGGCTGGATATTGATGAATAAAAAAACGTTTTTTCTTGTAATAGGAATAATTGGCGGCGTATTGTTGACAAGTTTATTGTATTTCGCATTTATGTTTTTTGTGGCCTTTGGGGGACTGAACTTTCTAATTCCGGTTCCTAAACCGGAGGTTACACATGGCGAATTTCCTTTTCAACTGACATACGAAATAAATGGTGAAACAAAGGTGATAGAAGACACCATCGTGTGTGAATTCGACGGCTTTATTGTAGAAGGAGAAAACGGAAAATACCGCAAATGGAAAACATCCCTGAAAAACGGAAATGAACGGCTCACGCTTTTAGACTTGCGTCCGTTAAACGAGATCAACGAGTTTGGTCAGACAATGCTGGAATTGTACTTTTACTATGGAACTGCTGCATATTACATGGGTGATAACACCAATCCTTTTGCAAGAGATGCTCAAGGTTTTGACTATGTTAGTTATGAGTTTCAAACTGCGGATGGCAAGACTGGAAAAAGTGGTTATGAGGCAGAAGAAGCTTATGAGAAATATAAAATACGTCTCATAAACTGGGAGTGTGCGCCGCCGATCGAAAACACATTTCGATAGTAAAGATAAGCGATCTAAACGGAGTGTTACCAAGCGGTGCAACGGCAGAAACGTGTGAATACGATCGTTTTGGATATCCGAGCAAAAAGACGGACAGCCTGGGACAGACGGAGGAGATGCGGTATAATCTGATGGGCTTGCTGCGGTATGCGGTTGACAAAGAGGGGCGCGAGCAGTATTATGATTATACGGCTTACGGCTCCCTGGCGCAGCGCGGTGATGACGACGGTCTCTATGCCTATCGGCACAGTAGGAATAATCTGCTAAAGAAGGCGTTTCATTACGGTCATGACGAGGAGATCGACTATACCTATGACGCCTTTGGGAATCTGCGGTCTGTGACGGGACAAAGCTACAACCCATTCCGATACAACGGGGAGTACATGGACGCCGAAAGCGGTTTGATATACCTCAGAAACCGCTATTACGATCCGCATACGGGAAGATTTATCACCGAAGACCCAATAAAATATGGCAAAAATTGGTATGTGTATTGCTCAAGCAATCCTGTAAACCGATGGGATCCATTGGGATATTTGGATACGGGTTATGATGCAAATGGCATTTGGCGTAATTGGGATGCCGAAAGATTTGGGTATGGTTCAGCAGTATATAAAATGCTTGTTGGATTGACAACAGCATATGAAAATGCCTCCGCTGATGAAGCGAGAAGTAGAATTCATCAGTTGGCCGCTACCTTGCGTGTAACCGATACAACCATTACAGATAATATTTTGTTAAATAATAGTGCAGGAGCAAGTGGCTTCGGACATAATGCGACATTATTGCTGAATGCTTCGGGACAAGGGTTTTTATTTAGCTTTAATCCAGCCAATGAGAGCATGCCATACTCTGCCGGGGAATTACGTTTTTCTATTTTAAGTGCGGAAGGGGTTAATCTTCTCAAAGATGGTGATGGAGCAGTTTATCGAGAAGTTACAATATTTGGAAATTTACGTGATGAGGAATATGATAGATTTGTATGGAATGATATTACAAGTGAACAGGGAAATGCAATGTTTTACAAAGCTGCAGATATTTTTGAATTTCCGGGCACATATATGATTACAGGATATCAATGTGATAACGTAACAAACGAAATATTTACTGCGGGGAATGCAGGGTATTATGTTTGGTCAACACCGAACAACACCTATCATAGGTATAAGGAGGGAAGAACACATTGGGGAAATCGATTGGCTGTTTGGCGAGGGGGAAAAATATGAAAAAAATATTATTATACTTACTACCATTGTTAAGCAATATATTCCTTTACCCACTGTGCTTATTAAAGAGTCAAGCTGCTCCGGTTATAGGATTGTTTCTAAACATATTTTTGATACCAATATATTTGGTAATGTTATCCATAAAATTATCCAAGGAGCAACAAGGTATGACATGGTATGTTATCCAATATGTTATTATGCTTGTAATTAGTGCGATGGGGATAGGTATTAATTTTATAAACTGGTGGATATCAGGAGGAAACATTTCGTCTGTGGGTATCGATACAGAAACAAAGATGATGGTTTCTACAGAGTTACAAGTCGCTCTTTTTATTATAACCTTATCGTGGGTAATATATGTTGCCATAAAGCATATCAAAAGAAAAAAACGTTAAATATAGCATCTGCTACAACGTGATGCAAAGGACTAATATTACAGGTGTGATTACGGGATTTGATGCCGTTGCAAAATGGAACGAGGAGGAACGAGATCATATTGATGGTGAAGGTGTTTATGAAGAATCCGGCATGATATATCTTAGAAACCGCTATTATGACCCGAGTGTCGGACGATTTATCACCGAAGACCCGGCAAAAGACGGAACAAATTGGTATGTCTATTGCGGGAATAACCCGGTCATGTTTGTGGATAGTTCCGGGCTTGACGCTGTAATTATAACAAATAAAAATGCTGCATGGTGGCAAGGCCACACGTCAGCCGTATATCAGAATGCGAATGGAGATTGGTATTATACTTACTGGGGAAATAAAGCGGCGGCTGTGATAAGGATTTCAAACTATATGATGGGCAATATGGATAATTTCAATTCCGCATTAAACAGTTTTCTTGAAGACAACGGATTTGGAAATATTACGTCTGACTATACAGATGCTATCTATGTTGTAGGAGATTTTACTGCTTCTTTGACAGCGGCATATGATGATGTATATGCCGCTGATACTCATAAGAAAAGCAAAGGGACTATAAGTGTTCTCGGCGATGGAAGTAAGGTTCATCAGGGTAAGAACGGAGCGTATGACTTGAAAACAAATAACTGCTTGCATCGAACATACCAGTCCTTGAGCAAGGGCGCGTTAGCAGATGGAACAAGTATGGCTACTTATTTGACAGCTACTGGAGTTAATACCAAAGTAGGAAATTACGCACAACCAAACGTAGCAACCCCTGCATTTGCACAAGCTTTTATGAACAGTTCATTTTCAAAATTTGGGGCAAGGCAATCCATTATAAATTATGCAAATCTATATGATATAGGGAGCGAATGGGCGCAAGTATACAGAAAAGGAATGTATGCAAGGGCTGTTCGCGGTTATTAATTGGTGTTAGGAGTGATGGGAAATATGGTATGGGTGCACTATCTAATCCCCATTGGAGTTCATTTGCTATTTTTACCATTTTTGTTTTGGGGCAATAATCAATCAATAGTAAGCTTAGTCGAGATAATAATTGGTACAATTATTATACCGATATACCTGTTAATAGTTAGCATTAAAATAGTAAGTGAAATAAGTACAGGTAAATTTACGCTTTTCCTGTTGGTTATGATAGGTGTAGCTACTGCTGGAATTTTTACAAGTTATTTTAATTGGGGAATTACAACAGGAAACCTATTGAAACCCGACAGCGAAACAGTACTCATTATGCAGATACAGATTTTTGTATCATCAGCTATAGTTATAGTAGGCTGGACTATTGCCTGCTTTGTAAAAAGCAGGTTGAAATAGGCTCTGTTACACTTTTCGCCGCATGTTTATTGAGCGGCGGTAAAAGTGCTTTTACCGCACTTGCAAAGTAACGGCAAGCAATGTTAGTGTCCGTATACACTAACGATTTTTACAGATTTTCTGCAAGAAAAATCTGTAAAAATACTTGTTGGGGTTAGCGCCCCAAACCCGCCGACTTAGGGACAAATTGTCCCTAAGTTTGGCCGTGGAAAGAATGCCGGGCGGTGCGGCAGAATTGCAGTTATCGGCGGTATCGGAGGGTACGGCGGATGATTTGAGCGGTACAGAAGTGGTGAACTATACATATCATGCAAACAACCTGCTGACCGGGATTGCCACGGATCAGAGGCTGATGGCAAGCTATACCTATGATGTACATGGACGGCGCATCAGTAAGACGGTAAACGGCAGTACCACATTATGTGCAGTTGTTGGGTGCAAGCAGAAAGTGTAATACAATCCGCAGTAGAAATAGAGGGCGAAAATGTAGGAATTTCGGGACAAATATCGGAGGTTTATGAGAAAAAACTGGTAGCTTTGTTTGTCGGAGATCGGAAGAATATTTTATATTTAGATCAAAGTACTTCATCGGAAGATGGAAGTTTTGAATTCCAATTTCAATGTGAATATCAGCGGATATGTGCCGCAAATTACGGGATCAATACAGAGTTTAAGTGGTACAACGACAGAACTTCGGATTGAAAATATTACCGATCAGTACTTAATTGCGAATGATGTTTTTCGGGAAGAGAGCGGTTTGTGTGAGGTCTCGTATACATTACCGAGTTTACTGAATGCCAAGAAATATAGGGAATTTTTGTTATCATAATGGATGCGTTTATGTGAACAACAAGCGACAGGCATGAATTTTTCATAAAAGTTTGGCGGATTGATTGACAAAAAATGCAATTTATATTACAATAATGCCATTGCGGACAATGCGCAGTTTTGAAAAAATGTGTCCGCAGGGAAGGGAGAGCCTGCCATGCGTATCGCCGTTTGTGAAAGAGATATCCGGGAACGGGACGCTTTGACAAAGTGGTTGCATCACTACGCGGCAGAAAAGATGCTCTCTTTTTGTGTCACGCCTTATGATCGCGGCATTGATTTGCTTTATGATATCGGGGACGGCGTGGCCTATGATATCATTTTTTTGGGCGACAGTCACGGCGCGGACATTATAAAAATGGCGCAAAAGCTTCGGTCAATGCGCTATATCGGCAGCCTTATTTTGATATCCAAAACGCCGCAGTATGCGGTGGACGGGTATGTGGTCGAGGCGGCCGGTTATCTTTTAAAACCGGTTTCAAAAACGTTTTTTTTTCAAACGATGGAACGGGTTTTAAAAAGCAAAAATATTACGGAGATGTATCGGATTCGCTGCAGAGCCTCTTTTTGGCAGATCCCGTACCGTGAAATCCTGTATATCGAAAGCAGCAACACAAAATGTTTGCTGCATCGCTGCGGCGGCGGAGAATATGTCATTTATAAAACGCTGAACGTGGTGGAGGAAGAGCTTGCAGACAGGCGTTTTTTGCGTTGCCACCAGAGCTTTTTGGTGAATATGGATTATGTGTTATCAGCGGATAAGGCGTTTCATTTGTCGACAGGGGATACTGTACCGATGCGCCAGCGTGATGTGTATGTCATCCGTCAGCAGTATATTGATTACATAGAAAAATGACGCGGCGGTGTCGATACGGTGCAAAGGGACGGTTGTAATGTGCAGTCAATCTTTTTGAAAGAATCTTGCAAGGAACGATAACAGGATCAAATGAATGAAAGCAGGTGACAGAATATGTCTTATCATAAGACCGAAAAAGAAAAAATCCATCGGACCTCCATCGGCGGACAGGCCGTGATGGAGGGCGTTATGATGCGCGGGCCGAAGGTGGTTGCAACCGCCGTGCGAAAGCCGGACGGAGAAATTGTTGTGGACGAGCAAAAGCTGGGCAAGGTACGAACGGGTAAGTTCGTAAAGCTGCCGGTTATCAGGGGCTGCGTTAATTTCTTTGATTCCATGATCATCGGTGTAAAATCGCTGATGTACTCGGCACAGTTTTTTGATGTGGACGAGGGCGGTGAGCCGGCTTTGCAGGAGCCGTCCCGTTTTGAGGCCTGGCTGGAGAAAAAGCTGGATTCCGAAAAGGCAATGAATGTGGTGCTTTATTGCAGTGTCATCTTGTCCTTGTTCTTAAGTGTTGGGCTGTTTATTCTTTTGCCGGCGTTTTTGACCGGTTTTTTGCGTTCTGCAATCCAAAGTCAGCTTTTGCTCACCTTGATTGAGGGCGGCGTCCGGATTCTGATTTTTATCGGCTATCTCAGCTTAATGGCACAAATGAAGGACATGAAACGGGTCTTTATGTACCACGGCGCGGAGCATAAATCGATTTTTTGTTATGAACGCGGTCTGGAACTGACGGTGGAAAATGTGAGAAAACAGGAACGGTTTCATCCGCGCTGCGGAACCAGCTTTTTGCTGATTGTTATGGTCATCAGTATTCTGGTCTTTTCCGTAATTCCGTGGAATGAAGAAGCGTTTCGGGCAATTCCGGTGATCGGTGCGCATCTTGCGGCGATTCCGTGGGTGATTACCAGAATGATTCTGCGGCTTTTGCTGCTCCCGGTCGTTGCCGGGATTTCGTATGAGATTATCAAGTATGCCGGCCGTAGGGACAATGTGCTGACCCATGCGATCAGCGCGCCCGGACTGTGGTTTCAGCGGATTACCACCAGTGAGCCGGACGATTCCATGATTGAGGTTGCAATCACTGCCTTAAAAGCGGTAATCCCCGAAAATAAAGAAGAGGATTTGTGGTAATGGAGGGCGGATTCGGATTGCAGGATCTGAGGAAGAGTTTGCGTGATATGCTGAATCATGCCGGCACAGAAAGCCCGGCGGTGTGTGCGGATCAGATTCTGATGCATGTATTGCATTTGGATAAAACACAGCTGCTTTTAGGACGAAATGAGGTTTCGGCGGATGATTCCGAAAGAGTTTTTGCCATGGCAAAGCGGCGCATCGGCGGAGAACCGATACAGTATATCCTGGGGCATTGCCCGTTTATGGATCTTGATTTTGTTGTCAATCCCTCGACCCTGATTCCCAGACCGGAAACAGAGCTTTTGGTTGAGACCGTTTTGGGGCTGCTTTCAAAGGAAAAGCGGCTGACCGTCTGGGATATTGGCTGCGGCAGCGGATGTATTGGGATTTCGCTGGCACATTTTAATTCCAATATTTCGGTTGTTGCCATCGACCTTTCCGGCGCTGCCCTGGAGGTCACCGCGTTTAATGCAAAACGCTGCGGCGTGGACGGTCGCATGACAACGCTTTGCCTTGATATTATGAAAGGCATGCCCGATGCAAAAGCGCCGGACGTGATTGTTTCGAATCCGCCGTATATCCGTCGCGGTGTCATTGGCGCATTGCAGCCTGAGGTGCGGGATTTTGAGCCGATGGCCGCTTTGGACGGCGGTGCGGACGGATTGGATTTTTATCGGCGTATCATCGCGGACGCACCTTTGCAAAGCGGCGGCCTTTTGGCCTTTGAGATTGGGTATGATCAGGGCGCGGCAGTTTCGGCAATGATGGAGCGGCAGGGGTTTTTACAGGTGACCGTCAAAAAGGATTATGCGGATTTGGACCGTATTGTGTTTGGATACAAAAAGTGATAGAGCCGAAAAGACATGCAGTTATCGTGTTGGCATAATAAAAAAGCTGCCGGGAAAGAGCAAACGCTCTTTCCCGGCAGCTTTTTTGTTTCTCTTATGGTTAATAAACCACGATCACACGAATCTGTCCACCGGAACTCGGCAGTTTATCGTAGTAAGCGGCATAACGCTCATTGCCCCCGATGATATCGGTAATCGGAATCTTCACATAATCTGCGTCATAAAGAGTGCTTTTTCGATAAACGGAAACATTGGAGCTGATTGGATAAGAGGTAGAAGCAGTAGTCAGCTTGGAGGCGGTAATGCCTTTGATTGCCTCCGAAACCGTACTGAGCTTGCTGATGGAGTCCGGGTTATTTAAATTGCCGCCGATCATAATACCGTTGCCGGCTGATACGCCAAAGCTGCGGCCGTTGGTGCTCAGCGCATAAAGCTGACCGTCAACCAGATATTGATACGAACCGGAAACGGTCTTTTGTGTGCCGGAGGCAGCGGTCATCAGACCGAAAGAGTAGCCATCATTGGTAACATTCTTCAAAATCAGACGGTTAATGGCGCCGGTACTGTCGGTGTCATAGTACAGAACCTGTTCGGCGTTGATTTTTACCTGGTCCAGACGCTGCGGAAAAACGGTGGCGTAGATGCCGGCGCTGTATGCATCGCTGGTGCCGATGTCCAAAATTGCCGCGTCAGAGGCGACGGCATAGCTGCCAAGCTTTTTGGCGTTCCATGAAAAAGTGCCGCTGATTTTGCTCTTGCCAACGCTGCTGATGACGGAGACTTTGGCATCGCCGCCCGAAATGGTGATTTTTGCGACCTTATTTTTGCTGCCGCTATAATCCTTTGCGGTTGTATATTCGGCCGTCTTTCCCTCCGGAGTGACAATTTTGACATAATACCCGGTATAGGTATCAACGGTGCCGGACTGAAACGTCTTGCGGCCGCTCTCTGTGATATATCCCACCACATCGCCGCCGTACGCTGCGGTGGCGGTGATCACGTCCGCAATTCTTCCGTCCTTGCCGAGCAGCGCTGTCACGGTATCACCCAAAGAGTAACTGCCGCCGGAGGAGAGCTTTTTGAAAGCGTCACCGCCTTCTAACTCATATTCCTTGCCGGAGATGGTAACAGAGCTTGGCATATCCTTGTTTGGCATTGCCTTTTCATAAACGCCGGTTACCTTGTCGCTGTATGCCAAAACCAGATTTAAATCCGGCAGATAGTAAGCAATGTCGTAATTTTGCAGCAAGGAGAGAGAAGCACTCTCGCCGTTTCTCATGACGGTTGTGGTATCGTCAAGCCCCCAGGAGGCACCGAAGCCGGAGGTGTGTACCGTAACGGGGCCTTCCAGATTTCCTTTTTGACAGGTGATCGAATCGATCTCGCTGCCGTTTCGTTTCACACGCAGAATATCGCCCATCTCCAGTGAGGATTTTACAGCGCCGAAGGTGGTTTGATTTTTTCCTTTATAGGTCGTGGCGTTGTCGTCGATTGTAACCTGAGAAAGCGTTTTGTTGCGGTATGCCATTACTGTGTTCTGCAGTACGGAGTAGACCACATAATCCTCGGCAGGACTGCCGGAAGAGTCGGTCGTAAAGGATAAAAGTTTGTTGCCGTTTTTGATGGCAGCCTCCCCTTTTTGGCCAAGCAGCGAGCGGTCAAAGCCGTCCTTGATTTTTAAGGTTCCGCTGCTGGTAAATACCTCGTCCGATGCAATGGAGGCATCGTCCTTGCTGTCCGCAATTAAGGTGACATCGTCTTGAATTTGTACATCAAATTCGGCGGCAAGCTGTGAATTTTGTCCTTTGGTCTTTGCCGATAGGGTGTTATAAATCAGCTGTGCAACCTGGCCGCGGTTCATGACCTGGCCGGCGGTGATGTCCATGTTTTTCGTCATCTCAAGGTTGTTAGCCATACCAATCTGTCCGTAAGGCCAGGAAACGCCGAAATCACTGTCAGTGTAGCCGAGAATACGGAGCATGATGGTAACACCCTCTTCAAAGAGGACGCCGTCGTCCGGACGGAAGGTCGCATCCGGATAGCCGCTGATCAGTCCGTTGGTGACGCCGACCCGTACGTAGGGCGCGGCCCAGTGCTGATAGGTGACGTCCGGAAAGGGAGAGATCGAAAGGTTTGACGCAACACTGTTTCGATAAGCGGAGCTGGCAATGGCCGCCTTGGTAAATTCCGCACGGGTTACCGCATCGCTAAGGCGCATGTTGCCGTCCGGATCGCCCTGCATGATAGAAAGCTCGCTGAGCAGCTCCAAAACGCCGCTTTGCATCTCATTTGCAAAAACCGGAATCATGACACTGCCAAGCAGAAAAAGACAAAGGAAAAAGGATAAAATGCGTTTCATAAAAGGGGAACACTCCGTTTCTTTTGATAGTTTTATGAACCTGATGTTACCAAACCGAAACCGCCTTAATCGGCATCATTTCGAAATCGCTTGATTGATCGTCTATTCATGACGCAGGGCATCGATTGGGTTCAGCCTTGCTGCACTTTTCGCCGGCAGATAGCCAAACAGAATGCCGATGCCGACCGATACGCCGAAGGCAATGGCAATAGCGCCGACCGAGGGCGTGGCCGTCAGCCCCAGCAGCTTTCCGGCGACGACGGCGACAACTGCACCGATGATAATGCCCAAAATGCCGCCTACACCGCTGACGGTGCCGGCCTCGATGACAAACTGAGACATGATCGCGCCGCTTTTTGCGCCCAGTGACTTTCGGATGCCGATTTCACGGGTGCGCTCGGTGACCGATACCAGCATAATATTCATGATACCGATACCGCCGACCAAAAGGGAAATGCCGGCAATGCAAACCAATAAGATTTTCATTTTATCCAGCATCTCGGTTGCCATATCCAAAACCTGCGTCAGGGTGGTTACGGTGTAGTAGTCATCGTCACCGATTTTTTTCATCAGCTCGGCTTCGATCAGGTCAGAGGCCTCTTCAACCACGCTGTCCGAAACCGCGGTTAAGGTGTAGCTGCTGATATAACTGTTGCGGGAGACGCGGGAGGCTGTGGTGTAGGGGATGTACACGGCATCGTCTGCGCCGCCGCTTTGCGAACCATCCTTCTCCTCCAAAATTCCCACTACGGTGTAGGGAATACCGTTTAGCTTAATGCTGTTGCCAAGCGGAGAGGCTGTACCAAAGAGCTCCTTTTGGATATAAGTGCCGATGACGCAAACCTTGGCGTTTTCCTTCATGTCCATATAGCTTAAAAACCGTCCGTTTGTCACATTCAGCTTTTTCATGGAGGCGTATTCCTCACTCACGCCGGTTGCGCTGCTGGTGATGTCGTCACTGTCGCCGGGCAGCTTGATGATTGCAGGGGCGATCGAGACCGTGGGCGATACGCCGGATAGCAGCGACGGGTTTTCGTCGCGCAGAGCGTAGATGTCATCCTCATAGACGGTACGGCTGCCTCCGCGATCCTGCACGCTCACGGTGATCGAGGTCGTTCCGATTTCCTCAAATTGCTCGGTAATCATGTTGCTCATACCGTTCATCAGACTAATCAGAATGATGACGGCGGCAACGCCCACAATGATACCCAGCATGGTGAGAAAGGAACGCATCTTGTCGTACATAATGTTGGACAGAGCCAGCAGAAACGATTTTGTTAAACGCATAGGACTGACGCCTCCTCACTGTCGCCGGCATGTGCAACCGACGCAAATTTTGTGATATCTGCGGCGCCGTCATAGATGATCCGTCCGTCGTGAATGCGGATGACGCGCTCTGCCTGTGCGGCAATGGTGTTATCGTGGGTAATTAAAACGATGGTGTTTCCCTCCCGGTGTAGCTTTTTTAAAAAACCGAGCACCTCTTTTCCGGTTTTTGAATCCAGGGCGCCGGTGGGTTCGTCCGCAAGAATAATGGAGGGATCTCCTGCAAGCGCCCGTGCAATGGAGACACGCTGCTGCTGTCCGCCGGAGAGCTGCGACGGCATATTTTTTGCTTTATCCCGAAGCCCGACCCGCTCTAAGGAGAGCAGCGAGCGCCTGGCTTGCTCTTTATCGCTGAGCCCTGCGTAAAGGAGCGGAAGTTCCACGTTTTGCTGTACAGTAAGCTTTGGAATCAGGTTGTACTGCTGAAAGATAAAGCCAAGCTTTTTGTTGCGGATTTCGGCCTGTTCGTCATCGTTCATCCGGCTGACGTCTTTGCCGTCCAAAAAGTACTGTCCGCGGCTCGGTACATCCAGGCAGCCGATAATGTTCATACAGGTGGATTTTCCGCTGCCGGACTGGCCGACAATGGCTAAAAATTCGCCCTTTTGCACGCTCATGGAAATGCCGTCAATGGCGTGTACCTCAGAATCGCCCATGTGATAGATTTTATAGACGTCTTTTAATTCAATCAAAGGTGTCATCATCTGCCACCTCCGCCGCCGGGTGCACCACCGCCGCCGGGGCCGCCGCCCATACCACCGCCGCCGGGGCCGCCGCCCATACCGCCACCGCCGGGGCCGCCCATGTTACCGCCCATGCCGGGGAACATCATGGTGTTGTCGCTGCTGACAAGCTCTGCATAGACAACATCGCCTTCATTTAAGCCGGATTTGACTTCGACAAAACTTTCATTTTGCAGTCCCAGCGTAACATCAACGGTTTTGTAGCCCTCCGGGGCGTTGTCGCCCTCTTCGGTCTTATCGCCTTTGACGTAGACAGTGTCGCCGCGGTTTACGGCGGTTGCCGGAATCACAATCACGTTTTCCGCCTTTTCTACCGTGATGGTTGCGTCAATATTCATGCCGGGCAGAATATTATCGTCAACGTCTTGAAGCCGAACCTTAACCGGATAGGTGGTAACGCCGTTTGTGCCGACGGTGCCGTTAACGCTGACGTTTTCTACCGTGCCGGTATAGGTGTGACCCTCGACCGCGTCGGCGGTGACCTCTACGGTCTGCCCTACGGTAATCTTTTTCACATCCAGTTCATCCACATCCAACTGGAAGCACAGGCTGCTCATGTCATAAATCACAGCAAGCACGTTCGAATCGCTGGTCGCGGTTCCCATCTCAATTTTTTCGCCGGTTTTTTTGTTTTTGGCTACAACCGTTCCGGCAATCGGGGCGGTGATGGTGTAATCCTCTAATTGGGTGAGTACCTTATCACGGGCAAGCACGGCGTCATCTAAAGAGAGCTTTGCGTTGAGCACGTTAGAGGTGCTGCTGTCATCCATCTGCTGCAGCCTTGCCCGTTCCTGCGAAAGCTGCGCTTCACGGACAGAGAGCTGCGCTGTGCTGAGCTGAGAATCCAGATTGTCAGATTCAATCACGGCGACAATACTGTTTTCCAAAACCTGGTCGCCGGCGTCAATATCTACTGAGGAGATGGTGCCGCCGACCTTTGCGGTAATGCTGACGGAATCCAGCGGTGAAAAAGTGCCGACATCGTTGCAGGCCATGCCGTTGATCATTGCGGTTGCACTGTCGCCGGAGGAGAGCGCGCCGGGGTTTACCGCCTGAATGGTTACATAGCGAACCCGCATATAGCCATTGGTGGATTCTCCGGCGTTGCTGACGGCGGTAACCGTTCCGCCAAGCTGCGTTCCGGTGCCGACCAGCGTGAGTGAGGCGTCCATGCCCGGTGTGATGGCGGTGGCGTCCGCTTCGTTAAAGGGAATCCGGATTTCCATATAAGAATCATTGACAACGTCCGCAATTTTCGTACCGACATTGACGGTGTCGCCGTTCTTTACGTAGACTTCGCTGACCCGTCCGGCGATGGAAGAACGAATATATAGGTCGTTAAAATTATCCAAAATATCCTGATAGCTTTGCTGCGCCTTTTGCAGTGAAACATCCGCACTCTCCTTTGAAATTTTCAGCGTCTGGCTGTTATGAGAGTTTAGCGCATCGTTGTAGTTTTGCTGCGCCTTTTGAATGGCAAGGTTTGCGCTGGACAGGGAGGTTTGTACCGTGCTGGAATCGATATTGTACATGGTCTGTCCCTTTTCCACAATATCGCCCTCTTCAAACGGGGCGTCTAAAATCTCGCCGGTGACGAGGGGAACGATGGAATATTCCGCATTGGGTTCGACCACGGCGCTGCCGGTCACGGTAGAGGAGATATCTTGCCTTGTGGCGGTCACTTCATTAAAGTTGGCGCGGTCCGCATTTTTCTTCTTACCGCCCTGAATGAGCAGAATCAGAGCAATGATAATCACTAATAGAAGAAACCCGGAAAGAATTTTATGACGTTTCATAAATTTCAGAACCGGGGTGAAAATAGTGACGGACCATTTTTTAACGGTGCGCCAAAAGGCAGATAGAATTTGTTTGAGTTTGTTCATGTTCCTGTCTCCTATTCCTTATGTAGTCTCTTGCCTGATATTCTCCAAACGATTTTAGCATAGGAATATTAAAATTTCATTAAGAAAAAAGAATTATTTCATCAGCTGTTTTTGCTGTTCTTCGCAGATGGAAGTTAGTTCCTCCAAAAGCGTCAGAAACTGTTCTGTTTTTTCCTTTCCGAAACGGTCAAGACAGACCATACAGTTTTGATAGATGTTCTCCCTGCCGCGCATCAGCGCCTCCCTTCCGGCTTCGGTGAGGGAAATCATCGGCTGACGCCGATCCTCACAGTCGATGGTACGCGTGATATACCCCTTTTCTTCAATGCTGTTCATCGTTTGCGAAATGGCGGATTTGCTGACCCCCAAGGCCTCACTCAGCCCGGCGGTATTGATTTTTTGCTTTTTTTCTTTTAAAATTGCAATGGTTTGCATTGCAAAAAATTCCGGCTTGCTGATTGCCATAAGATGGACATGCTGTGTCATCAGCCGATGCAGCCGTTCCCCAATGGTATAAAATTTGTCCGCGAAACTGTAATCCATAATGCGGCCTCCTCAAAACAAATATTTCGTTAAGATTCTTAATCATTTTAGCACTGAACAACATGACCGTCAATGGAAGAATGCACGAAATCACGGCCGTTTTTAAAAAAAATTCCTACAATTTGATAAAAGATAAAAAAAATACTTGCAAAATATGGGGATAGAGGATATAATCATAGGGTACGATTGGAAAATGAATTTTATGTGCGAGGAGGGATATTATGAACGAACAGATGATGGCAAACATTTCTCCGATTTTAATGATGGTACTTTTGCTGGCGGTATTTTATTTTATGCTGATTCGCCCGCAGAAAAAGAAGGAGAAAAAGCTGCGGGAGATGATCGCTGCGTTGCGTGTCGGTGACGAGGTGGCGTCGATCGGCGGTATTCATGGCAAAATTGCCAGAATTAAAGACGATATCTTTATTCTGGAGTCCGGCGTTGGTACCACAAAGTCCTATATTTCGATTGAGCGCAGTGCAATCAGCCGCTTGATTAAAGAGGGAACCGGTAAGGGCAGCAAGGAAGACGACGTTGCACCGCTCCCCGATGAGGCAGAAGCAGAAAACGCAGCAGAGTAATACTTTGGCATTGTCATAACTGTCTGTTTCTTTGCATACATTATATTGTAAAGAAATGGAGGGGAAACAATGACGAAGGAAGCATCAGCAGAAAGGGTACGGCCGGATATTGCGTTTCTTTGCATCAATACGGCGATTGCCTTTTTAATGACCGGTATTTTATTGCTGATTGCGGCCGCTGCCGCAACCTATTTTGCGCTGTCTGAGTCTGTAACGGACGGAATCGTGACGGTTCTTACCGGGTTTTGTGTGGCCTTGGCCGGGTTCCGCGCCGCGGGTCATGCCGGCAGACAGGGACTGTTGCAGGGCATGCTTGCCGGTGTAATTTACATGGCGTTTTTGTATCTGGCGGGATCCTTGATTTTTGGTGAATTTTCCTTCCGGACGGCAACGCTGCTATCCTTGCTGATCGGCATCGGCTGCGGTGCGATCGGCGGTGTTTTTGGCGTAAATGCCGGCACGAAAAAGAAAAGAAAACGTTAATCGGCACACATGAGCCGAAGCAAAGGAGAGTGTCAAAATGAAGAGAATTAAGACTTTAAATGAAGCAACCTTAAAAAAGAGCGCTGCAAAGGGCGGCTGTGGAGAATGTCAGACTTCTTGTCAGTCCGCTTGCAAAACTTCTTGCACCGTGGCAAACCAGAAGTGTGAGAGAGCGTAGGCTTTAAACAAAAAATGAGAGTCGGACGCCCTTGTTACGGGCGTCCGCTTTTTATGCGGAATACGAAAAAAGAAAGAGGATTTCTATGGTTCATACATTTCATATGAAGGATCGGTACATTGCGCTGGATGTTAACAGCGGCTGTGTTCATGTATTGGACAAGCTCTGCTATGACGTGATAGAGGGATTGAACAAGGCAGAAAAAACGCCGGATGACGTTACTTTTTCCTGGGTTCTTGACCAATTTCATGACGCATATAGAGAGAAGGATTTAGAAGAGGCCTGGGAGGATATTTGTGAGCTTTATCAAAAGGAACAGTTGTTTTCCAAGGACGATTACATCGATATTGCAGGCAATATGAAACGCAACTCGCCGGTGAAGGCGCTTTGCCTTCATGTGGCGCATGACTGTAATCTGCGCTGCGCCTATTGTTTTGCCGATGAGGGCGCTTACCATAAACGCCGCGAGCTGATGAGCGCCGAGACGGGAAAACGGGCAATGGACTTTTTGATCGCGCAGTCAAAAGGGAGACGAAACCTGGAGGTTGACTTCTTCGGCGGCGAACCGCTGATGAATTTTAACGTGGTAAAAGAGGTCGTACAATACGCCAGAGAGCAGGAAAAAATCCACGATAAGAATTTCCGCTTTACCATCACCACAAACGGCGTGCTGCTCAATGACGAGAACATCGATTTTATCAATCGGGAGATGTCCAACGTGGTGCTGAGCCTGGACGGACGGAAGGAGACCAATGATCGTGTGCGCTGCCGGATCGACGGGAGCGGATCGTATGACAGTATCGTGCCGAAACTGATTCGCGTTGCAGAAAGCCGAAACCAGGACCGTTACTATGTGCGCGGAACCTTTACCCGGTATAATCTCGACTTTGCGGATGATGTTCTGCACCTGGCCGATCTGGGATTTAAACAGACGTCGGTAGAGCCGGTTGTCAGTGAGCCGGATGCGCCTTATGCCCTGCGTGAGGAGGATCTGCCGAAAATTTATGCCGAGTATGAAAAGCTGGTTGACGCGTATTTGGAGCGGAAAAAGGAAGGAAGAGGATTCAATTTCTTCCATTTTATGATTGATTTGGATCAGGGTCCTTGTGTCATCAAGCGGTTGTCCGGCTGCGGCGCAGGGTGCGAATACCTGGCGGTTGCGCCAAACGGCGATGTTTATCCGTGCCACCAGTTTGTGGGCAACGAGGCTTATAGGATGGGAAGTATTGCGGATGATTCTATCGATATAGAGCTGCGAAAGACCTTTGAATCCTGTAATGTATACACGAAGCCGAAATGCCGCGAATGCTTTGCGAAATTTTATTGCAGCGGCGGCTGTATGGCAAACGCCTGTCTCTTAAACGGCAACATTAACGAGCCGCACGAGATGAGCTGTAAATTACAGAGAAAACGGGTGGAGTGCAGCCTTTATGCCAAGGTGGTTGAGGCAGAACTTGGCCTTTGATGCGGCCCGATAAAGACGGACAGGAGGATTGCAGAATGGATACAGGATATGAGGCAGAGAAACAAAATGCGTTGACGGTTACGTTTCAGGACATCGTAAAGAACAAGGAAATCAAAACATACCTGGAAATGGGCGATAAATACTTAGGAACCCTGGGACTTACCAACCACTCTCTGCTGCATGCACAGCGTGCGGCAAAGGTGGCGCACGATATCCTGACAGCATTGCATTTTGATAAAAGAACGGCAGAGCTTGCGCGGATTGCAGGCTATATTCACGATATCGGCAACGTAGTAAATCGGATCGATCATGCACAGAGCAGTGCGGTGATTGCGTTCCAGATTTTGACCCGTATGGGAATGGAACCCAGAGAAATCGCAAAGGTGATTGCCGCCATCGGCAATCATGATGAGGGGACGGGAACGCCGGTCAATCAGGTGGCGGCCGCTTTGATTCTGGCCGACAAATCAGACGTGCGCCGGAGCCGGGTGCGTAACCGTGACCGTTCGGCGTTCGATATCCATGACCGTGTCAATTATGCCGTGACACAGTCGGACATTGCGGTCTGCAATGACAAGGTGATTCGGCTGAAACTTACGATTGATAACGAAATCTGCTCTGTGATGGATTATTTTGAGATCTTTTTAACGCGTATGGCGATGTGTAAACGGGCAGCAGATTTTTTGGGCACCGGCTTTGAACTCTTCATTAACGAAACCAAGCTTGCCTGAAAAAGACAATCTTTGGCATCCTGCGGCCGTTGTGTTTAAATATATTTAACATTTTGTGCGAAACGCTTGACTTGCGTCGGCGATAAGGTTATAATAAATCGTTGTTATGTGCGGCAGAGGCTATGATGCAGCGGTTTGAGAAACGGGGTGGGAGATGCATGGTAAAAAAACGCGGAAAAGGCAGATTGGCGATGACGCTTGTTTTGCTTATGATGTCGTCCCTGCTTTGCTCTCTGGTTTTAAGTTATGCCATATCTGCGGCAGAAAGCCGCATGGGAGAGGAAGCGCCCGAACTCAATATTATCAGCCGTACTGCATCCATGAGCGTCCCGGCTGAACCGGAGAGAGGTGCGGTATACCGCGCGGCTCCGATAATCAGTACGGATTCTGCGCAGCGGATGCAAAGAGCAATTTTGTTTTCTGCGGCAGGGTATCTGCCGGCGTGGTTTGCGCCGCGCGACGGCAGAAGAGGGGCGTCCGCCTTTTTTAAGGTTGCCGGGATAGAAGGATTCCCGGATTATGGCATTGTGATGAGGTGTTAGGCGAAGGATGCCGATTTGTAAAATTGTAAAATAATCAATCCGGTCAATAACCGGAAATGGAATTATCATTAAAATAGGGAAGGAAGTACCTAAACAAAGGAGGAAGAAAAGTGTCCAGAAGTTTTGTAAAATTTACGGCAATTATTCTGGTAATTGCCGCACTTCTTTATGTCGGCCTTTACGGTCTTGACATTACGGACAAAGTTCGTTTCCCTGGTATTCTTGACGAAGACGGAATTACCCAGGGTCTTGATTTAAAGGGCGGTACCGTGATTGTGTATAAGGCACAGACGGATGAACCCACCGATGATGAAATGGATACCGTGGTGAGCATGCTGCGGACCCGTTTGGATAGCCAGGGCTACACCGAGGCAACCCTGACCAGACAGGGCAGCGATAAGGTTCGGGTTGAGCTGCCGGACGTACAGGACGCACAAGAGGCGGTCGAAACCCTGGGTGCTACCGCACAGCTGGAGTTCCAGGATCCGAGCGGCAATGTTGTCATGAGCGGCAGCGACGTAAAGAATGCGTCGGCAGAGTTCGGCCAGACCGATAAGGGTATGAGCAAAAACTCTTACTATATCAGCCTGGAACTGACCGATGAAGGCCGTGATAAGTTTGCAGAAGCAACCGGAAGATTGGTTGGCCAGAACATCGCAATTGTGATGGATAACCAGCCGCTCTCCATGCCGAGAGTCAATGAACGTATCGACAGTAACACCTGTGTGATTACCGGTGAATTTACCGCAGAAGAGGCAAGAAGTCTTGCGGCAAACATCAAATCCGGTAAGCTGCCGTTCTCGCTGGAGCAGGTTGAGGTTCGTACCGTCAGTGCAACACTCGGTGACGAGGCACTCTCGAACGCACTGAGAGCCGGCATTATCGGACTGATTCTGGTCATGCTGTTTATGCTTTTAATTTACCGTCTGCAGGGACTGCTCGCAGATATCGCGCTGCTTTCCTATATCGCAATCGTGTTTATTATTTTGGCGAATACGCACATCAACTTAACGCTGCCGGGTATTGCGGGTATCATCCTGTCAGTCGGTATGGCAGTCGATGCCAACGTCGTTATTTTTGAACGTGTCAAAGAAGAGCTTCGTCTGGGCAAAACGGTAAGAAGCGCTGTTGACGCCGGATTTAACCGTGCGCTGACCGCCGTTATTGACTCCAACATCACCACCATTATTTCGGCAGTGATTTTGTGGGTATTGGGTACCGGTACCATTAAGGGATTTGGTATTACCTTGTTCATCGGTGTTATCGTATCCATGCTTTCCGCAATCTTTGTTACCAAGTTCTTGCTCAAGCAGATGATTGGTATGAATGTGAAAAACCTCTGGCTTTACGGCATTAGCAAGAAAGCGGATGCAGAGTCTATGAAAGGGGGCAAGGCGTAATGTTTAGTATTGTAAAGAATCGTAAAATCTTTTTATCCATTGCGGCTGTCCTGGTTTTGGTTTCGATCGCATCCTTGATCTTCCGCGGATTTAACTTAGATACCGACTTTGCAGGCGGTATGGCGGTAACCTATGAGATTGCAGAGGCATTTACCGTTTCCGATGTACAGGAAATCGTGGATAAGGCGCTGGGTGATTCACAGAGCCCGTCTTCGGTGCAGCAGTCCGGGGATGAGGTTGTCATTAAGTTTGGTTTTGACAACAGTCTTGAGACTGATGAGGAGCGTTCGGACTTCTCTATGAATAAGGTTGCCGCAATCACCAAGGCGCTGGAGGAAAAGTACGGCGCTCCCGTTGTAGAAGAGGATAACAACGAGGCGGCAGCACAAGAAAACAACGCAGAAAATGCAGACGCGGAGAATCAGAATGCTGCTGCGGATAACACCGAGGCTGCTGCGGCAGACAATGCAGCAGAGGATCAGGCAGCAACCGTGACCGCCGGCGTTGTTCTGAAGAATCAGGATATCGTTTCGCCGTCCAGTGGCCGTGAACTGGCAAGATCTGCGGTTATGATGTCGCTGCTTGCGTGCCTTGCAATTCTGCTCTACGTAAGCTTCCGGTTTGAATTTACCTCCGGTGTGGTTGCAGTGCTTGCTCTGGCACACGACGTGTTAATCCTTTTAGGTATTTACTCCTTGCTGCAGTGGTCGGTTGACACCAACTTTATTGCTGCGGTTTTGACGGTTCTGGGTTATTCAATCAATAACACGATTGTCATTATGGACAGAATCCGTGAGAACACCCGACATGCAAGAAAAGAGACTTACGGGGATATTGCAAACAACAGTATTATGCAGACAATGACCCGTTCGATCAATACGACAGTGACAACCCTGTTGACGATCGGTATGGTCTATATCCTGGGTGTACCGTCAATTCAGGCGTTCTCGCTGCCGATTATTATCGGTATTGTGGTTGGTTTTTACTCTTCTGTATTTGTATCCGGTCCGCTGTGGGCGCTCTGGAGAGATTCTGCAGTCAAGGGAAAGAAAGCAGCTGCAAAATAAGAAAAGCAGATATTGTAAAAAAGGCCCGGCGGGAAACTCCCGCCGGGCCTTTTTCTGTCATTACAGTTTTTGGATGGTCTCCATCACGTAGTCAGCAAACTCTTCGCCGGTGGCGCCGGTATCGCGGCCGGTAATCACCAGTTTCTTTTCTTCATACATACAGATATCCAACGCGCGCTCTAACTTCTTTGCGCGGTCTGCATAACCGATGTGTTCCAGCAGCATGACATCGGCGCGGATGATGCTGCAAGGGTCAGCGTACTTTGCGCGACCCTCTGCGACCATTCTGGGTGCGCTGCCGTGGATTGCCTCAAACATCGCGTAACGTTTACCGATATTGGCGCTGCCGGCGGTACCGACGCCGCCCTGGAACTCTGCCGCCTCATCGGTGAGGATATCGCCGTAAAGGTTCGGCAGTACCAATACCTGGAACTGCGTTCTGCGTTTGGGGTCAACCAGCTTGGCGGTCATGATATCGATATACCAATCGTCCAGCTCAATACCCGGATAATCCTTTGCAACGTCCTGGCAAATCTGCAAAAATTTACCGTCGGTGGTCTTTACGACGTTTGCCTTTGTAACAGCGGTTACTCTGGTCTTTCCTGCCTTTTTGGCATATTCAAAAGCGGCCTTTGCGATACGCTCGCTGCCTTCCTTGGTAGTAACGGTAAAGTCGATCGCAAGGTCATCATTGACGTGGACACCCTTAGAACCGACCGCATAAGCGCCCTCGGTGTTCTCGCGGTAGAACGTCCAGTCAATCCCCTGTTCCGGCACCTTTACCGGGCGAACATTGGCAAACAAATCCAACTCTTTGCGCATTGCGACATTGGCGCTCTCGATATTCGGCCAGGGATCGCCGGCACGCGGCGTGGTGGTCGGGCCTTTTAAGATGACATGGCACTTTTTCAACTCTGCCAGGACGTCATCGGGGAGAGCTTTGCCAACCTCGGCACGGTGTTCAATGGTACAGCCGTCAATCACGCGAAAGGCAACCTTGCCTTTTTCCACTTCGTCCTTGAGTAAAAACTCCAGGATGCGCTGTGCCTGCGCGGTGATGGACGGGCCGATGCCGTCGCCGCCGACAATACCGATCTCAATCGTATCCAGTTTGCTGTAATCGATAAAGTCCTTTTCCGCCTTCATGCGGTCAATCCGGTCAAACTGCTCGCTGAGCAGCCGGCTGAATTTTTCCTGGGCATTTTTAATTTCTTCTGCATGGTTCATGGGAATCATCCTTTCTTTTAGGCGTTGTTTTTGGTGTAGTTGAGCAGGCCGCCCGCAATCAGCATATCCTTTTGCCTGGGGGACAGGGCAACGTTTACCAAAAAGTCAAAACCTTTTGTTACATTGGTTACGGTGACGGTATCGCCGTTTTGAATCTGGCCGATGACCGAGTGGATGGACAACTCGTCCATCTGGTCGATCCGATCGTAGTCGGCCTCGTCCGCAAAGGTCATCGGAATAATACCGGCGTTAATCAGGTTTGCCATGTGGATTCTGGCAAAGGATTTCACAATTACGGCTTTGATGCCAAGATACAGGGGCGCCAGAGCGGCATGCTCTCTGGAGGAACCCTGGCCGTAGTTGGAGCCGCCGACAATGATGCTTTGACCGAGCTGAAGGGCACGGTCATGGAAGCCCTCGTCGCAGACCGCAAAGCAGTATTCCGAAATCTTGGGAATATTGGAGCGCAGCGGCAAAATCTTTGCACCGGCCGGCATGATATGATCTGTGGTGATATTGTCGCCGACCTTTAAGCTGCACTTTGCGTCAATTTCGTCAAGCAGCGGCCCGGATACCGGGAAAGGCTTAATGTTCGGCCCGCGCAGAACCTCAACACTGTCCATTTCATCTTCCGAAGCAGGCGGAACAATCATGTTATCATGAATGGTAAAGACCTCCGGCAGTTTAAATTCCGGCATATCGCCGAGCGTCCGCGGATCGGTCAGGTAACCGGTCAGTGCCGATGCGGCAGCCATCTCCGGGGATACCAGATAAATCTGGCCGTCCTTGGTGCCGGAACGACCCTCAAAGTTACGGTTAAAGGTACGCAGCGAGATGCCCTTGGAATTCGGCGACTGTCCCATGCCGATGCAGGGGCCGCATGCGCTCTCTAAGATTCTTGCGCCGGAATCGATCAGGGTTGCAAGAGCGCCGTTTTCTGCCAGCATATTGAGCACCTGCTTTGAGCCGGGCGCAATGGAGAGCGACACATCCGGGTGTACGGTCTTTCCCTTTAAGATGTAGGCAACCTTCAGCATATCAAGGAGCGAAGAGTTGGTGCAGGAACCGATACATACCTGGTCGATTTTAAGGCTGCCGATTTCCTCGACGGATTTTACGTTATCCGGGGAATGCGGACATGCGGCAAGCGGAACCAGTTCACTCAGATTGATGTCCACCGTCTCGTCATAGACAGCGTCCGCGTCAGCGCAAAGCGGCGTATAATCCTCTTCCCGTCCCTGTGCCTTTAAGAAAGCACGCGTGGTTTCATCCGACGGGAAAATGGAGGTGGTGGCGCCAAGCTCTGCGCCCATGTTGGTGATGGTGGCGCGTTCCGGAACGGAGAGCGTCAAAACGCCTTCGCCGCAATATTCGATAATCTTTCCGACGCCGCCCTTGACCGAGAGACGGCGCAGAACTTCTAAAATGACGTCCTTTGCCGCAACCCAGGGACGAAGCTTGCCGGTCAGGTTCACCTTTACCATTTTCGGGCAGGTGATATAGTAGGTGCCGCCGCCCATGGCAACCGCAACGTCCATACCGCCGGCGCCGATGGCAATCATACCGATGCCGCCGCCGGTCGGCGTATGGCTGTCCGAGCCGATCAGGGTCTTGCCCGGAATGCCGAAACGTTCCAGGTGTACCTGGTGACAGATACCGTTACCCGGTCTTGAAAAATAGATGCCGTGTTTTTTACAAACACTGCCGATAAACCGGTGGTCATCGGCGTTTTCAAAACCGCTTTGCAGGGTATTATGATCGATATATGCAACAGAACGCTCGGTCTTTACCCTCGGAACGCCCATCGCCTCAAATTCGAGGTATGCCATGGTTCCGGTCGCGTCCTGTGTTAAGGTCTGGTCGATCCGAATCCCGATTTCCTGTCCGGGAATCATTTCGCCGCAGACCAAATGATTTTTCAAAATCTTTTGAGCCAGTGTCATGCCCATTTTGCATCATCCTTTCTGATTGTACTATGAGAAGAAACCGCCGTTTCGTCTCATAATATTGTATCTTAACCTTAGAATCTTGTCAAGGGAGACAGGGTAAGAAGTTCTTGATAAAACAGAGAAAAAACGGGGGAAATCCGTAAAAATCCTTGTAAGATACGACAAGCCGCATCTTACAACCGCCAGTCGATGGGCGTCATGTTATGCTTTTTTAAAAAATCGTTGCAGGCCTTAAAGTGGCCACAGCCAAAAAATCCCTGACTGGCAGAAAGCGGACTGGGATGTGCGCAGCTTAAGACGAGGTGGGACGGGTTGGTAAGCAGCTCCCGTTTCTTTTTCGCATTAGCGCCCCAGAGGAAAAATACCATGGGCTGCTCCCGATTATTCAGCAGTTCGATAACGCGATCGGTCAGCGTTTCCCAGCCGAGCCCTTTGTGACTGTTGGCCTCTCCGGCGCGGACGGTGAGAACCGTGTTGAGCATCAGCACGCCCTGCTTTGCCCACGGCATCAGATATCCGGTGTCCGGAATGGGGATATCCAGCTCGTCCTTGAGCTCTTTAAAGATATTTTTCAGTGACGGCGGCGCCGGTACGCCGGGCTTGACCGAAAAGCAGAGACCGTGCGCCTGCCCCGGCCCGTGGTAGGGATCCTGACCCAAAATGACGGCTTTTACGTCCTTATAATCGGTGGTGCGCAGCGCGTTAAAAATATCATACATGTCCGGGTAGACGGTATGCGTTTGATATTCCCGCGCGAGGATTGCGCGCAGCTTTTGATAATAAGGCTTTTGAAATTCGTCCTTTAAAAGGTCATCCCATTGATTGCAAAGCTGTACCATAATCATTTTCTCCTTTTTTGCGTATAGGCTCATGAAAAACAGTATACAATATTTTTACAGAAAAGAAAAGGGGGGACGGGAAATTTTTTGTCAGTTGATGGAGAAAATAAAAGAATTTATATAAAACAAGAAAAAGGCTTGCCAAATTGCATAAAGTCGTGTATAATAACAGGGAATGATTTGTTCGGAACCCGGCGGTACGAAAATGCCGCCGTATGAGACGGGTCGAAACGGAACCGGGCTGTGAATGCGGTCTTGTTTCGGATTTGCCGGAAAAGAATTGTCCGCGTGCCGATTTTGAAAGGTGCGCTTGGATTCCACTTTTTCGGTCGGCCTGACAAAATGAAAAACAGGTTGAAACAGTATGCGATCCACAGACCTCGTTTGACAGAGTCAGATCTGTTGTGCCGGAGAGAATGAACAGAATCTGCTGTCATACGTGTCTTTCGCAAAGCGGATGGAGAATCTGCTCGGTTTGAACCTCTTCTTTTGTTGTGCAATTACAATGAGAACGGACAAAGATAGGAGGAAATTGTGAGAAGAAACAGTAAAAAAAATAGTGCAAAAAATCTTGCCGCGCCAAAGCCGGCGACAGGAGGAAAAAAAATTACCGCACCGGTGAAATCGACGGCGGTCAAGAAGGCGGCCGCTCCGGCCAAGGCAATTGCGGCAAAAAAGACTGCGGCGGCTAAAAGGGCTGCGGCAGTAAAGGGTAACAGTGTGCCTGCACGCGGCGGTAACAAAAAAGTTAAAGTGATTCCGCTGGGCGGACTGCACGAGATCGGGAAAAACCTGACCGTCTTTGAGTACGGGGACGATGTTTTGATTTTAGACTGTGGTATGGCGTTTCCGGATGATGACATGCCGGGGGTAGATATTGTAATCCCGGATATTACGTATCTGCATAAGGTGGCGGATAAAATCCGCGGCATTGTGTTGACCCACGGTCATGAGGATCATATCGGCGCGCTCCCGTATGTATTGAAGGAATTTAACGTACCGGTTTACGGTACACGGCTGACGCTGGGAATTTTAAAGAATAAGCTGAAGGAACATGGCTTGTTAAGATCGGCAAAGCTCAATACGCTGGAGGCCGGGGAATCCGTAAAACTTGGCGCCTTTGTGGCAGAGTTTATCCATACCAACCACTCGATCGCGGACGCGGTAGCGATTGCGCTGCATACGCCGATCGGTGTGCTTTTGCATACCGGCGACTTTAAAATCGACCCGACGCCAATCGATGGCGGAATGATTGATTTGGCGCGAATCGGCGAACTTGGAAAACAGGGCGTTTTGGCGCTCTTTTCGGACAGCACCAACGCGGATCGTCCGGGCTACACCATGAGCGAAAGCACCATCGGCAAGACCTTTGACACCCTGTTTGACCGGGGCGTAGACAAGCGGATCATTGTTGCAACCTTTGCATCGAATATACATAGGGTGCAGCAGATTATTAACGCGGCCGAAAAATACGGCAGAAAGGTTGCGGTCTCCGGCAGAAGTATGGTGAACGTGTTAAACGCTGCCATTGAACTGGGGTATATGAATATTTCAAAAAATACCCTGATTGACATTGATGAAATCGGACGTTATCCGAGGGAAAAACTGGTGATTGTAACGACAGGCAGTCAGGGGGAACCGATGTCGGCGCTCACCAGAATCGCGTTCTCTGTCCACCGTAAGATTAACATTGAACCGACCGATATGGTTATCATCTCGGCAAGCCCGATTCCGGGCAATGAAAAAGCGGTTTCGAATGTGGTGAACGAACTGCTAAAGCACGGTGCCGAGGTGATTCATGAGCGGCAGGACAACGTGCATGTTTCCGGCCATGCCTGCCAGCAGGAGCTGCGGATCATGATATCCCTGGCCAACCCGAAGTATTTTATCCCGGTGCACGGCGAATACCGGCATTTGTGCTATCACCGCGACATTGCCCTGCAGACGGGAATGGATGCGAAGAATATCTTTTTGATGGATATCGGCAAGGTGCTTGAAATTTCCAAAACCCAGGCTAAAATTACCGGAACGGTTCCGTCCGGCAAGGTGCTGGTGGACGGTCTCGGCGTCGGTGATGTGGGAAACATCGTGCTGCGTGACCGCAAGCATCTGGCGGAGGACGGAATCATCGTGGTGGTTCTTACGATTGATAGGGCCAGCGGCGCCTGCACGGCCGGTCCGGACATTATCTCACGCGGGTTTGTCTACGTCAGAGAATCTGAGGATCTGATGGAGGCGGTGCACAAGGTTGCGGTAAATGTTGTGGACGAATGCACCGGCGGTAACACAATCGACTGGACGACACTGAAAACCCGCATTAAAAATGATGTGGGCGGGTTTTTACTCAGCAAAACCAAACGCCGTCCAATGATTTTACCGATCATTATGGAAGTATAGAAGGAGAGGATGCGAATTTTCGCATCCTCAGACTGTCGAAAAAGTTGGTTTTCAGCAAGATATTGCTTTGAATTGATTGTCCAAAGCCCGCGCCACATCTGCCTGTGCAATGACTTGATTTGACGAAGACCGTCAAACCATCGTCTAGGCTTCGGCGCGGCTCCTTTTTCCCAAAAATCAAGTAAGATTTTTGGGAGACCCTATATATGCTTTCCAAGCCGCAGCGGCAATGAATTCAAAATGAAATCTTTCGCAAAACAGAGTTTATCGACACGCTCAGGCCGGCACGTAGCCGTCCTTTTTGTTATTTTTTCAATCAGGGATTTTGCAGATTAAACCACGCCTTCATCCCCGGATAGGCGGCGATGTCGCCCAATTCCTCTTCAATGCGCAGCAGCTGGTTATATTTTGCAACCCGATCCGTTCGAGACGGCGCGCCGGTTTTGATTTGCCCGGCATTGAGCGCGACCGCAAGATCGGCAATGGTAGTGTCCTCTGTTTCACCGCTTCGATGCGAGATGATGGCGGTATAGCCGGCACGGTTGGCAGTCTGTACCGCCTCAAGGGTTTCGGTCAGGGTGCCGATCTGATTTACTTTAATTAAGATTGCGTTCCCGGCACCGAGTGAAATTCCCTTTTGCAGCCGTTCACTGTTGGTGACAAAGAGATCGTCGCCGACTAACTGAATGTGATCGCCCAGCCGATCGGTCAGCATCTTCCAGCCTTCCCAATCTTCTTCCGCCATGCCGTCCTCGATGGAGATGATAGGGTATTTGGCAGCCCAGTCCGCCCAAAAGGTGACCATCTCGTCGCGGCTCAGCAATTTGCCGGTTTTCCAGAAACAGTAGCTGCCCTCATGTCCCTGCTTTTTCGCCTCTTCGTACATTTCGGTCGAGGCCGGATCCAGCGCAATCCGAAAATCCTTGCCGGCCTTGTAGCCGGCCTTTTCGATGGCCTCTACAATGACCTGTACGGCCTCTTCGTCATTGCTGAGGTTGGGGGCAAAACCACCTTCGTCCCCGACGGCCGTGGAATAGCCTTTTTCCTTTAAGAGCCCTTTTAATGTGTGAAATACCTGGGCGCACCAGGAAAGCGCCTGGCGAAAGTCCTCGGCGCCGACCGGCATAATCATAAATTCCTGGCAGCTGATGGAGTTGTCGGCGTGCTTGCCGCCGTTGATAATATTCATCATGGGCACCGGGAGCATGTGCGCATGGATGCCACCGATGTATTGATAAAGGCTTTCACCGACGGCGATCGCACCCGCCTTGGCACAGGCGAGCGAGACCCCTAAAATGGCGTTTGCGCCGAGCTTGCTTTTGTTTTGGGTTCCGTCAAGGGCAATCATAGCCTTATCAATGGCAATCTGATCCAGTACATTCATGCCGATCAGCGCCTCGCAGATGGGGCCGTTCACATTTTTGACGGCCTTGGTAACGCCCTTTCCGTCATAGCGGGATGCATCGTTGTCTCTGAGTTCGCACGCCTCAAACGCACCGGTAGAGGCGCCGGAGGGGACGGAAGCACGCCCTAAAATGCCGCCTTCTGCAAAAACTTCTACCTCCAGGGTCGGATTTCCGCGTGAGTCCAAAATCTCCCTTGCAGCAACGTCCACGATTCCAATATAGGCTTTCATCGATATCCTCCTCATTTTTTTTGATACTAGTATCTGCCAAATGCGAGAAAAATATACCAATCGGATAGAAAAAACGCACCGAACAAAGAGCCTTTGTTCGATGCGTTTTGACGGGCATATCATATCGCTCTATATGCGGTGGCTGCGGATTACAGAAGAGTCTTGCGGAGCGTCTCGCCGTCCAGCGCGCTGAGATAAGCCGGCGGAACATCAAAAATCGTTTTGCATCCGCTTTGTCCTTCCCGGTTCATACGGTAAGCGGCTCTTGCGTACGCAACCAGAACCGATGCCGTAAACTCCGGGTTGGAATCCAGTTTTAGACTGTACTCGATGATATGGCGGTGTTCACCGCCTTTGCCGGTTTTGCCGCTGCGGATCACCATACCGCCGTGCGGAATTCCGCTATGATCGCGCTGCATTTCTTCCTGCGTGATAAAGTGCACCGTGGTGTCATAGTCAGAAAAATAGTTCGGCATGGTTTTGATTTCTTCCTCGATCCGTTTAAGGTCAGCACCCGGCTCTGCGACCACAAAGCATTCTCTGGTGTGCTTTTGCCGTGTGGTGAGGGTTGGGTTTTCACCGTTTCTGACTGCCTCTACGGCAGACGGAACCGGGATGGTGTATTGGCGTGCGTCCAAAACGCCCTCGATCCGGCGTACCGCGTCCGAGTGACCCTGGCTTACGCCCTTGCCCCAGAAGGTGTAGTCACTGCCGTCGGTTAAGATGGCGTTTGCATACATCCGATTCAAAGAGAACATGCCGGGATCCCAGCCGATCGAGATGATGCCGATCTTACCGCTCTCTTTGGCAGCGGCGTCAACGTTTGCAAAATGCTGCGGTATCTTTGCATGGGTATCAAAGCTGTCAATGACATTAAAAAGCTTCGCAAAAGCGGGCGTCTGTACCGGAAGATCGGTTGCACTGCCGCCGCAGATAATCAAAACGTCAATTTTGTCCTGCATGGACGCCGCGTCATCTGCCGGGAGGACGGGAACGCCATCTGTCATGATGCTCACGCTCTCCGGGTTTCTGCGGGTAAACACGGCGGCAAGCTCCATATCCGGGTTTTGCCGAATGGCGCATTCCACGCCGCGGCCCAAATTGCCGTATCCTAAAATTCCAATTCGCATTGTTTTCGTCTCCTTTGTTTGGTTCCTTTCCAAATTCCCTCCGCTATTATATCACAAAGAGCGAGAATGTCAACTGTAATTAAAAACAGAATCTTTTTGTTGTGTAGATGGGCTTTGACAACCGCAATATTTTGTGTTACAATAAAAAGTGTGCGGCAAATCGCACAGACGAAATGGGAAGATAGTTTTGGAGGTAGGCAGATGGCTGCAAAATCGTATGATAATTCCAGCATTTCTTCGCTGAAGGGAGCAGATCGTGTCCGCAAACGTCCGGCGGTGATTTTCGGCTCGGACGGAATCGAAGGGTGCCAGCATTCGATGTTTGAGATTCTCTCAAACTCCATTGATGAGGCCAGAGAGGGCTTTGGCAATGTGATTTATGTGACGCGGTACCTGGATTACTCAATCGAAGTTGAGGACTTTGGCAGAGGGATCCCGGTGGAATATAACGAGAAAGAAAAGAAGTACAATTGGGAGCTGGTTTTTTGTGAGTTGTATGCCGGCGGCAAGTATCAGAACAATGCCGGCGGTAACTATGAGTTCTCGCTGGGATTGAACGGACTCGGCGCTTGCGCGACACAGTATAGTTCTGCCTATATGGATGTTGAGATCCTGCGCGATGGTTATAAGTTTAATCTGCACTTTGAAAAGGGCAAGAATGTCGGCGGACTGGAAAAGACGAAGTTTCGTCATCGTCACACCGGCAGCCGCATCCGCTGGAAGCCGGACATGAGTGTTTTTACGGATATTCGGATTCCGCTGGAGTTCTATCAAAGCACCTTAAATCGGCAGGCGGTTGTCAATTCCGGGCTTCGGTTTGTACTCAAAAATGAGACGGGGCCGGGGATGTTTGAAGAGTTTGAATATTATTATGAAAACGGAATCGTCGATTACGTTAAGGAGCTTTGCGGCGGCAAGGAACTGACGAATGTTCACTTTATCGAGACAGAGCGCAAGGGTCGTGACCGTGAGGATTTGGAAGAGTATAAGGTAAAGATGAGCTTTGCCTTTTGTTTTAATAATGAAATTAACGTGCTGGAATATTATCACAATTCCAGCTATCTAGAGTACGGCGGCGCGCCGGATAAGGCGGTGCGCAACGCTTTTGTGTATGCAATTGACCAGTATTTAAAGCAAAACGGAAAATACAATAAAAATGAAGGGAAAATCCAGTTTTCCGATATCGAGGACAGCTTGGTTCTGGTGAGCAATTCGCTCTCTACCATGACCAGCTACGAAAACCAGACCAAAAAAGCGATCACCAATAAGTTTATCCAGGACGCCATGACCGAATTTTTGCGGGAACAGCTCAGTATTTATTTTATCGAAAATAAGATGGATGCCGAAAAAATCTGCACCCAGGTTCTGGTGAATAAGCGCAGCCGCGAAACGGCAGAAAAGACGCGAATCAACGTCAAGAAAAAGCTTGGCGGCACGCTGGACGTGGCAAACCGGGTCAAAAAGTTTGTGGACTGCCGCAGCAAGGATATTTCGCGCCGTGAGGTGTACATCGTGGAGGGTGACTCGGCGCTCGGCGCATGTAAGCTGGGACGGGACAGCGAATTTCAGGCGATCATTCCGATCCGCGGTAAAATTCTAAACTGCTTAAAGGCGGAGTATGACAAGATCTTTAAAAGCGATATTATTGTGGATTTATTAAAGGTTTTGGGCTGCGGTGTGGAAATTTCCAGCAAGCATAACAAGGATTTAAATTCCTTTGAGCTAGATAACCTGCGCTGGAGCAAGGTGATTATCTGTACCGATGCGGACGTTGACGGTTACCAAATCCGCACCTTGATTTTAACCATGATCTATCGGTTGGTTCCAACCCTGATTGAAAAGGGTTATGTTTATATCGCAGAATCGCCGCTTTATGAAATTACCTGCAAGGACAAGTCCTATTTTGCCTTTAATGAGGCAGAAAAGGCAGCGCTGATGAAAAAGCTGGAGGGAAAGAAGTATACCCTGCAAAGAAGTAAGGGGCTTGGTGAAAACCAGCCGGAGATGATGTGGGAAACCACCATGAATCCGGAAACCAGACGGCTGATTAAGGTGATGCCGGATGATATGGAAAAGACGAAGGAAATGTTCGATCTGCTTTTGGGAGACAATCTGACCGGGCGGAAAGAACATATCGCAAATGTGGGTCATGACTTTATTGCATTGACAGATGTAATGTAATATAGAAGGAGTAGAACGTATGAAAAAACCCATTATAGAAGAACAACAAATTACCGATACCTTAGAGCAGAATTACATGCCCTATGCGATGAGTGTGATTATCTCCCGCGCAATCCCGGAGATTGACGGGTTTAAACCCTCTCACCGCAAGCTGCTTTATACCATGTATAAAATGGGGTTGCTGAGCGGAGGACGCACCAAGTCGGCCAACGTGGTCGGACAGACCATGCGCCTTAATCCGCACGGTGATCAGGCGATTTATGATACCATGGTTCGTCTGACCGAGGGAAACGGCGCCCTGCTTTTGCCGCTGGTGGATTCAAAAGGTAACTTTGGTCGGCAATATTCCAGGGATATGGCGTGTGCCGCCTCCCGTTATACGGAGGTGAAGCTCTCTAAGGTTTGCAGCGAAATTTTTCGGGATATGGACAAGGACACCATTGATTTTGTGGATAATTATGACGGCACCATGAAGGAACCGGTTCTTTTGCCGACAACGTTCCCAAACATTTTGGCAAATCCGAACCAGGGCATCGCAGTCGGCATGGCATCCAACATTTGCAGCTTTAACTTAAAGGAACTTTGCGAGGCAACCGTTCTGGTCATGAAGGATCCGGAAGCGGATTTAACAGAGGTCATGCCGGCGCCGGATTTCCCCTTTGGCGCACAGCTGCTGTACCAGCAAGACGAAATGCGTGAAATTTATAAAACCGGCCGCGGAAGTTTTAAAATGCGTGCATCGTATACGTACGACAAAAAGCAGAACTGTATTGATATCAAGGAAATTCCGTACACCACCACGGTGGAGGCCATCGTGGAAAAGGTTGTGGAGCTTGTCAAAAACGGAAAGATCAAGGAAATCTCGGATATTCGTGACGAGACGGATAAAAAGGGATTAAAGCTTACCATCGATCTAAAACGCGGCACCGATCCGAAAAAAATGATGGCAAAACTGTTCCGTATGACGCCCTTGCAGGATAGTTTTGGATGTAACTTTAATATCCTGGTAGAGGGTTCGCCGATGGTGCTCGGGGTCAACGATATCCTTTGTGAATGGCTGCGGTTTCGGCGCAGCTGCGTCCTGCGCGCGGTGGCTTTTGATATCGTGCGCAAGAGTGAAAAGCTGCATCTCTTAGAGGGACTTGAGAAGATTCTGCTGGACATTGACAAGGCGATTCGGATTGTGCGTGAGACCGAAGAGGACGCGCAGGTTGTACCGAACCTTATGAAGGGCTTTAACATTGATGAAGCACAGGCAGAATATGTGGCAGAGATCAAGCTGCGAAATTTAAATAAGGACTATATTTTAAAGCGAACTGCCGAGATTGCCAAGTTAAAAGAGGAAATTGAAGATTTAGAGGCGGTTCAGAAAAGCAAGGCAAGGGTCAATAAGATCATTGAAAAGCAGCTGCGTGAGGCGGCAAAGAGGTTCGGTACAGAACGCAGGACTCAGCTCATTGCGGCAGAGGATGCCGCAGAGCCTGCTGAGGAAGAAACCGTTGAGGATTATGCAGTAAGGCTCTTCAGAACGGCGCAAAACTATATCAAAAAGATTTCCTTAGTATCGCTTCGCACCAGCGGTGAACAGCGGCTGAAGGAGGATGATGCCATCATTCAGGAGGAGGAGATTACCAACCGCAGTGAGATTTTGTTTTTTG
The DNA here is from genome assembly GCA_934454115.1 of uncultured Clostridia bacterium. GTDB lineage: Bacteria > Bacillota > Clostridia > Monoglobales > Monoglobaceae > Ructibacterium. The sequence continues at coordinate 37,230 of CAKSFQ010000011.1, forward strand.
CCGCAGGCGGTGATGTCTATAAAATGCGTGCACATGAAATTCCGGACGGCAAGGCCAGTCAGATGGGTGAGTATATCCCGAACCTGGTCGGCATGACAGAAAAAGAAGATATTGTCGGTATGGTGATTAGCGGTGATTACAGCGGATGGCTGCTCTTTAGCTTTGAAAACGGAAAATGTGCTAAAATCCCGCTTAAGAGTTATGAGACAAAGTCCAATCGCCGCAGATTGACCGGCGGCTTTGCAACAAAATCGCCCATTGTCGGCATGATGTTTTTGCCGGAAGATACCGATATTGTACTGCGCAGCAGCCAGGATAAGGTACTCACCGTAAACACGGAAAAAATTCCGGAAAAGACGACGCGCAGTAGCCAGGGTGTGCAGGTGATGACCCTGCGGAAGAATGCGGTTGTCGCTGAGGCGGTGGCTGCAAAGGATGCTCGGATCGCAAACTACACGCGCTATCGCAGCAGGAACATTCCGGCGGCAGGCGCTGCTCTTCGCGATGAAGATAAGGGCATCGAGCAGTTGGGATTTCGTTTTGAAGAAAACGAATAGGCAAATAAGCAAAAAGAACGGCCGCAGTTTGCTGACTGCGGCCGTTTCGTTATGTAGCCGGGGTTTCTTCTTTGGGGATCATCTTGCTGAATTCGATAATCAAATCTGCGGCGTGCTCCAGCCCGACTTTGCTGGTGTCGATTGCCAGGTGATAGTTGTTGACGTTTCCCCATACCTTGTTGGTGTAAAAGTTATAAAAGGAGCTGCGCCGTTTATCCGTTTTTGTAATCAGATTTTCCGCTTCCTTTTCTTTTAGCTGATGGCGCTGCATAATGCGCTGTACGCGCCAGTCCTTATCGGCGTGGATAAAAACATTCATCAAGTTAGGCTGTTCCCGTAGGATATAATCAGAGCAGCGGCCGACAATGACGCACGAACCCTTGCTTGCCAGATCGCGGATAACTTGAGATTGAATCCGAAAAACACTATCCGAGTTTAAAACGTCCCCGTAACGATAGTAGGTGCCGCGCCCGGACTGGATTCCCATAACCAAAGAGTATAAGAGACTGTTGGTCGGCTTTTCTTCAATGCCTTCAAACAGGGACTCTGAAAGACCGCTCTCCTTTGCTGCAAGCGCAATTAACTCTCTGTCATAAAAATGAATTCCCATTTTCTCAGAGAGCAGTTTTGCAACATCTCTGCCGCCGGATCCGAACTGGCGGGCAATTGTAATTACCGTGTGAGCCATGAAAATTCCTCCTCTTGATACAATGTGATGGATTCGCTGAAGGGTATCTCCGTTTTGTCGCCTTGGACAAGATAGGATTACCCTTGTACGCCTAATTTTATTATAACACAGTTGTCTGCGGGTTTCAAAGGTTTTTTGATTTTGAGACGGCGTAAAAAGTAACAAAAATTGAGAAATATTTTTATGCGTTATGATAAAGTTGGCGGAGGGCGGTGCCCTTGTAGTAATGGGATAAGATTTCGCGGTAATCCTTGCCGTGATCCGCCATCGCGGCCGCGCCGAACTGGCTCATTCCGACACCGTGGCCATAGCCGTTGACGTCAAAGACGGCCTTCCCGTCCGCAAACTTCAGAGAAAAATGCGTGCTGCGCAGTTGAAACGCCTCCCTAATTTCGAGGCCGGTAAATGTTTCGCCAAGCATCGTCAGCGTGGCTACACTGCCGCTGTCATGGTAGGTAAATTTTGGTGAGATATCCTCTAAAGTTTCCGTTGTTTGGAGGGAGGAACGCAGTCCGCGCAGAACGGTGTCAAAGGCCTCTTTGGGATAAAAAGCACGGCTGTGATAGCCATCTGCCCGTGTGTCTTCCGTACTGTTTACCGTAGTCAGATAGGGCAGGGAAACGCCCCATACGTCCTCTGCGTTTTCGGTCTTTCCGCTGCTGACGGCATGAAAGCAGGTCTTGGCTGGCTTATTTTCATAGCTTAAATATTCGCCGCGGGTCTCATCCACCGCGCGTTTGATCTTGGCGGCGTAGTCCTCGCAAAAGCGTGCGTCCCATATGCTCTTGGATTCTTCTAAAGAGTGCCAGGCGTGACAGTGTGAAAAATCGTCGCACAGCAGCGCGCCATGATGTGCGGACGGAGCGTTTTCCTGATAAGCGGAGATCTTGCTGAGTATGTAACTGCGCGCGGCAACGGCCTGCGCCTTGAGCGCCTCTGTGGAATTGGTCGGCGGCATTTCCTCTGCGACAATGCCGGCAATATAATCCTCAAAATCGAGGGTTACGGTTTCGCCGTTGCCGACCCGATAGAGCGTTACCGTATAAGGGGCGTCCACGCCGTAGGCGGCGGTATCGTCTCCTGCGGCGGAATCGGCATAGGCCGGTGCGGCGGTGCGGCCCGATGCCAGTGAGGCAATCGGAACCATGAGAGACGGAATGCAAAATACGGCGGCGGACAGAATCAAAAATCCGATCAAAAAACGTTTCATGTAAATTCTCCTCTCTGACGTATAGCATATTAACGCAGAATCTTCAAAATTGCCTGTTTCAACGAAATTACGGTCGGCTCCTGCGTGTCTTGGGCTTGTCTGTGACCTTGTTTCATCCTATGAAAAAAATTCAAAAATATGCTTGACAAGGTCAAAAAAATAGACTATAATATTGGGGTTATTTGATAACAATTCCTTACTCTCGACACAAATCGAGGGTCAAAGTCCAGAAGGAGGTGACTGATGTCATGACAGAGGTAATCAACAAGTACGAAACCATCTTCGTCATTGATGCAACCAAGACGGAGGAAGAAATCGCAGCTTTTGTTGAAAAGTTCAAGTCTTTGATTGAAAAGTATGGCGAGATCGAGAGCGTGGACGAATGGGGAAAGCGCAGACTTGCATACCCGATCAACGATTTGACAGAAGGTTATTATGTTTTGGTGAACTTTAAATCAAAACCTGATTTCCCTGCAGAGTTGGAACGTGTTTACGGGATCACCGATGGTATCATCCGTGATATCGTGGTAAAGCGTGAGGAGGACTAGTCTATGATTAACAAAGCAATTTTAATGGGCAGACTCACACGGGATCCGGAGCTTCGGCATACCGGGGCCGGCACACCTGTTTGCAGTTTCAGCATAGCCATTGATAATGGCTATGGCGAGAACAGACAGACCGACTTTATCAACTGCGTTGCTTGGAACAAAACGGCAGAGTTTGTCTGCAATTATTTTGGGAAAGGCAAGATGATCATTGTGATTGGCCGCATTGCGACCAGAACATGGGAAGGTCAGGACGGAAAGAAGAACTACGTCACAGAAGTTGTGGCCAGCGAGGTTAGCTTCGGCGAGAGCAAACGCAGCCAGGACGGTGTGGCGGCGCCTGCGTCACCCGGCGTTTCTGCGCCGGCAGCAGCGCCGAGTGCACCTTCGTTTTCGCAGCAGCCTGATGCTGAGGAGAATTTTACCGCGCTTTTGGACACGGACGATGATCTTCCGTTTTAATTTGATTTAAAGGAGGCGAATTGAAGATGGCAGAAGAAAGAAGAAACGACAGACCCAGAGCAAGAAGAGCGAAGAGAAAAGTTTGCTCTTTCTGTGTGGATAAAGTAGATTATATCGACTACAAGGACGTTGCAAAGCTGAGAAGATACGTGACTGAGCGCGCCAAGATTCTTCCGAGAAGAATCAGCGGTTGCTGCGCAAAGCACCAGAGACAGCTTACGGTTGCAATTAAGAGAGCAAGACAGATTGCTCTGATGCCTTATACTTCAGACTAATGAAAAGGACGGATCCGGCAGCTGTCGGATCTGTCCTTTTTCGATTTCACTATTAAAGAAAAACCTTATTTGAAAAACGTGGTTTTCGCTCTTTTTCGCGGCGTAACACGCAGAACCCCTAGAGCGTATAATCAACAGCAACTCTTGATAGGCGAACCTTGGTGACAAAGGCGCGAACCTTTTGGTGCGCGGGATGTACATCATAGGCCTTGAGCGCCTCCATACTTTCAAAAAGCGCGGTGAGCGCGGCGTCATATTCGCCGCCGTTTTCATTCAGGCCGACCTCTGCCTCGATCAGACCTGGAATCACACCAACCAGGGCTTCCAGTTCCTTTTTGATGATGCGCGCGTTTTCCCATTTGTCCTGACCCTCGGCTTTTGGGGCCAGTTTCCAAAAGACAATGTGTTTTACCATTTTGATTCCTCCCATTTTGATTTCTGTTTTGGCGAATGCATGATCTGAAACAACCGTATCATAGCACAGTTTTTAAAGGATTGCAAGAAAAATAAAAAATTGAAACAATATACCGCCGAAAAAAATGCCGGCAAGCCTTGACACCTTGTTGAAATTCCTTTATACTATAATGGAATATTTGTGAAGGTTTTAAAATATAGATTTTAAATGCACCTTCGGTAGATTTGGGAAGGAATGAGTAACTTGGCACAAGATAAAAAAATGGTAGAAGAAATTACCCCTATGGGCGAGGATTTTGCCCAATGGTACACCGATATTATTAAAAAAGCGCAGCTTTGCGATTATTCCGGCGTGCGCGGATGTATGGTGATTCAGCCTTACGGATATGCTATTTGGGAGAATATCCAGAAAAACCTGGACGCGCGGTTTAAAAAGACCGGCGTGGAGAACGTTTATATGCCGATGTTTATCCCGGAGAGCCTTTTGCAGAGAGAAAAGGATCACGTAGAGGGTTTTGCGCCGGAGGTGGCGTGGGTCACTCACGGCGGTAATGAAAAGCTGCAGGAGCGGCTTTGCGTTCGCCCGACTTCTGAGACACTGTTTTGTGAGCATTATGCTGGTACGATCCGTTCTTATCGGGATCTGCCACGGCTTTATAACCAGTGGTGCAGCGTGGTACGCTGGGAAAAGACAACCCGTCCGTTTCTTCGCAGTGCGGAATTTTTGTGGCAGGAGGGACACACCGCCCATGCCACCGAAGAGGAGGCGAAGGCACGCACCATCCAAATGCTGAACGTCTATGCCGATTTTTGTGAGGAGGTACTTGCGATTCCGGTAATCAAGGGTCAAAAGACCGAAAAGGAAAAGTTCGCCGGCGCCAAGGAGACCTACACCATTGAGAGTATGATGCATGACGGCAAGGCGCTGCAGTCCGGTACCAGCCATAACTTTGGTGACGGTTTTGCAAGAGCCTTTGGAATCCAGTACCTGAGTGAAAATAACGAGATGGAATATGTTCACCAGACCTCCTGGGGAATGTCAACCAGAATTATCGGCGCCATCATTATGGTGCATGGCGACGATGCCGGATTAAAGCTGCCGCCGAGGATTGCGCCGATTCAGGCGGTAATTGTGCCGGTTGCGCAGCATAAGGAGGGCGTTTTGGATGCGGCAGGCGCACTGTATGACCGCCTCTGTGACCGTTTCCGTGTAAAACTTGACAGCAGCGAAAAGTCGCCCGGCTGGAAGTTCAGCGAATATGAGATGCGCGGCGTACCGGTTCGTATTGAGCTGGGGCCGAAAGATATTGAAAAGAACCAGGCCGTATTGGTCAGCCGCATCGACCGCAGCAAGCGGTTTGTCTCGCTCGATGATATCGAGACGGAGCTTGCCGCTATGCTGGATGAGATCCAGGCGCAGATGTTAGAGGCTGCCAGGAAAAACCGTGAAGAAAAGACGAGCTCTGCCGTAACCTATGAGGAATTTAAGAACATTGTGGAGGAAAAGGGCGGCTTTGTCAAGGCGATGTGGTGCGGCGATGAGGCATGTGAATTAAAGATCAAAGAGGATACCACGGCAACGTCCCGTTGTATTCCTTTCGAGCAGGAGGCGATCGGCGATACCTGTATCTGCTGCGGCAAGCCGGCAACCAAGATGGTTTACTGGGGCAAGGCATATTAAAATCACATAACCAAAAAATTTCAGAAAAGAGGGGATCGAAACAATGTGGTGGCAGAATTTTTATCATACGGCGATGAATCAGATCGCATTGCTTCGGGTTACCGATCTGATTGATATTTTGGCGGTTTCGTATTTAGTTTATAAGGCGCTCAAGTTTATCCGCGATACCAGGACGATGCAGCTTTTAAAGGGCGTTGTCCTTTTGGTGATCGTGACCCAGGCGAGCTTCTTTTTCCGGTTGAACACGCTATACTATATTTTAAGCAACGTGCTGCAGCTTGGTTTGATCGCGCTGCTCATCGTCTTTCAGCCGGAGTTGCGTCGTGTGCTGGAGCATATGGGAAGGAGCACCATGAGCAAGTGGTTTAACTCCAAAGGGGAATTTGATGCGTCGGCGCTGCAGACCATCCGTGAGATTGCGCGCGGCGCGCAGGCCATGGCAAACAGCCGGACGGGCGCCTTGATTGTGATTGAAAACGAGGATAATATCGAACCGTTAATCAGCTCCGGGATTCGGGTTCATGCCGAGACGACCAGTGAACTGATTGAGAATATTTTTGTGCCGAATACGCCGCTGCACGATGGAGCGGTCGTGATTCGGGATAATAAAGTAGAGATGGCGGCCTGTGTGCTGCCGCTTTCCCAAAACCCCAATATCAACCAGGAGCTTGGAACCAGACACCGGGCAGGGCTTGGAATTTCAGAGGAGTCGGACGCTGTGGTGGTGATTGTCTCGGAGGAGACAGGCAATATCTCAGTCGCATACCGCGGCAGCTTAAACACCGGGTTCGGTGAAGAGTCCCTGCGCGAACGGATCGTGCAGCTCTTGAACACGGCAGTTTTGACAAAGGATAGTCCCGATGGAAAGTTTGATTTGCGCAGCTTTGTGAAGGGGGGCAAAAAATCGTGAAAAGGATATTTGCCAACGATAATGCGCTAAAGGTGATCTCGGTGATTGTTGCCGTACTGATTTGGGCATACATTATTTTGGTTTTAGACCCGGCAGTCGAGGTTAGCGTACGCGACCTTCCGATTCAGTTTGTCGGCGAGGAACAATTGAATGAAAACGGAATCAGTGTGGTGAACGAGTCGGCGACCTCCATCAGTATCAAGCTAAAAGGCAGCCGTAAGAAGATGGGGCGGTACGATATGAAAACGATCATCGCCAAAGCCGACGTGTCCGGTATCAGCGAGGTCGGACAGACGACCATCCCGGTGGAGGTGGTTGTCCCGTTCGAAAATGTCGGGGTTTCCAACCAGAGCCACTATACCGTGGATGTGAAAACGGAAAAATTGGTAAAAAAGGAACTTGGACTGGAGGTTAAGACCACAGGGTCTTTGGCAGAGGATTATATGGCAGGGCCGATTGTGGCAGAGCCGGATTCTGTTACCATTTCCGGTCCGGAATCAGTCGTTGGAAAGATTGTAAAAGCCGGGGTAACCCTGGACTATGCCGGTGCGGACGTGGATATCGACAATGTTTTGCCGATTCGTTTTTACGGTATGGATGACAAAGAGCTTTTGGCGATGGATGCACTGATGAATCGTGTGCATCAGGACGCGAAGGAGAGCGAGGTACACTGTGCGGTTGTTAAATTGCGCAGAGTGAAGATCACACCGCAGTTTTCTGCGGCAGATGCTGACGAGCGTGCACGCTTTTTGGAGGATCTCAGCTATACCCTGGATCCGGAAGAAGTCCAGATTTACGGCGATGATAAGCTGACGGCAAAGATTTCCGTGATTCAGACCGAGCCGATCCCGATTGAAAAGTTTACGGATAATGATAAGGTCAAGGTAAAATTGATTGTCCCTGATGGCGTGAAGATTCTGCGCGATATCTCAGAGACGGAACTGACGCTGCAGCGAAACGGAAAGTAAAACAGGAACAAGATGAAATGGTGATGAAGTATGCAGATACTGATAGGGCCGATTCACATGCCGATTCGGCATACGGAAGAAGAAGTTTTTTGCGCCGCACAAGAAATTGTGCGGCTGCATTGCGTTTTGGCGGCGGATTTTTGGATCTATAAACAGTCGCTTGACGCACGGCGCAAGGGAAATATCCACTATGTTTATCAGGTGGCGGCAACCGTGCAGGAGGGCATATGCAGCGAGAGTGAAACCATTCGCCCGTTAAAGACGACCGGCGAGATGGAAATCCCCCGTGTTTCGCCGCCGATCGTCCGTCCGGTGGTGGTCGGCATGGGACCCTGCGGTCTGTTTGCGGCCTATGTTTTGGCAAAAGCCGGCGCGTGTCCGCTTTTGATTGAACGCGGCGAGGACGTGGATCGAAGAGCCGCCGAGGTGGCAAGGTTCTGGAACGGCGGCAAACTCAATCCGGAATCCAATGTGCAATTCGGTGAGGGTGGCGCCGGGACGTTCTCGGACGGAAAACTGAATACAAGGATCGGGGATCCCAGACAGCGATATGTGCTGAAAACCTTTGTGCGGCACGGTGCGCCCAAAGATATCCTGTACCGTGCCAAGCCGCATATCGGCACAGACTGTCTTCGCCCGGTGGTGCGTTCCATGCGGGAAGAAATTATCCGCCTGGGCGGTGCGGTGCGGTTTTCGACCTGTCTGACCGATATCCGGGCAGAACATGGCAGATTGACGGCTATTACGGTCAATCATGATGAGCAAATCGCGTGTGAGCGTCTGATTTTGGCGCTGGGGCACAGCAGCCGCGATACCTATCGGTTGTTGGAGCGTCGCGGTATCGCGATGCAGCCCAAGGCATTTGCCGCCGGGGTGCGCGTTGAGCATCCGCAGCAGATGATTGACCGCACTCAGTACGGAAATGAGGGGCTTGGGCTGCCGGCGGCGGATTACCGGCTGGTTCATAACGGAAGGGAACGCAGCTGCTATTCGTTTTGTATGTGTCCGGGCGGCAGAGTGGTCAATGCCTCGTCTGAACCGGAGCATTTGGTGGTGAATGGGATGAGCGAGTACCGGCGTGATCTTGAAAACGCCAACAGCGCCCTCGTAGTTTCGGTACGCCCGGAGGATTTTGACGGAGACGGGATACTCTCCGGCATGGAATTTCAGCGAAGATATGAGGCGGCGGCATGGCATAACGGCGGCGGTGACGGCGCTGCGCCGGTGCAGTGCGTCCGTGATTTTATGACGGATCACATGTCTGATCGGCTGCGGGAGACCAATCCAAGCTTTACGGGCAAATGGCGGTTTGCGATGCTGCGTGATTGCCTGCCGCCGTTTATTGTGCAAGGGCTGAAAGAGGGATTGGTTGATTTTGAACGAAAGATGCCCGGCTTTTCCAAACAGGGTATAATGACCGGGGTTGAAATGCGTACCTCGGCGCCGGTGCGGATTCTGCGTGACGCGTCACTCAAAAGCGTAAGCCATGACGGTCTTTATCCGGCCGGCGAGGGTGCAGGCTACGCCGGCGGCATCGTGAGTGCGGCAGTAGACGGGATTCGTGTCGCGATGGAAATTTTAGCACAGATAGGAATTGACAAATAAGCTGTTTTCCTCTATAATAATAGAAATGTGCTATTTTGTAACAGAAATATGCTCTGCGTGAGCTATGAAAATTGGAGGATGAAACTATGGGTCGATTATTCGGGACAGACGGCGTGCGCGGTATTGCCAATCAGGAACTGACACCGCAGCTGGCATTTGCAATCGGTCAGGCCGGCGCTTATGTGCTGACCGGGGAGTGCGGCGGAAAGCCGAAAATTCTGGTGGGAAAGGACACCCGGATTTCCGGTGATATTTTAGAGGCGGCGCTGGTTGCCGGAATTTGCAGCGTCGGTGCCGAGGCCGTTTTGGTCGGCGTAATTCCCACGCCGGCCATTGCGTATCTGGTACGCACCCGCGCTTATGATGCCGGTGTGATGATTTCGGCATCGCATAATTCGTTTGAGCATAACGGCATCAAATACTTCAGCAAAGAGGGGTATAAGCTGAGTGATGCGATGGAAGAACGGATTGAGGCCATTATTTTGGATCATACAGAGGAAATTGTTTGCCCCACGCATGAGAACATCGGCCATGTTTCCCGTGCGGAGGGCTTGGTGCGCGATTATATTGATTTTGTAAAAAGCACGGTTGCCGGCCGCCTGGACGGACTTCGCGTTGCCATTGACTGCGCAAACGGCGCCTCCTCGGTGACGGCAAAACGCGCACTGGAGGAGCTTGGCGCAACGGTGACGGTGCTTTGTGACAAGCCAAACGGAATCAATATTAACGATCGGTGCGGCTCCACACATATGGAGCAGTTGATGGAATATGTCAAAAAAGACGGCGGATTTGATGCCGGGCTGGCGTTTGACGGCGATGCGGACCGTGTACTTGCGGTGGATGAAAACGGAGAATATGTGGACGGCGACAGAATCATGGCAGTTTGTGCACTGGATATGAAGGCGCGCGGAAAGCTGCCGGACAATACGATTGTAGCAACTGTGATGAGCAATCTCGGCTTCTTTGTGATGGGCGAGAGGGAAGGGCTTACCATCAAGCGTACCAAGGTGGGTGACCGCTATGTCTTAGAAGAAATGTTAAAGTGCGGACATAAAATCGGCGGCGAACAGTCGGGACATGTGATTTTACTGGATTATAACACGACCGGAGACGGACTGGTGACCGGACTTTTGCTTTTGTCGGTCATTTGCCGCAGCAAAAAAAAGCTGTCAGAGCTCGCCTCGGTAATGAAGGTTTATCCGCAGGTTTTGGTCAATGCAAGAGTGAAAAACGAGTATAAGACAGAAGAGGCCTATCAAAAGGTGCCGGAGGTTGCACAATTGATGAAGGAGATCGAGACGGAATTTGCGTCCTCCGGCCGGGTGCTGATTCGCCCTTCCGGAACAGAACCGCTGGTGCGCGTTATGATTGAGGGCGAGGACGAAAATAGGATTCGTCAGCGTGCCGAGCAGCTGGCAAGGCTGATGGAAGAAAAGTTAAATTAGCGAAGAAAAATCCAAATGCTCCATTGCTTCTCTTAAGATCGGGTGGTGGGTTATAAAATGAATTGCCGGCGCATTCCCTTTAGAGATTAACACGGATTCTTTTTCGCGCATGGTGATTTGGATATTAAAAAAGGCGCTTTCCTTCGTTTTTATTATGGAATAGCGCTCCTTTTTTTTCGCAAACGCTTCGGTAAGCCGCAAATGCTCCTTGTATTCCGGATAGGTGTAGACAAAGGTTTCCTCACAAAACATCAGGGACAGTGAAAGCGCCGGAGGCTGCTTTTTAAATTCGGCTTCGTCTAGGTATGGTATCTCATCCGAGACGGTATTGTTTTTTAGGATTTCCAGTATTTGATTCCTGCGCACGGTAGCATGGGAAAGGATTTTCTTCTTTTTTTCTGCCGGTATATTCCGCTTGTCTAAAAAACGCTCCAAAAATTCATCCGACGCCGTATAGATCGGCGGTGCGGAAAGGATACTTCGCCGTGTTCCGTCTGTATGTGTATCGGTCAGAAGCCATGCGGATAACTCCTCTGCGCGGTCGTTTCGGTATATGTCCATCAGACGGCTCGCCTTTTCTAAAATACAGGCGCTCCTTTCCTGATAATAGGAAAGCTCTTCCTTGCTTTTTGTCAGATAGTATTTGCCCTTTGCGTGGAAACCGGAGATACATTCGCCGGACAGTGCGGCAGCGCCGGATACGTTTAAAAAGTGACAAAAAACCTGATTGTGGACGCCTTTTAGGTAGTAGGGCGAAATCTGCCCCGTCATATATAAGGGGATCCAGCAGGCAAGGCCCAGCATAAGCTCATGGAACGGGCGGTTTAAGTTGTGAACCACATGCAGATGCAGCCCCTTTTTCAGCATGACGGCCAGCCCAAACATGTATTTTTTTGAAAAGTCCGCATCGGCGGCCATGTCGTCCATTTGCATATCGCTGCACATAAAAACGTCCTGCGCGGATCTTGAAAGAGCGGTTGCCTTAAGAAAATCAAGCTCACCGTTTTTCATTTCTTCAACACCGTAGTAGGTTTTCTTTACCGGAAGCTGAAACGGCAACGACGGTACCTTCAGTGTATCAAAGCGGACGGTCTTGCTATATTCGTTCAGGTCAAACGCATCCAGCGTCTCCAAAAACTTTTTCATCGGATTTCCCGGCCTTCCGGCACTGCTGTTGCTTGTCATCCAGCTCGCGATCGCAGATGCAAAGCCGCTTTGCGTTTTGATTTGTTCCGGCGCTGCGCCGATGATTTCAGCAATGATTTTTTGATTGCTGTCGTCATGAAAGCACTGTGAAAAATATTGCGCCGCATCAAACGCAAACTTTTGCGGATTAGCCGGTCTGCGTTTTCCGCTCCGGATTCTCGAAAGATAGGAGGGGTCGTATTTCAGGCTTTTTGCCATATCCGCCACATTGACAGAAAGAACAGAGCATAGCATATCCAGCTTGGTCTGTAAACCCTCATAATCAAACAAGGCTTCTTCTGCAAGACGATTTAGCTCCTGCGAAATGGTTTGTTCGTTGATGTCGGGGATGTTTGCGTTGGCTGCCATTGCGAAAATGGCGCGGCATAATTTCCTCATATCCGAAGAATAGGGCTTGGGCGTTCTTGCGCCCGACCGATAGCGGCTCACTGTTGCCTCAGACATGCCTGAAAGGGCGGCAAATTCCTTGCCGGAGCAATGCAAAAGATTAAAATACTCATTCAGTTTTTCATGAAACATGATTTCACTTCCTTGATCAAAACAATTTTTTGCCGTAATTTATGACATACCTCACATAATAAATTCTTTTGAAAAAAGTCTTGTGTCGAACATCAACGTACGCTGTACAATGAGTGTAGCACACGAAAATAAGAAAGTCAAGGCGCCGTGGAGGCGACCTTTGCCGGATTTTAAAAGCGATTGCGAAAAAAGGAAAAGGTCTATTGATATGGTATACAAGGGCTCCGGCCGAATGAGTAAGACCTGAATGAATCGAAGCTTTGCCGCCGGAGAGAGAGCGGTTCTGAATATCGGTGACGAGGGTGGCTTTGGCGTTCTCCGTTTTGTGTGATGAGATTTTATCAGCAGGGTAATTGCAGAGTATTTCCGCATTTGGCAATGTCATTTTCGGAAATTATGTTTACTTTGCGGCAGTATTATGCTAAAATGATGGTAGAATTGGTTGCAAGGCAATTTGAAAAAATGCTTAAAGAAGGGGTGGGATTTTAGATGAAATGGAGAAAACGTGTCAGTGCAATGCTTTTGGGGGGGATGCTGCTTTGTACCGCATGCGTGCCGTCTGCGTATGCGTGGAGTGTTTACGACTCGGATTACGGTATGGAATGGAACGAGCAAAGTAAAACTGCCGTAACCGATGATATGGAGGAGTATCGCCAAAATGATTCGCTCGAATCATTGGTGTATACTATCCGTGATGACGGTTCGGCGATGATTACAAGTTATTCGGCGAAATTCTGGCACGATCCCGATCCGAATTTCACGGTCGAACTTAATATTCCGTCCGAAATAGACGGTCACCCGGTTACGGCGATAGGCGACGGAGCACTTCGTGAAAGTGCAACAAAAATTTCCGGCATCACGCTTCCGCCTACGATAAAGGAAATAGGAAACAGAGCCATTGACTGTCGGTACTTAAAATATCTGAAATTAAACGACGGACTTGAAGTTATAAAAGATTACGCCATTAACTGCGGTGACCTACTTGAAACACTGGTTATCCCCGAAAGTGTGAGATACATAGGCGACGAGGCAATCAGCGGTGAGGCGCTTAAAAACATAACCATGCCGAGCAATGTTGAATACATGGGAAAAAGAATCTTTTTCGGATCGGCATATGATAAGGATGCAAATAACCGCGTTGACGGCATTCAGTATCATGGGCAGTATTTAATCGCGGGAATCAGAATCGGCTATGCCGAAATTGACAATCCCGACCCCTCCGCACCGACCGAAAACAAACAGATTCACGAATGGGAGGCGGTCGGCGATATAGAAATCCGCGAGGGTACAACGCTTATGGGTGTTGACGCATTTGAAATGTCGGATATTACATCGGTTAAATTTCCGTCAACCTTAAAATCCATCTCAAAGCTCGGGTTTTACTGGTGCAAAAACTTAAATAATGTGGTGATTCCCGGTACGGTGAAGGAAATCGGCGACACTGCCTTTTCATGGTGCGAAGGCCTTTCAAAGCTTACCATTGAAGAGGGCGTTGAGCATATCGGCGAAATGGCGTTTTTCCGCTGCAACAACCTAAACGAGGTAACGATTCCGAAAAGTGTAAAACAAATTGATATGCACGCTTTCGGCTGGGATTATGTGGACGATTATGATGTACGAAACGAAAACCTTGTTATCAAATGTTACAGCGGCACCGCAGCGGAACAGTACGCAAGGGACAACGGATTTCGGTGCGTATTGCTCGATACGGGCGAGGTGATTGAAAAAGGCGAACCGACCGCAGCAGCAGACGACAGATATGTGTGCGAGGAAAAGGGCGATCAATGCGCAGTAAAAACCTTTAAGGATATCCAGAGTGCAGACGGTGACCATAACCATGACGGGATTGAGTTCTGCCTTGACAACGGTATTATGAACGGAACGGGCGCCGATACCTTCAGTCCGGACGATACCATCACAAGAGCGCAGTTTGCGACCATGTTTTATCGCTTAGCCGGGCAGCCGGAGGCAAGTGATAACGCAAGATTTACGGATTTGACCGAGGACTGGTACAAAAAGGCGGTCTCCTGGGCGGCGGCAAACGGGATCATCACGGGGACGAGTGATACAACATTTTCGCCGGACGATACCGTAACCAGAGAGCAGATTGCAGCAATTTTTTACCGTTATGCGAAGAGCAAGGGGCTTGATGTATCGATTGACGATTCGGATATTACCTCGGCGCTGGAGGGCTATAACGATTATTCTGACATATCGGATTACGCAAAGATTCCCGTTGCGTGGTGCTTTAAAGAGAACGTGATGTTTATCCATTCCGTAACCGGATATGAATATGCAATCTATCCGAAGGTCGCGCCGTCAAGAGCCGATACGGCAACCATGTTCCGGAAATTTTCTTATGAACTGAACCAAAGTTAATTAAATAAAGAAAGGCAGCGGTTATTATGATTAAACCAAAACGAATATGGGCAGTGTTGTTGACGGCTTGTATGCTTTTGACCTTCGCACCCATGCAGGCTTTTGCCTCCACTACAAACGGAAAATGCGGTGACAATGTATTCTATTCATTTGATTTTGATACCGGTCACCTCAACATAAACGGCGAGGGTGCTATCAGATCGTATACGTATTCGAACAATGCACCATGGTATAGTTTTAGCGACAACATTGTGAGCGTAAATATAGAACCCGGCGTAACGGGTATCGGCGATTATGCGTTTTTCTGGTGCGATAAAATAACAAGCGTTACTATTTCGAACAGCGTAAAAAGTATCGGTTTGAGTGCGTTTGAAAATTGCAATGCTTTGACAAGCGTGAATATCCCGGACGGCGTGGAAAGTATCGGCATAGATGCGTTTGAAAATTGCGAAGCTTTAACGAGTGTGAACATCTCCGGCAGTGTAAAAAGTATCGGCGAGGGTGCATTTTCCGGTTGTGATGAACTGATAAAAGTTACAATGCAAAACGGTGTAGAATCAATTGATAATTTTGCATTCAGCGGGTGCAAAAAACTAACTGACGTAACGCTTCCCGACAGCATCAAGTGCATAGGCGATAATGCTTTTCAAGACACCGGTCTGTATGATCTTTATGAACATACGGGGTGGGATGTGTGCTATATAGGGAATCACCTTATAGCGGCAAATCAGAGTATATCCGGTACGTGCACTGTAAAACCCGGGACAAAAACCATTGCCGGCGGCGCCTTTGCCAGCTGCGGCAATTTAGAAGGCATAACAATTCCGGACAGTGTAGTAAGTATCGGCAATTATGCGTTTTCCGGCTGCAGCAGCTTGACAAGCATAACGATCCCCAAAAACGTTACAAGTATCGGTAATGAAGTATTTTATAATTGTTTTGATTTGGCAAGCATAAATGTTGATTCTGATAATCTCGCTTATTGCTCAGAAGGCGGCGTTTTATACAACAAAGAAAAAACAGAGATTATACGTTACCCCAAAGAAAAAGAGGGTACCTCGTTTGCAATCCCGAATGGCGTAACAAGCATTTCTGGCGGAGCGTTTGCGGATTGCAGCAGCTTAACAAGCGTAACAATCCCCGACAGTGTGACTAGTATCGGTGACAGCGCATTTTCAGAATGCTCAAGCTTAACAGGCATAACAATTCCGGACGGCGTGATGGAAATCGGCAGCAAAACTTTTTATTATTGTTCGAAAATGGCGAGTATCACGATTCCGAACAGCGTACTTATCATCGGTGAGAACGCTTTTGAGGGTTGTCGAACATCAATTAAAGTTTATTATATCGGAAGTCCAACTGATTGGGGGGATGTAAAAGGAGACGGAAAATATGTTTTAACCAATGCAGATATTACATACCTCAGCGGCATAAGCGCAAGATGTTCCGAGGATGGAAACATTGTCGTTAAACCGATCAACATAGATACCGGTAAAACCGTTACCCTTGCTCTTTATAACGGTAACATATTGGTTGAAATACAATCAAAAATATATGACGGCGCGAAAATCACGTTTACACCGGTAAAAGACTGTACGCGTGCAATAGTTATGATTTGGGAAAGCCTTGACAGCCTGTCACCTGTATGTGGCGCAAAGACTGTAAATCAATGAGATAGCTTATGAATCATAACCAGGACATGGAATTTATAACGATCAAAACAAAACGAGTATGGATGGCATATGCCGCGCATTGTTGTAATCGAATTTTAAGGTTTGCAGGCGACACGGTACTTGACATCGAACCCTAAATAGTGTATAATCGTTTCGGTTTTAAATTCTGGAGGGAATTGGGGAGGAATGGCGATGAGACGGTTTATACTTCTCTTGTCGGTATTGATTTTCGCATTTATTGTTGCGGCATGCGGAAACAGCTCGCAGACCTCTGCGCTTTCTAAGACGCAGAGTGCGGCGGCCGTTTTTGCAGGTACGCTTTGACAGCACAGTGGATAAAGGCCTCGTTCTTGATGAACGGGGCTTTTGTTATGGAAAAAGCCGACCGCAAAGCTGCGGTAAAAACAGACGCAAAAACCGCGGTTTCTGAAAAAATAGCTTGTATTTTATCAAAGTTTGCATTATAATAAAATGCAGAAAAATGACAAAAAGGAGGGCTGGAGTATGCTTAAAATGGAAGGCGTCGTTGAAAATATCATCTACGAGAATGCGGAAAACGGCTATACGGTTTGTGACATCTCCAGCGGCGGACAGCTGATTACCCTGACCGGCTATATGCCAAACCTTGCGGAGGGCGAAACCGTCCTGGTCTACGGAGAATGGGTGACCCATGTCGAGTATGGGGATCAGTTTAAGGTCGAGGGCTATGAGCGAAAGCTCCCCTCCACAGAAGATGAGATTGAGCGTTATTTATCGTCCGGGCTTCTTCCCGGAATCGGAAAAACGACGGCGCGGCGGATTGTGGAGGCCTTTGGCAGTGAGGCGCTGGAGGTCATGGAGCATGAGCCGGATCGGCTTTTAACCATTTCCGGGCTGACCAAGAAGAAGGTTGACGCCATCTACAAAAAATTTATGGAGCTGATCGGCGTTCGTGAGGTCGTGATGTTTTTTCAAAAATACGGAATGTCACCGGGCGCGGCGTTTAAGGCGTTCGGAAAGTTCGGCATCTCTACCATCTCCATGGTGAAGGAAAACCCTTACATTCTTGCGCAGCATGTGGAGGGGATCACCTTTCAGATGGCAGACCAT
Source organism: uncultured Clostridia bacterium (assembly GCA_934454115.1). GTDB lineage: Bacteria > Bacillota > Clostridia > Monoglobales > Monoglobaceae > Ructibacterium. The sequence continues at coordinate 54,856 of CAKSFQ010000011.1, forward strand.
ATCGCCAAAGAGATGGGGCTAAACCCCAACTCCAAGGAGCGGGTCTCGGCCGGGATTTCATGTCTGATGCGGCAGATCGGCTACTTAAACGGGCATACCTTTTTGCCAAGATCGGCAGTGGTGAACCAGGCGTGTCAGTTTTTGGAGATTGACCGCGGCGTTGCCGAAGAGGCCATTTCGGAAATGCTTCTTTCCGAGCAGCTGGTTTTGGCGAATATGGGCGAATATGACGCGCTGTATCTCAGATTATACTATGACGCGGAAAAGAGAGTGGCGGCACGGCTTTTGGAGATGTCGCAGCTGGTTTTTGACATCGGCGTCGAAGAGATCAACCAAAAGATTGAAGAGGCGGAATCGGAGTGTAGCATATCGCTGGCAGAGGCGCAGCTGGAGGCCGTGCGCTGCGTGTTTCAAAATGCGGCAATGGTGATTACCGGCGGCCCCGGTACCGGTAAGACGACCATTATTAAAATGATGATTACCCTGATGCAGCAATCGCGCAAACGGGTGCTGCTTGCCGCGCCGACCGGGCGCGCAGCCAAGCGGATTACCGAGCTTTGCGGTATGGAGGCAAAGACCATACACCGTCTGCTGGAGATTACGCCCGGCGTGGACGAGGTCGGGTCGCGGTTTGGGCGCAACGCGCAAAACACGCTGGACTGTGATGTTTTGATTGTCGATGAAATGTCCATGGTGGACATTTTGCTGATGGATAGCTTGCTTGATGCGCTGCCGCGGGGCGCAAGACTGGTGATGGTCGGAGACAGCGATCAGCTGCCCTCAGTCGGCGCCGGGAACGTGCTGAAGGATATTATCGAAAGCGATGTGCTGACCTGTATTCGACTGACTGAAATTTTCCGGCAGGCACGGGAGAGCATGATCGTAATGAATGCGCATCGGATTAATCGTGGCGAGATGCCGATGTTAAATGACTTTGACAACGACTTTTTTTTGGTTACGCGTGAGGATCCTATAACCCTGCCGGATACGATTGCGGATTTGTGTACGCGGCGTCTGCCCAAGGCATACGGGTTGAGCAACCTGTCCCAGATTCAGGTGCTGACGCCGACCAGAAAATCATTGATCGGTGTGCAGAATCTAAACGCTGTCCTGCAGGAGGCGTTTAATCCGCCGGAGTCCGGAAAGCCGGAGCGGATTGCCGGACACAGCGTTTTTCGCCTGGGGGATAAGGTGATGCAGACCAAAAATAACTATCAGTTAGAGTGGGAGCGCGTTGACGGCGGTGAAAAGGGGCTTGGCGTATTTAACGGCGATGTGGGGTTTATCACCGCAATGGATCAGAAGAACCAGAAACTGGCCGTGTTGTTTGATGACCGCCTGGTGCATTACGATTACATGCTGCTTGACGAGCTGGAGCTTGCCTATGCCATCACGGTACACAAAAGCCAGGGCAGCGAGTTTGATGTGGTTGTCATGCCGGTTTTCGAAACGCACCGCGTATTGATGAACCGCAATCTGCTCTATACCGCGATCACCAGGGCAAAAAAGCTGGTGGTTCTGGTCGGAAAAGAAGAATATATCAAAATGTTTGTCGATAATAACGAGACACAAAAGCGCTTTTCGGGATTGAAAAATAAATTGCAGATTTTTTAAACCTGAAAAGATGACATAGGCAGAGCATTTTTTGCGGAATGGAGAATGATATGGAATATTTTGCAGCACCGTTACAGAATTTAATTGAGGAGTTTGAAAAGCTTCCCGGGATCGGGAGCAAGACGGCACAGCGGCTTGCATTTTACGTGCTGAACCAGCCGAAAGAGAAGGCAGAAAAATTTGCGCACGCTATTTTAGAGGCGAAAAAATCACTGTGCTATTGTAAGGAGTGCCAGAACCTATCGGACCGTGAGGTTTGCAGCATCTGTGCCAATCCTGTGCGCGATCACAGCGTGATTTGCGTGATGGAAAGTCCAAAAGATGTGCTGCAGATGGAGCGTACCAACGAATTTAAAGGGGTGTATCACGTGTTGCACGGCGCGATTGCACCGATGGATCACGTGGGGCCTGACGATATCCGCATCAAAGAGCTGATGGCAAGAATCAGCAAGGGTAATATCAAAGAGGTCATTATGGCAACAAATCCGAATTTAGAGGGCGAGACAACGGCGATGTATATCTCAAAGCTAATCAAACCCTTTGGCGTTAAGGTCACCAGAATTGCGCACGGCGTGCCGGTGGGCGGCGAGCTGGAGTTTGCGGACGAGATTACGTTGACCAAGGCGCTGCAGTGGCGTGTAGAGCTTTAAAATCCAGGATAAAACGGAGATATACTATGCAAAAAAATGAAGTTTACGAGATGGAGATCACCGGTATGACGGAAGAGGGAGACGGTGTTGGACGGGTGGACGGAATGGCCGTTTTTGTTCCGTATACCATACCCGGCGAGATGGTGCGTGCCGTAATTGTCAAGGTGAAAAAGAGCTATGCATATGGAAGACTTTTAGAGGTGCTGCACCCATCGCTGCATCGCACCAAGGCGGCCTGTCCGTATTTTTATCAATGCGGCGGCTGTCAGCTTTGGCATATGGATTTGGAGGCGGAACTATCTTATAAGCGGCAAAAGGTTGCGGACTGCCTATCAAGGATTGCCGGACTTGATATCGTACCGGAGGAGGTTGTCTGTACCCGACAGACGACACGGTATCGGAACAAATCACAGTATCCGGTTACTCCCGACGGGATCGGCTTGTATCGAAGAAACAGCCATACAGTGATTCCTATGGAGGACTGCATGATTCAGGGAGAGCATGACGCGGCGGTGATCCGTATGATTCGCACCTGGATGGAGCGGTACCGCATAGCGCCCTATGACGAACAGACCGACAGCGGTTTTTTGCGGCATATTTATATCCGGGAAGGCGAGACGGGAATGCTGCTGACCCTGGTGACGAGAGGGTGTTCCTTTCCGGAACGCGATGCGCTGATCTGCGCTGCGGAGCAGCTGGGATTTCCTCTGGTTGGGATTGTACAAAATGTGAACCCCAAACGGACGAATGTTGTTTTGGGCAGTGAAAATCACGTGTTGTGGGGGAAGGGTTATTTGACGGATTCGATCGGAAAGGTGCAGTTTCATATTTCGCCGCTGTCATTTTACCAGGTGAACCGCTTTGCAACACGGACGCTTTATGAGATTGCCGCGGGGCTTGCAAAGCTCACAAAGGATGAGACATTGTGGGATATTTATTGCGGCATCGGTACCATTGGATTGTTTATGGCGAAAAAGGCAAAAGCGGTGATCGGAATCGAGGCCTGCGAGGCCGCCGTGGAAAACGCAAAAGAAAACGCGCGTCTGAATGGGATTGCAAATGCAAAGTATTATTGCGGCAAAGCGGAAGCCGTAGCGCCTCGTCTTGCGGAAGAAGGCGAGGCTGCCGATGTGGTGATTTTAGATCCGCCGCGAAAAGGGTGTGATGAAAAGCTTTTGGAGACTGTTGCAAGAGTTGAGCCAAAGCGGATTGTCTATATCTCCTGCATGCCATCGACATTGGCACGGGATTTAAAATCGTTAAATGCCAAGGGATATGAAGTCCAAAAAGCGGTACCGGTTAATATGTTTCCGCGGTGCAGTCATGTTGAGACGGTAGTCTTGATGTCAAGGAAAGATAAATAAGTGCCAGAAAGCGGCGTATTTCCGGGCTTTTTCGGAGGTTTGGATTTGAAGCCAGACTTCTGAAAAAGCTCGGTTTTCTTATATGGAAACATATCCACTGCAAAATGTGTGTCAGGTTGTAACCTCGGATTAGATAACGCAAATTGAGTGAGTGGATTAGATGTCAGGGGTTTTGGGGTGCATTTTTAAAAGAAGAAAAAAGTTGACAACAAATCTGGCAACTCGATACTAAGGGTAAAATTAGACAGTAAAATAGATGTTAGTGAAAATAGTGTAGCTGAAAATTAGTAAAAAATTATTGCTAAATGTTAATGAAGTTTAATTTAGAAAATAATTTGAAAAACTTTACTCGATATAAAGAAGAAAATACAATCATTAGGAAGGTGAGAATTCATGACAACTGAAAATTATGTTTATAAAAAAGAAGTTGACTGGTCGTTGTTAAATGAAGGTCTCACCTTGCCTTTTGACAATCAGGTTGTATTTGGTCAGATCATGGGGCGATTTTTAAAAAGAGGAGAATCAAAAGACATTACGCTATATCTGAATAGGAAGTCCTATAAAGCAAAGATTACTAATGTGAATTTTGATCCAAGGTTTAAAAGAAAGAAAGATACTTTACAAATACGTTATTCAAAAAATGGGGAACTAGCAAAGGCTCTACAGACATATTTTACAAAGAGTTATCAGTTTATAAAAACCACGCGTGAAATGCGTGAGCCGGGCGATAGAACAATGATAAGATTGCCGGAAGAGTGTAAAGAGTATCTTGCAATTTACACAACTGAATATGATGATTCTTATGTGTTAGAAACCATTATGGCAGATGATATGATTTCATTACGACAAGCTGTATCAGGGCTGCAGGAGCGGATGATGGAAGCTGAGTTTAACTATGATGTAGAGGATTTGACGTCTACGATTTTTGAAACTGAAAGAATGGTAAAAATCCGCAAATTGAACAAGAAAATAGGTGATAATCTTAAATTGCTTTATGGTTATCGTTGCCAGATTTGCGGTCAGTTGATTGGAGAGGAGTTTGGATCACATATAGTGGAAGCTCATCATATTGATTATTTTGTATCCAGCCTTAATAACGATGCAAGTAATCAGCTAATCGTGTGTCCAAATCATCATAGTATTATTCATGACACAAATCCTACGTTTAATAGGTGTAGGCTAATGTACATATATAAGAATGGGTTTGAACAGAAATTAATATTAAATCATCACTTGTAAAGGAAAATATTATGAACAAGAACTCAGAGAATCCAGGTGTAGGAGCAGCATTTCAGAAAGCTGTTGCTCGCTGGTTTGAACAACATTATGATAAAGAATTTATTCTTGAAAAGAAAATAGAGCAATAGGTCAGCCAGCCAAGGATCATAAATTCGATATTGTGAGTGGCGATAATACTATGGCGATTGAGTGTAAGTGTTATACATGGACAGAGACTGGTAATGTTCCTAGCGCAAAGATGGGATTTACGAATGAAGCTGCATTTTATTTGTCGTTTATTCCGGATTCATATGAAAAGTATATTGTGATGAAATTATCAAAGCATCCAAAGAGAGAAGAAACTTTGGCTGAGTATTATTTTCGTATGAATCGATATTTAATAGGAAAAACCAAAGTGGCAGAGTTTGATATGGAAACCGGAAAATTTCGTATTGTAGGCTCAAATATGTAAAGGTGGTGAATTCATGGCTGAAATAAAAGTCATCAATGAATTATTAAAGATGAAACTAAATATTCCCGACTATCAGAGACCGTATAAGTGGGATATTCAGAATATAGATGATCTTCTTTCTGATATCATTAATGCAATAAGTGATGCAGATAGATATGGAGATGATTTTAAATATCGTATTGGAACCATTATTTTGCATAAAACAAAAGATGGTGTTTTCGATATTGTTGATGGACAGCAAAGAATTATTTCTTTGGTATTATTGAAGCAGTGCATAGAGCCGGAATTTGAGTGTACTATTCTTGAAAAGGATTTTACTAATAAAGTTTCTCAGTTTAATATTCATAGAAATTATGGATTTATAAGAGAATGGTTTTCCTTAAAGAGTGACGATACAAAGAAAGATTTTATCAATGCTTTTGAAAATATTTTGGAAGTAGTTGTTATATGTGTAGATAAGGTTTCAGAGGCGTTTCAGCTTTTTGATTCGCAAAATACACGCGGAAAAGCTTTAGATCCGCATGATCTTTTGAAAGCATATCATTTGCGGGAAATGAAGAAGTACCCCTATGAAATGGAACACGCAGTTACAAAATGGGAATCGAAAGATACAGAACAAATTAGAGAATTATTTGATTTGTATTTATTTCCGATATGGAATTGGTCAAGAGGTATTAAGAGTAGACCATTTACGGCAAAAGAAATTGATACTTATAAAGGTATAGCAGAAGGTTCAACATATTCATATGCGCGAAGAGCAAGCAGAGCCATGCCATATTTTCAGATTACGGAGCCATTTATTGCAGGAAATGATTTCTTTGAAATGGTAGAACATTATATGTATCTTCTTAGGGATATTAAATCTGAATTATGTAATAATCTTCGTTTCAAGAAAATAAAGCTAGTTATTTGTGGAAGCAAGGATGTAGAAACTCCGGAGGACATGGATAAGGTAAAATTCGGTTCTGCCGGATTTGGATATACAAAGAATTTATTCTATTGTGCACTTCTTTGTTATTACGATAAATTTCATAACTTTGATGAAATGGCTGTTAAGAAGTTGTTTTCTTGGGCATTTATGCTTCGCGTAGATATGGAGAATTTAGGTTTTGATAGCATTAATAAATATGCTATCGGAGATGAAAATACCAGATACACAAACACAATAGCAATGTTTTCAAAGATTAGTTTTGCGCGTATACATAATGAAATTTCAGGGTTACAGATTAAAGTTAGAAGAGAGCCGGATGTTCCTTCAAATGAGAAGTGGAAAGATTTGTATAATACAATTAAAGAAATTAATGGATATGGAGCTGACAAATGAGCGAATTAGTTAAAGAACTTCACATTATAGGTGATGATAACAATATATTTGACACTGACATAGAATATACAATTCCTTTGTATCAGCGTGCTTATGCATGGGAAGATAAGCAGTTAGTACAGCTTATCGAGGATATTCAGGATGTAGCCGAAAATGCACATTATTATATTGGTTCATTAATTGTATCGAAGCAGTCCGGAAAATATGAAGTGGTTGATGGGCAGCAGCGACTTACGTCATTGTATCTTCTTTTAAATTGCTTAGGGATTAGGGTAAAGCCTACCCTTACTTTTGCGTGTAGAGAGAAGTCAAATTATACATTAAGGAATATTGAGGAATTGCTGCTGGAGAATCGTAGCAAACTGGATATGGATAGAGTTGAATCCGGTATTCAGCGTGGAGTGAAGATTCTTTCTCATGAACTTGGGAAAGCTGATTTTGATAAAGAATCATTTATAAAAAAGTTGGCTAAGGTTATCGTATACAGAATCGAAGTTCCGGAGAACACAGATCTAAATAGATACTTCGAAATTATGAACACTAGAGGTGAGCAGTTAGAGCAGCATGATATTTTGAAAGCTACTCTTATGAGTTATTTAAGTGATGAGTCAGAGAAGAGACTGTTTGCTAAGATATGGGATGCTTGCAGTGACATGACAGGCTATGTTCAGATGCATTTTGTTAGTAAAAATAATGCAGTTCGAGAAGCAATCTTTAGCGGTGAATGGAATTGGATGCCTCCAAAAAACTGGTCAAATTATAAGAAGATTATGAAAGAGAATACAGAGGATACAACAAGTCATTGCATCAAAGATATTATTGATAGAGATTTTAAGATTGAAGATGACGCGGGATATGTGGATGGTGATATTCGTGTTCGATTCGAAAGTGTTATCGAGTTCCCATATTTCTTATTGCATACATTGAAGGTATTTGTGGCACTGTATGGTATTGAACATGAAAATGCGAATTCTAAAATTACAGATGAACTATTGGATGATAAGAAGCTTATAGATGCTTTCAATAGAGTGTTTTCACATGGTGTTACCGAAGATGGTAAAATATCTGATAACAAAGAAGAGTTTTCACGTAGATTTATTATTTGTCTTTTGAGAGTAAGATACTTGTTTGATAAGTATATTATAAAAAGAGAATATGCTAATGATAGTACAGATGGTGAATGGAGTTTGAAAAGTCTTTACGTTTCTGGTCAGCAATCAAAGAAAAAACCATACTATAGGAATTCTAAGTTTACAAAATCAAGAGAATGGGCATCTACAAATGATTGGAGAACAAAAACAAATATTATGATACAATCTGCTTTGCGTGTTTCCTATACTTCACCAAAGGTTATGCACTGGATTACAAAGCTTCTTATATGGTTATCAGAAGATGATTGTAAGCATATTAAGAATGATGATATTGCCAGGTTCGATGTTATAGCAGAGGATATCGCAATTGAGGCTGTAAAGGAAAACTTTTTTAATGTGTGTCAGGATGGTGTTTGTGCTATGGGTGTAAATACACCTCACATTGTATTTAATTATCTGGATTATCTGCTTTGGTATTATGATCGCGAAGATAAGAAAAAATACAGTGACTTTATTTTTGAATTTAGAAATTCGGTGGAGCATTGGTATCCTCAAAATCCATCAGAAGGAACTTTTGAACAATGGAAAGATGGTGTGGATAGATTTGGAAATCTTTGTATCATACAGCGAAATGTCAATTCGAAATTTTCTAATATGTCACCGGAAGCGAAGAAGAGCACTTTTAAGGATATGATTTCAAAGGGAAGTATTAAACTTCGTATTATGAGTGAACTTACTGAGAAGAACGGAGATAAGTCCGCAAGCCTTTATTGGAAAGAAACAATGTATAAGCAGCATGAAGAAGAAATGCTGGATATGTTAAAACAATCTTGTGAGATATAACAGATATTATTTGATAATGAATAATAAGTTGAGAAAGCAGACACCGGATTCAGAGGCATCAATTTATATTTTGAGAAAAAATGTAATGAAGTAAAGTACCATAATAAAAAAGAAATATTAAGAAAATTATTAATAAACACAATTTAAACTGTAGTAAGAGTCGGTGGACAGGTAATGTACACAAAAAGTATAAGTTCAGACTAAGGAAGAAATCAGTAGAGGAATAATGTGATGAAAACAATAAAAGTAGTGGCGGCGGTCATCTGCGATTCTTTAGAAAATACAACTAAGATTTTTGCTACTGCCAGAGGGTATGGTGAATTCAAGGGGCAATGGGAATTCCCCGGAGGAAAGCTTGAAGCCGGAGAAACATCGCAGCAAGCTCTAATAAGAGAAATTCAAGAGGAACTTGCTGTAAAAATCGAAGTTGGTGAATTGATTGATACCATTGAGTATGATTACCCAACTTTCCATTTAAGTATGGATTGCTTCTTGTGTGTTGTGGTAGATGGAGAAATCATTCTCAAGGAAGCAGAAGCTGCAAAATGGCTTGATAAATACGAATTGTATAGCGTTGATTGGCTGCCGGCTGATATAGCGCTAATTGAAAAATTACAGAATAGCCTACTAATGTGAGACGTCAGATTTGACATCGGTATTCTATAGGGTGTGTGGAAAAGGCCGTTAAATCAACGTTTCTTGGTGCTTTTGGACTTATTTCCGAAATAGCCTAAAAATTACATGTGGAGACGGTTGTTCTTTTGTCCCAACTGAAACAAAAGCCGGATGATTACATTAATGTCACGATTGAACTTGATGATATGGATATAACATCTGCAGAGACTAAGGCTACATATGATGAGATAAAGAAGTATGTGGCTGAACATAATGCCGGCATGAAGGTTTCCAATCTGTATATCTCACAGGT
>CAKSFQ010000012.1 GCA_934454115.1 uncultured Clostridia bacterium
CTTCGTCCGCCGGAAACAAAAATATAATCATTTTTTTGCTTACAGGGTCAAATAGTTTAAACAGAGCAAATTTGTGTGAAAGACAAGGCAAAAACGCAGTTAATACTGTCGTATTAACGAGTATTTTAACGCAGTATTTTCACAAATTTGCCTGTTTAAGCCATATTGTGTTCGACTCCCGTGCGCCTATGCTCGTTCCGGACTTCCGAACCCGTCTGAAAAGGCAATATTTCGGCATTTATCTACCACCCGAGCATGAACAGCTTTGCCTGTGCCATTGCATTATCCAGCCTGTCACCGCGCAGTTCCTCTTCAAGCAGCTGCTCGTAATAACGCTGATATATCTGTAGCTGATCATTGGTCAGCTGCAGCTTTTCATTTCCCAGGCGCAGCTTTTCATTGGTATAGTCGTTTTTCATCAGATCCTGTGCGCGGAACCGTTCATCCCATTGACTCTCCCGCTCCTTTTGTGCATAAGTCTGCCTGTTTTGCTTGTCCTTCCATTCCTGTTCCCAAAGAGCCGCCGCCTTTTCCGCTGCCGCTTTGTCCCGTGCCGCATTAGAGGCGGTGCTTTCATTGGCGTTCTTTCTCTGCCTTTCGTTGGCAGACGCCGCATTTTGATATGCCGTGTTGTACATATCCACCATCTGATCCAGCAAACTCAGGTTTTGCTGGTAGCGATCCGCATAGCGCTCATAGGCGTCCTTTGCCAGCTCCGGGATCGTATCGCTCAGCTGCTGCGCATAATATTGGTTGGCCTGTGCGCCGGCCGTTGCCGCCGCCGAATTTGCCAGGCCGCCGGTCAGCGCCATGTATTGTGCCGCAGCGTTCTCGCCGGCACGCGCGCCCTCGGTGCGGTACTTTCTCTGATATGCCTGATAGACCGGGTCACTGTCGGGATCATAGGAAAAAGCCTTTTGATGCATCATCTGATTGCTCAGCTTTTGTGCATCGCCTAAATACATTTCCATGTATTTTTCCGCAAGATCCATCGGCGCGGTGACGCCGGCACGGTTGGCATAATCCTCGGCGGCATTGTCCACCGTGCTCTGTCTTGTCCACGCCTTTCCCTCATCGTCAATGTAGGCAATATCCAGCGGTGTGCCGCCGACCGCTACCGTACCGTTTCCGTAGGACAGCGAGTCCGCCGATAAGCCGTACTTTCCGGCCGCATCGGCATAGGCGTCGCTGACCCTGACCACCGGATTGTCAGAGTTTTGGAAAAAGTCCGCCACACTCTTTTGGATATCGCTGTTTTTTGCATACGATACCCCGGCATTTTCATCCATATATCCGGGCCTTATCAGATTTCTTCCGTTTAATGTCACCGTCTGATTGACATCGTCATAGCCGATGGCATCGTCCGAAAATCCCATGTTATTGAGGGTTGCCCGAATCCCCACCTGACCGTCCTGTCGGGTGGGGACGGTCACCTTCCATTTGTTTTTACTATATGCCATAGGTTTTACCTCCCTGATACGTAACCAGCTCCAGATCGTGCAATACTACGGGGCCGCTGCCGGAGATACGCAGCTGAAAGCTGTCACATTTTTGAAATCGAACCGGAATCCGGCTCACGCCGAACCCGGATTGTTTATGAATCTTACCTGCCGGCACAAACGCGCCGCCGTCATGCGAAACCTCAATCTTAACGCTTGTATCTTCGCCGCGCCAAAGACGCAGCCGAAGACTCGGCACCCCCTTATGGGTCATGGTACGCAGTGTGATCGGGTGGGTTGTAAGACTCCAGGAGACCGTCTCGCTGCCGCAATGATACCGCCAGATTCCGTCCGGGGCGGCCGCATACAGACTGCCGCCGTAAAAGACAAAGTCAAAAAATGCCGTATCGTCCTCACGGTACCACAAATTCAGCGCCGGGTCATAGACCAGCAGGTCATAATGCGTGCCGTCCGCGCTCGCCGCGGCATAATAACGCTGCCCGTCCGTCCCTGCCGCACAGTAGCAATCATGCCGCCCCGTAAGCTGCGGCGCGGCCGCATAGGGTTCTCCGCCCTGATAGGCATAAAACCCGGCCGCAGACAGGTAATATAAAATACCACCGATTTCCGCAATGCTCCTTCCGTCAACGCAGCCGCCGGCGGTCTGTTTGGGGATCGAAAAATTGCGTGGCGTGTCCCCGTAAACATGGTGAATGCAGTGACTTTTAAAAGCGACCACGGCGGTGCGGTAACTGCAAATTCCGGTAAAGGAACCGGGCGTCCCGATGGCGCTGTACCAGCTATCGCTGTCAAGCCCCGCAAACGTATGAAAGTTCATACAGTCACCCAATTTGGACGCATAGAGATACTCCCCGTTTTTCGCCGTGCCGAAAAGGCGGTTGTTATGGACGCATACATGATCCATATCCGGAATGCTGCGCCCAATGGTAATGCTTCCGCTCTCGGTGCCGTTTTCAAACTTTGCCAGACCCCCGCGCTTTTGATAAAGCAGAAGGTTCATTCTCCCTGTCTCGACGGATTCTACCACCACCGAAACAATCGCGTCCTCGGCCGCGTAATCCTTTCGCCCCTGCACAACACAGGTGTTGTTTTGGGTCTTGGCACAGCCCCGTATGACAAGGCTGTCCCCCGGCTTCCATGTGCTAAAATCCGCACCGCTTTTGCTGATATAGGCCGTATATGCGCCGGTTGTCTCGTTATAAGCGCTGTAAAAGTTTACGCCGGTGAGCGTCTGCGTCTGCTCCATACTGCAAAGCGTCTGACTGACTGTACCGGTATCGGGATCGGGCAGATAATCATAGTACACCTTATCGGGAAAGATGCAGATCTTTCCGTTAAAGTCCGCAATCGATTTTTCACCGGCCTCTAGCAATTCATCGCCGACCTGCGTTCCCTGATAATAAAAGCGCCGATCCTTTACCCCGGTAAAGGCCGTCAGCGGTTCCCCGGTTTCCTCCGGTGCGCAAAACGCCGTAATACCGGTCATAGACACCACCTTTTCCCTGGGCTGCCGCGTCGTCAGCGCCGGATAAGCGTCGGCACAGAGATTTTCCGTCTCCAAAAGCGTCCCTTGTTTTGCCTTGGGCCGAAGATCCAGCCCGGCAAAGCTTACGATCTGGCTGACCGGGTTTTCCTTTGCCTGTAAGATAGGAAGCAACATTTTAATTCCTCCCCTCAGACCGCCCAATAGCGCCGCAGCTTTGATACCGGGTTAAACGGCGCACGATTTTTATAATCCCGGCGCAGCCCCTCATAGAGCGCATTGTATTGGTTCATGTGCGCACTGTACCCCATGTAATCATGCTGATAAAGCGCCATCTTTGCCAGTATATACTCCACATACATGCCGTCATAGGGCAGCTCGTCAACCTCGGTCAGGTCGTCAATCACCCGCCGGATTGCCATGGGCGCGGCCGTCTGCGGCGTAAACGTATTTTCCTCGACCACCAGCCCGTCGTAGAGCTGATCGACCACATAGGTGCGCTGCGCGTCCTCCCAGTCCGGCTCGGCGTCCTTGTCGGAGAGCGACACCCATTCAATCAGGTCTCCCGGATAAAGCTCCGGATGCTCCAGCTTAATGAAGTTCTCGCCCACATCAAAAGCGCCCTTTAACTGCACATGCCGCACCGGCAGGGCGCGGGTTAAGTAAACCAGCTTCAGCTTTGCCGGATAGCTGACCGGAAACTGCGGACTTCCGCCTGCAAAGCTGCGAAAATCCAGCTTATCCATCATCGTATTGTTCAGGTACGCAACCTCGATATCCTCAAAATCGATATCATCCGGCAAAATGAGTTCCTCCGGCCCGGTCAGTGTTGTTTCGATGGTGTCATAAATTTTTTTAATATCGCGGCGGATTCCCGCCGATACCTCATCGCACCAGCGAAGTTTTTCTTCTTCCTGATACGAATTGGGGCATAGGGCGTCCGCCGTCTCGATTACCTTGAGAAGTTCCAACGCCCATCACCTATCCTTTCAGGCTTTCCACATAGGCCTCTGCCTCCAGCTCCTGCTTGTGGCTGCGCTCTAACACCAGCGCAACGCACCGCGGCACCATGACGGAAACACCCCTCTGAATCTGATAATTGATGCCGTTGACCGTCACGGTCAAATCATCCTTGTAACGGTTGTGATCCTTGATCAGCATGACCGGCACCGGCTCTTTGTAGTAAGCTGTAAGATCAGCTGCCTTATTTTCTATCTTTTTAACCGGCATTTTAATTCCTCCTTTTCTTTTTGGGGCTGTAAAATGTGTTTTACAGCCCCACTTTTATTATATGTTTTTTAGTAGCTGCAGGTTGTCTCTACCCGGACCATAAATTCCGGCGAAAGAATTTCTGCCGTCTGGGTTGCCTTCCAGCCGACCGTGCTGCGCTGATCCAGCGGATCGCCGGTACCGGCACTGCCCTTCTGCTTTAAAATCGTTTGCAGTCCGCCGCCGGAAATACTGGTAACACCGTAAGCGTTCTGGCCGATAAAGAGGGTCGAATATACGTCTCTGCCCTGCGCACCGGCGCCGGACGGATAGATGATTACGTTTGCCTTCACTGCCGCATCCGGCGTTTCGGAAAGCGTAATGGTTGCCGCACCGGCCGAACCGGCTGCCGCAGACGCAATCGCGTAATCCTTGCCGGCAATCTGCAGCGTCTTGCCGCTGAGATAGGTCACATCATCTGCCGTCAGCGGCTCGGTGATGGTGATGGTCTTTCCGGAAACACCGGCAACTGTCAGCGTTTCTGCATCGCCCTGGGTTACGGTCGCAGGATTTCTAAGCGTCCCTGCGCGGAAAATTTTTGCCTCGGTGGATTCAAAAAATACCACGCCGTGAATTCTGCCGATAGCGCCCTGGTACCAATCCTTCGGGTCAACGTTCTGCTTGATCGCCTTCCATTCCGGATCGTTGGTCAGATCGTTCGCCACGTCCGGATGAATGATGGCAACATAGCAGCCATCCTTAAACGGCGCCGCGTTGTTGCGCTTTAAGGTTGCCACGGCACGCTTTACGGCCGCTACGCTTAAATAGTCGTTCTCCGATGCCGTACTGCTGCCGCCTGTCAAGAGGTTACGGTCGGCCTTGCCGTTTCCGTACTGTACGTTGGTACCGGCATTGATCTTTTCGCGGATTACGGTGTCCAGGGTTCTGCCGGCCTGGTCGCCCAGCACGTTCTGGGTCTCGCTGATCACCGAATCCACCGACGACAGCGTCAGCATATCGGACAGGGTCACATAGTCGCCGTACTGCTCTACCGTTGATTCCACGGTGGTTACGTTTAAGGTATTTCCCTCCGGCGTAACACCCTCGGTCAGCGGAACCAGCGCCTTGGGCAGCGGACTGAACCGGCGGAACTCGATGGTTTTACCGCTGCCGGACGGGATCGGCTTTTGCTGACCAAACTGGGCATGTACCAGCTTTGGCGTTGCAAAGCGAATCAGCGCACGGTCATAATAGCTTTTCATCAATGGGGTCAGGTTGTTGCCCGCATTGTTGGTGGTTGTGGTCTGTGTGTTTAAATAACTCATGAAAATTCCTCCTCTTTCTTTTTATCCCTTTGCCGAATTTAGTTTTTAGAGTTAAAACGTAACCTTTTCTCCCTTTCTGACGCGCTCAATGATTTCATCCACCTCATCATCGGATAAATCCTTCGGGCTTTTGTTGGCTCTGGCCGGACGATTCTTTGCCGCACCGTTTTCCATAATTCTTTCCCGGTTTGCACTCATCTCTTCCAGCGCCTTGGAACGTATCTCTTCCGCAATCTTGTCAAAGTGCGTCAGCACATAGGCTTCTTCCATGGAAAGACCGTTTGCAAAAACGTATTCCACAAAAACGGGGTTCTCCATCTCCTCTTTTACCTGAAAGTCAGGATATTTTTTCATCATTTCGGCCGCCTCGGCACGAAGCTGTGCCATCCGCGCCTCTGCCTGCTGTACAGGCAGAGCTCCGCTTGCTGCCGCATCGCCCGATGCATCGGCCGGCATTCCGGCTGCACCGGCCGCCGCCCCTAACCCTCTTTTTGCACCCTCGGCAGTTACACCGGGATTGGTCGGCAGTTCCTGCGGACGGTTTTTAAAATTTGTTGTAAATCGAAACATGATTTTCCTCCTTTCCCGCACGAAGCGGGATTTTTATTGCCGTAAACATTCTCCGGAGTTGTTTCAGCAAAGGTATTGTAGCATGGAATCAAGTGACATGGAGTGCCATGCCGCCCGTTATTTTTTAAATTTTTTATTCTGTGCCGTTTTGGCCTTTGTTTTTCTTCTCTCTTGATACCTCAATTCGCCCAAAAACGTCTCTTTGCTCTGTTTTTTACGGATATTTACTATGATGTTTTACTTGCAAATCGGGCAAAGCTATGATAAAATAAGAAAAACAGAAAGGGAAGTGAAGGGATGCATCATAAAAGAGTCGTATTGACCGGGTTTGGATTGCTTCTGACCGGCGCGATGCTGCTGAGCAGCTGCGCTTTTTTTAAAAAAACGATTTCCGATCTCTCTAATTTGGACGCCAAAACCGCCGAGACGGATTCTGCCGCACAGGGCGATGCCGCATCAGATCCAAAAAACGCGGATAACGCCTTTGATACAGCAAAAACGCAGGAACCGTCCGCTGCACAGGATACCGCATCGGATGTCCCTGCCGCAACCTCAGTCAAGGACGCGATTATCGGCAGCTGGAGCGTTGACCATCTGGAGGATGCTGACGGTAATACCGTCGGCTTTGATGCGCTTTTGTCCGATCAGTCGGCGCTCTCCGGCATGATGGCAAAATTCTTAAAAAAGGGAACCGTCATTACCTTTACGGAGGACGGCAAGTTAAAGTGCGGTGTTTTATCGGTGCATTATAGCTTTGACGCTGCAAATACAATCTCTCTCAGCGGCGGAATTTTACCGCAGAGCTACAGCGGAATTTCCGTCACAGCGTCAAAGGATACCGGCGGTATCCGAATCGGAAAATATACGGTTTGTCTTTCCCGTGCATAAAAATAAGCTATCGCAAAATGGCTGTATTTTGCGATAGCCCGTTTTAAAATTTTTCTTACTGCTTCGTCTTACCCAGGATATGGTCCCGAAAGAAAAAGGTGATGGCCCATAATCCGCCGAGAGCAACAATCACAAAGATGATTCTGGACATGACAGATAACTGACCGCCAAAGAGCGCACCGACAATATCAAACCCAAACAACCCGATACTGCCCCAATTCATGGCGCCGATAATGATTAAAATTAAAGCGATAACGTCCATGATAATCTCCTTTCTGCATGATGATAAAAAAATTTTTCTGTTATTTTACGAAGTCGTTTCATAAATATAGAACAAACTCCGCTTTGATTGATTAACCTGATATTAGTAATCTGAATCCGATTTTAAGAGGTGGATTTCTGCCCAAACGGTGTTAAAATACTCGGCAATCCGTTAGGATTACCTCCGTTTTTGCCTTGCTTGAACGAAAATCCCCACTCTTAAAATTCCTTGACCGAAATCGGATGGAATTTTGAGAAGATTTTGGTGCGGAGGATGCAGGAGGGCTGACGCCCGGCAAAGACGACAAGCTAAAATATTCCAAAATTACGCCGATTTCGGCGGGTTCGGATTGCTAATATCAGGTTAATATTAGTATGCGTCATGAAATCAAAAACATGCTGTCGGAATATGGATGATTATTAAATTTTTTACGAAAGAAACATCGTTTTTCCATACAGAAAATCGAAGGGAGGATACCTTGTGATAAAAAACAGGATTTGTTTTGTCATTTCTCTGCTGGTTTTATCGGCTGTCCTTAGTGCATTCTGGATTGGAGGACTGATTATGAGCAAAAGCGGCACCGACACCGCCTCCCTTGGCAATCCGGTGGATTATGTGATTGTTTTAGGCTGCCGTGTCGAAGGAGAAACACCGGGTAAGTGTTTGGATGCCCGAATTGACGCCGGTGCGGAATATTTAAAGGCGCATCCGTTTGCCATGGCGGTATGCTCCGGCGCACAGGGCAGCGACGAGGCCATCAGCGAAGCGGAAGCGATTATGCGCGGCCTTATGGATCGCGGCATTGCAAAACGCCGCCTTTTAAAAGAAGAAAATTCTCGCAGTACCTATGAAAATCTTTTGTTCTCCAAGCAATTGTTGGACGAGCGCAATCCAAGCCGCCCTTATCGGGTCGCGATACTAACCAACAATTTTCATGTTTATCGTGCAAAGCGTCTGGCAGATTACGTTGGTTTTGTCAATCCTGCCGCTATCTCTGCCAAAACGCCCGCCACGCAGTTTTACCAAAACCTCATCCGCGAAATCTGCGCCGTGGTATATGCGCATTTTCGCTACCGCTGATTTTGCCTTTCTATGATATTATTTGAAAAAAATGAAAGATTTTATGATAGATGCAAGGAGGAATCATTATGAGTACAAACAACTTTATCCACATGTCCCCCTGGCTGGTTCTTGCAGCCGCAATTTTAGGTTTATGCTTTGCAGCCTACAAATTCTTCTGGGTAAAAGCCAGACCGGAGGGCACCGAACAAATGGCACAGATTGCTGCAAAAATCCGCAAGGGCGCCATGGCCTATTTAAAACGCCAGTATAAAACTGTTGCGATCTTTTTTGTCTGCATGCTTGTCATTCTTTGTTTCATGGCATCGCTTAATATGCTGACCTGGTTCGTTCCCTTTGCCTTTTTAAGCGGCGGCTTTTTCTCCGGCCTTTCCGGTTTTATCGGCATGAAGATTGCGACCTACGCCAACTCCAGAACGGCCAACGGCGCACGCGATGGATTAAATAAAGGTCTTAAAATTGCGTTTTCCAGCGGAACTGTTATGGGTCTTACCGTGGTTGGACTCGGTCTTTTGGATATCAGCGTATGGTTTCTGATTCTCCGTGCCGTATTCGGTAGCGCAGACGATGCCGTTAACCAAATCATGGGCGCAATGCTCACCTTTGGTATGGGTGCAAGCTCGATGGCACTGTTTGCCAGAGTGGGCGGCGGTATCTTTACCAAGGCAGCCGATGTCGGTGCTGACCTGGTTGGTAAGGTCGAGGCCGGTATCCCGGAGGACGACCCCAGAAACCCGGCGGTTATCGCAGACAATGTCGGTGACAATGTCGGTGATGTTGCCGGTATGGGCGCCGATCTTTACGAATCCTATGTCGGCTCAGTCATTTCCTCCGGTGCACTGGCTGCCGCCGCAGGTTTGAGCTTTGGCGGCGTTATCATCCCGATGCTGATTGCCGTAATCGGTATTATTTCTTCTATAATCGGTACCTTCTTCGTCAGCACCAAGGAGGGCGCGGATCAAAAAAGCCTGCTCTCCTCACTGCGCCGCGGTACCTATATCAGCTCTATTTTGGCCGCAATCGGCTCCGGCTTTTTGATTTATACAATTCTGCCGGAACATACCGGCGTTTTCTGGGCTGTCATTTCCGGCCTGGTTGCCGGCGTTTTAATCGGCTTTTTTACCGAGTATTTTACTTCCGATTCCTACAAACCGACTCAAAAGCTGTCCAAATCCTCGGAAACCGGCAGTGCAACCATCATTATTGACGGCCTGGCGCTGGGTATGTTATCGACCGCAATCCCGGTTATTATTGTTGCTATCTCGGTACTGATCAGCTACTTTGTATCCGGCGGCGCGCACAGCTTTGCGATGGGTCTTTACGGCGTTGGTATTTCTGCAGTCGGCATGCTTTCTACCTTGGGCATTACCTTGGCTACCGACGCTTACGGCCCGGTTGCCGATAATGCCGGCGGTATCGCCGAAATGGCAGGTCTGGAAGATACCGTCCGCGACCGTACCGACGCGCTTGATTCCCTGGGTAACACAACCGCCGCTACCGGAAAAGGCTTTGCCATCGGCAGCGCCGCTTTAACCGCTCTGGCGCTGATCGTGTCCTACACCGATAAGGTAACCGGCCTTGGCGGCGCCCTGGATCTTTCAATCACCAATCCGCCGGTGCTGATCGGCCTGTTCATCGGCGCAATGCTGCCGTTTTTGTTCAGCGCATTCACCATGCAGGCAGTCGGCCGTGCCGCACAGAAGATTGTGGTTGAGGTACGCCGTCAGTTCAGAGAAATTAAAGGTCTGATGGAAGGAAAGACAGAGGCGGATTATGAGACCTGTGTTGATATCTGCACCCGTTCTTCGTTAAAAGAAATGATTCTCCCGGCAGCGCTCGGTATTGTTGCACCGATTATCGTCGGCCTGGTTCTGGGTGTAAACGGTGTTGTCGGCATGCTGGCCGGCGCACTGGTTTCCGGCTTTGCCATTGCGATTATGATGGCAAACTCCGGCGGCGCCTGGGATAACGCAAAAAAATATATTGAAGCCGGAAACTTCGGCGGCAAAGGCTCTGAAAATCATAAGGCGGCCGTTGTCGGCGATACCGTCGGCGATCCGTTTAAAGATACCTCCGGCCCGTCCGTAAATATTTTGATTAAGCTTTTAACCATGGTTTCTATCGTTTTTGCCGGCTTAATCGTAAAGTACAATCTGTTTGACATGATTTCTCAGCTGTTCCGCTAAACGTAACGCTCAAGCCGTCCCCATCTTCGGGGGCGGCTTTTCTTTTTTCCTCTCCTTTTTGACAGGGCAAAATATTATCCTTCTTTTTTCTTCAAAATCAGAAAAAAATTTCAATATTTCCTTTTCCCATTTCGACAGATCAAATGGTAAATTATGGATATAATGGTTTTGTAATTGTTACGGAGGTGAAGAACATTGAAAGCTACAAAAGAAGGAAAGGAAATGGAGATTGCCCTGATATCCCCCCATAAGGTGAAGAAAGAAAGAAGGGCGCTGCCCGACATCAAGGTTTCGGATCTTTTGATCCGCAGTCTCGGCTTTTTTGCGGCGCGCGCCGTGCCGCTGCCGCAGCTCGCCCCCTTTGGTCTGGCCTTTCTTGCGATGGATCGCAATTTTTCTGTTAAAAATTTATGGTCGCTGCTGATGGTGATTGCCGGTTATGCCAGCTTAATGGACGGGTTTTCTCTGCGCTATATCGGCGCCTGTCTGGCCTTTGAGGTCATGCTCTTTTTTTTGGATCGCGGCGAAGAACTGTCCCCGCGCAGCGCGCTGACAACGGCCGGCGGCGGAATTGTCGTGTTTCATTTGCTGGAGATTCTTTGGACAGGCTTTGTCTCAAGCGCCGTCATCACTACGGTTTTGGATTTCTTTCTGGTTTCGCTCGGCGTTTTGGTATTTGACCGCAGCCGCGGCATAATGAACCTGAAAAAGATGCAAACCGGTATTCCGACCGAGGAAGAAAAACTCAGCCTATGTATGACTGCCGGCATTGTTTTGCTTAGTTTTCAAAGCATTGCATGGCCTCCCTATGTTTCACTCTCCAACTTCCTCGGATTTTGGGTGCTTGGCATTGCCGCCATTTCCGGCGGTTTTATGCCGGCGACCGCTGCCGGTATGTTTTTAGGACTGCTTCTTGGGCTTCGGGAGGATCTTTTAACCTACCTCGCCGTCTTTGCTTCCTGCGGTTTTCTCTGCGGCATGGCCGCCCGTTTTCACAAATTGGCAGCCGCGGCTGTTATTGCGCTTGGCGGCGGCTTTTTATCCCTTTACAGTATGACGGGCGGTTTTCCCTCCCTTCCTGTTGCAGATCCGCTGCTCGGCGCCGCCGCGCTGATTTTTACTCCAAAGCGCGTCTTTTATGAGGTGCGGCGTTTTGTCAGCTTTGCCCCTGCTTCCAAAGAAACCAATAACCCGGCTGCGCAGCGGCTGCTCTCAAAACTTTCCCTCACCGCGGATTCGTTTGAGACTTTGTCAAATACCTTTGTCCGCTTGTCGGACAATCAGGATCAGGTGGATATGCAGGATATTGCCATGCTGTTTGATACGGCGGCCGATCACATCTGCCGTGACTGCAGCCGTGTTCATGTTTGTTGGAATAAGAATTTTAACGCCACTTATCAAACCATGTTTAAATTTTTAGAGATTATGGAACGCAAGGGCTCTCTCAACCCGGAGGATATCGACCCGGTTTTTTCGGATAACTGCCTACACCTTTCTCCCCTCACCCGCGAAATCAACCGCCTTTTTGAAATTTATAAAATCAACCAGGTGTGGAAAGGAAAGCTGCGCGAAAATCGCGACCTGATCAGTCAGCAGTTCCACGGCGTATCTGAAATCCTATATCAAATGACGGAGGAGCTTAAAACAACCGCCGCACCGGACTACTGTTCCGCACAGGAGATTCAAAACCGTTTAAAGCAAAAGGGCTGTCTTACGGATTCGGTGATGGTGATGCACGGCACAAACGGCCGTCAGACCGTACATATCACCCCGTACGAGACAGAAAATCCCCTGCCGGAAGAAACCGTCCTAATTTTAAACGATGTACTGGGTAAAAAATTTGTTTCCTACAATCGACACCCCTCTTTGGTATCTAAGACGCCGACCTGTCTTTTTTTAGAGGAACCTCCCTTAAAAATAGAGGCCTCCTTTGCCTGTGCGGAAAAAGGTGACGAATGCGGCGATTCTCATATGCTCCGCCTTTTAAACGGCGGAAAGTACATTGCCACACTAAGTGACGGTATGGGAACCGGCCACCGTGCCAACCGGGAGAGCAGTGCCATTATCTCTCTGCTTGAGGATTTTATGAATGCCGGCTTTGACAAAACCGTGGCAGTAAAGCTGATTAACTCGGTCATGGTGATGAAATCCGCGGCAGAGGCCTTTGCAACCGTTGATATGTGTATGGTCGATCTCTATACCGGAGAAGCCGAATTTATCAAAAACGGTGCGGAACCCAGCTATATCAAGAGAAAACAAAATACCGAGACTGTCCGATCCTCCTCGCTGCCGGTCGGGATTCTTTCCGGCCTGGAAATTGAAACCTTTGCTCATACGCTAAAAGACGGCGATATGGTGATTATGGCAAGCGACGGCATCTCGCTGCGCGGTGAATCCGGAAACTGGCTCCGCAGTGCGATCGATCACGCGCCCTCGGATATCTCACCAAAGGATCTGTCAGACTTTATCTTGCAGGAATCCATTGCGCGAAAGGGCGGCAGCGCCGACGACGATATGACCGTCATCGTACTGCGTGCCGTTTCTATCTCCTGATTTCTTTTTTATTTTCTTGTCAAATACGACATTTTACGCTATAATAAAAAAAACAGCAGGAGGTTCTTTTCATGAAAACCTATATACTAGCGAGCAAAAATGCACATAAAGCAAGGGAAATCAAAGATATATTAGGCGATGATTTTCATATTATGACCCAGACCGAGGCCGGTGTCGGCGATATTGAGGTGGTTGAGGACGGCAAAACGTTTGAAGAAAACGCCATCAAAAAGGCGCAGGCGATCATGCAGGCCACCGGAAAACCCACCATTGCCGATGACAGCGGCCTGTGCGTGGATGCACTCGGCGGCGCGCCCGGCGTTTATACGGCACGCTACGCCGGAGAAAATGCCACGGACGCGGAGAATATCCAAAAGCTTCTCTTAGCGCTTTCCGATGTACCGCTGCAAGATCGCACCGCACACTTTGTCTGCGTGATCGCGGTTGCAGAGCCGGGACAGGAAATCCGTACCTTTTACGGTAAATGCAGCGGACGGATTGCTCTCACTCCGTCCGGCGAGGACGGATTCGGCTACGATCCGATCTTTTACTATCCGCGCTATGACAAAACCTTGGCAGATCTTCCTCCTTACGTTAAAAATACCATCAGTCACCGCAGCGCCGCGCTCCAGCTGGTCGCTGAGGATGTGAAAAACCGCTGACTTTTCCACGCTTTTCCTGTTGATAAAATGTGGACGGCCTGTGTGAAAAATATTTCCTCTCAATCGACATTGGAAAGTGTGGAAAACAAAACCAAGTTATTCAGAGCTTATCCCATGCCTCTCTTTGAAGTTGTGACGGGATAAGCTCTCCTTTTCCCCTTTTTCCACACCCCCAACAACCGCGACAGCAACTAAAATATAATATATATATGATATATATAAAACACATACTTCCTCATTCTTAGGATACCCGGATTGCACCTGTTTGATACCACTTATCAAAAAAAATTTTTTTTATTTCTAAAATAATCCTTTACCATCGTTTTTTTCTGTGGTATACTGGTAGGCGAACAATCGAAAAAGGGAGAAAATGGGGGTGCACAATCGGTGTTTTATCAGCTATATTTTCGGCTGACCGCAAAGGTTATGGCGGCCGTTTTGACCGCGGTACTGATTGTCGGCGCCATTTGTTTTTATACAGACATATCTTCTGCGGAAGATCGTTTTTATGACGCAGCAAAAGAGGTATCGGGCAGTGAGCTGCCGGACAAACTTCGTGATTTTTATGAGAGCGGTAAGGACGATGCGGCAATTGCTGCGCTGATGGAACGGGAAATCTTAAACTATGCCGGAAAGCTTGGACTGACCGAAAATCGGAGCTGTTATGTCTTATCCGCCAGGGATTTGAGCGTGATTTCGCCGCCCTCACTGTCATCGGGTCAGATGAGTGAAACCAAAAACCTAAGCGCAGCCATGCGCGGCGGCAAAGGTGAGAAATCGGGACTTTTTGATCAGAGTATGGACTATGCCTATTTTATCAAAAACGGCAGTCGGAACGAGGACGGTCTGATTTTATACATCCGCGACAATAAAGTGGAAATCCGTGAGATTATGGCCTCATCCGTGAGAAATATCCTTTTTTCCGTTTTGATCGCCCTTTTGGCGGCGGCCGGCGTAGGATTTTGGATGACTTATACCATGGTTCGGCCGTTGAATCTTTTAAAACGCAGGATTGATCGCTTTGCGGAGGGGGATTTTGCGCCGGGGCTTGAAAAGCTGCCCTCCGGCGAGATGGGCAATCTGATCCGTTCATTTAACCGGATTGGGACGGCTATGAACGAGAGTATCAAACAGAATAATACCCAAAAACATAAGGTAGAGGTTATTTTAGAGCATATTAACAACGGGATTATTGCCTTTGACACCAATCAGAAGGTACTGCATATCAACCCTGCCGCAAAGAGGATGTTTCATATTGAAAATCCCGAAACGCTGCGTTTTGATGGATTTTTTAAAAAATACCATGCCGATATTTGCATGGCGGAGTTTATGTATTTGGAGCGGTCTAAGACCGAAAAAAGAGAGCTTTTGGTCGGCAGTGACCATATTAAGACTTCTCTTGTGCCGTTTCAGATGGATCATGATAAGGTTGCCGGCGTGGTATGTGTGTTTGAGGACGTGACGGAGCAGTTTAACTTAGAGAGCGCGCGTCAAAAATTTGTAGCAGAGGTATCGCACGAATTAAAAACACCGCTGACGACCATTCGTACTTATACCGAAACCTTGCTGAGCGGTTATCTGGACGATAAAAAGACGGCGACCAGCCTTTTAAAAACTGTGGAAAAAGAGACGGATAAAATGACTGCGCTGGTACAAAATCTATTGATTTTAAACCGCTTTGATATGCAGCGTGTCGATACAAATAAGGAATTTTTCTCGATTGACGCAATGCTGCGGCGGCTGACCGACATGTTTTGTCTGGAGGCGGAGCAAAAGGGGTTGAATCTGACTTATAACCGTATGACCGAAATTCACGATATTTACGCGGATGAGGATCAGATTGAGCGGGCAGTAAAGAATATTATATCCAATTCCATCCGCTATTGTTCGAAAGGGGATAAAATCCAGATATACGCCGGAACCCTGTATAATAATGTTTATATCAAGGTAGAGGACAGCGGAAAGGGAATCCCGAAGGCGGATCTTTCCCATGTGTTTGAGCGGTTTTATCGGGTGGATAAAGCGAGAAGCCGCGAGAAAGGAGGGACCGGTCTCGGCCTTTCCATCACCAAGGAGATTATCGAAAATCACGGCGGCACCATCCAGATTGAGAGCGAGTTTGGGCGGTTTACCCGTGTGACCGTCAACCTTCCGGCCAGTAAAGTGGAATAAAAAAAGAAAGGCGGCGCCTTTCTTTTTTTACGGGCAATAGACGTTACAGATAAGAAGTCCTTTTTGTTTTGCGTACTCATAGGAGATTTTTGTACCGCCTTTTGATGGACGCAACAAGAGGTCTTTTTTATAATGCTGATGGGGAAGAATGTAATTTTTGTTATAGTAAATAATGGCATATTTGCTATTTTGAATCATTTCATAATTTCTTTCAATATAGACTGCCTTTCCGGCATGGTATAGTTGATCCGGAAAGTAGGTATCTTCATATCTTTCTAAAAGATAAGACCGATATTGATCATCAATATAAGGAAATTCGGCTCTTACGTAGATTCTCTTAAGATTAGGATATTTTGTTTTAAATCTGCTTACAATTTTGTAGCATAAACGATCAAATTGACTTTTACTTCCGAATAAAAAAGTGTCAACATGATGATTGATGATTAAGTTTTCAATTGCGGATGTTATATCATTGACAAGTTTATCGTCGGATATGATTTTTCGGTGTCCAAAGAAACAACAGGTATTTAATTTTTGAATTTCAATTCGCATAGTATCACCATTTTAAAAATTTTATAGATATACAGTATATCTATAAGGTGCATTATATCACAAAATAAACATAAAATAAATATACAATATATTTATTTTGGGGTGATAATATGTCTGTAAAGAGTGTATCGATCAGAATTGAAGAAGAAATGCTGCAAAAAATTGCGTATGTGGCAGAGTATGAGGGAAGAAGTATAAACAGTCACATTCTTGTTTTGATTCGGAATAACATCAAAGTGTTTGAAGAAAAAAACGGCGTCATCGAGGGAAGAATCTATCCGGACTGCAATGTAAAACCGGGTAGCAAACGAAAAGAAGAATAAAAGGATAAAAATAATCCGCAGACCTTTGTCTGCGGATTTATTTTTATTGATGATAGCTGTCTGCGTCTTTTTTTCGAATCTGAGCGCGTTTAATCTTTCCGCCCAGGGTCTTTGGCAGCTCGTCCACAAATTCAATCACACGGGGATATTTATAGGGCGCTGTAGCATGCTTCACATGGTTTTGAAGCTCAACAATCAGCTCCTTTGATGGATGATAGCCTTTTGCCAGTACAATCGTGGCTTTTACTACCTGGCCGCGGATCGGGTCCGGTGCGCCGGTGATGGCGCATTCTACCACAGAGGGGTGCTCTATCAGGGCGCTTTCCACCTCAAACGGGCCGATGCGGTAGCCGGAACATTTGATAACATCATCGTCCCGGCCGACAAACCAATAATAACCGTCCTCGTCCTGCCAGGCAACATCGCCGGTGTTATAATAGGCGCCGCCGAGCGCCTTTTTCGTCAGCTCAGGATTTTTATTGTAGCCGGTGAAAAGCCCGGGAGGAGGAACATTTTGAATATCGGTGACAACAATTTTACCCTCTTCACCGCTTTCGGTTTTTTTCTCCTCCTGCGTAATCAGGGAAAGATGATAGAGCGGCGCCGGCTTTCCCGTAGAGCCAATTTTTGGCTCAAACCAAGGAAAATTGGCAAGAAGTACGGTAGATTCCGTCTGTCCGAACCCCTCGTAAAGACGCAGTCCGGTGCGTTCTTTCCAGCGGTAATACACTTCGGGATTCAGGGGTTCTCCGGCGGTGCAGCAATGCTTGATACAGGATAAATCGTATTTTGACAGATCCTCCTGTAAAAAGAAACGAAAAATCGTCGGCGGTGCGCAAAATGTCGTAATTTGGTAATCTACCATTTTTTGAAGCAGCCGGCTCGGGATAAATTTGTCCATATCATAGGAAAAAACCACGGCGCCGCAAAGCCACTGACCGTAAATTTTCCCCCAGGAGAATTTTCCCCAGCCGGAGTCGGAAACGCTCAGGTGCAGCTTGTTCTCCTGCACCTGCTGCCAGTATTTTGCGGTGACAATGTGACCGAGCGGATACGAGCAGCTGTGCTGCACCATCTTGGGAAGTCCGGTAGTGCCGGAGGTAAAAAAGATCATAAAAGGATCGCTTGATTTAGTGCGTGCCGTATCGGGGACAGAAAACGTGTCCGGCATAGGAGAAACGGCATCCTCAAAATTCAGCCACCCGTCACGGCGCTGATCGACTAAAATTTTAGTCACGGGATGGTTAATCTGCGGGATAGCCGCCTCGGTTTGTTCTATCACAAAGGGATCGTCAATGCATACCATCGCCTTGATGTCGGCCGCGTTGGCACGGTAGACAATATCCTTTTCGGTCAGCAAAAGGCTGCCGGGGATTAAAACGGCGCCGATTTTATGAAGCGCCACGGCGCAAATCCAATATTCCCAGCGGCGGCGCAAAATCATCAGCACGGTGTCTCCCTTTTGAATACCGATCGACACAAAATAGTTTGCGGCGCGATTTGAAAGAGCAGCGATATCCGAAAAGGAAAAGGTCTTTTCATGATCGTGGTCGTCACACCAGATCAGCGCCGTCTGATCGGGGCATTTTTCGGCGTAGGCATCCACGACGTCAAAGCCGAAATTAAAATATTCCGGCACATTGATGCGGTAATTTTCAATAAAATCCTCATAAGAAGAAAATTCCGTTCTCGGTAAATATTGATTCAGTAAATTCATGATAGCGTCCTCCTTAAAAAGGTGTTTCCGTCAAGGTAATTTGCGCCCGTTATTATGACTCGGCAATGATGGTTAAAAACTGCGCAGTGCTTTCGCTGCCGCAGCTTTGCCCGTGGGTAAAAGTCGGATCAAAATAGACGCAGTCACCCGGATAGAGGGGAAACACCTTGCCGTCCCAGTGAAGGTCAACCACGCCCTCCAAAACAAAATTAAATTCCTGACCGCCATGGCGTGCCAGTGTGGGAGGAGGATCGTTTGGGTCAAGCCTTACCAAAATGGGCTGCATCACCTTACCGCTGAAACGATAGGCCAGATCCTTTAAGTGATAGCCTGGATAACGCTCCATACTTTCTCCCTCGCCGCTGCGAACAATCTGAATTGTTTTCAGCTTTGCGCTGATGCCGGTCATAATCTCCGACAAATCAACACCGCAGAGATTTGCGATGTTACAAATTTGACTGACCGGAATAATGCTGGCGTTATGCTCATAGGCAAGGTAGGTTTCAAGAGGAATATTCAGCTTGGCCGCAAATTCCTCCGGGGTATAGCCGCAGGCGTCCCGAAGCTCGGCAATCCGTTGGGTAATCTCAACAACCTCTTGATTTTGTTTTTCTTCCATATCTGATTCCCTCTTTTCTTTTTAAAATAATTGTATTTTACTGTCACGCTAAAACCGCTGTTTTTTTCAAGATGTTATGATATACTTATTATTATAGCCCAGCGGAATCAGAAATTCAATCCCCATTTTAAGGTTAATATGATGTTAGTAATCTAAGCCCGCCTAAATCGGCGTAATTTCAGAATATTTTCGTTTTTCGTCTTTGCCGGGATGACGATTGACTCCGTTTTTTCCTTGCGTAACCAAAAATCCGCTCTCCCCATAATTCTACAACCTGAAAAGGATTCAATTTTGAGCAGATTTTGGTGCGGAAGAGGCAGCAAGGCTCGGCGCGGAGCATCGATAACAAGACGAAAGATGCCGAAATTTCTCCTTTTCAGGAGGGTTCAGATTACTCTCTTTCGGCTAGGACTTGAAAAGAAGATAATTTCATATTATACTAGAGGAGAGAAGGAAAAAGAGAGGCTGAAAAACGATGCAATTATACCATGATTCCCAAAATAAAATATACAGAAATCCGCAGGGCGCCGTACCGACCGGGGAAAAAGTGACGCTTTCAATTGAAGTAACCGATAAAAAAGCGCCTGTGTCGGTTGTCCTTCGTCTGTTTCAAAAGGATCAGGAACATCGGCTCCCCATGAAAAAAGTCCGCAATGGGGACGGGCGTTTTCTCTATCAGGTAGGCTTTGATGTCGGAGTGGAAACCGGTCTTTTGTGGTACGATTTTATCGCAGAGGGCAGCGATCAGACCCTTTATTATACCAATAGCGCGGATAAACTCGGCGGCGTGGGCGAAACAAAAGAGGCAATCGACAGCAACAGCTACCAGATTACCGTCTATGATAAAAATTATCGCGTGCCGAATTGGTTTTGCGATCAGATTATGTATCAGATATTTCCCGATCGGTTTTATGGATACCATGAGGGAGAAATCCAAAAGAAACGGGAAGAATATATCATTCACGATAATTGGTATGCGCCGATCAGCTTTAACCGTCACCCGTATGAGGACGGGCCGGCCTGCAACGATTTTTACGGCGGCAATTTAAAAGGCATCGAAAAAAAGCTGCCGTATCTGAAAGAGCTGGGTGTGAGCGTGATTTATTTAAATCCGATTTTTGACGCGTATTCCAATCATAAATATGATACCGCCGACTATAAAAAAATTGACCCAATGTTCGGCACAGAGCAGGATTTTAAGGATCTTTGCGCCGCAGCCAAAGAACAGGGAATCTCGATCATCTTAGACGGCGTATTCAGCCACACCGGCGCGGACAGTATTTATTTTAATAAATACGGCAGCTACGGCGCACAGACGGGCGCGTACCGCGACAGTCAATCACCTTACTGCGCATGGTATCAGTTTACCAACTATCCGCAGTACGAAAGCTGGTGGGGCTGCAATAACCTGCCGAACGTCAACGAGATGGAGGACAGCTATTTAGATTATATATTAAGGGATTCGGACGCGGTGATTAAAAAGTGGATTCGCTGCGGTGCAAAAGGCTGGAGGCTGGACGTTGCGGATGAACTGCCCGACGAATTTATTGAGATTTTGCGCCGGGAAGTCAAAAAAGAAAATGAGGACGCCGTTATTATCGGCGAGGTCTGGGAGGACGCGTCCCATAAGATGGCGTACGGAAAGATGCGGCAGTACCTGATGGGGAACGAGTTGGACAGTGTGATGAATTATCCGTTTAAGGATCGGGTATTGGCCTTTTTGATGGGCTGGGAGGACGCGGCTTTCCTGCATCGGCATATCATGGCACAGATTGAAAATTATCCAAAGCAGACCTTATATGCCCTGATGAATATGCTGGGCACCCACGATACCATGCGCGTCAAATCTATGCTTGGCGGTATGAGCCGGGACTGCGGCGACAGTCATCTTACATCAAGAGCGGAAGATATGGCGGTCAAACGCCTGAAAATGGCGTTTATGATGCAGATGACCTTTTACGGCGTTCCGTGTATTTATTACGGGGATGAGGTCGGTATGCAGGGCGGCAAGGATCCCTTTAACCGCGGCACCTATCCATGGAGAGCGGTGGATATTGAGCTTTTGGATTGGGTCAAAAAACTGACGGCAATCAGAAAAAACACGGATTGTTTGCGCCGCGGCCGGTTCGAAACCGTTTTTGCCGAGGGCGGCGTTTATGGATATCTGCGGTATTTTGAGGGTGAACGCGACGTGTTTGGCAGCCCGGCGGACGGCACGGCGGCGCTGTGCCTTATAAACCGTGACGGCACGGAAAAAGAGGTTGCGGTATCGATTTCAAAATTGAAAAACGCGGTCTTTTATGACGCATTTTCGATGGAGAGAAAAATATTGGGCGAGACGAAAGAAACGTTTGTGCTCCCTCCATATACGGCGCAGCTGTGGATCAAAGGAAAAAGCGGCGGCAGGAACAATGTGGATCGCTAGAAAAAAGCTAAGGCCTCCCGGTCGGGAGGCCTTATCAATTAGTTCTTTTTCAGGTATGCGGTAATTTTATCGCCCATTTCACGGGTGCCGAGGAGCGTTCCGCCTTCGTCCATAATATCCGCTGTGCGGAAACCGTCATTTAAAACGCAGGTAACCGCGTCCTCAATGCACTTTGCCTCGTCCATCAGTCCAAAGCTGTCACGCAGCATCATGGAACAGGATAAAACGGTCGCAATCGGGTTTGCCTTATTCTGACCGGCAATATCCGGCGCACTGCCGTGAATCGGTTCATACATTCCTCTCGTGCTGCTGCCGAGCGAGGAGGAGGGGAGCATGCCGATCGACCCGGTCGTCATGCTGGCCTCGTCGGATAAAATATCACCAAACATATTCTCCGTTACAATCACGTCAAACTGAGACGGATTGCGCACCAGCTGCATCGCACAGTTGTCAACCAGCATATCCTCATAGGTAACGTCTGGATACTCTTTCGAGAGGGCATGCATGGTCTCTCGCCATAATCTTGATGTTTCAATCACATTGGCCTTGTCTACGCTGGTGACCTTTTTCCGGCGTTTTTGCGCCATGGTAAAAGCGACACGGCCGATTCTTTCAATCTCTTTTTTGGAATATTCCAGCTCATCATAAGCGACCTCGCCCATCTCGCCGCCGTCCTTGCGGCCGCGCTTGCCGAAGTAAAGACCGCCGGTCAGCTCGCGGACAATCACCAAGTCAATGCCGTCCTTGGAGATTTCCGGCTTTAACGGGCAGGCGTCTGCCAGTGCGGCATGCAATTTGGCAGGGCGAATATTGGCAAACAGCCCCAGTCTGCTCCGCAGGCCGAGCAGCGCTTTCTCCGGCCGTTTGTCGCCGGGGAGCGTGTCCCATTTGGGGCCGCCGACCGCACCTAGGAGAACGGAATCCGCCTTTAATGCGGTCTGCACGGATTCCTCCGGCAGCGGTACGCCGCACGCGTCAATCGCGCAACCACCGGCCAAAATATCCGTATAGACAAAGGTATGTCCAAACAGGGCGCCGATTCGGTCTAAAACCTTTTCGGCCTCAGTTACGATTTCCGGGCCGATGCCGTCACCTTTTACTACTGCTAACTCTATCTTCATTCCTTTACGCTCCTTTGATGGAATTTAACAATCCGTTTTTCTCAATAATTTCTTTGATAAAAGCAGGAAACGGTTCTGCCTGATAGTGCTCGCCGCGGGTTAGGTTGTAAATAATACCGCTGTCAAAATCAATCTCCACTTCGTCGCCGTCCTGGATATGCTCCGAAGCCTCACGGCATTCCATAATCGGAAGCCCGATATTGATGGCGTTGCGGTAAAAAATGCGGGCAAAGGTGGCTGCAATCACACAGGCGATGCCGGATGCCTTGATGGCAATCGGCGCATGCTCTCTTGACGAGCCGCAGCCAAAGTTATTATGGGCAACCATGATATCTCCTTTTTTTACTTTTTTGGTAAAGTCCGCGTCAATGTCTTCCATACAATGCGCCGCAAGCTCGGACGGAACCGAGGTGTTTAAATACCGCGCCGGGATAATGACGTCGGTATCCACGTTGTCCATATATTTATGCACGCTGCCTTTTGCTTTCATGGTAAAACCTCCTTCGTTAAAGTGCGTCCGGGGACGTGATAAAACCGCTGACTGCCGACGCGGCGGCAACGGCCGGGCCGGAGAGGTAAACCTCAGATTCCGGGTGACCCATTCTGCCGACAAAGTTGCGGTTGGTGGTGGCAATGGCGCGTTCGCCCTTTGCTAAAATACCCATATGACCGCCGAGACAGGGACCGCAGGTCGGAGTGGATACCACGCAGCCGGCGTCCAAAAAGATGTCAAACAATCCCTCGTGCATGGCCTGCTTATAAATTTTCTGGGTGGCAGGAATGATGATGGCACGGACATTTTTGGCAATGTGTCTGCCCTTTAACACCGCAGCGGCGGCGCGCAGATCTTCGATACGGCCGTTGGTACAGGAACCGATCACGCACTGGTCAATTTTGACCTCGCCCACCTCGTCGATGGTACGGGTATTCTCCGGCAGATGCGGAAACGCAACCGTCAGCTTGATTTTGCTGAGATCAATGTCATAAACCGCCGTATATTCCGCGTCATCATCCGCTTTGTAGGCGGTAAAGGGGCGGCTGACCTTATCCTTTATATAGGAAAGCGTCACATCGTCCACCTCAAAAATGCCGTTTTTGCCGCCGGCCTCAATCGCCATGTTTGCCATGGCAAGCCGGTCGTCCATGGACAGATTTTTCAACCCGTCTCCGCCGAACTCCATCGACTGGTACAGCGCGCCGTCCACGCCGATCATGCCGATAATGTGTAAAATGACATCCTTGCCGGAAACCCATTTTCCGGGCTTGCCGGTCAGGTTAAAGCGCAGCGCGGCGGGCACCTTAAACCACGCCTTGCCGGAGGCCATACCGGCCGCCATATCGGTGCTGCCCACACCGGTCGAAAACGCGCCGAGCGCGCCGTACGTACAGGTGTGCGAGTCGGCGCCGATTACGGCCTCGCCGGGAGCAACCAGCCCTTTTTCCGGCAGGAGGGCATGCTCAATGCCCATGTTACCGACATCATAGAAGTTGGTGACGGTATGCGCGTCTGCAAATTCGCGGCAAAGCTTGCAGTGCTCTGCTGATTTGATATCCTTATTGGGGGTAAAGTGATCCAATACAATTGAAATTTTGTCCTTATCAAAAACGTCGGTAAAGCCGTTTGATTCAAATTCTTTAATGGCAACCGGCGTGGTGACGTCATTGCCGAGTACCATATCCAAATCCGCACGGATCAATTGTCCGGCTTTGACACTGTCAAGGTCGGCGTGTGCGGCAAGAATTTTTTGCGTCATGGTCATTCCCACGGTAAATGCCTCCTTTATCGGGCAAAGCCCGGTTTTATGCTTTTAAAATTGCGCCGGTGGACGCCGAAGTCACCAGCCTTGCGTATTTTCTCAAAACGCCGTCCTTGATCGGCGGCTCCTTCGGAACAAAGTTTTCGCGGCGCTTTGTAAGCTCCTCATCTGATACCTGCATCGAGATTGTTCCGGCCGGAATATCGATCGAGATGATGTCGCCGTCCTGTACCAGGCCGATGTTGCCGCCCTCGGCAGCCTCCGGCGATACATGGCCGATTGCCGCGCCGCGGGTTGCACCGCTGAAACGGCCGTCCGTAATCAGTGCAACGTCCTTATCCAGTCCCATGCCGCAGATGGCAGAGGTCGGCGAGAGCATCTCACGCATACCGGGGCCGCCCTTCGGACCCTCGTAGCGGATAACCACAACATCGCCTTTTACGATTTTTCCGGCGTAGATGGCGGAAATCGCCTCTTCTTCACTGTCAAAAACCTTGGCCGGGCCTTCGTGAACCAGCATTTCTTCTGCCACAGCGCTGCGCTTTACCACCGATACATCGGGTGCAAGGTTTCCCTTTAATACCGCAATACCGCCGGTCTTGGAATAGGGGTTGTCAATCGGACGAATGACATCATAGTCAAGCACCGGGTGTCCGGCAATGTTTTCACCCTGGGTTTTCCCGGTGACCGTCAGGGTGTCCTCGCGAAGGAGGTTCTTTTTGCTAAGCTCGTTCATCAACGCAGTTACGCCGCCGGCTGCATATAAATCCTGAACATGGTGCGCGCCGGCCGGCGCTAAGTGACAGAGGTTCGGGGTGTCGGCGCTGATCTGATTGGCGTAGTCCAGGGTAAATTCCACGTTTGCCTCGTGGGCAATGGCCGGAAGATGCAGCATCGAGTTGGTGGAGCAGCCCAGCGCCATATCCACGCGCAGCGCGTTATAGATGGCGTCGGGGGACATAATATCCCTCGGACGGATATCCTTTTTCAAAAGCTCCATAATCTGCATGCCGGCTTTTTTCGCCAGGCGGATTCGCTCCGCGTAGACGGCCGGAATGGTGCCGTTGCCCGGCAGCGCCATACCCAGAACCTCGGACAGACAGTTCATCGAGTTTGCGGTAAACATGCCGGAGCAGGAGCCGCAGGTCGGACAAGCCGCCTCTTCCAGATCGGAAAGTTCTGCATCGTTAATCTTTCCGGCCTGGTAAGCGCCAACCGCCTCCATGCCGGTATTAAAGTCGCGGTAGCAGCCCTTAAACTTCATCGAGAGCATCGGACCGCCGCTGACTAAGATCGCAGGAATGTTCAGGCGTGCCGCTGCCATCAGCATACCGGGCACGACCTTGTCGCAGTTCGGTATCAGAACTAAGGCGTCAAACTGATGCGCCTTTGCCATAATTTCGACCGAGTCGGCGATGATCTCACGGGAAACCAGAGAATATTTCATACCCTCGTGTCCCATGGCGATGCCGTCACAGACGGCAATGGCCGGTACTTCAATCGGCGTACCGCCGGCAATGCGGATGCCGTCCTTGACCGCTCTTGCGATGTTGTCTAAGTGAATATGGCCGGGGACAATCTCATTCTGCGAGTTTACCACGCCGATCATCGGCCGTTTGATTTCTTCATCCGTCAGCCCCAGCGCCTTCATCAGAGAGCGGTGGGGGGTGCGGTTCGCACCGGATTTTATTTGGTCACTGTTCATGCTGTACCTCCTAAAAAGTAATTTGCGCCGGACAATGCCACACCGCGGAGAGAGACCCAAGCGCCGCCGCTGACGGACGGAGTCATCGGATTTTTGGTAAAAAAACGGGCGGAGACAATCGCTCCGCCCGTTTCCCGCTATTTCTCACATCACCGGGTTGGCATTCAAACCCTGGGCGCAGTCAAAATGTGGATATTGCTTATTTCTCGTCGTTCCAGGAATACATTTTTCTCAGCTCTTTGCCGACCTTTTCCAGCTGATGCTCTGCCTTGATCCGTCTGGTTGCGTTAAAGTGCGGACGGTTTACGGCGTTTTCTGCGATCCAGTTGCGTGCAAAGGTACCGTCCTGAATTTCGGAGAGAACCTTCTTCATTTCTTTCTTGGTCTCCTCGGTGATGATACGCTTGCCGATTTCGTAGTCGCCGTATTCCGCGGTGTCAGAAATCGAGTGTCTCATTTCACTGAATCCGCCGTGATAAATTAAATCTACGATCAGCTTCATCTCGTGGATACACTCAAAGTATGCGTTCTGCGGATCATAGCCGGCCTCTACCAGAGTCTCAAAGCCGGCCTGCATCAGGGCGGTTACGCCGCCGCATAAAACGGCCTGCTCACCAAACAAATCGGTTTCGGTTTCCATTTTAAAGGTGGTCTCTAAAACGCCGGCACGGCTGCCACCGATTCCTGCCGCATACGCCAAGGCAATATCCATCGCGTTGCCGGATGCGTCCTGGGCTACTGCAGCCAGACAGGGAACACCTTTTCCGGCAACGTATTCGCTGCGGACGGTGTGACCCGGACCCTTGGGCGCAATCATGATAACATCAACGTCTTTGGGCGGAATAATCTGCTGAAAATGGATATTAAAGCCGTGTGCAAAAGCAAGAATCTTGCCGGCGGTCAGGCTTGGCTCGATGCTTTCTTTGTACAGCTTTGCCTGTTTTTCATCGTTAATCAAAATCATGATTAAATCAGCTCTCTTTGCCGCTTCCGCTGCGGTAAAGACTTCAAACCCGGCAGCCTCGGCAACCGGCCAGGATTTACTGCCCTCGTACAGACCAACAATAACCTTAACGCCGCTCTCCTTTAAGTTCAGCGCGTGAGCATGACCCTGACTGCCGTAGCCGATGATTGCCACAGTCTTATTGCTGAGCAAACCCAGATTACAGTCACTTGCATAGAAAATTTTAGCCATTTTACATTCCTCCAAATTTATGATATTGATTATTATTTTTAAAAATAGCTTGCAAAAAACCATCCCTTTGACCGCGATTGGCTATCCCCTTGCAAGGCCGGTCAAGCCGGTACGAACCAGATCCTTGACCTCGTATTGCTCCATCAGGGAGATAAAAGCGCTGATCTTGCTGGGTGCGCCCGTCAGCTCCGCCGTCATGTATTCCAGCGAGATATCCACGATCTTTGCGCGGAAGATGTCGCAAATCTGCATGACGCCTGCCTGATCCTTGGCGCTGACCTTTACCAGGACATGCTCGCGAAGAACCGCGTTGTCCTTGTGCAGCTCGGTAATTTCAATGACGTCAACCAGCTTAGCGAGCTGGTTTTTGATCTGGTTTAAGGTGTCGTCGTCCGCCTGCACCACAATGGTCGTGCGCGAGATGTTCGGATCCTCCGTCTCGCCGACTGACAGACTGTCGATATTATACATTCTCCTGGAGAAAAGCCCGGTCACCCGGCTTAAAACGCCGGCATGGTTTTCCACCAAAACGGATAAAACATGCGTTGTGTTCATTCTGCCTTCCTCCTTAATCAATTTCAATTTCCAAAATCGGATCCTCAATGGATTTTCCGCTGGGAACCATGGGAACCACCGTCGCGTCCGAATCAATGATGCAGTTAATCACGGCCGGAACATTGCGACGTGAGAGCGCCGTACGGATCGCCTCGGCCAGTTCTGTTCGGGTGGTAACGGTGTAGGCGTCAGCGCCGAGACCGCGCGAGACCATGTCATAATTCGTCTTTTTATCCAGCGTTGTCTGGGAAAAACGCTTGTCGTAGAACAAACGCTGCCATTGCCGCACCATGCCGAGCACGTTGTTGTTCATCACTACGTCAATGACGGGAAGTTCCTCTTTGGCTGCGGTAGAAAGCTCGTTTAAATTCATGTGAAAACAACCGTCGCCCGTAATGTTTATCACGGTTGCCGAAGGGTTGGCTACCTGTGCGCCGATGGCAGCGCCAAGGCCAAAGCCCATGGTGCCAAGACCGCCGGAGGTAATAAAGCGCCGCGGTTTGTTCACACTGTAATACTGTGCCGTCCACATCTGATGCTGACCGACATCGGTCGTAACAATGGCATCGCCGTGGGTGGCCTCATGTAAAACCTCCAGCACGCACTGCGGCGTCAGTGTCTCGCCGGTAGCCTGCGGCAGCGGATAAGCGGCCTTCCATGCGGCAATCTGCTGCATCCAGAGGGAATGCTCGGATTGAGAGAGTCGCTTGTTCAGTGCGGCAAGCACAGCCTTGGCGTCGCCGACCAGGTGCGCGGCGGTTTTAATGTTTTTATCGATTTCGGCGCGGTCTACGTCAATCTGCAAAACCTTAGCGCCCTTTGCAAAGGTTTTGGTGTCGCAGGTGACGCGGTCAGAAAACCGTGCGCCGACAGCAATCAAAAGGTCACAGTCTTTCACCGCCAGCGAGGTGGTCTTGGTGCCGTGCATGCCGATCATGCCGGTAAAGGCCGGATCCTTGGCCGGAAAAGCGCCAAGCCCCATAACAGAAAGCGTAATCGGTGCGTCCAAAAGGGATTGAAACGTTTTCAGTTCGTCAGACGCGCCTGCGGCAATGATGCCGCCGCCGGCGTAAATCAGCGGTTTCTTGGCCGACTGCAAAAGGTTGATGGCAGCGTCAAAATCGGCCTCGTCCGATTCCACACGGCTGTGGTCAATGGAAGCCGGCTCCGTCTTCGTGTACTCCGCCCAATCCGCCGTCGCGTCCTTGGTGATATCCACCAGGACGGGGCCGGGCCGGCCGGAAGCCGCAATCACAAAGGCTCTGCGAATGGCAG
Source organism: uncultured Clostridia bacterium (assembly GCA_934454115.1). GTDB lineage: Bacteria > Bacillota > Clostridia > Monoglobales > Monoglobaceae > Ructibacterium. The sequence goes on from CAKSFQ010000012.1 coordinate 29,095, forward strand.
GGGCAATATCCTCTGCCCGTTTGACTAAGAAGTTGTGCTTGGTAATCGGCATGGTTACGCCGACAATATCAATTTCCTGAAAGCTGTCGCGTCCCAGCAGCGGCGTTACCACGTTACAGGTAATGGCAACCAGGGGTACCGAATCCATGTATGCCGTTGCAATCCCGGTCACCAGGTTGGTTGCTCCGGGGCCGGAGGTCGCAAAGACAACGCCGGTTTTGCCGCTGCTTCTGGCATAGCCGTCAGCTGCGTGTGCCGCACCCTGTTCATGGGCGGTCAGGATATGCCGGATTCGGTCGGAATATTGATAAAGAGAATCGTAGATGTTTAAGATGGAACCGCCGGGATAGCCAAAAACGGTGTCTACGCCCTGTTCCAGCATACATTCTACCACAATGTCTGAACCTTTTAGCCTCACAACAACACACTCCTTCTGTTTTAGAAGTCATAAAAGGGGGATTAACGTCCCTTTCCCAATTCCTTCTCCTTATTCCCTCCATTATACAAGATACCAAAGGGCTTGTCAATAGCGCGAAACGGGCAGAATCCACCAAAATTATGGAGAAAAAACGCAAAAATCCCTTTCATATTTTCATATAGGAGACGAAAAAGAGCACGCTTTTTCGTTTTTCTTGTTAAAATTGAGCCGGCGTTATAAAATAAAAAAGAGGCTTTCAGCGAAGCCCCTTTTTCATTTAAAGATTACAGCGGCGGCAAGGAATCGTTATTGCGCTTTTCGCGCCACCGTCAGCCGCCCAGGTATGCCTTTTTGATGGCATCGCTCTGCGCCAGCTCCCGGCCGGTGCCGGACAGTTTAATCACGCCGGATTCCAGGACATAGGCGCGGTCGGCAACCTCCAGCGCCATTTCAGCGTTTTGTTCTACCAGCAAAATGGTTGTTCCGGAGGCATGCAGCTCCTTAATAATATCAAAAATCTGCTGCACCAGAATCGGCGAAAGTCCCATGGACGGTTCGTCCAGCATCAAAAGTTTTGGCCGGCTCATCAGCGCGCGGCCCATCGCAAGCATCTGCTGCTCACCGCCGGACAGCGTGCCGGCAATCTGGTTTTTACGGTGCTTTAACCGGGGAAAGCGTTCAAAAACATCTGCAACGCCTTCTTTTACATAAGACGGGTTGGTATAAGCGCCCATTTCCAGGTTTTCCAGTACCGTCATCTGCAAAAAGACGTGCCGCCCCTCCGGGACATGCGCCAGCCCTTTGGGGACCAAGCGATGCGGATCAATATGCGAAATATCCTCGTCCATCAGAGTGATGCTGCCCGTCTTTGACCGAAGCAGACCGGAAATGGTGCGCAGGGTTGTTGATTTACCGGCGCCGTTTGCACCGATCAGTGCAACGATTTCATTTTGATGAACCTCAATGGAAACATCCTTCAAGGTATGAATCTGCCCGTAATATACATTGATATGATCAACCTTCAGCATGGTCTGCCTCCTTCTTTTTTCCGAGGTATGCCTCAATCACGGCCGGATTGGACTTAATCTCTGCCGGCGCACCCTTGGCAATTACCTTGCCGTGATCCAATACACAAATTCCTTCACAGATATTCATCACCAGGTTCATGTCATGCTCAATCAGCATGACGGCAATATGGAAGTTATCGCGGATGCGGCGGATATTTTCCATCAACTCGGCGGTCTCAGAGGGGTTCATTCCGGCAGCCGGTTCATCCAGCAGAATAATGCCGGGGTGCGTTGCCAGCGCACGTGCAATCTCCAGGCGGCGCTGCGCACCATAGGGCAGGGAGCCTGCCTGACGGTTTGCCATATCTTCCATATGAAAGAACTGTAAAAGCTCTATCGCCTCGTCGCGGGACCGCCGCTCCGATTTGTGATAGCCAAAAAGGTGAGTAATGGAGGCGGCCAGACTCTGGTGGATGGAATTGTGCAGCCCGACCTTGACATTGTCCAGCACCGTCATGTTAGAAAACAGACGAATGTTTTGAAATGTCCGCGCAATGCCCATACGGCTGACCTGCGAGGCGGTCTTTTTGGCGGTGGATTTTCCGTCCAGAATGATATCGCCGCGGGTCGGCTGATAGACGTTGGTTAAAAGGTTAAATACGGTAGTTTTTCCTGCTCCGTTCGGGCCGATCAGACCGGCAATCTCCGTACGGCCAACGGTGAGAGACAGTTCGTCAACAGCGGTCAGACCGCCAAAGTCAATCCCCAAATGGTGCGTCTCTAAGATGGGTGTTTTTCCTAAATCACGTTCCGGCACAATGGAGTTGCTCGGAATCGGTACCATTTTATCCATGTTAAGACACCCCCTCTTCCTGCTTGCCTTGATTTTTACGATCAAAGAATTTTGCCTTAATCTGTTCACGCAGCTGCTTGATCCGCTGACTGTTTGTAGCCAGCATCACCAAAATCAAGACAATCGCATAGATCAGCATACGATAATCGGCAACGCCGCGGAGCAGCTCCGGCAGCATATAAAGCAGCGCGGTCGCCACGATCGAACCGACAATATTCCCCATACCGCCGAGAACGACAAAGACCAAAATCAAAATAGAGGTGTTAAAGTCAAACTTCTTTGCGGCAATGGTCGAGAAGTTCATCGCGTACAGAGCGCCTGCCATGCCGGCCAAAACGGCAGAGATAATGAAGGCGGTCAGCTTATAACGGGTAATGCCGATGCCGACAGATTCGGCTGCAATGCGGTTATCGCGGATTGCGGTAACTGCGCGGCCGGTTTTGCTGTTAATCAGGTTGAGCACGACAAACAAGGAAAACAAAATCAGCAAAATGCCGGCGCCAAAGGTTGCCGTTTTTGTGATGCCGACGGCGCCCTGCGGCCCGTTTAAAATCAAATTTCCGTTTGTCATTCCGAGCGCCTCGGCGCTTGACATGCTGACGTGCAAACCGCTTGCGTCAATACCGACGTACAGACAGTTGATGATGTTTTTGATAATTTCGCCAAAGGCGAGGGTCACGATGGCCAGATAGTCGCCGCGCAGCCGAAGCACCGGGATTCCGATCAAAAGCCCGGCAATACCGGCGCAGATACCGCCGACGATAATGGAAATCAGCAGCCGTACCGGCGCCGGTGCGGCTGCGCTTTGCAGGCATACCGCAGTAATTACGCCGCTGAAAGCGCCGACACTCATAAATCCGGCGTGTCCCAGGCTCAGCTCGCCCAAAAAGCCTACTGTCAAATTCAGCGAGATTGCCATGACAATGTAGGTGCAAATGGGAACCAACTGACCGCTGATGGAATTGTTAATCATTCCGGCAGACTGCAGCGGAAATAAAATCAGGAAGGCAAGGATAACAATACCGTAGGCCTTGAGGTTGGTGCGTGTAAACTTATTTATGTTTTTGAGAGAATTTTGTATTTTCATCTTCGCACCTCACACCTTTTCCATAATTTTTTTACCCAGAAGTCCGGTCGGCTTTACCAGCAAGACAACAATCAGAACCGCAAACACAATCGCGTCGGAAAGTGCAGTCGAAATGTAGGATTTGCTGAAAATCTCAATCACGCCAAGCAGAATACCGCCAAGCATTGCCCCCGGTATCGAACCGATGCCGCCGAACACGGCGGCAGTAAATGCCTTGATGCCCGGCATCGAGCCGGTCGTCGGCACCAAAACAGGGTAAACCGAGCAGAGCAGCACGCCGGCAATGGCGGCCAGGGCGCTGCCGATGGCAAAGGTAACCGAGATGGTCACATTTACATTGATTCCCATCAGTTCCGCCGCGTCTTTATCCTCTGATACGGCGCGCATCCCCTTGCCCATCCGGCTCTTTTTGGTAAAGAGGGTTAAAAAGATCATAATCAAAACACATGCGCAGACCGTAACAATCGATTCTGCCGTGACAATCAGGCCACCGTCAAACAACGAAAGAGAGGATAGCGGTACGATGGAGCTAAACGTCTTTGGTGCGCTGCCCCAAATCAGCAGCGCGGCATTCTGCAAAAAGTAGCTGACGCCGATTGCGGTAATCAAGACGGCCAGCGAGGAAGCCTTGCGCAAAGGTTTGTATGCCAGGTCTTCAATCAAAATGCCCAAAAGCGTACAGACAATCATAGCAAACAGGACGGAGACAATGGGCGGAAGGTGAAGATAGGTCGTGGTACAAAAGGAGATATAAGCACCGACCATAATGACATCACCGTGTGCAAAATTCAGCATTTTCGCAATCCCGTAAACCATGGTATAGCCAAGGGCGATAATTGCATAAACCGCACCCAGGCTGATTCCGTTAATTAGGTTAGAAACAAAAGTCATAGCTGACACCTCATCCATAAAATTCATCAAAGCCGGGCATTTGCAAAATGTAAAGGCACACAGCGCAAAGCCTGACCGCAAGGGAGTCTTTGCATTTTGCACATGACCGGCCCACAGAAGAAATAAAAGCGAAAAGGAGGGGCCGCAAAAATTGCAGCCACCTCTTTTTCATACTGTCACCATTTACTATTACATGCCGACATATACGCCGTTTTTAATAATCATGCCCTTCGGAGGCTTAGAAACCTCACCGGTCTTGGACCATTGCATCTGGGTGCCGGTCAGACCATCGATCTTAAAGTCGGGAGAGGTAAACTGTTCGATCAGCTTTTCGCAAATATCGGATGCACTCATATCAGCCGTGATACCCTGTGCCTTGCAAGCCTCATAAATGGACATAATGCAGTCATAACCGTCTGCCGCGAACTGGTTTGGAACCTCGCCGAACTTTTCTTTATACGTTGTCACAAACTTTTTGGTCTTCTCATCCTCTGCGTCTGCGGTAAACGGTGTCAGAAGCATAACATCCTCTGCCAAAGAGGTGTCAAAGTTATCCAGCGTCAAAATACCGTCCATACCGTCCACACCGAAGAACTTGGGTGCATACTGCATTTTCTTTGCCTGCGCCAGGATCAGAGATGCCGGGGTGTAATAAATCGGCAGGAAGATCAGATCGGCGCCTGCGGCTTTAATCTCGTTGAGCTGAGACGAAAAATCGTTGGCAGAGTCATCGGTAAAGGTTTTTGCGCACACAATCTCAAGACCAAGCTTGCCGGCCTCAGACTGGAACTTCTGATAAATACCGGTCGAGTATGCATCCGAGTTGTTATAAATAACGGCAATCTTTGTACCAAGGTTTTGATCCTTAATATACTCAGCCGAAGCGGTACCCTGGTTCGGATCGGTAAAGCACATCTGGAACATGCTGTCCTTCCGTGCGATGGTTACGTTGCCGTCCTTATCCGGCTGACCGCCGATTACATCGGTCGAGGAAGCCGAAGGCGTTAACGCAAAAATCTTGTCTGCGTTCAGCTCCGTGGAAACGGCGATACAGGGCTGGGTCGTAACGCTGCCCAGGGAAATCTGCATGCCCCAGTCTTTTAAGTTATTATAGGCATTGACAGACTTTTCTGCGTCGTTCTCATCGTCTTCATACTTTAATTCGAACTTGATGTCACCGCCGGCTGCATTAATCTCATCGACAGCGATCTGCGCACCGTTCTTTGCGGCCTGGCCGTAAATTGCGGCATTACCGGTCAGCGGGCCGATGCCGCCGATTTTAATGGCGCCGTCAGCGCTTCCGGCGCTTCCGGTGGTGCCTGCCTGGTTGCCGCAACCGGCGAGGCTGCCGACAGCCAATACGGCTGACAATGCAATACTAGCTAATTTTACCAATTTCTTCAATTTGAGTTCCCCTTTCTCAAAGTAATAAATTTATTTTGCGTGCAGCAAAATCGTAATAAAGCGGAATCGACCGGCAAAACACCGTCCGTCAATGCGGCAAAAAACGCCGATGACAATCCCATTTCTTCCGGGCAGCCCGGGCTTCCCGCACCCGGCCGCAATCCAAAATGTCGTGGTCAAATTCCGATAACCCCTCGCCCTTTTGTCTCCCTCAAAGGATTATTTGATAATGACCTAGTTTAGCACAATTTTTTCCCTCTGTCAAGCAGTGACTGACAGAAAACCGCATTTTTGGGGAAATTCCATAAAATTCAGACAGGAAAAGGCTCATTTCCTGTTTTCCTCATTTTGCGTTTTGTTTTGTGCGCCTTGCCTGTTTCTGTTTCAAAAAAGGACGCCCCCAAGCCGCAAACAAAGCCTGGGGCGCGTCCTCACGGGACAAATCATTCATTATTCCCGTAAATGGTTCTGTGTGCTGCTGCCGGCGTTTGTCCCGCTGCCGGCGCTTGCGCTGCTGCCGCTGCTGCCGGAGCCGGAGGAGCTGCCTCCGGTTCCGCTCTGCCCGGAAGTGCCATGGCTGCTGCGTGCCGATGTGCCGGAGGATGCCGTTTCGCCATCGCCATCCGCATCATCGGATTTCTTTTTCGTGCTGTCCGCCTTGGTTTCCTCCGCGGAATCCTCCGCCGCTTCCGGGGTATAACCGGGGTGCGAGGAGCCGCAGTAAGCCGGGATATTATCCTTGGAATAATAGAAGGTGTCGGAGGGACAGGAGGAGGTTGCGCGCAGACCGGTATAGGTGCAGTAGCTGACCGATACCACATCGTCCGGCTTGACAATCTCGCGCCGCTCGGTCACGGTTTTTTGTACCTGATTCATCACGCCCTTAAAGACCGGAATACACGGGTTGGCAGAAGTGGTAATCTCTTTTGGCGTATCAAAGCCGTACCAAACGGCCGCCGCATAATTTGGCGTGTAGCCGACAAACCAGCGGTCGTTGTTCTCCGAGGTGGTACCGGTTTTTCCGGCGGTTCGTGTGCCGGAGACCGCCGCACCGCGGCCGGTGCCGCGTTCGACAACCTCTTCCAAAAGTTTGGTCATAATGTATGCGGTAGACGGCTTCATCGCCTGCTGAAAAGAGCGGTCGGACGATACGATGATATTGCCGTCCTTATCCTTTACCTCAGTATAAGTATAGGGCTTGTGATAGATGCCGTTGTTGGCAAATGCGGCAAATGCGGCAGACATTTCGACCGTGTTTGTACCGTCGGTCAAACCGCCCAGCGCCAGCTGAGAAAGGCCGATGTCGGTGTAGATTTTACCATCCACCTCGCGGCTTTCCACCAGGGTGGTAAGCCCCAGCTTTTGGGTCAAAAAGTCATAACTGTTTTGTACGCCCATCTTGTTTAAAATCTCAACCGGGACGGTGTTTAAGGAGGACCGTACGGCCGCACGCACGTCCACCTTGCCGCGGTAGCGGAAGTCATAGTTTCGCGGTGTCCAGCCGCCGTAGGAAGTCGCCTTGTCATTATAGATAGATCCGGCGGTAATCAGGCCGCGGTCCAGCGCCGGGGCATAAACGCCAATCGGCTTGATGGTAGAACCCGGCTGCCGCAGGCTGGTTGCGCGGTTTAAGGTCAGGCTGCCCGGCTTTTCGCCGATGCCGCCGACAATGCCGACCACCTGTCCGGTCTGCACGTCACAGATCGACATGGCCGACTGGGCGCCGCCGGACGGGAAGTTTTTGGTATTTTCAAAATAAGTCTCTAAGATCTTTTGGATACGGGGATGATAGGTGCTGTAAATCCTGACGCCGCCGGAGTAGAGAATTTTGTTCGCCAGCGTATCGGAATATCCCTGCTTTTTCAAATCGTTTAACACATCGCGCATAACCTGATCGACAAAGTAGGAGGTGGTGCCGGACGCGGCTCTTTTTTCCGCTTCCTTTTTATTGGGATCCGCAAAGTGCAGTGTCTCCGCGACTGCGGCGTCATACTCTTCCCGGCTGATATGGCCAAGCTCTAACATCTTGGACAGCACAAGCTCCTGCCGCTCTTTGTTTTTTTCCGGATTGACAAAGGGATCGTACATGGACGGATACTGTGTGATGCCGGCAATAGAGGCGCACTCTGCCAGCGAGAGCGCTGCGGCGTCCTTGTCAAAATACTGCCGTGCGGCCGTCTGCACGCCGCTGCACCCTTGGGAGAGATAGATGCAATTTAAGTACAGTTCTAAAATCTGATCCTTATCCATCTCTTTTTCCAGCGCCACCGCGCGGGAAATTTCGCGGATTTTCCGCGCCGGGGTTTGGTCGTCCTCCCCGGTGATGTTTTTAATCAGCTGCTGGGTGATGGTACTTCCGCCAAGAGAGGCGCCGCCGCTGCGGCGGGTTATCTTATCAAAAACCCAGGTCATAGTTGCCTTGGCGGTGCGCTTTAAATCAAAGCCGTGGTGCTCGTAAAAACGCTCGTCCTCAATGGAGACAAACGCATACCGAAGATTCTCCGGCGTGTCTTTTAAATCAACCCAAACGCGGTTTTCCTTCTGGTTCAGAGACTGTAGCTCTTTTTCCTCGCCGCTGTCGGGATCGATATAGACGATACTGGAATTCTGGCGAAGGGTCAGGCTTTCTAAATCAAGGTCATCCACATTGCCCCAGTATCCAAAGACTGCACCGCAAAGCAGTACGCCGAAAAGAAGCAGACCAATCAGCAGCGTAATGCTGAAAATCAGTAAAAATCTTTTTACGTAGTGTTTCATTTCGATTCTCCTTTGATAGTTACGAACGTTTTTGCAGCAGTTTATCATCGTTTTTCGCAGTGTGTCGCCGACACTCCCTATCAGTATACCACAAAGATACGTATAAAAAGCGTTTTCTTCGTTAATAATAGATTAAAATCGTGTTACAAATTGTTAAAATATACAATATATAGGGGGAGTTATTATGGCACGACGCTTTTTTAAAAGCATAACCCTGGGGATTATCGTTTTTGCAGCGGCGGTTTTGGTGGGATATTTGTCCTATGTGGTTACCTATCGGTATCAAATGCAGCGTGTCAACGAGGCGGTCATACCGCACGCGGCGGATATGGCCGAGGCCGCACCGGCAAGCGGAAAGCAGAGCGTCACGGTGGACTATTATCTGGCGCGCCTGGAAAACCGCGACATCGCCGTTTATATGGTATCGGACGGACAGGAAACCTTTTTGTACCGGCTGGGCGTCTATACGGCCAATCTTCCGGCAGAGGATCTGCTCCGGCTGAAAGAGGGCGTGGTTCTGCGCACCAGGCAGGACCTGGCATCGTTTGAAGAGGACTACACGAGCTAGGCGCACGGGAGTCGAACCCAATATGCCCTGTGATTGAAAAATCACAATCTTTTTGTATCGTTGTCTTAGCTGGGCGTTAGCCGAAAGGGAGCAATCCGAACCCGCCTGAAAAGGCGAAATTTCGGCATCTTTCGGCTTGTCATCTTTGCAAGGCGCCGAGCCTTGCTGCATCTTCCGCACCAAAATCTGCTCAAAATTGAATCCTTTTCAGGTCGTAGAATTTTGAGAGAGCGGATTTTTGGTTGCGCAAGGCAAAAACGGAGGTAATCCTAACGGATTGCCGAGTATTGGGCGCAACGAAAGCGGAAATCCGCCTCTCAAAATCGGAGTTCGGATTGCTCCCTTTCGGCTAGCCTTGCTTCGTCCGCCGAAAACAAAAATATTATCATTTTTTTGCACACAGGGTCGGAGAGTTTAAACAGAGCAAATTTTTGTAAAATACAAGGAAAAAGCGCAGTGAATACCGACGTATTGACGAGCATTTTTACGCAGTATTTTCACAAATTTGCCTGCTTAAACCATATTGTGTTCGTCTCCCGTGTGCCTAGCCCTCTCCTTTATTTTGGCGGAAGCTGATGACTTCGCACCGGGACGGGATCCATATGAATCACGATGTCAACACCCAGTGCGGCCAGAATTCCCTTTTCAATACAGTCGATAATATCGTGACAGGCAATCAGGGTCAGGTGATCCGGCACCTCGGCATGGGCAGAGGCAATGATGCGGCCGGGACCGTAATCGTGCACCATCAGATCGTGCATACCGAGGACGTTGGGGTTTCCCAGAATCATGGATTCGATCTGTTTTTGCAAGCCTTCGGCCGGCTTTTGGCCGAGCAGCCGGTCAATGGTATCCTTTGCCACACTGTATCCTGTATAGAGCACCAGACAGGAAACCGCCAGACCGACAATGCCGTCAAGCGGAAAAGGACAAATCGGCGCAAGCAGCGCGCAAAGCAAAACGGCGCCGGTGGCGGCCACATCGTTTAAGCTGTCCTTTGCGGCGGCAAATAAGAGCTTTGAATCAATGGCGCTCCCCAAATAGCGGTTATAGGAAAACATCCAGAGTTTTAGCAGGACGGAAAACGCCAAAAAAAGCATCGGCAAAAGGCCGAGCGCAACCGGTGACGGATGCAAAATCTGTCCGACACCGCGCAAAAACAGCTGCAGGCCGACAAAGATAATAAAAAAGGCGACAATCAGCGCGGCAATATATTCTCCCCGGCCGTGGCCATAGGGGTGCCCTTCGTCGGCGCCGCGGCCGCTCAGCTTTGCGCCGAGCAGAGCAACCACCGAGGCGGCCATGTCCGAGAGGTTATTAAAGGCGTCCGAAATAACGGCGATGCTATGCAGCAGCACGCCGGCAATGAGCTTGATGAAAAAGAGCAGGGCGTTACATATAATACCGAGTACGCCGGCCAAAACGCCATAGCTTTTTCGCACGGCCGGATCCTGCACCTGCGTATAATGCGGAATGGTCTTTTGAAGAATCCATCGAATCAAAGAAAACGCCTCCCCCAAAAACAAAAGAAAATTGCTGCGTCAGAAATTAATCATGCGGCAGCGATAACGCACATTTAGGACCAGACCCATGGCCAGCATAGTCGTAATCATCGAAGAGCCGCCGTAACTGTAAAAGGGCAGGGTAATGCCCGTAACCGGGAATAGACCGATGCACATACCAATGTTTTCAAACACCTGAAAAATCAGCATTGCAGCAACCCCGATACAAATGTGGCTGCCAAGCGGGTTTCGGGCGCCCTGACCGATAGAAATACACCGAAAAATCAAAAGGGTCAAAAGCAGAATCACAAGGATGCCGCCCAGCATGCCCAGTTCCTCGCAGACGGCGGCGTAAATAAAGTCGGTATGCCGCTCCGGCAGCAGATTGTTGACCTGGCTGGAGCCCTTATAAAGGCCGGTGCCGAAAAAACGCCCCGAACCGACGGCAATTTTAGACTGGATGACGTGATAGCCGCTGCCGCTGGGATCCCGTTCCGGCCAAAAGGCGCTGATAATCCGGTTTTTTTGGTAATCCTGGAGAATAAAGAACCAGGCGAGCGGACAGATGGCAGCCAGTGCGCCGATGCCGCCGAAAACATACTTTAAGCTAAGGTTTGCAGTAAAGAGCATAACCAGCGCGATGCCGATAAAGACCGCCGCCGTACCAAAGTCCGGCTGCAAAAGAATCAGCACGCAAAAAATGCCGAGATGCAGAAGCAGAGACAGAACGACCTTCGGGCGGTTTAAGTCGTCCTCATGATCCGAAAGCTGCTTGGAAAAGGAGATGATAAAGAAGATCTTAACCAATTCGGACGGCTGAAGATTGATCGGCCCGAAGGCAAACCAGCTTCTGGCGCCGCCGCGCACCGAACCGATGCCCGGAATCAGAACAAGCGCCAAAAGCAGCACGCCGGCGATGTACAGATAACGCGAAATCCGGCCGAGGTATTCATAATCTAGAATCATCAGCGCGACCACGCCGCAAACGCCCAACAAAAAGGCCGCAGCCTGAATCAGGACATAGTGCGCCCCGCCTGCGCTGGAGATCATGACCATGCCAAACAGAGCGTTGAGCAAAATCAGGATCACGAAGGGTAAATCTAGGTTGCGCCAAAGGGTGCGCAGCCGATAGGATGATTGAAACATAGTCATATTCTCCCGTTTTCTTTCGGTGATGCGGGATACCGCATCACCGAAATTACTTTTTGATACTGAGCGCCACACCGTCTCCGAGCGGAAGCACGGAGGTCATGAGTTCTTCGGATGCGGAAAGCATGGAAAGGTATGCGCGCAGCCGTTTGACAATGGTAATCTTGCGCCGCTGCACCAGTTCGTCGGTGGCGGTCATGCCTTTGTACAGGACATTGTCCGAGACCAAAAGCCCTCCCGGTTTTAGCATACGCAGCACGTGAGAAAAAAATTCCGGATACTGCGCCTTGGCGGCGTCCATAAAAATCATGTCATAGCTGCCCTGCATGGCCGGAAGCAGCTCTTTGGCATCGCCCAGGTGCAGGGTAATCACGCTGTCAAGGCCGGCCTTTTTAAAATTTTGCTGCGCAACCCTTGCCGCGTCGGCAGAAATCTCGATGGTGTCAATCCGGCGGGCGCCGGCCCTTGCCATGCCGATGGCAGAATAACCAATGGCGCAGCCGACCTCTAAAATACGTTCCGCACGGCTGAGCGAGACCAAAAGCTCTAAAAGCCGCATGGTTTCCGGCTGTGAAATCGGAACGCTGTAAGCCGCGGCGTATGCTTCCATTTCGCCCATGATGCCGCCGCGCTTTGGCAAAAGGCCGCGCAGATAGCGGATGATATATTCATAATTGATGCTGTCGTCGATCATCGGTGGTCTCCTTTCGCCGAAAAGCGCAATACGCCTGATTTTTGCGGTCAACGCCCCTGCGTCTGCTGAATTTTTTGGTTGTGTTCTTCAAAGGTTTTGGAGAACAGGTTGCCGCTGCCGTCCGCCTTTGCCACAAAGTACAGATAATCTGTCGCAGCAGGGTTTAGCGCCGCCTGAATCGAGGAAAGCCCGGGCGATGCAATCGGCCCGACGGGCAACCCCGAATTGCGGTAGGTGTTATACGGCGAATCGATCGCGGTATCGGCATTGGATAAAATCGTTTTCCGTTCCTTTAAAATATACTGCACCGTGGCACAGGATTCCAATTTCATGCCCTGTGCCAGACGGTTGACAAAGACCGATGCAACCAGCGGACGCTCCTCGTCGTTGGCGGCCTCCCGTTCGACGATTGAGGAGAGCGTGATAATCTGATCGAGAGAACGGTCGGTCTGTGCGGCCTCATAAACAGGCAGTACGCGGTCGGCAAAGTTTTTGAGCATACGGTCTAAGATCTGATGCTCGCTCTCTTCGCAGGAAAACTGGTAGGTGTCCGGGTACAGATAACCCTCCAGTCGGTTTTCGCGCTGCGGAATCTCACGAACAAAGGCATAGTCAAAGGCGCCGTTTGCGATCTCGTTCTCCCATACGCTGCGATCGCCCAGTCCCTTCTCTACCAGAAGATCGACAATCTGGCGCAGCTCATATCCCTCCGGAATGGTAATGCGGACAGCGTCCTCCACGTCCGGTGTGCTGCAAAGACGATCCAGCAGGGTACCGTAGTCCATCGATGGATTCAGCGTATGCCGTCCCTTTTGATAAACGGGTGCGCCGTGCATACGGACGTAGAGCTTAAAAATCCATGGATGGCGAATCAGGCCGCGGTTTTTCAGGATTACGGCGACACGGTTGGTACCGGCGCCCTCCGGGACGGTGATGACGTAGTTTTTATCCGGCGCGCCCGACCCGCGGATGTCGCGGATGGCAACCACGGAGAAAGCGCCTGCAAGAAGCAGTACAAACGCCAAGAGGAGCAGTGCGATCCTGCCGCCGTGTTTTTTCTTTCGTGTTTTCATGGTTGTTCCCTCATTTATTATTGTAAAATCAAAACCCCGATCGTGCATAAGACACACAGCACAATCGGTAAATTTATTACACTCTGCCCCAAAAGGTCGGCCGTCCGCATTTTGTGTACGACTGCCGGACGGGTGGTCATTTTGGTGAAAAAGACGGCAGACAAAACCAACGCCAAAATTCCGAAAAAGAATAAAAGCAGGGTAGCGGCCGGGTCGTCCATCAGGGCGCTGTTAAAATAGGAAAGCAGCAGCGCCGTGACATTGTTCGTCAAATGAAACGCCATACACGCATACAGGGATTCGCTGCGGCGCAGGATATACAGACAGGAAAACCCCAAAAACAGGTATCCCAAAAACCCGGTCGCGCTGCCGTGCAGAAACGCAAAAATTACCGTGGTAAAAATCGCGGCAGCCTTGGTGTTAAACTCTTTCATCACGCCATAGACGATGCCGCGGAACAGGTATTCCTCACAGACGGCCGGAATCAGAGCAATCACAAAAAGGGAGGCGATCAGCTCGATAGGCGTGGACAAAATCACGGCGTCCTGGGCGGACAGAAACAGGTTGAGCGGCAGATTGCAAAGAATCATGGCAAACTGGCAGCCGATGCCGCCAAGCAGGATCGGAAGCCAAAGTATCTTGCGGCAGCCGCTAAGACCCAGGCGGCATCTTGCCTCCCTGCGGCCGAGCAGCCGGTTACTGCGCGTGTAAATGCTGAGCGGCAGCAGATAGGCAAACAGCTCAATTAGCAAAATCTGCAGATAAGGCGGCGGTGGTGCGGCAAGAAAACTGGAAAGCAGCGACATAAAGGCGGTGACGGCCGTTGCCGCGGCAGCGATAAAGAACAGCATCCAGCGAATGCTGCGCAGCCGACGTTTGCCCTCTCTATAGGATTGCCGCATATCCGGTGTGGTCTCTTGGTTCATAACAATATCCTTCTTTTCTTTTTATGTCTGGTTATGGCGGGACGAAGGAAATCCATCCGGGATCGCATAAATAAGGAAAAATCGCCATCCAATGCCGGCGCGTAAAGGGTCCTCCTTCGCCGAAATAACAAAACGTCGGTACTGCATAAACAGACCAACGTTTCTTAAAGTACAAGACCAGGGTGATCCGTCAGAAAATATACGGACAAACCAAAACACACGGATCGGCTGGGGTCTGACGTCCGGACGAAAGGGAAGGTCAGCAAACGCTCTCGTCGGCTTTTTTAATATCCTTTAAAATGAGCTGCACATTCTGAAAACCCTTATAATCGTTGATATCCAGGGCAAAGGCAACGTCAATAAAGTCGCCCTCCTCCAGGTAATGATAGTACTCGCCCATACCAAAACCGACAGAATCCAAGTACTTTCCGTCTTTCAGCAGCGTCATGCGCAGATGCCTTCCCTCGCTCATGACACTGATTTTATGAATTTTGATATTGCGTACCGCAAAAGACGGTGTGGGATTATCTACGCCAAAGGGCTGCAGGCGGTTGATATCATTGACCGTATCTAAGGTAATATAAGGAACCTTAATCGCCGCATCCAGCATAATGGTGGGCGTCATCGTTGTTTCGGTCAGCTGATCCTTGGAGCAGCGATTGATCTTCTGACGAAATTGCTCAATATTGGCTGCCTTAATCGTCAAACCGGCTGCCAGCTCGTGGCCGCCGAACTTTTCCAGAAGGTCAGAGCAGTTTTCCAGTGCGCCGAACAAATTAAAGCCGTTGACGCTCCGTCCGGAGCCTTTTGCCTCATCACCGTCAATGGCAAAAAGGATCGACGGTTTATAGAACTTTTCGGTAATCTTAGAGGATACAATCCCCACAATCCCGTGATGCCAGTGATCGTGCGGAATGACAATTACATCGTCCTCCTTGGCCGCCGGGTGCTGCTCTAAATATTCCATCGCCTCTTTAAACATCTTTTGCTCGGTTTGCTGACGAAGGGTATTTTCCTCACATAAAGATTCCGCAAGTGTCCTTGCCCTTTCTTCATCATCGGTCAAAAACAGCTCCACACTGCGCGCGGCGCAGCCCAGACGGCCGCTTGCGTTGATTCTGGGGGCGATGATATAGCCGATGGTGGAGGTTGTGATGGCCTTTCCGTTGGTGGATACGTCAATCAAGGCCTTAAGGCCGACATTACTGGTGGTTCTAAACCGTTTTAACCCTTCGGTTACAATCACGCGGTTTTCATCCACCAGGGGCGAAATATCAGCAACCGTGCCAAGGCACATCAAATCTGCGTATTTATCCATCAGGTCGGACAGGGAATGCGTGTCGTCCAGCGCCTGAATCAGCTTAAAGACAACGCCGACGCCGGCCAGACTCTTAAACGGATACGAACAGTCCTTGCGCTTGGGATCAACTGCCGCATAAACATCCGGGATCCGCTCCTTGCATTCGTGATGGTCGGTGACAATCACATCCAGTCCAATCTCCTTTGCGTACTCGCTCTCCTCAACGGCGGTAATTCCCGTATCAACCGTAATGATGAGCGAGGTACCATCCTCGCGGATTTTATCTAGGGCATCCTTATTGACGCCGTAGCCCTCCTGCATCCGATCCGGTACATAATAGGCAACGTCAATCCCCATTTCGTCAAGATGCTTATACAAAATGGCAATCGAAGTAATACCGTCCACGTCATAATCGCCGTAGATGGTAATTTTTTCATGGCGTTCTTTGGCGGTGCGAATACGTTTCGCCGCCTTCTCCATATCCTGAAGCAGGTAAGGATCGTGCATCACGCCGAGATCCCTGGATAAAAAACGGGTGATGTCCGCATCGTCGCGGATACCGCGGTTATATAGAATGATGGCCGTCAGCGGCGATATCTGGAATTTTTTTGAAATCTCTACCACACGATTTTTATCAAATTCCCGCAGCAGCCATTTTTTCTTCAGCATAATTGATTTCTCCCCAATAATTTGTTTGGGCGCTGTGCAGCGCTCCCTGATACAATACTAGTATTTTACCATGCTTTTTGGGAAATTACAACACCTTTTTTGGATGAAAGCAGGTAAAAACTTACCAAAATATCAAACCAAAGATTATCTCACTTCCACAATTGCAAAAACAAGACACGCTGCCGCCGCAGGGCCGGCTAGTTTTCTTCCTCGTATTTTTGCGGAATCCGAAGATCGCGCCCGATAAAGGGAATAATTTCAAAATAACCGTAGAGTCGCGACAGAACACGGCGTCCGTAAATATTCTCCAGATTGTTCAGACTGAAATTGGTGGATAAAATGGTGCTTTTTTTCTGCATCAGCCGTTCGTTCAGCAGTTCAAACAGAGCGGCGCTGGAATAGGCGCTGACAAATTCGGCGCCGAGGTCGTCAATAATCAAAAGCTCCACCTTGCGGGCGTGCCCGGCGATCGCGGCTGCCTGCTCGGCGTCCTCGCCGGAAAGCCGGTCAAACTTCAGTTTTTCCATGGTATCAAACAGAGAAAAGGCGGTCTGATAGTAGACGGATTTTCCGCGGCCTAAGGCGTAATTTGCGATGCAGCTGGAAAGATAGGTCTTTCCGGTGCCGGCATTACCCATCAGTAAAAGATTTTGGTGCGTGATGTCAAAGGTTTCGGCAAAGTGCATCGCCTTTTGAACGGCCGCCTTGATATAGGCAAGCGGCTGTCTGCCGTTTTGTGCCGGCTGATTTTGAAACAGGCGGTAGTCAAACCGTTCAAAGGTTTGTTCCTTCATAAACTCCGTCAAATTGGCGTTGATGCCGATATACTTGGAAATCAGCTGTAAATAGCAGCTGCACCGCCGGCCGTTTTGGTCAAAACCGGTATCATGACAGTGCGGACAGGTATAGATGTCATCCAGATAATCATCCGGCAGATGCAGCGCGACGAGAAGCTCCCGCTTTTTTTGCTGCAGCTGTCGGATTCTTGCCTCAATCGCCGAAATATCGGTCTTTTTATCCATTACGCACTTGATCAGCGCGGTACCGCCGAGCGCCAGCTTTTGCTCCAGCTCTGCCATGGCCGGTGCGGCGGCGAGTACCTTTTTTCGTCTGCGGTCGTGTTCCTTGCGGTTTTCCTCCCGCCGCCGGGAGAGTTCCCGGCTTGCAAGGGTATAAGCAGATTCCATGGTATCTCCCTCAACTTTCTCCCTGATCCAGCATCAGGTCTAAAATTTGCTCCTCCAGATGATCGTAGTCAACGGGGTTGGTGTCCTCATAGTTGTTTCCCGGTCCCTTTTTAACAAATTTGGCGCTGCCGGATTTTGTTTTTTTGGCGCCCATCTTCTTTTGGTCGTATTCCTTGACCTGCTGCTCACTGGTTATCCCGTTTTCTCCCCAATCCTGCAAAATCGAATCCATGTAGGAGTAGGAGAGCTTGCCGGTATAGGCGACCGTGCGGTCATAGGCCAGCGGCAGTAAATCCAGCGGGATGGACGCATTGGCGAGCCAGCTTTTGATATACTTCTTTTCGGTTGGGGTAAGGGCGCGGTCATGAATGCCGAGAACGCGGCGAACCTTTTGCTCTGCGCTGTGATAGGCCTCCAGCTCCATGACATAGCTCTCTGCAGCCTCAAAGGTGTCAATGCCGCGATCCGCCCAATCCATCGCCATTTTTTCTAAGTATCGGCGGCCGCATTTTCCGCGCTTTGCCGCATAGGACAAGAGCATGACAATTACCTCAACCGGAAGTCCCAGCCAATCGACAAAGGAATAAAGCAGCTCCATGTCCGACTGGGTCAAAACCTTTTGCAAAATGGTCTCGGCCTGATAGAACATGCCCGATATGGACTTGTTTTTTGCGGCGACCGCGTCGATTTCCGCCATGGTGTAGGAGGGCTTTTTCGGCTCGGCCGCTTTGGGAGTTTGCCGGTGTGTGCGCGGTGCGGCCCGGCCGGCTCGGCTGTCGCTTAAAAAGGCATAGCCGTCTCCCTCCTTTTGGATTTCGCCGCAGCTGATCCAGTAGTCTAGGTGATAGCGAAGCTGCGCGGCGGAGAGGTTTAAGGCGGAGGCGGCCTCCGCAAGATCGGGAAAATGCCCGTCCGATTCTGTCCGGGCGCGGAGATACAGGTAAATCCGAATCGCCTGGGGGTCTGAAAAACGGACATATTTTTCAATAAATTCATAAGGTAATTGCAGGGCAGACATGAACGGCAGCCTCCTTGTCTGATTATTTTCCGACGCAAAAATGTCCGAATACTTCGTCGATAATTTCTTCCCGGACGGTCTGGCCGGTTACCTCACCCAGCGCCGAGAGGACATCCTCTAAGTCGACATACAAAAGATCAAAGGGCATCGCGCCCTCGTTGGCCCCAATGGCGTGCACCAGCGCGTCCATGGCCTTTGTCAGTGCGTCGCGCTGCCGTGCGTTGGACAGGCAAACCTGCCCGGCATTGACGCGCTGACTGAGCAAAAGACGGCGGATTGCGTCCTCCAGGTCAGGGATTCCCTGCGCGGCGCCGTCTTTTGGGACGGCGGTCTTTAAAATGCAGGAAGCCGGGAGCTGCAGCGCCTTTGCCGCGTCCTCCTCGGTGATACAGGGCGGCTTGTCGGTCTTATTAAGCAGCGCCAAAACGCGCTTGCCGGAAAGCGCATTGGCAATCGCATAATCTTCTTCCTCCAGCGGCCGGCTGCTGTCAATCACAAACAGGCACAAATCCGCCTTTTGCATATGTTCTTTTGCGCGGTCAATGCCGATCTGCTCCACCGTGTCGGCATCGCTGCGCATCCCGGCGGTATCCATCAGCCGCAGGCGCATGCCGCCGACGGCGATCGATTCTTCAATCACATCCCTGGTTGTACCGGGAATATCGGTTACAATGGCGCGCTCTGTACGCAGCAGGGTGTTGAGCAGCGAGGATTTGCCCACGTTGGGGCGGCCGACAATGACGGTCAGCACGCCATCCTGCAGCATGCGGCCGGTTTCAAAGGTGTCTAAAAGCGTCTGGATGTTTGCGCGGATTTCGCGCAGCTGTGCGGCAGTCTCCTCCCGCGTTGGCGGTTCGACCTCCTCCGGGTAATCGGCGGCGGCCGAGATGTGGGCGGTCAGCGCCATAACGCCCTCGCGCAGCGCGGTCAGCTGTGCGGACAGGGCGCCGTTGAGCGAACGGGCGGCGTTGGTAAGGCCTAGGTCTGAGCTGGCATCGATCAAATCCATCACGGCCTCTGCCTCATTTAGGCTGGTTTTTCCATTTAAAAAGGCGCGCCGGGTAAATTCGCCCGGCTCCGCAAGTCTTGCGCCGGCGTCCAGCAGATGCTTTAATATTTGGTTTGCGGCAAAAAAACCGCCATGACAGTGGATTTCGGCGACATCCTCGCCGGTGTAGGAATGCGGCGCACGCATGATGACGGCAAGCGCCTGATCCAGCGGCTGATCCGCCCGGTTTTCCGGATGAATGTGACAGAGCGTCAGCTTGTGACTCTCCCACAGGGAAACGGGCTTTTTGTTTTTTGCCGTTCCCACCTTGGCTAAAATGGTCTGTGCGTCCTTGCCGCTGATCCTTAAAATGGCAATGCCACCCGAACCGACAGGGGTGGCGATGGCAGCGATGGTATCATGTAATTTCATAAAAATCCCTTGCTTTAATTCTTGTTGATATTTTCTACCAGTTCGCGGATGATGGAGGCAAGCTCGGTATCCCCCGAGAGATTCTGACGGATTTTTTTGACGGCCGTCATGACGGTGGTGTGGTCGCGGTTAAATTCTTCACCGATCCGCGGATAGGATTCGTCCAAAACCTCACGGGCGATGTACATGGCGATATGACGCGGATAGGCAATGTCGTTGGAACGACGTTTGGTCACCAGCGTGCCGCCCGGCAAATGAAAGTATTTTTCCACCTCGTCAATAATCACCTTGGTGGTGATATTGCGCTGCGGCAGGGTAGAGAGAATCTCCTTGAGCGCCTTTTGCGCCAACTCCATCGAAATGGTGTTGGTACGCTCAATGCCGGCGTAGGCCAGAATCCGCTTGACCGCACCCTCTAAATCCCGGACGTTGGATTTAATGTTGTTTGCGACATACTCCACGATTTCTTCATCAAAGGTAAAATATTCCTCTTCAATTTTAGAGCGGAGAATGGCGATGCGGGTCTCATAGTCCGGCGGCTGAATGTCGGCAAGCAAACCCATCTGGAAACGGCTCTTTAAACGATCCGCCAGGTGCGGCGTCTCGGACGGAAGCCGGTCGGAGGTCAGCACAATCTGCTTTCCTGCCTCATAAAGCGTGTTAAAGGTATGGAAAAATTCCTCCTGCGCAAGCTCCTTGGTTGCCAGAAACTGAATATCATCCATCAGCAAAAGATCAACGGTGCGATGCTTGTTGCGAAAGGCCTGGTTGCTCTTTTCGCGGATGGCGGTAACCAGCTCGTAGGTGAACTTTTCACTGGTGGTATAGAGCACCTTTTTATCCGGATAATGCTGCATAAAATAGTTGCCAACCGCCTGGAGCAAATGTGTTTTGCCGAGACCGCTGCCGCCGTAGATAAATAAAGGATTGTATTTCTGGGACGGCGATTCCGCCACGGCGAGCGAGGCGGCGTGTGCCAGGTTATTGTTATTCCCCACCACAAAGGACTCAAAAGAGTATTTGGGATTTAAGGTGTTTTGGCTGCGGATCGGGTCAAAGGCCGGTGCGGCCGGTGCGGCACTAGGGGTATCACAGACCACCTCCATGGTGTACGGCGCACCGAAGGCGTCGGCAATGCAGCTCTCCAGCAGAGAACGAAATTTGGTGGTAATAATATCCTTATTCAATTCGCCGGGAACCGAAAGACGCAGCACGGTATCGGTCAGCGCAAGCGGTTTTATCGGTACAATCCAGGTCTCGAAGGAAACCGGAGAAATCTCCTGTTTAATATCCTTTAAAACCTGACTCCAGTATGTGTTCATCTCTTCCAAGGCAAAGGTCCTCCCATCATCGGTATCAATCCAAAAGGTCACATAAAACCGGGGGATTCCCCTCCCGCATTTTATGGTATCAAACGCTGTAAAAATGCCGGTCAGATGCAAAGACACCCCCGGCGCTTACTACTATCATAACAGAAATGATTTAAAATTTCAACACCAAAAAAACCGAAAAATTGCGGTAAAAAAATCTTTTTTTTCGCAAGTACAAAATGTAGAGTTTGTCAAAAAGAGTCAAATACAAGATGTATGATTTTCTGATAAAAAAATTTTTTTAGCAGGGAAAACACATCCCGTCAATGCGGCCGGCAATTTTTTTGCCGATGGGCGCTTTTGGAAGAAAAAAATTCGTGTTTTTATCTAAAAAATGAATTTTCCGCAAAAGGGGCTTGACATTTTGGGCTTTGCGTGATAGAATAATACAGATTTTCCTATAACGTAGAAAATAGCCGCGACTGCGGCCTAAAGAATCCTATGGATGATAATCGGTAAGGAGGGATAGCAATGCTGAGAACATACCAGCCCAAAAAGAGACACCGCGCAAAAGAGCACGGCTTTCGTAAGAGAATGAGCTCGAAAAACGGCCGCAAGGTTTTGGCGAGAAGAAGACTGAAGGGCAGAAAGAAGCTGTCTGCGTAGAAGATTTTGCAGACGTTGCCCGGCCGGCGGTGATCGGGTCACAGACGATTCGTGCCTCCCGGTTCAATTTTCCGGCAGCGTTGCTGCCGGGCTTGCTTTGGGCGGTCTGCAGAAGAGCGGAAAACTGAATACTGCGGTTTTTTCGACAGTCTGAAGGCGCCTTAGGGCGTCTTTTTGTCTATTGTCAGAGGAAAGATAGGGCAGAAGTGACATGAAAATTGTAAGCCTAGATCAAAACGGGCAGTTTCAGCGGCTGTACCGCCGCGGAAAATCTGTCGTAACGCCGACCATGGTGGTATATGCGCTGCCCAATCGGATGCACCGCGTCCGCTTAGGGATTACCGCCGGGAAAAAGGTGGGCGGTGCGGTTTTAAGGAACCGTGCCAAGCGCAGAATCCGGGAACTATTCCGTACGTTTCTGGCTGATATTCGGCCGGGGACAGACATTTGTATCGTAGCGCGCACCTATACGGTGCACGCCCCGCACAAAAAGCTGGTGCGGGATTTTCACACAGCAATGCAAAAGCTGGAGGTATGGAAGAATGAAGAGATTGCTGATTTACATGATTAAGCTGTATCAGCGCTTCCTTTCACCGCTTAAGAGACCGTGCTGCAGGTATTATCCCAGCTGCTCTCAGTATGCTGTTTTGGCAATTGAAAAATACGGGGCGCTGCGCGGAAGCATCAAGGCGCTGCTGCGGCTGCTCCGATGTAATCCGCTTTTTCGGGGCGGCATTGATGAGCCGTAGGCGAAAGAGAGCCGAACTTGATGTTAGCCGAAAAGGTGAGAACGAAGCAACGAAGGAGGAGAGCAAGTGTCCTATATTATGCTGGCCCTCGGTTGGGTCTTAAAAATGTGTAACCTGCTGGTGGGAAACTACGGGTTGGCGATCATTTTATTTACCATTATCATTAAGGCGGTTCTTTTGCCGATGATGGTGAAGCAGCAAAAATCCATGACCAAAACTCAAAAGCTGCAGCCGCTGCTCAATGAACTGCAGCAAAAATATGCCAATGATAAAGAAAAGCTCAATGCAGAGACCATGAAGCTCTATCAAAAGTATAAGGTGAATCCGATGAGCGGTTGTCTGCCGCTTGTCATTCAGCTTCCGATTCTGATGGCGCTCTATTGGGTGGTAAAAAAGCCGGTGGTTTACCTGATGGGCTTTGGTGAGAACGAGGTATGGCGGATTATCAGTGCGATCCTGGAATGGAGCGAAGGGAATCCGGATGGACTCAATCAGTTTTACACCGCCCTCGGCATTGAAAGTATGGAGCGTCTGACCGATTCCGCGTACCGGATGTTTGGTATGTATGAAATTCAGATTGCCGAGTTTATCAACGCGCACCCGGATATTATGAACAGTCACTGGATCTTGGAAACCGGAAAAAATTATGACATTATCGATTTTCACTTCATTGGGCTGGATCTCTCCCAGACGCCCAATCTGAACGCATTTTTGGGATTGTTTATCGGCAAAGCGGGGCAGCTTACACCGGGCACCATGCTCTTGTGGATCATTCCGGCCCTGTCCGGTCTCAGCTCGTTTGCGACCTCAAAGCTTACACAGATGATGCAGCCTGCGCCTGCGCCGGTTAAGGATAAAAACGGCGAGGAACAACCCAATCCCATGAAATCCATGATGCTCTTTATGCCGCTGATTTCTGCGTGGTTTGCATTTACACTTCCGGCGGCGATCGGCCTTTACTGGATTGTAAGTAACGTATTGCAGCTTGCACAGCAGTATGTATTGATGAAGGTAGTAAAAGTAGACTTAACCGAGGAACAAATCGAAGGGGAGAT
This sequence comes from uncultured Clostridia bacterium, assembly GCA_934454115.1. Classification (GTDB taxonomy): domain Bacteria; phylum Bacillota; class Clostridia; order Monoglobales; family Monoglobaceae; genus Ructibacterium. The sequence continues at coordinate 52,798 of CAKSFQ010000012.1, forward strand.
TGTCAATGTTAAGAAAAATAGAAAAAAACGCAAAAAGTAAGGAAGAAGCCTTAGAGCTGGCGGCGCAGGAATTTGGCGTTCCGGTCAGCGAACTGTCTTATAAGGTAGAGCGCGAGGTCGGCAAGGGGCTGATGGGTCTTCTGCTCGGCAAGGAGGTTATCATCTCTGCCTGGATTACCAAGGAAGCCGAGGAGGAAGAGGAAAAACTCCGTAAGATTGCGCAAAAGCGTGCCGAGTCGGAAAAGCTGGAGGCAAAGGACGGCAGCCAGAACCCGTACGCACCGAAGGAAGAACCGGAATTTTTAGACCATGTCGGCCCCGGCGGCAGACAAAAAAAGAAGCCGGCGGAAAAGACAAAGGCGCCGCAAAAACCCGAAGAGGGAAAGCCTGCCGGAGAAAAGGCGGCTGAGGAGACTGCGGCAAAGACCGAAAAACCGGCGGCAAAAGAGGGCGGCAGCAAAAAACGCCGCGAGGTAACCGAACAATCCTTAAAGGATGCTGCGTACTTTGCAGCCGAGCTGGTACACAAGATGGGGCTTGAGGATGCCGAGGTTGCGGCTGTCAACGGCGGCGAGTCTGTCGATGTTACGGTTTCCGGCTCTAAAATGGGGCTTTTGATCGGCAAGCGCGGCGATACGCTGGACGCCGTACAGTATCTGGTCAGCTTGTATGTGAATAAAGAGAAAAATTCGTATATCAAAGTCAACGTAGACACAGAGGGCTACCGTGCAAAAAGAGAGGAAACCCTGGTGAAGCTTGCCAAGGGGTTGGAACGCCGTGTGATACGGGAACGCAGAGCGGTTGCGCTGGAGCCGATGTCTCCCAATGAGCGGCGCATTATTCACGCGACGCTGCAAAACAGTACAAAAGTAAAGACCTACAGCGTGGGAGAAGAGCCGCACCGCAAGGTGACCGTGGCTCCGATTGACGAGGCGTAGGGACGCAGAGTCGGCCGCAGTTCTTGTCAAAGAGTTGCGGCCTTTTGCGAACCTGATGGGCAGGTGCAGATAAAAGACGAACGATGGTTAGGAGTGCGCGCAATGAGTTACCGCTATTTTGAAAACCGTGACTGCGAATATTATCCCTGCCATGCGCTGGATAAGATGAACTGTCTGTTTTGCTTTTGCCCCCTTTACTTTTTTAAAGACTGCGGCGGCAATTTTACCATGATTGCCGGCGCATCCAAAGAGGCAATCAAGGATTGCAGCCATTGTCTGATTCCGCACCAAGAGCGCGGATATGACTATGTGATGAACAAGCTGAAGGGACGCAGATGGTCGGAGGATCAGCATCAGTATTACGGAGAAGAGTGGCTCTGAGCCGATGACGGAAAGAGGAATTTTACATGAATTTGGAACAAGTGAAAGCGCTGGATCAAAAATATTATATGAACACCTTTGGGGAGCGGACGCCGGTGTGCTTTACGAAGGGAGAGGGAATCACCTTAACCGATACCGAGGGCAAAGAATACCTGGATTTTTTTGCCGGGATTGCGGTCAATGCCCTGGGCTATGCGCATCCGCGCCTGGTACGGGAACTGACCGATCAGATCGCCAAGGTAACGCATACCTCCAGTGTGTACTATGTGGAAAACCAGGCAAGGCTGGCACAGCTGCTGGCGGAAAACAGCTGCGCTGACCGCGTGTTTTTTGCAAGCACGGGCGCGGAGGCCAACGAGGGCGCCATTAAGCTTGCCAAAAAATACTTTGTCGAACAGGGAAAGCCCGAAAAACGGGAATTTGTGACCTTGAAAAATTCGTTCCACGGGAGGACGCTGGCAACCGTAGCGGCAACCGGCCAGGAAAAATTCCAAAAGCCGTACCGGCCGCTTATGGAAAAGTTTTTACATATTGAGGCCGAGGATATTGACGCGCTGAAAGAGGCGGTCAATGCCAATACGGCCGCCGTAATGATTGAGCTGATCCAGGGTGAGAGCGGTGTTTTGCCGCTCAGTCAGGCATATGTTGACGCCATCTGCAGCGTTTGCAGAGAGCATGACGCACTGCTGATTGTCGATGAGGTGCAGACCGGAATCGGCAGAACGGGCAAGCTGTTTGCCTATGAGTGGTACGGAATCGAGCCGGATATCATCACCATGGCAAAGGGGCTTGGCGGCGGCATCCCGATCGGTGCGCTGGCTGCCAAGGAGTCGGTCGCAGCGGCGTTCCACCCCGGCGATCACGGAACCACCTTTGGCGGAAACCCCTTGTCGTGCCGCGCCGGCCTTGTCGTGCTGGACGAGCTGCTGCACAACGGTCTTTTGGCGCATGCGGCAGAGATGGGTAAGTATTTGAAAGAAAAGCTGGATAAGCTGGCAGAGAGCCATGATGCGATCCGGGCGGTGCGCGGCAAAGGCCTGATGCTGGGCGTTGTTTTCAAAGACGCGATGGCAAAGCAGGTCGGAAACGCCCTGCGCGAGAGCGGAATTTTGGTCGGCGTTGTCGGAGGAAATGTGCTGCGGATTGTACCGCCGCTGATTGTATCGGAGCGGGATATCGACGCATTTGTTTTGGCGCTCGGCCGGATACTTACAGAGGAGGAGATGGGTTAAGGTATGAAACATTTTATCAGTATTCACGATATTACAACCGAGGAATTTCACGCATTGCTGGATCTTGCCATCCGGCTGAAGAAGGAGACCAAGGCCGGGATTGCGCACCCGATTTTAAAGGGCAAGTCGCTCGGCATGATTTTCACCAAATCCTCGACCAGAACGCGGATTTCCTTTGAGGTCGGCATGTACCAGCTGGGCGGTCACCCGCTCTACTTAAACGCAAACGATATGCAGCTCGGCCGCGGAGAGAGCATCTATGACACGGCGAACGTGATGAGCCGTTTTGTGGACGGAATCATGATCCGCACCTTTGCGCACCGGGACGTTTTGGATCTGGCAAAGTACGGAACCGTGCCGGTGATTAACGCGCTGACGGATGATCTGCATCCGTGTCAGGCGATGGCCGATCTGATGACGGTGTATGAACATAAGGGCAAGCTGGAGGGATTAAAGCTTGCCTATGTCGGAGACGGGAATAATGTGGCGCACTCGCTGCTTTATGCCTGCGCAAAAGCCGGCATGCACATGTCGGTGGCAACGCCGGAGGGCTATGCCTGTGCCGAAGAAGTGGTAGAAAACGCAAAGGCGGACGCCAGGGAGACCGGGTCTCAGATTTTGATTACCAATGACCCGGAGGAGGCGGTTGCCGGTGCGGACGTAGTATGCACCGACACCTGGACGAGTATGGGGCAGGAGGCCGAAAAGGCGGAGCGTGTGAAGATTTTTAAGGACTATCAGGTCAACGCCGCACTTTTTGCAAAGTCCAAAGAGGACAGCGTATTTATCCACTGTCTGCCGGCATACCGCGGCTATGAGGTTACCGAGGATGTCATTGACGGGCCGCGCTCGATCATCTTTGATGAGGCGGAGAACCGCCTCCACGCCCAAAAGGCAATCATGGCAACACTCATGGCAGATTAGCAGCTCTTGCGGAAAGGTCGGATAAACATGGAAAGCTTATATGCATTTGAAGTAAAGCACGCCACCGAGGAGGATATCCCTGCGATCCATAAAATCACCAAGGATGCGTTTTTAAAGTATTGCGAGATGGCAGGGCTGAGCTACGATATTGAGGCGCTGAACGAAACCTATGAGGATATCCGCCGAGACATCCATGAAAAGAATGTTTTCGTGGTACGCATTGACGATGAGCCGGTGGGAACCGTGCGCATTGAGCTGCTGCCGAACGGCGAGGCATACCTCAGCCGTTTCGGCGTGGCAAGCCACCACCGTAACAACGGTATCGGTAAGATTCTGATGAATGTGGTGGACAAGGTCATGCGTGAAAACAGCGTAAAGACGCTTCGTCTGCATACGGCGTCCAAGGTTGCAACCCTGATCCGCTTTTACTACGGCCGCGGTTTTTATATCGCTTCGGTTGAGAATAGCCGCGGATATCCCAGGGCAGAATTGATAAAGGAATATTGTTAGACGAAAGCGGAAACGGATCTCCCGGATGGACGTTTGGGTGATTTGCGTTTGCGATGGAAAGGAAGATTTTGATGAAGATAAAAACACTGTTTGTCAGCACCCCGGAGGATCAGACTGTGGTATCGGTCTGCGGCTGGGTCAGAAACATCCGTATCTCCAAAAATTTCGGATTTATTGAACTCAACGACGGCTCCTATTTTAAAAATGTACAGGTCGTGATGGAGGCGGAACAGCTGGACAACTTTTCAGAGCTTGCAAAATTGAATATCGGCGCGGCGCTCCGCGTGGACGGCAGTCTGACGCTGACGCCGGAGGCAAAGCAGCCGTTTGAAATTAAGGCAACGCGCGTTGCGGTCGAGGGACTGAGCGCACCGGAATATCCGCTGCAAAAAAAGCGGCATACCTTTGAATACCTGCGCACGATTCCGCATCTGCGCCCCAGAGCCAACACGTTCTCCGCAGTCTTTCGGGTGCGCTCCCTGATTGCGTTTGCAATTCATAAATTCTTTCAGGAGCGCGGATTTGTCTATGTGCATACGCCGCTGATTACCGGCAGCGACTGCGAGGGCGCCGGAGAGATGTTTCAGGTAACCACCCTAGACCTTAACAATCCGCCAAAGGACGATGACGGACAGACCGATTATACCAGGGACTTCTTCCGCCGTCATACCTCACTGACCGTCAGCGGTCAGCTAGAGGCCGAGGATTTTGCGATGGCGTTTGGCGATGTCTATACCTTTGGCCCGACCTTCCGTGCGGAAAACTCCAACACCACGCGGCACGCGGCAGAATTTTGGATGATTGAGCCGGAAATCGCCTTTGCAGACCTTGACGACGATATGGCGCTGGCCGAGGATATGTTAAAATCCGTCATTCGTTACGTGTTAGAGCAGGCGCCGGAGGAAATGAAGTTCTTTAACCAGTTTGTGGACAAGGGACTTTTGGAGCGGCTTGACAATGTGATCAGCAACGAATTTGGGAAAATTACCTATACCGAGGCGGTTGAATTGCTGCAAAAGAGCGGCAAGGCGTTTGAATATCCGGTACAGTGGGGCATGGATTTGCAGACCGAGCACGAACGCTATCTGACCGAAGAAGTGTTTAAAAAGCCGATCTTTGTGACCGATTATCCCAAAGAAATCAAGGCGTTTTATATGCGGCTGAACGAGGACGGCAAGACCGTTGCCGCGATGGACTGTCTGGTTCCCGGCATCGGCGAGATTATCGGCGGCAGCCAGAGAGAAGAACGGCTGGATGTTCTGCTCTCGCGGATGGAGGAAATGGGGCTTGCCAAAGAGGATTACGAACACTATTTAGACCTTCGCCGGTTCGGCAGTAACAAGCATGCCGGCTTCGGCCTTGGGTTTGAACGTGCCGTGATGTATTTAACCGGCATGAGCAATATCCGCGATGTATTGCCCTATCCGCGTACCGTGGGCAGTCTGTATTAAAAAAGGAGTGTAAAAAATGCTGTTTGGGATTCCGATCTGGAGGATTGCGCTGGTCGTGATTCTGATCTTTTTGGTAGTAAAGCGGGCGGATCTGGTTGCCGCCTTTGCAAAGATGAAGTACCAAAAACGTCAGTATCCGCAGGCAATGCGTATTTATAAAATTGCCGATAAAATCGGCAACCTCAGTCTTGGCAATAAGCTTACCCTAGGATATGTTTGTCTGCGCTGCGGTTGTCTGGAAGAAGCCAGAAAGCACCTTACGCTTTGCAGCACGATGACTAAGCGCGGCAGTGCGGACCGCAACCAGGTCAATAACATTTTGGCGCTGGTCAGCTGGAAAGAAGGAAACCTGGATGACGCCATCGAGATTTTGGAGGATGTCATGGATTCCGGCTATCAGACCACGGTGGTCTACCAAAACTTAGGGATCTTTTATAACCTGAAAGACGATGCAAAAAAGGCGCTCTCCTTTAACCTTGCGGCGTATGATTATAACAGTGACGATCCGATCATCTGTGATAACCTGGCTGATGCCTATGCAAAAAACGGAGAATTCGAGAAAGCGGCAGAGGTTTACGAGGGCTTTATTCATCAAGACCCGGAGCCACGGTTCCCGGAGGCCTACTACGGCTACGGCGAGGTTTTGATTCAGCTCGGAAAACGGGAGGAAGGCCTTGCGATGATAGCAAAGGGACTTACCAAGCCGTTTTCGTATTTAAGCATCCGCCCCAAAGAGGAGATCGAGGAACGGTATCGGATCCTTAGCCGAAAGTGAGCAATCCGAACCCCGATTTTGGGAGGCGGATATCTGCTTTCGCTGCGCCCAATACTCGGCAATCCGTTAGGATTACCTGCGTTTTTGCTTATGCAGCAACCAAAAATCCGCTCTCTCAAAATTCTACGACCTGAAAAGGATTCAATTTTGAGCAGATTTTGGTGCGGAAGATGCAGCAAGGCTCGGCGCGGAGCATCGATGACAAGCCAAAAGATGCCGAAATTTCACCTTTTCAGGCGGGTTCGGATTACTCTCTTTCGGCTAGCCACACGGGAGACGAACCCGATATGCCCTGTGATTGAAAAATCACAATTTTTTTGCATCGTTGTCTTAGCTAGGTGGCAGGATGGAGGATATTCCGGCATAGCTGCGGAGAAGATATGCACAAAAAAGGCGTCCCGTATGGGGCGCCTTTATAGAAATTACAGGATAAAATCAGTCGAGCGAATCGGGGTTTTGCCCGTCCTCTTCCGGCTCACAGATCACAACTTCAACCGCACGGGTTAAAATATCGGTGTAGCTGTAAGAGACACGGCGTTCGCTGGCCATAAAATCATCCGGTGTGTTAAGCTTTACAATAAAAATACTGGGGTAGGTTCCTTCGATCACGCCCTCGCGGGTTACGGTTTGTTTTCTTCCTCTTTTTGCGGTAAGCTTGACCTTATTTCCCACATGATCAGACAAGCTGGACTTAATTTTAACCAAATCATTTTGAACAAACAAACCTAACACCCCTTTTTCAATTTCTATGTCAAGTATACCATAGTTTTGCAAAATTGTAAATAGAAAAAAACGAAAAATTACGATTGGTTTACATTTTTGTAACATATTACACCGAATATAAGAAAAAACTAGTAAAAAGAACGAAATTCTACCAATGATAACGGGAGGATATACCATGCAAAAAACGGTGCAAAACAGCTTTGCGGACGGGATGCGGGATGGTCTGCCGATTGCGCTCGGCTACCTCTCGGTGTCCTTTACCTTCGGCATGATGGCGGTGACCGGCGGAATCCCCGTCTGGGCGGCGGTTGCGATTTCGATGACCAATCTGACCTCTGCCGGGCAGTTCGCCGGGATTTCCATGATTGCGGCCATGGCAAGCTATTTTGAGGTTGCCTTAACCCAATTGGTGATTAACATTCGTTATGCGCTGATGTCGCTTTCGCTTTCGCAAAAGCTGGACCGTACGGTAAAGACTCCGGCGCGCCTTCTCATTTCGTTCGGTATCACGGACGAGGTTTTCGCGGTGGCTTCCACCAAGGAGGGTGTGGTTGGCAAACGGTATATGGGCGGCCTGATCGCTGCGCCGTATATCGGCTGGGCGCTCGGTACGCTGCTTGGCGCAGTGGCAGGCACGCTGCTTCCTCCGGCGGCGCAGTCCGCGCTCGGCATTGCGATTTACGGAATGTTTTTGGCGATCATCGTTCCGGCGGCAAAAAAGAGCCGGCCGGTGTTGGTGGTGACGCTCCTGGCCGCCGCGCTGAGCTGTGCCTTTCGTTGGCTGCCGGTTTTAAACCGCGTCTCTGCCGGCTTTGTCATTATCATCTGTTCGGTGGCTGCCGCCGGAATCGGCGCGCTGCTGTTTCCCAAAAAGGAGGAATCCGTATGACCCCATCGATAAGCCGTCTGCTCTGCTGTATCGGCGTCATGGCGCTAGTTACATATGCGGTGCGCGCCTTGCCGCTGACCCTGTTCCGCAGGGAAATTACCAATGTTTATATCCGTTCATTTTTAGAATATATTCCCTACGCGGTGCTCGGAACCATGACACTGCCGGATATTCTCTATTCTACCGGGAATTTGGGTTCGGCCGTTGCCGGACTGATTGCGGCTGCCGCACTGTCGTATATGGAGCGCAGCCTGCTCACTGTGGCGGCTGCTGCGTGTGCGGTGGTGTTTTTGGTCGAGCAGTTTTTTTAGCGGAAATTTCTTTTCTGGTAAGCGGCGCTGAACGGACAAGTCGCCGTTGCATAAAACAATCAAAGGATATGGAAAATCAGCCAATATGAGAAAATTGGGCAGGAGGGATACCAAGATGGTTGTCACACTTACGCTGAACCCGTCACTGGACTATGTCATGGAGGTACCGCATTATCAAAGCGGTGCGGTAAACCGCGCCGAAAGGACGCGGCTTTTGCCGGGTGGAAAGGGAATTAATGTTGCCCTCATGCTGTCGCGCCTGGGGACGCCGGCACGGATGCTGGGCTTTTTGGCCGGCGCAGCCGGAGAGCAAATTGACCAAATGTTAAGGGATACGGGTGCGCAGACCGACTTTGTCTTTTTGCCTAAGGGCGAGTCCCGAATCAACGTAAAATTAAGGGGCAAAACAGAGACCGAAATCAATGCGGCAGGCCCCGATGTGCCGCCAAAATCCATGGCGGCGCTCAATCAAAAACTGGACATGCTTTGCGCAGATGATTTTTTGGTGTTGGCCGGGAGCGTACCGGCCTCGCTGCCAAAGGATTGTTATCGGCAGATTTTAGCGCGTGTTGAAAATACGGGCGTTCGTGCTGTTGTGGATGCGGAGGGCGAGTGGCTGAGCCAGACCCTTTCTCTGTCACCTTTTTTGATCAAACCCAATCACCACGAATTGGGGGAACTGGTCGGCCGTGCGATTTTAAATGCGGAGGATGCGCTGCAAGGCGCAAGAGAGCTGCAAAAAAGAGGGGCAAGAAATGTCCTGGTTTCGATGGCGGGGCAGGGCGCCGCACTGCTTTGTGAAAGCGGAGAAGCCATGACCGCCGCTGCGCCGAAGGGAGATTTGGTGCATTCCACCGGCGCCGGCGATTCGATGGTAGCCGGGTTCCTAGCCGGGTATTTGAAAGATCAAAGCTTTCAAACCGCGCTGCGGTACGGCTGCTGCGCCGGCAGCGCAACGGCGTTCTGCGAGGGACTGGCATCGGGCGAGCAGGTCATGGCGCTCTATCACGCGACCGATCTTTTATAATTTCTTTTGTATAGATTTTTTTCCTTTGTGGCAAACTGAAACAAAGAGTATTACTGCAAAGGAGAATCAGAATGAAAACATTTACCTATACCATTACGGATCCGGACGGGATCCATGCGCGGCCGGCCGGAAAACTTGTGAAAGAGGCCGGAAAGTTTCAGTCTCGGATTACCATCGAAGCAAAGGGAAAAAGCGGCGATGCAAAGCGGATTTTCTCGATCATGACGCTTGGGGTTCCGCATGGCGGCGAGATTACCGTGACCGTTGACGGCACGGACGAGGAAACGGCAGCGGATGCGCTCCTGCAGTTTTTGAAAGAGAATCTGTAAGGGGGGGATATCATGCTCACCTATCGTGGGAAAAGCGTCTACCGCGGCATTGCAATCGGAAAAATCAGGCTTTATCGCAAGCGGCCGCAGACCGTGAAGCGTACGCATGTTGCGGACTGCGAAAAGGAGGTCGCACGCTTTGAAAGCGCCAGAGAGTCCGCAGCGCAGCAGCTGCGTGCGCTGTTTGAGAAGGCGCGCGGCGAGGTCGGCAGCGACCATGCCGCTATTTTTGAGATTCATCAGATGATGCTCTCAGACGAGGATTATCTGGAATCTATCGTGCATATGATCCGCGGTCAGAATGTCAATGCCGAATACGCGGTGGCGGTGACCTGTAAAAATTTTTCCAACGTTTTTTCAGATATGGAGGACGCCTATATGCAGGCGCGCGCCGCCGATGTCCGGGATATTTCGGAGCGGATTTTACAGATTTTGGCGGGCAGCGATGAACAAACCGACACCGGTGACGAGCCGGTCATTTTGGTTGCCGAGGATCTTGTGCCGAGCGAGACGGTGCAGCTGGATAAATCCAAGGTGCTGGCGTTTGTGACGGTCAAGGGGTCAGCAAACTCGCATACGGCGATTTTAGCCAGAACCATGAATATCCCGGCGGTGATCCGCGCAGGAATACCGCTGGATGCTGCGATCGACGGAAAAATGGCGGTTGTGGACGGGGACAGAGGCAATATTTATATTGACCCGGACGCGGCGCTTTTAGAGGAAATGCAGCGGCGAAAGGCGCATGAAAATGAGCAGCGGCAGCTTTTGCTCACCTTAAAGGGAAAAAAGAATGTGACGCGCGATGGCACGGAGATCAAGCTTTATGCCAATATCGGCAACAGTAAGGATTTGGCGCTGGTGCTGCAAAATGACGCCGGCGGAATCGGCCTTTTCCGCAGTGAGTTTATTTATTTAGAGCGGCAGGACTTTCCGACCGAGGAAGAACAGTTTCAGATTTATCGGTCGGTTGCCGAGACCATGGCCGGAAAAAAGGTGATTGTCCGGACACTGGATATCGGCGCGGACAAACAGGCGGATTATTTCGGGCTGGAACCGGAGGAAAACCCGGCCATGGGGATGCGGGCTATTCGGATTTGCCTGACCCGGCCGGAAATTTTTAAAACGCAGCTGCGCGCGCTGTTTCGGGCGGCCGTCTACGGTTCGCTTTCCGTGATGTATCCCATGATTACCTCGGTGGCAGAGATGCAGAAGATCAAAGCGGTGACCGACACCGTCTGTCAGGAGCTTGATAAAGATCATGTGCCGTACCGGGTTCCGGAACAGGGGATTATGGTTGAGACACCGGCAGCCGTCATGGTATCGGATCGGCTGGCTGCAATGGTGGACTTTTTTAGTATCGGAACCAATGATTTGTCCCAGTACACCATGGCGATTGACCGCCAGAACCCGGATCTTGACGGATTTTTTGATTCGCACAGCGAGGCGGTGCTGCGGATGATCGCCATGACGGCGGAGAATGCGCACCGTGCCGGAATTTGGGTCGGCATCTGCGGCGAGCTTGGCGCGGACACAACGCTGACCGAGACTTTTTTAAAAATGGGGATCGATGAGCTTTCGGTGTCGCCCGGCCGCGTGCTGGCGGTCCGGCAGGCAATCCGTGCGGTTGACTTAGCGGAAAAGAGGCTGAAATAGGTAATTCCCGGACGCTTATTAGGGGAGAGTGAGAAAAATCGAAAAAAGGAAAGGAGCGCCAAAAGCCACCACCGGACAAGGAAACGTTGCCCTGAGAAACATCTTTTTTGCGAATCTCTGCGTTAAAAAAGTCTCGCA
>CAKSFQ010000013.1 GCA_934454115.1 uncultured Clostridia bacterium
ACGATTGATAGGATAGGATATGATTTCAGTATCGCTCGATTCAGTATTATTCTTTTCAGTATCGTTAAAATCAGTATAGTTATTATTAGTATTATTTGAGTATGATTTCGGAACTTCTTGAATTTCGATTTTCATATCTCTTGAAGTATGATTTTCATACTTCTGCAAGTTTGAATTTAATACTTCTTGATTTTCGATATTCATACTTTCGGTATTTTGATTTTCATACCGCTTTTCTTTGGGATTATGTATAAAGTTTTTCACGTAAATGATGTTCGGTCTGCCAAGCCCCTGTCGTTTGCGTTCAATAAGTCCGATTCCGTTTTCAAGCTCGTCCAAAAGCTTTAATGCCTTTTGCCTTGCACAACCGAAATCGCTCAAAATATCATCAATGGTGTAGATAATATATACACGATTTTCCTCGTCAAACCAACAGTTTTTAACCGATAAACTCATCCGGTCGAGCATAAAACTGTATAAGACCTTTGCTTCAACAGATATTCCGGCAAGCGTTTCATCTGTAAACAAGACTTTGGGAATACGGTAAAACGAAAACTGCTCCGCTTGACTTCCGTAAAAATATTCAAATTGTATCGACATTGTTGTGCCTCCTTTCCGTGTGTGATTACATAAAAAAAGAACGCCTTATGGTTTGTTATAAAGCGTTCTCAGTTGATATTTTATTAAATTTTTACCTCCTTTTGCAGGGTATAACTTTTGTCTTTAACTTAACATTACCGTTATTAAAGACGAAAATCTTGTAAATTTCGGGTTGGAAAAAGAACTGAAATATATCAAGATAAATCGCAAAACCCTTGATTTTATGCGGCTTTCACCGTTTGTCTTTATTATACCATAGGGGCATTCTTTTGCTACACGCGGACTGGAAGCAGATATATCGCTAAAAGCAATGCAGGAACTGCTGGGGCACAGCTCCATCACCATTACCGGCGATATATATACCCACATTTTAAAAGAGCAAAAAAGAAAAGAAGTATCAAAACTGAATCGTGTATTTTAAAGATTCATTCCTGCTAATCGGGCAGACATATCCTGTCTGCCCCAAAAAATAAGAAAGAAGGCAATTTGTCATGTATCTATATAAAAACGGAACCCTTCGTTTTAACAAAGAATATATCGCGAATGAAATCGGCTGCTATTCCTTATCATCAGAGACGACTGCTCATAATCAAACGCAAGAACTGTCCCGGCAATCTCAAGCGCCAACCCGGAGTTTGGCTACAGATTATGCAGAAATCGGTACAACACAGGTTTCACAGTATTCGCCCAAGCCCATTATCAGCACCGTTGCCGGCGAGGTATTACTTGCGGACTATCAATCAAATGTCATGTGCGCCATTTCACGAAAAAATAATAACACAAAACAGCGTTATATTTGCAATGGGATTATAAAAGACTGCAAGATTATACGCTATGTTTCGGGTAATCAGCAGTACAATTACTACATCATAGAAACCGTTGCCGCAGACCATCAATGGCATACGCATCACCTTACTCATGAGGAATTCGAAAGCAAAACGCTGCTTAACCTCCTTACCGATAGGGGTGGGCTTGCTTTTCTGCACTGCAAGAAAGATGCCCACGAGTCAGAATTGATTCAAAAATACATCTTAAACATATCAAAAAAATCCGCTGATGTATTTCCGGAGTTTACATGCTGGATGAACAACAAATACTTTGTTGCGACCGACAAATATAATATCGGAACACCCTTCTTTAAACATGTTTGCCGCCAAAACAATACCGATAAGGGTGATGCAACTGGCGGTATACTCAATAATCTAAATATCCTGGGAAGCGCCAAACTGCGTATGTTCTTCCTGCTTTTGCTCCACTATGTCATAATCCGGGAGTTAATGCCTGTTGAAAAAAGACAGATAACCCCTTTTTATATCTATTCCGATATCGATTTATTTTTTGTAATCAACGCATTGCTCGGAATATTTGGTGATACTGAAGCGGTATCTCTTTCAGAACCGCAAGGAATTATTACAAAATCAATCAAAAAGGCAAAGGGATCTATGATTCTCTTTACAATGCCAGAACAAATGGTAACCACAACTAAACGAGTACAGGAAAATATAGACTATGTAAGTTCTGTCAATGCGGATACCGTAATCATTGTCCTGTGTAAATCATTCAGTTACCGCAATGACTCCGGCTTCCATATAACCATAAATAAAGCCGATATTAGAGAAAGCTATGTCAACAAATCTGTATGCCAAGCACACGTTCACCATTTTACAAACTGGATACACCATGAAAAGATCGATGTATCAAGGATTCCTTCGGATAGCTGGCTGGATTTAACCTATCACATAATAGAAAAGTATATCATGGAATCAAACAATTCTCTTGCACTCGACAATCCATACGCTCTGATTGAAACCCTTATCAAAGACAGCAATACTGATTTGAGCGGCGATTGGATTCTCGAATGGCTTAGAGATAACATACTCAAACTTCACCGGGAGGGAAAGTTAATCTACTTAGATTTAAGAAAAGATGTTGCAGATTTTTCCACGGATTCCCCTGTGGTATGCAAAAAAGATGACTTGCTTTGCATCAGAGAAAAGGATCTTGAAAAATTTTTAATTCTATGCGATGAACCCGGTCTGAACGCAGGTATTGTAAAACAATCTCTGTTAGACGCCGGTGTTCTGGAGAGAGACAAAAACAGATTATGCAAAAACATTTACATCAGATCATTAAAAAAATCTGAAAGAATGTTGGCAATGATATATGATGCCGTGTTCCCGACAGGAACCTTTCATATAAATTAAAATTCAAGGAGGCAATCATGATATTAGGCGAATCATCCGGATATGAAATTACGCGCAGTCTAAACAATAATGATTTTGCTAACAATATATGGCTTATACAAGGATTAAGCGGCTGCGGGAAAAGTACTCTTTGCAAAAATCTGATAAAGGGTGCAATACAAGATAACGTAACGGCAATCGTAATAGACTACTCTGGCAGTTACCGAAAAAAAGATCTTCCATATATAAATGACAATAACTATCACATCATAGAGTTGGAAGGCCTGGGCATTGATATATTTAAACCGCAAAATGTACGCATAGAGAATCATGTGATGCGTGAAGATCAAAACAGAAAAGCAGAACGCATCTACGAGCTTTTATGCGATACATTATCAATCACAGGCTCAAGTCAGCAGGGTTTGCTATATACAGCAGTAAAAGATGAGTTAGCGGGTGCTAATCCCTCATTCACCGGAATATTTGATACAATAAGCTCTTTACCGCTTCCGGCGGCAAAAACACTGGCGTCTAAAATAAGAATTCTGAGTGAATTAAAATTCACTCACCCTCTCATTGATTGGACATCTGTTCTATCATCCGGACAAGTTATTGTATTTCAATTTTCAGATATCTATGAACCAAAACGAACTTTGCAGATTGAAATGCTCTTGAACGATCTTTGGCAACATGTTAAAAGCACCACAAATCATCGTAATTTTCTGCTGGTTCTGGACGAAGTCCAAAACATGCGTTTTCGCGGCAACTGTTTTCTGTCGCACCTGCGTGAATGTCGAAAATACGGGATGGGAGTAGTGATGGCAACACAGTTTCTTGGCAGTAAATTCGATAAAAATGATGCAAAAAATCTGTTAAACCAGGCTGCTACTAAAGTTTATTTTAAACCGGATCAAAGGAATTTGAAAAACTTTGCACAGTCAATCGACGAATGTAATGGCACCAAATGGATTAAGATTTTGCAGTCTCTCCAAGTCGGCGAATGTGTTTATTCCGGCATGTCAGATCAAAGCAAATCCGCCCAGAACTTTATTTTGCGTATTCCTTTTGATGTCAACTAATAAATGGGAAAAATTTTATCAAACCGACCTCCTATTCGTTGGATTTTTGATCTAACTTTGGGAGGTCAGTTCGTCATCAAACAACCCATGCCGATGAAAAAGATGGTCATAAAAATTCACTGCGCCATTCCCTTTTGCGCAACATTTTTATTTATGTAATATCATATTATTCTTTAGGCAACTTACATTCAAGCCACGCCGGATTTTTTAATAACTTTGCCTCAATTCGTTTCAGACTGCTATTTACTTCCGCAAGATTTACCCTGTCTTCACTACGCATTACATACTGCCCAAGCATCTTTTCATAGGCATCGCATACATTTTTATTCTGCGCCGCTTGCGCTTGCAATATGTGCGAGCTGTAATATTGTTTTTTGATTATAATATACATCTGCAAGTGCAAGCAACTTATCATATCTCAAATTTCTCTTTTCTATATGGTCTGCAATTAAAGTATATGGCTGTTGTTCATCTATGGGCGCTTTATCCATCATTTCAAGCACATCAAGAGTTTGCAGATAATATTTATTTTCAGCTGTAACGGGTGTTTTCGGCGGCTTAATCATGATATCAAGCCTTTTATCCGTTCGCACGCATTCTTTTGCAGCATTGGTTACGATAACCCGCTTGTTCGGCATTTGCGTTGTAAGTCCCATTTGATGCATGACCGATAAACCCGTTTCATATCCGATGTCGGGTAATATATATTTGTCAGCAATCAACATTTCTTTTTTGATTCCGGCTTCGCCAAACGGTGTTATTACTGTTTTATAATATATTCCTTTTTGATAAAAACGCAGTTCGGGAATAATATGGTTATCAATAATCCGTTTTATTGCCACACTTACCGCCGCTGCCGCTTCTTTTTCCGATAGTTTATAATCTTCTGCCGCTTTTTCAGCAATATGCTTTGTATATATAGGGACTCTGTTAGCTTGCCTTTTTATTATATCGCATACATATTCTATATAAGTCATACCTACACCTCCAATTGATATATTTTATTCGTTTTATTTTTATTATTTTCGTATATATTATATCACATAATAATATTTTGTCAATCACTTTAAACCAATATTCATTCTCTACGTTTTTCAAAGATAGCTTTATGTACTTCAAAAGCCGGAGTCGATTCAATTTATCTGCAAGTGATATTGAACATATTTTTTCTGCCTTTAGTCTGTCTTGATCTTCTTCAATTATATAATTCACACATACACCCCTAAACCATAATATGATGTAAATTATCGACATCTCAAGACGCTGTCCCTATGTTAATTTTGTATCTTTAGTTTACCAGAATGTATTTACTTTGACAACTATGTGTTAGTAGCACAAAAAAGAGACAAAACTTTTCAATCTTGTCTCTATCAAACCTACTTAAAATTCTTGGATAATAGAAGCTTTTCTCAGTACTATTGAGAACTTGTTTGCATCTATTTTCTTTCCATTACAACGCTTATAGTATAAGTAAAAAAATGTCTTTTTATCCTCTTGTGTATCAAATGGGGTAAAAGAAACATCTTTCATTTGTTTGATGATATTTGTTTTTGAATTAAATCGTATAGGCAATTCTTTAAACGCACTTTTGTATATGTTGCTTTTGAATTGCTGTTGCGTTACTATTACAAAATCAAACGGAATGCCCTCTTCCTCAAAACACTCTTTTATTTGTTTAAGAATATCCAATTCTATTTTTAACTTCTTCAATTTTGAGTTTAGGGTGGATTGCTGAGATTCTTTCGTTAATGTATGAGACAACTTTTCCACTTCATTTATTTCATTCGAAATAGAGCTATAGAAAGTATCATTGATGCTATATACACCATACGCACCCTCTAACAATTTTTGTTCCCAGGTTTTTAAAATTTCCATAAATATTTCATTGCGTTTGAAATCAAACAATAATGAAAACTCTGCTTCGCTCTTCCAAATAGGATGTCTCCTTAAACTTCTGTTAAAGTATTCTTTAACCGCATCACTTGCGTCATAATTTCGCTTTGCATAAAATAAAATATCTGCATCGGATAAAAGCCTAATAGTTCCGACTGAATTGAGTTCCTCCCCCTGCTCAGTAATTGTTTCATAAGAAAACAATTCTTTACCATCCCTATTGCTATCGGAACTAATTTCTCTGATAATAGTCCGTAATAAATACCCTTCATATTGAATAGCTGGATGAGACTGAACCCACCGTCTTTCCATATCGTGTGCAGTCAATACACTCTCTAAGACACTCAAAGAATTCTTTTCATAACCAACCGGATACATACCATTATTTATGAAAACACCGCTTAACAATCTTTTATAATCAATGGAAACCGAAGAGTATCCAGACATATAACTGTCTCGGATCAAATAGTCTAATTTGTCTACATCTATGATAGTTGAATTTAACAACTCTACACACGATTTATACAATGGCAACAGTTTCTTTTCCTTTTTTGTCAGTCGCGTGTCCGGGTTATACTGTAATCCAGTTATGCATCTCGAAAACAACCCATGGTCAGGGATAAATTCTCCGAATTTATCTACGGACAAAAGTGCACTTGCTATTTCGTGTTGCTTTCCTACAACTATCATTCCCTTGTTAGTATCGATCTTATAACTTTTGTTAGTCACAATTTTAGATAACATTTCGTTCATTTTCGCCACATCGTAAAAGACTTCTCCGGTATGTGAAAAAGGAGAGTGACCCAAATCGTGACACAAGCAAGCCATCATAAACGTCTTTTTTGTATCCAAAATTTCCTTTTCTGTAAATCCCTCCACTGCATTTTCGCTATTCTTTATTAAAAAATTAAAAGCAAGTTTCCCTAGCCAAAATACTCCCAATGAATGAGTAAATCTATTATGTAATGCTGAAGGGTATACCGTAGTATAGCTTGTTTGAATGATATTTCGCAAACGCTGAAAATAAACAGAATCAATGATGTTTAGAAATTCATCCTCTATTTCAATGTAATCATAAATTGGATCTCTTATTTTTTTTTGCATTTTTATCACCTATGCTGCGTTTATTACCTCTAAAGTTTTCTCGTCTAAAAGAGCAAGCAAAATCTCACTAGAAACATACGACAATATATGCTCCCTTATATCTTCTATCTCAACGCCTTCTTTTATTTTAATAAAACTATCATCGTAAACAAAGTAATCAGAATAATCCTGCAAGAACTCTCTTGTATAACGACTAGAATATAAAAGAATCGCTTTGCTATTTTCTTTCACGTTCAAAATTTCTTCAACTTTAATTCCATATTTTCTAATATCATCTAGTGATATTTTGTCGATCTGTTTCTTTTCGTACAATTCAACCAGCGCATTTGCTACTAAATACTCCATTTTTATAAATGTGCACATACCAAATGTTCTACACAAAGATCCACTCTCTGCATAGCTCTCCTTTCTTTTCTTGTGGTTATTACTATAGCATAAATATTCCATTATTTCAAGCCCTGCCAATTAACTTTTTATATATAATAATATTAACTACGTAGGAATAAATATACTTACAAAATATCATTTATTAGAACGATGCACATGTTCATAAAAACTTATAAACTGATTATTATTCGAGATTCTTGAATTTACAAATATTTATGGCGATAAAAGCAGTAATAGCATCATTTTAAGCAAATTTATTACCAAACATTTATTCCGCTGAAATGAAAAGGTATCCGGATGAGGCTATAAAAAACAGACAAATTAAAATAAATGAAAATGTAGTTAGACATTACAGTAGAATCTTTCACAAAGTCACTGATTGACGAACATTTTTCCAACGCAATGCCTTTTCAACCTATTCCTATTGGTTCATAAAAATTGCCACTATTTTAAATTTTATTATTTAAAAATGCAAAAAAGGCCCTGTTTTGTGTCATTCACAACCATTTTATTTTAAGAAGTGGCAAGAAACTTCTTAATGAAATATTGCAATTAACCTCTCGGAACTAATATTCATCTTTTCCAGCAATGCTTCTGTATAAAAGCAAAATGTATGAAACTTATCATAGTTTAATACACTTTTCTTTCCTGTATGTATATTACAGGTTGAAACCAAAAAATGAATGTGAACATTTCCGCAGTTTGAACCCGTATCCATATCACATGCATCCTTTGCTTCATGACATCCAAAGACCACCTGCCTATCATCAAAATAATCACATACACTGTATCCCAGCATCATTAAGTTTTTAACCGTAAGGTTAATTGCTTCGTGATCCGCAAACGATAACACGTAATGCTCTGCACGGCAGCCTTCCACGCAGAACATTTGCTGCGCTAGCTCTATGCTCCCGGCTATGTTATCCAGATATACTCCTTTACCGCCGTATATCATATGCTTCATTTTTTCCGGGTTAAGAATATACCGCACAAGATTATCGATAGCATCCGTGTTTTGATATCTTCCCATTACCTTTTTAAGTATTGCCATAGCTTTCCCGTCTCCTTATATGCTTTTTCAATATTTTCTTCTACATCCATATACCGCATAGCCTTGTTTAAACATGTCTGTAAATCCGCTACAACCTCCAGCATTTGCGGCGCATAATCCACATATACGGTTCTGCATGCAAGACAGCACCTTGCCCAATCTGAAAGCGTCAGCTTTTGTCTTTGAGCAGCATTTTTATATTCATTATACTCTTCCTCGGAAACTCTGATTTCCAGTCTCTTATTTTTTTGTTTTTTATCCATAAAATTCAACTCCTCGTACACACGCGAATATTACCATAGATGATACTGTTGTATCATTTAGCAAGCAGAGTATAATGTCCGTACACTATACCCTTAAATATTTGTTCGTACATTTTTATTTTAAATTTTGATTTTTTATCGATTTAAGAAATTCGGAAAACCGAAGGAAATCGGCATAGAAATCGTCTTGGATAAAAAAATATAAATAATAAAATTTTAAGCGGATATACAACGGCCCAATGCCGCCTTCCCCGCCAATCTTATCCGCGTTGATGTCAAAATTGATGTCAAACACAAAAAAGAGCAAGAATAGAAAGCACAAAAAACACTGTATCCATGATGAATACAGTGTTCTCGGGTGGTACACCTTCAGGGATTCGAACCCTGGACACCCTGATTAAGAGTCAGGTGCTCTAGCCAGCTGAGCTAAAGGTGCATTTTTACGGAATTTTCAGCATCTTACGGCGCGCCAACCCCGCAAACGCAAGGACTATTATACTACGCTTTTTTTTCTTTGTCAAGCCCTTTTTTTAACTTTTTCAAATTTCTTGCTTTTCGGCATAAAAACATCGGAATCTGCCGCTTTCCGGCGGCAGATTCCGGCTTTTGCTCCGTATCATACGTAATAAATATACGGATTCTTCCGCTCTTTTACGGGCGCCTTTTCGCCAAAGCCCAATACGCAATGGCCGATCCCCTCATAATCACCTTCGATGCCCCACTTTTTTAACAGTTCCTTACCCTCGGGACTTTCAAACTCTTCTTTTGCGCGATGAATCCAGCAGGACTGCACGCCAACCGCCTCGGCCGCATTCATCAGATTTCCCATGACAAGTGCGCCGTCATATAAATAGGTCGGCACGGTTTTATCAGCCAAAACTATCACAACAGTCGCCGCGCCGTAAAACGGATCGCCGTCACGACCCATGATTGCCGCATTCATTTTCGATAGCTTTGACACCGTCTCCCGATCCCGAACCGCCACCATGATCGGCGACTGCCGTCCCATGCCGGTCGGCGCATACATACCGGCCTCTAAAATCGTATTCAGCAACTCCTCCGGCACCGGCCTGCCGTCAAAGTTCCGACAGGATCTGCGTGTTTTAAAAACCGTAGTTTCGTTTTGCATTCCGATTCCTCCTATCCTTCCTTAAATACTATATTTTGCATAAAAATCATGCGGACACATGTGTTATTTTTATTGTATCACCGTTTTTGAAAAAGTCAACCGGTTTCTGCCGTGCTGTGACATACGGTTTTTCTTTTGTTCATATAATACAAAAATGTGTTGCATAAAAAATGATTTTATGTTATATTGAATCGATAAGGGGCTTTTGAAACAATACGCCCAATGAATTTCCATACAAGGAGAGAGCATATATGAAATTATCAAAGGTACAAGAACTGCTAAACGCCAAGGTCTATACCGGTCAGGAAATGATGGATACACTGGAGGTTACACAGGCCTGCGGCAGTGACCTCATGAGCGATGTCCTCGCCTTTGTTAAGGAACAGGGTCTGCTTTTAACCGGACTTCAGAATCTTCAGGTTGTCCGCACCGCCGAAATGATGGATATGCAAGCCATCGTCTTTGTCCGCGGCAAGGAGCCGGACGCCGCCATGATTCAAACTGCCGCCGCAAAAGAAATTGTCCTGATGACCACCGATTATCCGATGTTCCCTGCCTGCGGCATCTTATACGCCGGCGGTCTGCGCGGCGGAAAGGCAGGGGATTTGCATGGATAATGCAATGCATCTTCATTATACGGTAGACGGCAACGACTTTACCCGTGCCGGTGAAATCTCCAGCAAGGTAAAAAAACAACTCAAACAACTTGGCCTTTCGCCGGAGACAATTCGCCGGGTAGCCATCGCCATGTATGAGGCCGAAATCAACATGGTGATTCACGCCAGCGGCGGCGTCATTGACGTTACCATTACCCCATCGGAAATTCAAATCCGATTTCAGGACACCGGCCCCGGCATCGCGGACGTAAAAAAGGCAATGCAGGAAGGCTACTCCACCGCCAGCAATGAAGTGCGCGAGTTGGGCTTCGGCGCCGGAATGGGACTTCCAAATATTGCGAAAAACTCCGATCAGATGCGGATTGATACCAAGGTCGGGGTTGGAACGACCATTGATTTAATGATTCAGATTCAATAAGGGAGGTGTGCATATGGAACCCATTGCACAACCATACTGGCATTCCGTGACCCTAGATCGGGATGCCTGCCGCGGCTGCACCAACTGTTTAAAACAATGTCCGACACAGGCCATCCGCATTCAAAGCGGAAAGGCAAAAATCTTAAAAGAACGCTGTATCGACTGCGGCGAGTGTATCCGCGTCTGTCCTTACCACGCTAAGCAGGCGGCAACCGACAGTTTATCAATGCTCTCCGATTACGATTTTCGCATTGCACTGGTCGCACCCGCCTTTTATGGGCAATTTTCCAAAACCGAGGATTGCAATCTCATTTTGACTGCGCTTTTGCAGCTGGGTTTTGACGACGTTTTTGAGGTGGCGCGCGGCGCGCAGGAAATCAGCCTGGAGACGCGCCGTCTGCTCGCCGGCGGCGAATTGATGAAGCCGGCCATTTCCTCCGCCTGCCCGGCGGTCAGCCGCCTGATTGCCGTCCGCTTTCCCAATTTAATTCACCACATTGTGCCGCTCCGCTCCCCGATGGAGCTGTCTGCCGAGGCGGCGCGCCGGGAAGCCGTACAAAAAACAGGGCTTTTGCCGCAGCGGATCGGAATCTTTTTTATCAGCCCCTGTGCCGCCAAGGCTACGGCAGTAAAGAGCGGTACCGGAACGAAAAAATCCCAGGTTGACGGCGTCATTGCCATGAAAGATGTCTACCTTCGTCTGGCGCAAAGGCTGAGCCACATTGACCGTCCTCTTCCGCTCAGCAAGGCCGGCAGCCTTGGTACACGCTGGGCCAACAGCGGCGGCGAGGCCGAGGGCAGCACGGCGGCACGGCGAATTTCGGTGGACGAAATCCACAACGTGATTCAGGTTTTAGAGGATATCGAGGATGACCGTCTCTCGGATATTGAATATGTCGAGGCGCTGGCCTGTCCCGGCGGCTGTGTCGGTGGCCCTTTGACCGCCGAAAACAGCTTTGTGGCGCGTTCCAGAATTGAACGCGTCTGTCAGTCGCTGCCGCCGCGCCAAGGCTCTATCGATGCCTCCATCGACCGCTACTGGGACGTCGCGCCGGTCTACCGGCCGGTAATGGCTCTTAACCGGGATTTGGAAACGGCAATGCAGATGGCCGTCAAAATCGAAGAAATTACCGGGCGTTTTCCCGGCCTGGACTGCGGCTCCTGCGGATCGCCCAGCTGCCGTACCCTGGCGGAGGACATTGTGCGTGGCTATGCCAGTGAAAACGACTGTATTTTTATTATGCGCGAAAAGCTGCGCAGCCTGCTACGCCGGGAAGATGAAAAGAATCCTGAAGAGAAACCATAAGGAGGCATTGTTATGACAACGGCAGAATTGGGCGCAGCGCTGCACGCCAAAACACGCGTAAAAGGCAATGATCGCACGGTTTGCGGCTGCTATATCGGCGATTTGATGAGCCTTTGCATGGCGCATTTAGAAGAAGATAACATTTGGATCACCATTCAGACCAATCAAAACGTGATTGCCGTCGCCGCCTTAAAAGAGGCGGCCTGTGTAATTTTGGCGGACGGCAGCCGGCTTGATGACCTTGCCGCCGCGAAGGCAGAGCAGGAGGGCATTACGGTTTTGGAGTCGGAACTGTCCGCCTATGCGCTTGCCCTGCGTCTGGGAGATCTGGGGATATGAGGGCATATTACGATTTTCATATTCACTCGGCGCTCTCGCCCTGTGCCGATGAGGATATGACACCCAATAACATTGTCAATATGGCGCGGTTGAAAGGACTTTCGATGATTGCCGTCACCGATCACAACAGCTGCGGCAACCTCCGCGCCGTGATGCAGGTCGCAGCAAACGATCCTTTGGTATTGCCGGGAATCGAAATTGAGACCGCCGAAGAGGTGCATATCCTTGGCTATTTTCCTTCCTTAGAGCAGGCCGAGGCAATGGAAAAAGTGGTGAAAGAACATCTGCCTTTTATCCCAAACCGCCCGGAAATTTTCGGACGGCAGCTTTATATGGATGCCGATGACACCGTCACCGGCGAAGAAGAGGGGCTTTTGGTTACAGCGACCACGCTTGGTGTCGCCGATGTATTTTCCATGGTACAAAATCTGGGCGGCGTTGCCGTTCCGGCGCACATCGACCGAGGCAGTTACAGTATTTTGTCAAACCTCGGCTTTTTGCCGCCGGAGCTTGCGATCCGCACAGTTGAAATCACGGCAAAAAACCGCGCCCGACTGGAGGAACGGTACAAAAGCCTCACCATCTTAACCAGTTCGGACGCGCATTACCTGGGTGATATCGCAGAAATGGAGCAATATATAGACATAAGCACTAAAACTACCCACGAAATTTTGGACAAACTGACAAATAAAAAAACATAATTTCTCTGGTTTTTCACGTTTTTTCGTGGTATAATGGTAATGTTGGCTTGTAATTGTTAAAAATTAAACGAAAAAAATGCGGCATTTTGCCGAATAATCTTTAGGAGGTAACAAAGTATGAAACAGCAAACGCTTCCCTTTCAGGGAACGCCGGAACAGGAGGCGCAGTTAAAGAAAATCATCGAAGCGCACAAGGACCAAAAGGGCGCAGCGATTCCTGTCCTGCATGAAGCACAGGAAATTTACGGCTATCTCCCTCTCGAGGTGCAGGAAATGATTGCAGAGGGTCTGAATGTTCCTTTAGCGGAAATCTACGGCATTGTCACTTTTTATGCCCAGTTTTCGTTAAATCCCAAGGGTCGCTTTCAGATTGGCGTCTGTCTTGGTACCGCCTGCTATGTAAAGGGCAGCGGCGATATTTTAAACAAGGTCAAAGAGATCTTAAATATTGAAGTCGGCGAATGTACACCCGACGGAA
Organism: uncultured Clostridia bacterium; assembly: GCA_934454115.1. Lineage (GTDB taxonomy): Bacteria > Bacillota > Clostridia > Monoglobales > Monoglobaceae > Ructibacterium. The sequence continues at coordinate 13,549 of CAKSFQ010000013.1, forward strand.
AATTCTCTCTGGACGCAACCCGCTGCATCGGCGCTTGCGGTCTGGCTCCGGTTATGACCATCAATGATGACGTTTACGGCCGTCTGACCGTAGACGAGGTTGCCGGGATTTTGAAGAAGTATGAATAACTGAAAAAGAATCAACTGCAAGGAGAATTTCTGTCATGAAGGAGCTGTCTCTGCATATCCTGGATATTATCCAAAATTCTATTGCCGCAGGCGCCACCCTCATTACACTGACACTTTTTGAAAGCGTCAGGGAGGATATTTTGACCTTCACGATTACGGACAACGGCTGCGGTATGCCGGAGGATATGGTGCGCGCTGTCACGGATCCCTTTACGACCAGCCGGACAACTCGAAAGGTCGGGCTTGGAATTCCGCTTTTAAAGATGGCAGCGGAACAGACCGGCGGCAGAATTACATTATCCTCCGCAGTCGGCGCGGGGACGACCATTACTGCCGACTTTGCCTACGGTCACATTGATCGCCAGCCGCTCGGCAACATGGCGGAAACGATGCTGGGTCTGATTACCTCGCATCCCGATTTGGATTTTGTCTATCAGCACCGCGTAGAGGATGCGCAGTATACGCTGGACACCCGCGAAATGCGGAAGTCTCTGGGCGGCGTCTCGCTGAACGAGACTGCTGTCACACTTTGGCTGTCTGATTTTTTAAAAGAAAATGAGGCAGCGCTTTGGAATCATGAAATTTGAAAGGAGTAAAACGATGAAAAGCTTAGCAGATTTAGAAGCAATCAGAAAAAAGACCTTGGAACAGGTTACCATGCGCAAGGATGATCATGCAATTCGCGTGGTAGTCGGCATGGCAACCTGCGGGATTGCTGCCGGCGCACGGCCGGTGATGACCGCCTTTTTAGAGGAAGCAGCAAAGCGCGGTCTTGAACATGTCGCGGTAACACAAACCGGTTGTATCGGCATGTGCCGCTTAGAACCGATTGTTGAGATCATGGTACCCGGCGAAGAAAAGGTTACATATGTGAAAATGACGCCCGAAAAGGCTGTTCGCGTTGTCAATGAGCATATTGTGAACGGAAAGCCCGTTACGGAGTACACCATCGGCGCGGCAGAATAGCAGCCGCCTTCCGCAAAAGCGGAATAAACACAAAGAAAGGATGGAATAACATGGAGTTAGCCAGAGGACACGTCCTGATTTGCGGCGGTACCGGTTGTACCTCTTCAGGAAGTGAACAAATTATTAAGGAAATGGAAACCCAGCTGAAAGCAAACGGGCTGGAAAATGAAATTAAAGTCGTAAAGACCGGCTGCTTTGGTCTATGCGCACTCGGTCCGATTATGATCGTATATCCGGAGGGCGCTTTCTATAGCCGGGTACAGGTTGAAGACGTTAAGGAAATCGTGGAGGAGCATCTGCTGAAGGGACGCATCGTAAAACGTCTGTTATATGATGAAACCGTTCATGCGGGCAGCGACGAAATCAAGAGCTTAAATGAAGTTACCTTTTATAAAAAGCAGATGCGTATTGCACTGCGCAACTGCGGCGTCATCAATCCGGAGATGATTGACGAGTACATCGCATTTGACGGCTATAAGGCGCTTGCAAAGGTACTGACCGAGATGAAGCCGGAGGACGTCATCAATGAAATCAAGGCGTCCGGCCTGCGCGGCCGCGGCGGCGGCGGTTTTCCCACCGGTATGAAGTGGCAGTTTACCGCAAATGCCCCCGGCGAGAAGAAGTTTGTTGCATGTAACGCCGACGAGGGCGACCCCGGTGCGTTTATGGACAGAAGTATCTTGGAGGGCGATCCCCACAGCGTCATTGAGGCGATGGCGATTGCCGCTTATGCAGTCGGCGCAGACCAGGGTTATATCTATATCCGTGCCGAATATCCGATTGCCGTAAAACGCTTGCAGATTGCCATTGACCAGGCAAGAGAATACGGCTTGCTCGGCGAGAATATCCTGGACACCGGCTTTCACTTTAACCTGGAGCTTCGTCTGGGCGCCGGCGCATTTGTCTGCGGTGAGGAAACCGCACTGCTGACCTCGATCGAAGGAAAGCGCGGCGAGCCGCGTCCCCGTCCTCCGTTCCCGGCGGTCAAGGGTCTTTGGATGAAACCGACCCTGCTCAATAACGTAGAAACCTATGCCAATGTCTGTCAGATTATCTTAAACGGCGCAGACTGGTTTAAAAGTATCGGTACCGAAAAGAGCAGCGGAACCAAGGTGTTTGCGCTCGGCGGCAAGATCAACAACACCGGTCTTGTGGAGATTCCGATGGGTACGACCCTCCGCGAAATCATTGAAGAAATCGGCGGCGGCATCCCGAACGGCAAAAAGTTTAAGGCGGCGCAAACCGGCGGCCCCTCCGGCGGATGTATTCCGGCTAGCTTAATGGATACGCCGATCGACTACGACTCGCTGATGGCGATCGGTTCCATGATGGGTTCCGGCGGTCTGATCGTTATGGACGAGGACAACTGCATGGTGGATATCGCAAAATTCTTCCTGGAATTTACGGTGGACGAGTCCTGCGGTAAGTGCACACCCTGCCGTGTCGGCACCAAGCGGCTTTACGAGATGCTGGATAAGATCACCAAGGGCCAGGCAACTATGGAGGACTTAGATCGTCTGGAAGAGCTGTGTCTCAGCATCAAGGAAGGTTCACTCTGCGGACTGGGTCAGACGGCGCCGAACCCCGTTTTATCGACGCTCCGCTATTTTAAAGACGAATACATTGCCCATGTCCGCGACAAACGTTGTCCGGCCGGCGTATGTAAACATCTTTTGGCATATCGCATCATTCCCGAAAGGTGTAAGGGCTGCAGCGCTTGTTCCCGTGCTTGTCCGGTTGGCGCAATTTCCGGCGAGCTCAAGAGTCCGTTTGTCATCGCACAAAACAAATGTATTAAGTGCGGCGCTTGTATGTCTACTTGTAAGTTTGGCGCGATTGAGAAGAAATAAGAAAGGGGGACGATAAAGATGGAAAATGTAACACTCAAAATCAACGGCCAGGAGATTACCGTCCCGGCAAATTATACTATTTTACAGGCAGCACGCAAAGCAGGCATCAACATTCCTACTTTGTGTTACTTAAAGGACGTAAGCCAGACAGGCTCCTGCCGCATGTGTGTGGTTGAGGTAAAAGGCGCAAGAAATCTGCAGGCTGCCTGCGTATATCCGGTAGCGGAGGGACTGGAGGTATTTACCAATACCCCAAAGGTACGCCGCTCCCGCAAGGTTACCTTAGAGCTGCTGCTTTCTAATCACGACCGCAAGTGCTTAACCTGCGCGAGGAACCAAAACTGCGAATTGCAGACGCTGTCCGAGGAGCTTGGCATCGACCAACTCTCCTACGAGGGCGAGCGGAACCAATACGAGATTGACGATCTGTCTCCCTCGATTGTGCGTGACAACAACAAGTGCGTGCTTTGCCGCCGCTGCGTCAGCGCATGTAAAACGATTCAGACCGTTGCCGTGATTGACGCGACCGAGCGCGGTTTTCACACCACCATTGCAACACCGTTTAACCAGTCGCTGAGCGAGGTGCCCTGTGTCAACTGTGGCCAGTGTATTGTTGCCTGTCCGGTCGGCGCACTGCGTGAAAAGGATAACACCGACGAGGTCTGGGAGGCTTTGGCCGATCCGGAAAAGGTGGTTATTGTACAAACCGCTCCGGCAGTTCGTGCCGCACTGGGCGAGGAGTTTGGTATGCCGATCGGCACCCCGGTCACCGGAAAAATGGCAGCGGCGCTGAAAAGACTCGGCTTTGACCGCACCTTTGATACCGATACCGGCGCGGATTTAACCATTATTGAAGAGGGCAACGAGCTGCTCTCCAGAATCCAGAACGGCGGAAAGCTGCCGCTGATTACCTCCTGCAGCCCCGGCTGGATTAAGTTCTGCGAGCACAACTTTCCGGACTTTTTGGACAATCTGTCCAGCTGTAAGTCGCCGCATCAGATGTTTGGCGCCATCCTGAAATCCTACTATGCAGAAAAAGAGGGGATTGATCCCAAAAACATTATCAATGTTTCGGTGATGCCCTGTGTCGCAAAGAAGTTTGAAAGCGGCCGCGAAGAGATGGAGGCAGCCGGTCTGCGCGATGTTGATATCGTAATCTCCACCCGTGAGCTTGCTAAGATGATCAAGGAAGCCGGCATTCAGTTCACTGAGCTGCCGGATGAAGCATTTGACGCCCCCTTTGCGGAAGCCAGCGGCGCCGGCGTGATCTTCGGCGCAACCGGCGGCGTTATGGAGGCCGCGCTGCGCACGGTTGCAGAAAAGATTACCGGAAAGGAACTTTTGTCGATTGATTTCACGCAGGTACGCGGCACCGATGGCATCAAAGAGGCGACGGTGCCGGTCGGCGATTTGAATGTACGTGTCGCAGTTGCACACGGTCTCGGCAATGCGCGGAAACTTCTGGAGCGCATCCGCAGCGGCGAAGCCAGCTACGAATTTATTGAAATCATGGCATGCCCCGGCGGTTGTGTGACCGGCGGCGGTCAGCCCATTGTTTCGGCCAGAAAACAAATGGATATCAACCTAAAGGCAGAGCGTGCCAAGGCGCTTTACAGCGAGGACGCCAACGCACCGATCCGCAAGAGCCACGAGAACCCGGATATCATCAAACTGTATGAGGAATTTCTCGGCGAGCCGGGCGGACACAAAGCGCATGAGCTTTTGCACACCCACTATCACGCACGGCCGAAATTCTAATTTGCCCCAGCAAAAGGAAACCAAAAGAACGGAGCAGACCATACGTGGTCTGCTCCGTTTCAGACTGCCCCCAAAGTCGATTTTCAGCAAGATATTGCTTTGAATCAATTGCCCTTCGCCCATAAATCCGTCGCCGCGCCCGTACGGCAATGTCGCAATATCTTGCCGAAATCGACGTAAAATCGGCGAAAAATTTCATTGCCGTGCCGCCGTGGTGGGCATGGCGGAACAGGGGACGGCGATTAGATCAAAATGAAATTTTTCGCAAAATAGAGTTTATCGACATGCTCGAACGGAGCAGACCATACGCGGTCTGCTCCGTTTTATGTTGTGTTACGATATCTTAGCGGATCATCAAAAGATCATCTTCGCCCCAGGTCAGGCTATCCCTGCTCCGCAGGCTTTGTACCAAAGTTCCCTCCGCACGGTAGGTACCCGGACTGATGACCCTTGCATAGTAATAATAGAGTCTGCCGGTGTAGAAACGGCTGTTGTAGTCATAAAACCGCACCTTTTGACCGTCCGCCTCCGCATAGCGCAGGCAGCCGAGGCCAAACCGACCCGTCTCGTTTTCGTCCATCTTTGCAGAATCTTCGACATAGGCCAGCCCGGCCGGCAGATAATCGGTCACAGAATATGCGCCGTCTAACGCCAAGTTACTGTAATCGATCCAGAGGTTCACCCGTATCAGGTCGCCCTCACGCAGTTCTTTGGTTGCGTTTTCATCGCCAACCTTGTAATAGCGGCGTTTTACCTGAATCCGCGAATCCATCGCCGTGTCGGCATCGATAGCCTTTGCCTCGGCGGTGAGCACCTCCACATCGCCATTTACCTCCAAAATCTCCAGTTCGTCCATTTGACTGCCCGGCACTGTCAGCACAAAGCTGCCAAACTCTTTCAGATCAGCGGTTTTGGTATCGCCAAAGAGCCGATAGGTCACACTGCCCGTCTCTGCCGTGCTGTCTCTCAATGCTTCTTTCAGGTAAGAAACCTCTTCTAAGTTAATGAGTATATCCTCGGTCTCGTTTTCGATGCTGTATCGGTACAGGCCGTCCCGCTCCGGCTTTTGCAATGCGGCCGCCAGATAGGCCGTCTGTGCTGTCAGCGTTCGGATTTTATCCCGGCTGTCCCCGACCGAAAGAATCGCATACGGCTCTGATTTCTCAATAGAAGGCAGGAGATACCGATCATAGATTGCAGACGCTGTCTCCGTCTCTCCGAGCGAGAGGTAGGCAAGCGCCAGATAAATCGCATCCTGCGCGTCCATCGTATCCATCTCCGAAAAGCGCTGCAAATCATCCAGCACCGGCTCGCCCAGCTGCGTCAGACCATAGAGGGCGCAAAGCTTACTGTCCTCATTTTCTCCTTCATACCGATCATACAGATACCTGCGAAGCGTATCAAAATTCCATGCATCCTTGAAATAGGGCATGAGCCGCACGGTGAGATCCAAATCGCTCTGTGCATAGGGCAGCATCGCCGCACCGCCGTCCTCTTTTTGATAAGCGGTCGGATCAAAGTAAACGGTTTCCTCTTCGGCAAGATCCGGGAAATACGTGCGAATCAGTTCCTTTGCCGCGGTCGCTGCCGCATATTTTTCAATCCGGTCGCCATATACGCTGCAAAGATTCAGCAGCCGATACAAATACTGACCTCTGCCGCGGTCGGTAAAAATCACGTGGCTCAGCCCTGTGCTGTCCGCCGAAATCCGCATTCCGGCCGACGCGCTCTCACGGTTCACCGTCTGTTTCTGCCGATATCCGTCGATCACGCGGTACGGATGCTCAATGCTATCCTGCTTTCCCTGCTCCGTCTGCGCCGCAATCACCAGACAGTCCTCACCGGCAAAATACATCTCCCATAGAGGGATCGTCACATGTTGATAGGCCTTTGCAGTCGCCGTTCGCTTTTCCTCCGGGTTGCTCTTGCGGTAAACCGTAAAGTTCACCGTCTCTTCGCGGTTCAGCCCGTCGCCGTACGCGCTGACCGAGAGGGACGGAATGTCTCCCGTTAAGAACGTGCTGCCAAGCGCATAGTTGATAAACATGGGCTGACTGACCGCGATCGCGTGCACCAGGTTACCCGCCATGTAGTCCTCGGTCACGCCGGACAAGGTCAGCCGCCAAGCGGTGATGTTATCCGGCAGTGTAAAGCTGTATACCGCCTCTCCGTTCTCGTTGGTCCTGATCCGATCAAACAGCGCCGTATCCCGAAAATCGCTGCGTGCATCAATTGCGCCCTCTTCCTCAGCCGGCTCCGGCTTACTGCTTGCACGATCTTCCGCTGCATACGCCGCCTCCTTTGCGTTGTTAGCACCGCCGATTCCGCCGGAAGCCCTTCCCATATCACCGTCCTCGGCAGAGTGCGTTGCAGCGCTTCGCAAAAGGCCGTGACCGACGTTTTGGTATAAATCGCGCAGGGTATCCACCGCGTGATCGCGCAGAGAAAGCTGCGCCTCGTCCACCACGCTGAGGTTTAGATCAGCCTGTTTCGGATTTCCGTCCCGATCCTTCACCGTAATCATCAGATGACAGGTGTCACCCGGCAGATACCGCTCCCGATCCGTCTGTACCGAAATGGTCAGCGCCTCATCCTCCAACTCGTATCGCAGGTTTTGATACATACGATAGCCCGACTGATAATGTCTGCCGTCGAAATAGTATGCCATCACGTAAAAGTTTGGCGCGTCCTCCTTCCGGAAGGTGTCGCGGTATTCGTTTTTCGTAATGCAATAATCTGCAATGCCGTTTCGTGCCTTGACAAAAAGTGTTTGACCGGTTTTTACTGTATCTTTTCCGTTTTGCAGGGTAAGCGTAACCTCATCCCCGTCCCGATAACTCCATTTTGCGCCGTCCAAACGGTAACCTTCTTCCTCATACGATAAACGCCGCTCGCTCAAATACTGCCTTTGCGTAATCGTACGCCCTGCCTTATCGGCGGCGGTCAGCGCCACATAATAGCGCTCACCGTCACGGTTTGGCAGATTCCACTGTTCCTTTGCCATACCGTTTTCATCGGTCGTCATGGTGAATGTCTTGATCTTTTCTTCTTTCGTCTCATAAATATACCGGGGTACATTCTTCTTTTCAATAAAATCGTACTCGGTACCGTCCTGAATCTTTTCTTCATAGGAACGGTACACCTCTGCCTTCACCTTGCGGTCTGCCGCCGGTGCTGCCAGATAGTCCCCGTAGTGCTCCGCACTGCCGTCTAAAAGGCGCTCCAGGGTCACATCGTTAAGAGATACTTGCACTGATGCGGCTTTCCCGTCCCGCTCGCCCTCCGCCTCCATGGCGATATCGCGCTGAAAGGTTCGTATGCTGCACTCGTCCTCGATCTCGCCCAGCTCCGGCATGGTTGCGGTCACCTTTACATACACAGTATGCTCTACACCATGATACTCCGCGGATGCCGGCGGTGCAGTAAACGAAACGGTTGCACAGCCCTCTGCATCGGTCACCGCGCTGCCGCTTGCAATCACATCATAACGGTACCCCTCCTCGTCCCACGAATCGCCTAACACCTGATAAGTAACCCCTAAATCCGGCAGCGGCGTTCCCTCGTAAAAGGCTGCCTTGATTGCGACATTCACGCTCTCACCGGCGAAAATCGCCGCTTTATCGGCAGCGGCGCTAAGGCTGTATGCCGGCTTTTGATAGTCCGCAACCTCAAAATAGACCTGACCTAGGGTAATGTTATTTTCCTCCTTATAATTTCCCTGATAAACCGTAATGCAATAATTGCCGGGGGAGAGCGAGGGCAATGCCACCGTCCCGGAATACACACCGTTTTCCACAGTAAAGGTCTGCTTTTGCAAAATGGAATGCGCATCACGCCAATAACCTTGGCTCAGCACCGCTGTCACGGCGCCAACTGCATCGCTCCCCTGCTGTCTGGGTTTTGCAAATCCCCACAGAGAAACCGCGTCCGATTTTTGATACAAAGACCGATCGGTCTGTAATACTGTCCAGTAGTCCTCCCGATTTCCGTAATGATTCACGCCTGCATACGGATCTGACACGCCAAAATAGATGCAACGCTCTCTCTCCGATGTGACAAAAAGCTCGGTAATACGCTCGTATGGCTCTGTGACTGCGGCCAGTCCGTTCTCATCCGTCCGATAGACCGCACCGGTTGCTGCACTCTTAACCTCTGCATTGCCGGCAGCCTTGCCCGTCTTGATACTGTTGACCCATACCAGCGTTTTATCCGCATCGCTGATTACCTGCAGCGGCAGATCGTTGATTTGCAGCACCATATACTCGGTCTTTTGTCCGCACTGCACCGCAAGAAGGTAAAAGCCCTCCTCCAGGCAATCCGGCAGCGTGATGCTCGCGCGGCCGTAGACCGACAGATCCTCCGCCGTAAACTGCATTACACATTCCATCTGCTGTACATCCTTGCCGATGTCCTTCGGGCGGCTCACCGACGCCCAAACCGGAAATGTCTGCATGGCACGCACGTCCTGTATCGCCTTTTGATCCTCGGCATACCGATACACACAAACCTTGGCGTCAACGGATTTTTTTTCGTTGTCATACACCCAAAGATCAACGGCGGGCGCGGCCATGGTAGAAAATTCCTCATAATTAGAGGATAACCACAGAGAGGTTTCTGCCTCTGTCTCTTCCTCGCTGCCGGGCGCGGCCTCGGTTTCAAAGGAGAATACGGTATCCTCTGCAATCCGGCCGCCGCTGATCGGGCTGACAAGACCGGCCGCTGCCACAACAGTGTATACCGTACCGTAGTCAAGGCCTTTCGGAACAAACACCGCCGTGTTGTTATGATATTCAAACGCGCCCTCAACCGCCGGGGTAATGGAGAAATAATCCTCCATGGCTGCATGTTCCTCACCGGCAAAAATATCTTCATTATATGTAATTTCAATGCCGGAATTGACCGGAACGCCGGTTGCCGCCTGCGCCGGGAATACCGCGCTGACCGCAAAACGCTTTTGCGTCTGAAACGCCCACGCGAGCGTTTCATTTTCGTCCCGCCAGCAAAAACGGTACAGCGTATTACCGGAAAGCGCCTCGGACGGGGTCACATAAAACTCCGTCTCGCTGTGTTCTTCCACCAAAAGCGGCGGCTGACCTTCAATCGAAAGCGACGCCCCTACCGCCTCCGCCGTTTTCGCCTCCGGTGTTGTGAAGATCCAGGTTCCGTCCGGTTCGGCGCTGCTGACCGAACCCGAAACCGGGGTCAGTCCGTAGCCGGATTTTTCGCCCTCGTACATGGCCGATGCCGGCAGGCAGCCGAGCAGCAGCATCAGGCTCAGCAGCACGGCACACCATCTCTTTCCCATCTTCATCCTACTCTCCTCCTTATTTCTGCCAAAACTTTGGAACAGTTGTTCGTTTTTCTACGTTTTAGACGGCGCAAACAGGAAAAAGGTTCCTGTTTTTAGAAATTTTCCTTTTAAAAAAATCAAAAAAAGGCGGCGGTTTGCGCCGCCACCTTTTTCCTACTTACCCAAATAACTAAAGTGCATATGATCCACCGTACCGCTCACCCAGGCATTGCCGCCCCAAAGCCAGCCGTACTTGGCAAAGGTCTGCACCACGATTCCGTCCTGCGGGAAGGAATACGGCGAATTTGCCGGGTCATAAAAGCTGCCGACTACGGTACCGCTTGCGTATACGCAGTAGTTTTCGTTATAGTTCAGGTCAATCGCCGTTCCGTAGTTATGATCGGAATACGTACCGCTGGACATCGCGCTGCGCCACGCGTACGCGTTAACGTCCTTGAGCGGCGCTTTGACCGGCGCATGATAAATCTCATTAAAGATGGCGATGACATCGTCTTTCAGCACACTGTTAATCCGGAAGGTCAGCGTAGACGGCACCATCTCATTATTGGCGCCAAGCTTCCAGACATCCACCGTGACCTCGCTCATATGCGCGTCGGCCTCTGCCGCGCTGCTATACTTTGCGCCATCGCCGAAGATGCGCGCCTCTTTTTCTGCTGCCTCGCCGGAGGCGATCGTCTCAGAATAGGTTTTCAGTCGGTACCTTCCGTTCTCGTCCTCGGCCTGGAGCGGCGTCCCGCTGGGTGCGGTGCCGCTGCTGCCGCCGGGCGCCGCCATAAGCGCCGCATCCGGGTTGCCGGCATTGGCAAGCGCTACGGTCGCGCCGCTGTCCATGGTAATGGTCTTTACCAGTGTTAAAATACTGTTCCCCTTTGCGTCACGGGTCTGGCGCAGCGTGGTTTTGATGTTTCCGTTTAAGTCACGGCCGTAACGGATAAAGCAGCGGTATGCGATGATTGCCGCCTCTTCTCTGGTGACCTGATCGTTTGGACGGAAGCTGCCGTCCTCGTCCCCGGCCATCAGATTATTATCCAGCATAAACGCCACATGGTTTCTTGCCCAGTCGGCAATGTCCCGCGCATCCGTCACCTCGGCAAAAACATTTTCCGACGGGAAATACGGTCCCAAAACGCCGGCGGAATCCAAAAGGCTTGTCATAATTTTACAAAGCTCCTGCCGCGTCAGCGTCCCCCGCGGGAAGAAGTGCCCCTCACCGTCGCCGCTGACAAGACCTGCATAGAACGCCATATTCGGGAACGGGTCCTGCGTATCGGTAAACGGGTTTTTGGAATGGGTTGACACATTCTCCGCCGTGATGGTGGCATACAGGTTGACGGCCACATTGACAAAGTCGCCTCTGGAGATTGCGCCCTGATAAGATTTAGTTGCATATTCCTCCGAGATAATGCTGAGCCGCATCGCACCCGATACCGCATCGGCAGCCCAAAAGCTTGGGTCATAAGCAAATACACGCAAAAACGGGCTGCCCAATAATATCATCACAGTCAGGATACCTGCCAGTGTTCGTTTCATGAAAAATCACCTCAAATTGATATTGATCGCTTTAACCTGATGTTAGCAATTCGTTATCATTCTACCACAGTTTTAAAAAAATTTCAACTTTTTAGGCGTTTTTTTATAAAATCGTAAAAAAGGCGGAGAAAAACCCAAAAACTTTGTAACAGAAACAATTGATAATTTTTCCGCTCCGTGCTACAATAGGAATATATGGAAATTGTTTGAGAACGGAGCGTGCTTATGATCAAAAAACTCTTGCCTTATCTTTGGGACTACAAAAAAGAAAGCCTGCTCGGCCCTCTGTTTAAGCTTTTGGAGGCATGCTTCGAATTGATAGTGCCGCTGATTATGGCGTCCATCATCGATGTGGGAATCCAAAATCACGATAGGTTTTACATCGCAAAAATGGGTGTTGTTTTGGTGCTTCTCGGTATTTTGGGACTCATCAGCGCGCTGACGGCACAATACTTTGCCGCAAAGGCCGCCTACGGATTCGGGACGGCGCTGCGCCGGGATATGTTTGCGCATTGCAACCGCCTTTCTTTTACCGAGCTGGACCAGCTTGGCACCGCCGGGCTGATTACCCGGATCACCGGGGACATCAACCAGGCACAGTCCGGCGTGAATATGCTGCTGCGCCTGTTTATGCGCTCCCCGTTTCTGGTGATCGGCGCATTGATTATGGCGTTTCGCATTAACACTCAAATCGCCTGGATCTTTGCCGCGGCCGTTCCGGTTTTAAGTCTGGTAATCTATGGCATTATGGCCTTTAGTATGCCCATTTATAAAAAGGGACAAAGGCAATTGGACCGGCTGTCCCTCATCACACGGGAAAATCTTTTGGGTGTTCGGGTGATTCGCGCCTTTTCGCGGCAGACGGACGAGAATCGGGCGTTTATCGAATCCTCGGAGGGCATGCGGCGCTTTCAGCTGCGCGCCGGCCGCATCTCCGCGCTGATGAACCCTTTAACCTATGTTCTGGTAAATGTTTGTATTATACTGATTTTGCAGCAGGGCGCAAAAATGACAAATATCGGCGACCTGACTCAGGGCGAGGTCATTGCGCTGGTTAATTACATGACGCAGATCCTCCTTGCGCTGATCGTGCTGGCACAGCTGATTGTCACCCTGACCCGTGCCGCCGCCTCAGCCGTGCGGATTTGTGAGGTGTTTGCGGTTCAGCCGTCCATGGACGACCATGAAAATCAGCGGCAGACGCCGGTTTTGGGCGCGCCGAAGGTACAGTTTGAAAACGTTAGCTTTTCCTACGGAAAGGCGCAGGAGGACGCGTTGTCCGGCATTGACTTTTCCGTCCGCCCCGGCGAAACCATCGGTATTATCGGCGGCACCGGCGCCGGAAAATCCACGCTGGTTCATCTTCTGCCGCGGTTTTATGATGTCGGCACGGGTCGAATTTTGCTTGACGGCATCGACGTGCGCCGCTACCCGTTTTGGCAGCTGCGCAGCAAAATCGGAATGGTGCCGCAAAAGGCGGTTCTGTTTCGCGGCACTATCCGCGAAAACATGCAGTGGCGCAAAAAGGACGCCACCGATGAAGAGATTTACCGCGCACTGAAAATTGCGCAGGCGGACGAGGTCGTCCGCCTGAAGGAAGGCGGTCTTGACGCCATGGTCAGTCAGGGTGGCAAGAACTTTTCCGGCGGCCAGCGGCAGCGGCTTACCATCGCCCGCGCATTGGTCGGGAATCCCGAAATTTTAATTCTGGACGACAGCGCCTCTGCCCTTGACTACGCCACGGACGCGCGTTTAAGAGCCGCGTTATCGAAAGAAACCAAAGGCATGACGGTCTTTTTGGTCTCGCAACGCGCCGCCTCGCTGATGAATGCCGACCGCATTTTGGTTTTGGACGACGGCAAACCGGTGGGGCTTGGCAAGCACGCTGAGCTGTTTGACACCTGTGAGGTTTACCGTGAAATTTGTCTCTCTCAATTATCGGAAGAGGAGGTTCGCCGCGCATGATTGATACAGAAAAAAAGGAACAGCGACAGACCGTCAAACGGGTACTGCGTCTGCTGCGACCCTACATGGGAAGGCTGATTTTGTCCCTTTCTCTGGCGGCGGTCACTGTATTTTTTACCCTGTACGTCCCGGTGCTGACCGGCCATGCGGTGGATCTGATTATCGGCCCCGGCAAGGTTGACTTTTTGGGACTTGGCCCGATTTTGCTGCGCATCGGCATCGCCGCCGTATTGACTGCGCTGGCGCAGTGGCTGATGACTCTGGTGCATAACCGCATCGCCTATGACGTTGTCCACGAGATGCGGACGCTTGCCTTTTGCAAACTGCAAAAGCTCCCCTTTTCTTATTTAGACAATCACCAGACCGGGGATATGATCAGCCGCATCACCACTGATGTCGATCAGTTTTCCGACGGACTGCTGATGGGCTTTTCACAGTTGTTTACCGGCGTGATTACCATCTTCGGTACACTCTGGTTTATGTTCTCGGTCAACATCTGGATTTCGCTTGCCGTGGTGCTGATTACACCGCTCTCTTTGTTTGTTGCCTCCTCCATCGCGCGCCATACCTTTCACATGTTCGGCCGTCAGTCCGAGGTACGCGGCGAAATGACCTCTCTGGTAGAAGAAATGGTGGGCAACGCAAAAATTGTCAAGGCGTTTGGCTATGAGAAAACCGCCGAAGAACGCATGGAGGAAGTCAACCAGCAGCTGCGCAAATACGGGCAAAAGGCCGTGTTTTATTCCTCGCTGACCAACCCCAGCACCCGTTTTGTAAACGGGCTGGTCTATGCGGCCGTCGGCGTTGTCGGCGCCTTTGCGGCAGTCAGCGGACGGCTTTCTGTCGGTCAGCTTTCCTGCTTTTTGACCTACGCCAACCAATACACCAAGCCGTTTAATGAAATTTCCGGCGTGGTGACGGAGCTGCAAAACGCACTGGCCTCGGCGCGGCGCGTGTTTGCGCTGATCGATGCGGAGCCGGAAATTCCGGACGCCGCCGATGCCTATATTTTGACCGACCCGGACGGCAGCGTCTCGCTCTCTGACGTCTCCTTTTCTTATCGAAAATCGCAGCCGCTGATCGAGGACTTTAATCTTTCGGTCATAAAGGGTCAGCGGATTGCAATCGTGGGGCCGACCGGCTGCGGCAAGACAACTCTGATTAACCTTTTAATGCGGTTTTATGACGTTGACCGCGGCGAAATTTGCGTCAGTCATATCCCCATCAAAACCATGACAAGGGAGAGTCTGCGTAAAAGCTACGGCATGGTTTTACAGGACACCTGGCTGAAAACCGGCACCATCCGCGACAACATCGCGTACGGCCGCCCGGACGCCTCCTTGGACGAGGTGGTTGCCGCCGCCAAGGCCGTGCACGCGCACCCGTTTATCATGCGGCTGCCGGACGGATATGATACCGTGATTTCGGAGAGCGGTGAAAACATCTCACAGGGGCAAAAGCAGCTGCTTTGCATTGCGCGCGTGATGCTTTGCCTGCCGCAGATGCTGATTTTGGACGAGGCGACCTCTTCCATTGATACCCGTACCGAAATCCGGATTCAGCGTGCCTTTCATAAAATGATGGAGGGGCGCACCAGCTTTATTGTTGCACACCGTCTTTCCACCATTCAGGAGGCCGATGTGATTTTGGTAATGAAGGACGGACATATTATTGAACAGGGTGATCACCAATTTCTGCTCCAAAAAGGCGGCTTTTATGCACAGCTTTATCAAAGCCAGTTTGCACGCTTCTGACAAAAAACGGTATAGATATCGGTATTCCGTACACAATAGAGACAGATATTTTTGTGACGGAGGTCATGTTTATGACAGAGCAGCAAAAAGATGTAAAAAAAATTACCTGGTACACCCTCTCGCTGATGGCGTTTTCCACCGTCTGGGGCTTTGGCAATGTCATCAACGGCTTTGCCGCCTATCACGGGCTGCGTTCGATCGTGCCATGGATCCTGGTGTTTCTCTTTTACTTTATCCCCTATGCCCTGATGGTCGGTGAGCTCGGCTCTGCCTTTCGGCACACGGCCGGCGGCGTGAGCGCGTGGATTCATGAAACGATTGGCCCCAAGATGGCGTTTTATGCCGGATGGACTTACTGGATCGTTCACATGCCCTATATCTCGCAAAAACCCACGACCGCCCTCATTGCGGCCGGCTGGATTTTGTTTGGAGACGGTCGGGTCAGCGAGCTTCCGACCGTGGCGCTGCAGCTTGGCGGACTGGCAATCTTTCTGCTTGCGCTTTTTCTCGCAAGCCGCGGCGTATCCTGGATCAAGAGAATTTCTTCGATTGCCGGCAGCGCCATGTTTTTGATGTCCATTCTCTTTATCCTGCTGATGCTGGCCGCACCGGCGATTCGCCCGGCGGCACCGCAGCTCCACAAAACCGCGCTGCGGCTTTCTGACTTTCTGCCGCAGTTTCAGCCGTCCTTCTTTTTGAATCTGTCTATCCTGATTCTGGCCGTGGGCGGCTGCGAAAAAATCTCGCCCTATGTCAACAAGATGCAGGATCCGGCGAGGGGCTTTCCCAGAGGGATGATTATCCTCGCCATCATGGTGATGACTTGCGCGATCCTGGGCACAATTGCGCTTGGTATGCTGGTGGATTCTTCTGCCATACCGGCCGATTTTATGACAAACGGCGCCTATTTCGCCTTTCAGTCCGTCGGCAGAATCTACGGCGTTGGAAACGCCCTGATGCTCCTTTATGCCATTGCATTTTTTATCGGGCAGATATCGGTCATTATCCTCTCAATTGACGCACCGCTTCGTATGCTCTTAGACAGTGCGGACGAACAGTATATCCCCAAAGCTCTGCTGCAGAAGAACCGGCGCGGCGTCTACCAGAACGGCTACCTGCTCATCGCCGTCATTGTCGGCATTTTAATCCTGCTCCCGGCCTTTGGAATCGGCAGCATCAACGAGATCGTCAAGTATCTGATCCGTTTAAATGCCATTTGTATGCCGCTGCGGTATCTATGGGTCTTTGCCGCCTATATCGCCATGCGAAGGGCAAAGGCACATTATAACCCCTCTTACCGCTTTGTCAAAAACCGGCATCTCGGCACGGCGGCCGGCATCTGGTGCTTTGCGCTGACTGCCGTCTCCTGCGCCGGCGGTATTTTTAACGCCGACTCTGCTTTTCAGCTAATCATGAATCTAGTGACACCCTTTGTACTCTTAGGGCTTGGCCTGCTGCTTCCCTTTCTGGCCGCCCTGCAGCGCGCAA
Source organism: uncultured Clostridia bacterium (assembly GCA_934454115.1). Lineage (GTDB taxonomy): Bacteria > Bacillota > Clostridia > Monoglobales > Monoglobaceae > Ructibacterium. The sequence goes on from CAKSFQ010000013.1 coordinate 30,299, forward strand.
AGAAAAAATAAAGGAGGAATCCGCATGAAATCGGAAACCGCAAAAGAATTGCTTCGTTTTATCAAACATTGTCCCAGCAGCTTTCACACGGTAAAAACCGTCTCCGACCTGCTCGTTGAGAACGGCTACACCAAGCTTTCGGAAAGCACGCCATGGACGCTCTGGGCGGGCGGCAAATACTTTGTCACCCGCAACCATTCATCCGTCATCGCCTTTCAGATTCCGTACCGGGATTTTTCCGCCTTTCTGATGACGGCCAGCCACAGTGAATCTCCGGCATTTAAAATAAAACCCGACCCGGAAATGCCGGTCAGGAATTACTACGTCAAGCTGAACACCGAAAAATACGGCGGCATGCTCTACACCACCTGGCTGGATCGGCCGCTCTCGGTCGCAGGGCGCATTGTTGTCAAAACCGCAGACGGGATCGAAACCAAACTGGTGGACATCGACCGCGATTTACTGATGATTCCGAATCTTGCAATTCATATGTGTCGCAGCGTCAACGAGGGCATTGCACTGAATCCGCAAACCGACCTTTTACCGCTGTTTGGCGGCAGTGATGCCGCCGGCTCGTTCCGGCCGATGATTGCGGACGCGGCCGGCGTGAAACCCGAGCAAATTTTGGGCTCTGACCTGTTTTTGTACTGCCGCACGCCCGGCAGTATCTGGGGCAGCCAAAAGGAATTTTTATCCGCGCCGCGGCTGGACGATCTGGAATGCGTTTTTGCAACACTGAAGGGATTTCTCGCTGCAAAGTGCAGCAATGCCGCGCCGGTTTTCTGCGTTTTTGATAATGAGGAGGTCGGCTCCGGCACCAAGCAGGGCGCAAAATCCACCTTTCTGGCAGACACCCTGTACCGTATCTGCCATGGAATGAACCGGGATTATGAAGATTATCTCCGCACCCTCGCGTCCAGCTTTATGCTCTCGGCCGACAACGGGCACGCCGTGCACCCCAATCATTTGGAAAAATCAGACCCCACCCACCAACCCGTTTTAAACGGCGGTGTTCTTATCAAATACAACGCCAACCAGCGATATACCACCGACGCGGTATCGGAGGCAATCTTTCGGCAAATTTGTAAAAACGCCGATATTCCGGTGCAAAAGTACGTCAACCGCAGCGATATCCCCGGCGGCTCCACGCTGGGCAACCTCTCCGGCGAAAAGGTTTCTGTCTGCTGCGCCGACATCGGTCTTGCACAGCTCGCCATGCATTCCGCCTACGAGACCGCCGGTTGTATGGATCTTGGCTATCTCTGCCGTGCGGCGGAGGCGTTTTATCAGACACACCTTCGTATGAGCGAGGACGGTGATTGGGAGATTACCGGCGCATAGCTTTTTTCCGGTTTTCTCCTTCTTTTCTTTGTCATGGGCATAAGAGAATCGAATACATGCGCCCAATGCTTATTAAATATCCGCTCAGCCGTTCTTTCGGGGCTTGTAAGTCCATAATTTACAAGCCTTCGGCTCGAATTATTTCGCACGCTTCCTCGTGCGTTTGTCGGCGGTTCTAATCCGCTATATGGTTTGATCTTTCCTCTAGTTTTGCATTACATACGAAAACCCCGCTCACACGTGAGCGGGGTTTTGGAGCTGCCCAGCGGATTTGAACCCTGGATTTTGTGCTTTGCCTCTTGTTCCTCCTTCTTTTCTTTGTCATAAGCACAAAATCCTTCTGCGAGCCTTCGGCTCGAATTATTTCGCACGCTTCCTCGTGCGTTTGTCGGCGGTTCTAATCCGCTATATGGTTTGATCTTTCCTCTAGTTTTGCATTACATACGAAAACCCCGCTCACACGTGAGCGGGGTTTTGGAGCTGCCCAGCGGATTTGAACCGCCGACCTCTTCCTTACCAAGGAAGTGCTCTACCTACTGAGCTAGGGCAGCATATAAAATTGGCGATCCGGATGGGGTTCGAACCCACGACCTCCAGCGTGACAGGCTGGCATTCTAACCAACTGAACTACCGGACCATTTCAAACAGCCAGACCATAATACCACAGAATGAACGGCTTGTCAATACATAATTTTAATTTTTTTTTGCAGACAGGGTCGAAGTGTTTAAATAGAACAAATTTTGCAAAATACAAAGCAAAAGCAGAGATCGTATCGTGGATGATTACGCATTTCAGCGCAATATTTTCATGAATTTACCTGTCAAAATCATATTATGTTTGAATCCCGTGTGCCTAACCGGCAAAGGAAGAATCAAAATCAACAGGCAACGCTTTTTACAAAAATAAGTTCTTGATTTTATGGTTTATCTATGATATACTAAGCCCAAGGAAGATCATAAATAAGGAGAATGATTACGATGAAAAAACATCTGATAAGTCTGCTGCTTGGCTGTAGCCTGTTGCTGCCCGCCTTTGGTGCAAGCGCTGCAGCGCAGCAAATCACCATTAACGGCAGTGTTGCCGAAATCCCGGCAGAGATGGGTCATATTGAAGAAAGAGACGACCGCACCTTTGTCCCGCTGCGTTTTGTGATGGAGCATCTGGGTTACAGCGTCAGCTATAACGAGTTGCAGGAGAGCGCTACCATTACGGACACCAACGGCACAGCATACCTGGTGATGCGGGATTCTCAGCTGTTATTCGTGCTGCCGGACACCGGCACGCCGAAGCTTTATACCATGGATACTAAGGCATACATTGATGACGCGGAATCCCGTTTCTATCTGCCGATCCGCTTTTTGGCGGAGGCCATTGGCTACGATGTCGGCTGGGACGAAGCGACCCAGACGGTCAGCCTTACCATGGCAGAATAAGAGCCGCCTGCCTGTGTAAAATTTTCTGCGCAAAAGCACAGAAACGCACATGGGCATAAAAATCTCTTATCATTTTTTGCCATACAGATAAGAGAAGCTCAATCTGCGATTTATTTGTGCCGACGTATGGCGGCAGAATGGAGATTTTTATGAAACGATTAAAAAAAATAACCGCTGCCGTATTGGCGGCAGGAATCCTGCTGCTGGGAATAAATGCTTTTGCAGCGGCACAGACCATTAAAATCAACGGAAACGTAACGCAAATTCCGGCGGAGATGGGTGCAATTCAGGAAAAAGACGATCGCACCTTTGTTCCTGTACGTTTCGTCATGGAAAATCTGGGCTGCAAGGTTGATTACATTGACGACAGTAAAATGGCAGTGATTTCCTCCATCTCCTGCAGTTATCTGATTCAGGAGGGGAATCCTACCCTGTTTATTCTGCAGGATCAATACACCCAAACCCAAAACCTGCAGATGGACACCTCAGCTTATATTGAGGAGACGGAAATCGATGGGCAGACCTACGGGCGCATGTATGTTCCGATCCGTTTTCTGGCGGAGGCCATCGGCTACAATGTCGGCTGGGACGAGACTACTCAGACCGTGACACTGACTATGGGCTCGTAACAGAGCGCGGTTTTCATTTTTACACTGTCCTTCAGGGCACGGCGAAAGCCGTGCCTTTTTGTGTCCCAAACCTGAAAAACATGAAATTTCTGTAAAATTTCTGTTTTTTACTTGCTATTTTTGCAAAAATATTATATACTGTATCCAGATAGAGTGATACGCAATGCGGTCATTTCATCAATTTTTAACAAACGACAGGAGGTATATCTATGACTTACAACATCATTTGCAAAAAGGTAGAACTGGCGGAATCCAGCAAGGAAAAAGTGCTTGCGAAAGTAAAAAAGCTAAGCAGGTTTTTCGCCGACGATGTGGAATGCCGCATTGTAGTCTCTGCACAGCGGGAACAAATGGTTGTGGAGATCACCTTCCCATATAAAGGCTTTTTGATTCGCGCAGAGGCACGGGACGCAGAGCTGCTGTCGGCGATTGATGTCTGCCTGGCAAACATTGACCGTCAAATCCGCAAAAACAAGACCAAGCTTGCAAAGCGCCTGCGCGACAGCAGCCTGACCGAATACAGCCTGGATCTCGGCGCACCGCCGGAGACGGAAGAGGACGAATTGAAAATCATCAAGGTAAAGCATCTGGATGCAAAACCCATGATGGCCGAAGAGGCGATTTTACAGATGAACATGCTGGGACACAACTTTTTCATTTTTAATAACCCGGACACCATGGCCGCCAATGTCGTATATAAGAGGAAAGACGGCAACTATGCACTGATTGAACTTGGTGTGTAACACCGAAAAGGGAGGCAATTGCCTCTCTTTTCGGTGTATAAAATAAAAACAGAAAGGCAGATACCCATGATAAAGTTTGAAGAAATCACTTACAAAACCTTTGGAAAATGCATGAAAATCAGCAATGATGCGATTGAGCTTTTGGTGACGCTGGATTTTGGCCCGCGAATTATCCGTTTTTCAAAAGTCGGCGGTGAAAATCTCATGATGGAGGACGGCGCCTTCTCCCGCAATCAGGACGATAAGGCAGACATTTTTGCAGACGCCTTCGGCGCGGATCTCGGCACCTGGCGGATTCGCGGCGGGCACCGTCTTTGGGCAAGCCCTGAGGCAATGCCGCGCAGCTACTATCCCGATAATCAGCCGGTTGACTATCGCATTGAGGGCAACCGTCTTACACTGACTCCGCCGCCGCAGCGCTGGACGCAGCAGCAATTTGAGATTGCGCTGGAAATGCAGGAGAATACGAACCGAGTTGATCTTTATCACAAGATTACCAATATCTCCGCATGGCCGCAAAAGTTTGCGCCCTGGGCATTGTCGGTGCTCTCTCCCGGCGGCGTTGAGGTTATCCCTATGCCAAATCGGCCGACCGGGCTTTTACATAACCGCAAGCTGACGCTTTGGGACTACACCAGAATGAACGATCCGCGCGTAACGTGGGGCGATCGGTTTATTTTGCTGCGCCAGGATCCCTCGGCCGACACCTCTTTTAAGATTGGTCTTGACAGCCAGCATGGCTGGGCTGCTTATTTTAATCATGGTGATGTTATGCTAAAGAGGTTTGATATCATTGAGGGCGCAGAGTACCCGGACGACGGCATGAATTTTGAGACCTATACGGATAACGGCTTTTTGGAAATGGAGTCAATCGGACAGTACAAGGTAACCGAGCCGGGCGATTCGATCTCGCACCACGAAAGCTGGGAGCTGATTGCGGACTGCGCCTTTCCCGGTGCGGACGAAACGGCGATTTCAGACACACTTTCCGCTTATGTCGGATAATGATTAAAACCACCAAAAAAACATCAAAAACCATGTAAAAACTGCGCAAAAATCCCCCTGTTTCTCGGTTGACATAAGGGGTGGTTCTTGCTATAATTAGGGAGGTTGGGTGGAAAACCTCCGACCGATGCAGCCGAACGAAAATGGCGGAACCCGATCTGAATGAACAGCATTTCTGCCGGCTGAAAAAGAGCCGTGAACGCCGCCCGAAAAGGGTGGCATTTTGGCAAATACATAAGGAGAAACGATATGCGCGCTGTAGTAACCGTTATGGGAAATGACAAGCCCGGTATTATTGCCGGCACCAGTACTCTTTTGGCAGAGAACGGGGTCAATATTTTAGACATCACACAAACGATTGTGCAAAACATCTTTACGATGGTGATGCTGGTCGATATCGAGAAGAGCGTGAAGGATCTGACCGATCTGGCTGAAGCGCTGCACACGCTCGGCAGCCAGCTTGGGGTAGAAATCCGGATCCAGCATGAGGACATTTTTAATTCCATGCACCGCATCTGAATTTAGATTATAATATCTTAGTCGAAAGGGAATCATCGAAGCGCCGATTTTGGGAGGTGGATTTTCGCTTTCGCCTACAGAAAGGACTTTTATTGACTATGCTTACCATTAACACCAACGAAATCACGGAAACCATTAAAATGATCCGTGATGAACACCTTGACATCCGCACCATCACCATGGGCATCTCTCTCCTTGACTGTGCGGACAGTGACCCCAATGCGGCATGCAGGAAAATATACGATAAAATCACCCGGTATGCCAAGGATCTGGTCAAAACCGGAGAGGAAATCGGCCGACGGTACGGGATTCCGATTATTCACAAGCGGATTTCCGTCACCCCGATTGCCATTGTTGCCGGGGCAAGCAATACCACAGACTATCTTCCCTTTGCCAGGACGCTGGACAAAGCGGCAAAGGAAACCGGCATCAATTTTATCGGCGGCTACTCCGCTTTGGTCTACAAGGGCTTTTCCAAAGGAGACGAATACCTTATCCGTTCCATTCCGGAGGCGCTTTGCAGCACGGATTTTGTCTGCTCCTCGGTCGGTGTGGCTACCACCAAGGCCGGCATCAATATGGATGCCGTCAAGCAGATGGGCGAGCTGATTGTGGACACGGCCAACCGCTCGGCCGACAACAACTCGATGGGCTGCGCCAAATTTGTAGTGTTTGCCAACCCGGTTGAGGATAACCCCTTTATGGCCGGCGCGTTCCACGGCGTCGGTGAGGGCGACTGTGTGATTAATGTTGGCGTCAGCGGCCCCGGTGTTGTGAAATCCGCGCTGGAACAAATCAAGGGCAAGGATTTTGGCGTACTGGCAGAAACCATTAAGAAAACCGCCTTTAAGATTACCCGTATGGGTCAGCTGGTCGCCCAGGAGGCCTCCCGTGCACTGCATGTTCCCTTTGGCATTGTGGATCTTTCGCTGGCGCCGACCCCGGCAGTCGGGGACAGTGTCGCTTACATATTAGAAGAAATGGGACTTGAAAAATGCGGTACGCACGGCACAACGGCGGCGCTGGCGCTTTTGAATGATGCCGTAAAAAAGGGCGGTGTTATGGCGTCCAGTTCGGTCGGCGGACTGAGCGGTGCATTTATCCCGGTCAGCGAGGACGCCGGCATGATCGCCGCAGCAAAGTGCGGCGCACTGCAGCTTGATAAGCTGGAGGCGATGACCTGTGTTTGCTCGGTCGGCCTTGACATGATCGCCGTACCCGGCGACACACCGGCCTCCACCATCTCTGCCATCATTGCGGACGAGATGGCAATCGGCGTGATTAACCAAAAAACCACGGCGGTCCGTATTATTCCCGCCATTGGCAAGACAGTGGGGGATACGATATCGTTTGGCGGCCTCCTGGGCGAGGCGCCGATCATGCCGGTTCACGAATATTCCAGCGAAGCATTTATTGCGCGCGGCGGCAGGATTCCCGCACCGCTGCACAGCTTACGAAATTAAATTTTTCTAAAAACGCCGCCTGACAATGTCTCCCGGAGGGCGGAGTTTTTATATCAGAATCATCAGCGCACGCTGAAAAGAAAGAGGTGTCGCAATATGGATATTATGCAGGCAATTTTGGATATTGAAGAGAAGGCGCGGGGTATCTCTGATTCTGCCAAGGCCATGCAGGAAAACTATGAGGCGGATCTTGGACAGGAAATCAAAAAACGGGAACAGGAAAGCAAACGGCACGTTACCGCAGAGTTGGAGCAGATTAAGCTGCGCATGGATGCGGAACGCGAAGAAGAAATGGAACAGTTAGAGATCTTTTATGAAAAAAAGATGGAGGCTCTCTCGAATCAGTGCAAGCAAAAAAAGCAAGCCTGGATTGACGAGATAACCAAGGCGGTTCTTACCGTATAGGCCGGGAGGGATTTATCATGCTGCTTTCTGTAATGAAAAATTCTGCGCTGGCCGCAAAGGTTCGGGCGATGACCAAAACGACGCTCCACCGCGCAGACTATGACGCGCTGATTCAGCTGCACTCGGTGCCGGCTGTGGCGTCCTATCTGATGGAAAACACACGGTATCAAAAATCGCTGCAAAACGTTTCGCCGTCCACCCTGCACCGCGGTCAGTTAGAACAGCTTTTAAAAACCCAGACCGCGCAGGACGTGATGGCTCTGCTGCACTACACCGATATGGACAGCACCTTCTTTTTAAAGGCGCTGGAAATGCAGGAGGGCATTGAAACGCTGAAGGTTTTTCTGCGGCTTTTGCATATCGGGCATCCGGAGCAGATTGCCCTGCAGGCACAGGATATCCGCATTGGAAAGGATAGTATTAAAATGAGCGACCTGGCAGAAATCCGCAGCTTCTCCGGATTTTTGGAGCTGATAAGATCAACGCCTTATTATGCGGTGTTTCGCACCTTTGCCGATGACCCGAGACGGCAGGAATTATTCTATTTAGAGGTCGCGCTCGACAGCTACTGGGCAAAGCTGATATGCCGGTACGCAAAAAAGTATTTGAGCGATGAAGACACCAAGCTGGCGCTTAAGGTCTACGGCACGGAGATTGATCTGGATAACCTGATCTTTCTGCTGCGCTGTAAGGAACGCTTTCAGATGGACGATGAGGAGATTTACGCCTGCGTAATCCCCAGTTACTATCGGCTCACCCCGGCCGCCATCACCGAGATTGTGTCTGCCCCCACCATCGGAGCGGCGCTGAAGCTGATTGCCGAGCGAACGCCCTACGGCGACGCGTTTTCCGAAAGCGACCGTTTTTTTGAAAAGAGGAAAAATGATTATATGGCAAGGTTGAATCGCAGAATCTACGCAAACCACCCGTATTCTCTGCAAGCGGCGATCTCCTATGCGCACCTGCGCCATATCGAAATTAACAATATTGTATCCATCATTGAGGGGATTCGTTACGGGCTGCCGCCCGACGCCATCTTGTCTCATTTGGTCGGATACGCGGAAGGAGGGCCGCAGTCATGATTTCTAAAATGAAGTTTATCAGTCTGGTCGGGCCGAAGTCAGAATTCGACCGCATTGCATCAGACTATGTTTTAGACAGCGCCATTGAATTTGAAAACCCGCTCCACGCGCTGCGCAGCGCCGCCGGTTTTACGATGGACACCTCGCCGAATCCTTACGAAAATTCTATGAAACATGTTGCTGATGTTTTAGAATATGTTCATGTCGATTGTAGCGGGGTCCGCCGTCATGATGAACCAATCTCCAAGGAGGAATTGGATCAATTTTTAGATCATTTTGATACGCAGATTCACGCAATCAAGCAGGAGATCGAATCTTTGCAGACGGAGCTTATCCATTACGATGAAGTCGTGCAGACGCTGATTCCGGTCATGGATTCTAACATTCAGCTGGAAAAGCTGCCGAAGCTGCAGTATTTAAACTACCGGTTCGGAAAGCTTCCGGTGTCCAGCTATCAAAAGCTTGGTACATACCTAAAGAATCTGCCTGCATATTTTTATGCGCTTACCGCAAGCAAGGATTATGTCTGGGGTATGTATTTTGTATCCCAGTCGCACACCGAAAACGTTGACCGTATCTTTGCAACGCTGTATTTTGAATCCTTGCTTTTAGACGGCGCCGAACAGGGAACGCCCTCACAGGCGATTGCCGCTATCCGCAAAAAGGCGGAAGACACGCGCAGTCAGATCACTGCCAAACGGGCGCAGCTGGAAAATACCGTCAAAGCACAAAGCGAAGATTTGCTCAAGGCCTATGCTTGCATCAAATACCACTATGACCTCTATAATCTGCATCATCACGCTACCGTCAGCCAAAGCTCGTTCTGTCTGACCGGCTGGATTGACGCTGATGAGGTTCCGGCGCTGCAGGCAAAGCTGCAAAAGGATCCGGCCTGCTCCATGATTGTGGATTCACCGGAGACGGTGAGCCACATTACGCCGCCGACCAAGCTGAAAAACTGGCGGATTTTTCACCCGTTTGAGGAATTTGTCCGCATGTACGGCGTGCCGAACTATAATGAAATCGACCCGACCCCGTTTCTTGCGGTGGTCTACACGCTGCTTTTTGGTATTATGTTTGGCGATGTCGGACACGGCCTTTGTCTGGCAGCCATCGGTCTTGTGATGATTTTACTGAAAAAAGGCGGCTTTTTGGCAAAGCTCCTTGTACCGCTCGGCCTGTCCTCGACTCTGTTCGGGTTTATGTACGGATCAGTCTTTGGCTTTGAAGGAGAACATGCCCTGATTCGTCCGCTTTGGTATACCCCGTTTGAGGGCAGCGAGAGCATGATGAACACCCTGCTCTACTCGGTGGCGCTCGGCGTAGTCATTATTCTGATTTGTATGGCTTTTAACATTGCAAACGGAATCCGACAAAAGAATTGGCAAAAGATTTTGTTTTCGCAAAACGGCATTGCCGGCATGGTCTTTTACGCGCTGGTACTGTTTTGTGCCATCTCTGCCATGCAGGGCTCCGGTCATCCGATGACCGTTGCTATCATCTTTATTGTGATTTCTCTGATCCTGATGTTTCTGCAGGAACCGCTCGGTAAGCTGCTTGCCAAAAAGAAGGATTGGATGCCGGAGGAAAAGGGCGGATTCTTTGTAGAAGCCTTTTTTGAACTGTTTGAAGTCATTTTGAGCTTTGTAACCAACACGGTTTCCTTCCTTCGTGTCGGCGCGTTTGCCTTAAACCACGCCGGTATGATGTCGGTGGTTGTCATGTTTATGCTGCAGTTAAACCCCGCCGGATCGGTGGCGATTGCGATCTTTGGCAACCTGCTTGTCATCGGGCTGGAGGGCTTGATTGTCGGAATCCAGGTTCTGCGTCTCGGATTTTATGAGATGTTCAGCCGTTTTTACAGCGGCGATGGCCGGGAATTCCATCCTGCCAATCGGTAAAGAATCAAATATTATAAAATTTGGAGGTTTTTTTGTATGTTAAAATCTATCGCACTTTTTGTTGTCGTTACACTGGCTATTGCTATTCCGCTCGTTGCCCATTTCGGCTTTCGTCTCAGCGGTGCAAAGATGAAGGCAGCCATCGGCGTGAATCTGCTCTCCTTCTTTGGGCTGATGCTGGCGTTTGGCACCTGTATGATCGTCGGCTCGGCTGACGTATTTGCAGCCGGCGAGGCAGCTGCCGCTGCCGGTGCGGACGGCATGAAGTTTTTGGGCGCGGCGCTCTCGACCGGTCTTGCTTGTATCGGTGCCGGTATCGCCGTTGCTTCTTCCGCTTCTGCTGCACTTGGCGCAATCTCTGAAGATCCGAAAATCATGGGTAAATCCCTGATTTTTGTTGCGCTGGCAGAAGGTATTGCACTGTACGGTCTCATTATTTCGCTGCTGATTCTCTTCCAGTAAGAGGTAGCCTTATGAAATATTTTTTGCTGAGTGATAACATCGACACACAAACCGGGATGCGGCTGACCGGCGTAGAGGGTATTGTCGTTCATGAGGCCGATGAGTTTCAGGCTGCATTTGCCCGCGCCGTATCGGATCCGGAAATCGCTGTGCTTTTGGTAACCGAAAAGCTGGTTAATCTCTGTCCGGCTTATGTTGCGGAGCAAAAAATTGCAAACCGCACTCCGCTGATTGTGGAGCTTCCCGATCGTCACGGGTCCAGCCGGCCGGATGATTATATCTTAAATTACGTCAAGGACGCCATCGGCGTCCGCCTTTAAATCGAAAATGAGGTGACAGATATGGCAAAGGATGCGCTCAATCGTTTTGCGAATATGCTCTATGAAGAGGCAAACACCGAAAAAAAGGAATTGATTTCAGACCTGAAAAAGCGGCGCGACGCGCAGCTAAAAAAAGCGGACGCCAAGCTAAAGCGACAGTCAGACGCCGCGATCCGCAAGGGCGCGGCGGCGCTGAAACAGCAAAAAAGACTGTCGCTGACCCGCCGTGAGATGGAGCTTCACAAAGCGCTGCTTAAAAACCGTGTACGTGCCTTTGATGAAGTTTTTGAAAAGGTGACCGAAAACGTCCGCGATTTTGTGACGACGGACGCATATGCCGGCTTTTTCAAGCAGCGGTTTGACGCGGCGTACCGCACGCTGTCCGATATGACGGCAAAGCACGGCGGCGCGGCAGAGGACGCCGTTTCCATGCGCTGCATTGTCATGCCCCGTGACGAGGCGCTCGCAAAGAAATTGCTGACCGCGCCGAACCTGACCATTGTCCAAAGCGAGGACGACTTTATCGGCGGCTTTATCTTAGAAAACACGACCAGTATGCAAATGATCGACTGCACGCTTGCCGCCGGAATTGATGAACAAAAAGATTTGTTTTATGAAAACAGCGGTCTGATTATGGAATAACGGGGGGATAGAAAAATGAATGAAACAGCAGTAATTTATGGTATCAACGGTCCTGTCGTAACCGTAAAAGACGCCCCCTCCCTCTCTATGAAGGAGATGGTCTATGTAGGAAATGAGCGCCTGATCGGCGAGGTCATTGCCGTACATGGGGATAACACCGTGATTCAGGTCTATGAGGAGACCTCCGGCCTGACCGTCGGCGAGCCGGTCACCGCGACCGGGGCGCCGATGGCCGTAACCCTCGGCCCCGGTCTGATCGGAAACATTTTTGACGGCATTGAGCGTCCGCTGCGCAGCATTGAGACGCTCTCCGGCCCGTTTATTTCCCGCGGGCTGCGCCCGGACGCTGTGGATATGGACAAAAAATGGGATGTCACGGTTCTGCTTGCCGTTGGTGAAACCGTAGGCCCCTGCACCATTTTGGCAACCACACCGGAGACGGCGCTGATTACCCATAAGATTATGGTGCCGCCCGATGTGGAGGGCGTCATTGAGGATATTGTTCCATCCGGCGCTTACACCTGCAAGGATGTAATCGCCAAAATCAAGACGCCGTCCGGCGAAATCAAAGAGATCAAACTGGTGCAGCAATGGCCGATCCGCAGCCCCAGGCCGCACGCCCTGCGTGAGCCGATTACCCGGCCGCTGATTACCGGTCAGCGTATTTTGGATATTCTCTTTCCGCTCGCAAAGGGCGGAACCGCCGCAATACCGGGCGGCTTTGGCACCGGCAAGACCATGACCCAGCATCAGCTTGCAAAATGGTCGGACGCCGATATCATTATCTACATCGGCTGCGGGGAGCGCGGTAATGAGATGACCCAGGTTTTGGAGGATTTTACCGGACTGATTGACCCGAAATCCGGGCAGCCGCTGATGAACCGTACCCTTTTGATTGCAAACACGTCAAACATGCCGGTGGCTGCCCGTGAGGCGTCCATCTATACCGGCGTGACCCTGGCGGAATATTATCGGGACATGGGCTACCATGTTGCGATCATGGCGGACTCGACCTCGCGTTGGGCGGAGGCGCTGCGTGAGATTTCCGGCCGTCTGGAGGAAATGCCGGCCGAAGAAGGCTTTCCGGCATACTTGCCGTCCCGTCTTTCGGAATTTTATGAGCGTGCCGGCTATGTACAGACCTTAAACGGCCAGGAGGGCAGTGTTACCCTGATCGGCGCGGTTTCGCCGCAGGGCGGCGACTTCTCGGAGCCGGTCACCCAGAACACCAAGCGTTTTACCCGCTGCTTCTGGGGGCTTGATAAGGAGCTGGCTTATGCCCGTCACTATCCGGCCATCAACTGGCTGACCAGTTACAGTGAGTACATGAACGACCTTGGCGCATGGTATGAGGAAAACGTTGCGCCGGAATTTTTGGAAAACCGTGCTGAAATCATTAAGATTTTGCAGGAAGAAAGCGCTCTGATGGATATCGTAAAGCTGATTGGCGCTGACGTTCTGCCGGAGGATCAGCGGCTCACCTTAGAGATCGCGCGTATCATTCGGGTCGGCTTTTTACAACAAAACGCCTATAATATCACCGATACCTATGTACCGATCAAAAAGCAGTATAAGATGCTGGAACTAATCCTGGCGCTTTATCACAAATGCCGCGCCCTGGTTACCGAGGAAGCGATTCCGCTGCGGCAGATTCAGGAGAACGGGATTTTTGACAAGGTTGTCAAGGTAAAATACGATATCGAAAACGATAATTTGGAAAAGTTTGATGCGCTTTTTGCAGAAATTGACGCATTGGCATTCTAACCATGGGAGGTGGCAGACTTGCAGATTCAATATAGAGGATTGCGGGACCTTAGCGGTTCCCTGGTTGTTTTGGAGGGGATTTCCGGCGCGGCCTTTGACGAAATCCTTGAAATTCGTTTAGACAGCGGCGAAAAGCGCATCGGCAGAATTGTTGAGCTGACGCGCGACTATGCCGTAGTACAGGTATTTGAAGGGACGCAGGGGATTTCACTGACCAACACCCGTACAAAGCCGACCGGCTCGCCGCTCCGGCTTCCGCTCTCAAAAGAGATTTTGGGGCGTACCTTTGACGGCGTCGGCCGTCCGATCGACGATCTCGGCCCCGTCTATGCCGAAAAAAAGATGGACATCAACGGCAAGCCGATGAACCCGGTTTCGAGAGAATATCCGCGGTCTTTTATCCAGACCGGTATTTCAGCGATTGACGGCTTGACGACTCTGATTAAAGGGCAAAAGCTGCCGATCTTTTCCGGCAACGGTATGCCGCACGATAACCTGGCGGTACAGATTGCATCCCAGGCACACATCGCCGAAGAATCCGGCGAAAACTTTGCCATTGTCTTTGGCGCAATGGGCGTAAAACACGATGTTGCCAACTATTTCACCACCGCCTTTGAACAAAGCGGTGCGCTGAACCGAAGCGTGATGTTTTTAAACACCTCCTCCGATCCTGTCGTTGAGCGTATTTTGACGCCGCGCTGCGCGCTGACCGCCGCGGAATATCTGGCATTTGAGCTGGATATGCATGTGCTGGTTATTTTGACTGATATTACCTCTTACTGTGAGGCGTTGCGTGAGATTTCTTCCTCCAAGCAGGAAATTCCGTCAAGAAAGGGATATCCCGGCTATCTTTACAGTGACCTTGCATCGCTGTATGAGCGTGCCGGCATGATTCAGGGAAGCAAGGGTTCGATCACCCAGATTCCGATTCTGACGATGCCAAACGATGATATCACCCACCCGATTCCGGACCTTACCGGGTACATCACCGAAGGACAGATTGTACTGGATCGTGCCCTGTCACAGAAGAACATCTACCCGCCGGTTTCCGTTCTGCCGTCTCTGTCGCGTCTGATGAAGGACGGTATCGGCGAAAAGTATACGACCGCCGACCATCCGGAGGTCAGCAACCAGCTTTTCTCGTCTTATGCCAAGGTACAGGATATCCGCGCCTTAGCCTCGGTCATCGGCGAGGATGAGTTATCCGACACCGACAAGCTCTATATGGAGTTTGGTGCAGAATTTGAGCAGCGGTTTGTCGGCCAGGGACGGAGCGAAAACCGCTCCATCACGCAGACCATGGAAATCGGCTGGGAGCTTTTGCGGATTCTGCCGCGTGCAGAGCTTGACCGAATTTCGACCGAGACACTCGATCAGCACTATGACGAGGCAAACGCCTGAGGGGAGTGAGCGAGTATGGCAATGGTTCCGACCAAGGGAAATCTGATTTTAGCAAAAAACACACTATCGCTGTGTAAAACCGGGTATGAGCTTTTGGACAAAAAACGCAACATTTTAATCCGTGAGATGATGAACCTGATCGATGCCGCCAAAGAGATTCAAGATAAAATTGAATCAACCTTTCGCGATGCGTATTCTGCCCTGCAACAGGCAAACATTGATCTGGGTATCGACACGGTAGAAAAAATCGGTTACTCGGTCGAGGTGGAAGACTCCGTGGCAGTAAAGTTTCGCAGCGTTATGGGCGTTGAAATCCCGATTGTATCCATGGATGAGGCGCCAAACAAGCCCTCGTACGGAATGAAAAACACCACCTCATCTCTGGACGAGGCAGTGCTCAAATTCGGCGATGTAAAGCGCATGACCAAGCAATTGGCACAGATTGAGATTTCGGTCTTTCGGATTGCGGACAATGTAAAAAAGACGCAAAAACGTGCAAATGCTCTGAAAAACATTATGATTCCGCGCTATGAAGCGGAGACGCGGCATATCCAGAATGCACTGGACGAAAAAGACCGCGAGGAATTTTCACGGCTAAAGGTGATTAAAGCACAAAAAGGTGCATAAAAAAGACGGCGCACGCCGTCTTTTTTATTTTTTGATGCGGTTGGCACGGCGCGGAAAGTTCGGCGGCGTGGGTTTTCGCTTCCGGATCACAATCAGCTTGCGCACCATATCGCTCTTTGGCAGCGGCGCCGCAATGACCTCCTCGACCTTTCCGCCGAGACTGCCGAGCATCGGTCTTGCCGCCTCCAGTTCTTCTTCCACATTTTCTGCCTTTAAGGCCAAGAAGATACCGCCCACCTTCGTCAGCGGCAGACAATATTCTCCCAAAACCGTCAGATTCGCCACGGCACGGGAAGTCACAATATCAAACTGCTCCCGATACTCCTGATTTTTACCAAGCTCTTCCGCACGGCCATGCACTGCACAAATCTCTGTAAGCGCCAGCTGCTCGCATACGGCGGTCAAAAAACCAACTCTCTTCTGCAAGGAATCGAGCAGCGTAACGTTGAGATCCGGGCGCATAATTTTAAGCGGAATCCCCGGAAAACCGGCGCCGGTTCCGACATCGGCAAGCCGTGCCTCCTTCGGGAACGGAACGTAAAACAGCGGTAAAATACTATCCAAAAAGTGCTTGACTGCAATACCGTCGGGGTCGACAATGGCGGTCAGGTTAATTTTTTGGTTCCACTCCCGTAGCTGTGCTGCATAGGCCGCGAGCTGATCGATCTGTTGCTCCGTGATGGTACCGCCAAGCGATTGTATCCCGCTTTTCAATAATTCTGCATTCATGGCTTATCCCCTCTTTTTATATTGAAAAGAAAGGAGTGTATCTCCGGCCGCCACCGGACAGGCAGAGCCTTATCCGGTGATAGCGTTTCGATACACTCCTTTTGTGCGCCTGATTTTTACGCCTGCGGAGCGTCCACAGGACATACATTGGCACAGTTGCCGCACTCGATGCACTCGTCTGCATTGATCTCGTATTTTGCATCGCCTTCGCTGATGCAGGATACAGGACATTCGCTGGCGCAAACACCGCACTTAATGCAATCGTCGTTAATTGTATAAGCCATTCTGATTCACCTCGCCATTTAAAATTTACACCTTCATCATAATATAATTTCTCTCATTTGTCAAGCAGTTTATCAAATATCATCCTTCTTTCCGGCTTCGCGAAAAGGGCAAAATGCTATGACACAATTATCCTTATTAACAGAATGTATCAGATTCGATTCCCGTGTGCATAGGCACACGGGAGTTGAACACAATATGGTTTAAGCAGGCAAATTTGTGAAAATACTGCGTAAAAATGCTCGTCAATACGTCAGTATTCACTGCGCTTTTTCCTTGTATTTTACAAAAATTTGCTCTGTTTAAACTCTTTGACCCTGTGTGCAGAAAAATGATGATATTTTTGTTTTCGGCGGACGAAGCAAGGCTAACGCCTTGCAAGGACAACGATACAAAAAGATTGTGATTTTTCAATCACAGGGCATATCGGGTTCGACTCCCGTGTGCCTAATCCAGTTATATTTTTGGATCTTTACCACGGCAACCGCACACTTTATGATCTGGTCGCTCTTTAAACAGAAAAACACCCAAACCGGATCAGCCTTCAAACAAAAAGCAACAACCATCGAGCACGGAATCACCAGGCACCACATAAAAATCAAATCATTTTTAAATACAAACGCCGTGTCACCGCCGCCGCGCAAAATTCCCGTCAGGCAGGGAACCTGATACGCTGTTCCCATCACGGTAATTGATAAAACCGTCATAAACTGCAGCGCCATAACGGCGGATTC
Organism: uncultured Clostridia bacterium; assembly: GCA_934454115.1. Taxonomy (GTDB): domain Bacteria; phylum Bacillota; class Clostridia; order Monoglobales; family Monoglobaceae; genus Ructibacterium. Next base: position 47,782 of record CAKSFQ010000013.1, read on the forward strand.
CGCGGAAACATGGTAAAACTGCAGGATTGGCCGCCGTAACAAAAACAGGCACAACCCTGTAAAGATGCCGATGCCAAGAAAGAGCAGCTGCATCGTTTGGGTATAAGGCCGAACCAAATCACGCCTGCCCTCTCCGATGGTTTTAGAAATCATGACCGCCGCAGCAGATGCGGAGGCATAGACCAGTACGGTAATCATCTGAAACAGTGTATTTGCGATACTGTTTGCCGTAATGGCTGATGCGCCCAGGCGTCCCAGGATTCCCAGTTGAATACTCATGGCAATGCCCCAGAGTGCACTGGACAAAAAGACCGGAACACCCTTTTTCATGTATGCGATAAAAAGAGAGCGATCCATCCTCCCGAAATGGGAAAGCCGAAGCTTTAACTTTTGATCCCGAAAACGAACATACCATATCACGGCGGCACACTCTAAAATTCTGGAAACCGTTGTCGCAACCGCCGCACCCGGCGCACCCATCTCCGGGAACCCAAGATGTCCGTAGATGAAGCAATAGTTTAAAAATACATTTGTTACCAGAGTAATGAACGAGGTATAAAAACCAAGCTTTACCGTCTCGACGCTATTCATATCCACAATCAGCGACGTGGTTATGGCAAAGATGGGATAGGTCACGACAATAATCTTTAAATAACCGCAACCCTCCCGGACAAACGATGGCTCGGCGGACAAAAGGGACAGAATCTGTGACGGAAACACTGCCGTCGCCGCGGCCACCAAGCAGGCAATCAGCAACGCCAACTTCATTGCGATATTGGCTGCGCGCTGCATCGTTGCGCGGTCACGCTGCCCCCACGCCCTGGATATAAAGATCTGACCGCCCTCGCAGATTCCGGTCACCATCAGCTGAAGGACAAACTGAATCTGGTTCACCAGTGCAACGCCGGAGAGCGCCTGCTCGGAATACTGACCCAGCATTACACTGTCTGCCAGGTTCACCATAAACACAATCATATTCCGCAGGGCGACCGAAAACGTCAAATAAAAAAACCAGCGGTAAAAACTTTTTTCTTTCACCAAAGACATCATACATTTCCTTTCACCCGACCGAATCAAACGCATCCAAAATGACAAATTTTTTCATTCGGCCGGACATTCATTCCGCTAATCCTGCAAAAACAAGTCTTTTGTATAAGGCAGGGACAAAATCCAGTCACAGTACGTATGCCACTCCAAAAGCTTATGGTTTCTTCTGGCATAGTACATGTTCAGCAAATTCTCATAATTCATGGTGACGGTGCGCTTTTGGTTGTAGCCGGACGGCAAAAGCTGAATCAGGTCGTACCAGTCCGCCTTATCCTTTTTTTCTACAAAGCGCAGCCGCCGCTGCTCCAAAAACACAAGCAGCGTCTCCAATGCACGGACTGCGTCCGCGCTTAAATGGTCGTGGCTGAAGTCGTCCAGGGCAAAGGGCTTGCTATGGATTTTATGCATGGTGCTGGTCGAGTTTGCGACGGTTGCCACCTTGTAGGTATCAAACTCCTTCCACCAGTACATCGGCGCCGTAATATCCACCGAGACCAGAATCTGCCGGATAAACTTTCGATGATCGCTGCCTGCCTTACAGAGGCGTTTGGCAAGCTCCAGATCGTTTTGCCCAAGCACATAGTTTCCGTTTTCATCATATGCACTATCGATGCGCGACCAGCTATTCAGCGGATTTCTTGCGCCGCGAATCGCCCCTTCCAAGTTCATGACCTTTGCGTGCTCGATAAGAATCATCGCTATCGCATCCTTTCTTTTGATATTCAAAGAGCGCAGATCACTGCGCTCTGAGCGTGTCGATAAAACCTATTTTGCGAAAAATTTCATTTTGATTTTATCGCCGTCCCCTGCTTAGCCATGCCGTCTCGGCTCTCGCCTCGGTCAGCGATGGACGACTGCCACCGGCAGTCATCGCCACGGCGGCGCGGCAATGAAATTTTTCGTCGATTTCACGCCGTTTTCGGCAAGATATTGCGACATTGCCCAAACGGGCGCAGTAAAAAACATAGGGCGTCCCAAAAATCTTACTTGATTTTTGGGAAAAAGGAGCAGCGCCGGAGCCTAGGTGATGGTTTGACGGTTTTTGTCAAATCGAGCCACTGCGCAGGCAGATGTGACGCGGGCGCTGGGCAATCAATTCAAAGCAATATCTTGCTGAAAACTGACTTTTTCGACCGTCTGAGAGCGCAGATCACTGCGCTCTTTTTTTAAATATCCAGATTCACAACCGTGGAGGAATAATCCTCAATAAACTTACGGCGCGGCTCCACCTTATCGCCCATTAAAACAGTAAAGGTCTCGTCGGCCTGTCTGGCATCCTCTAAATTTACTTGCAGCATGATTCTGGATTCCGGGTTCATGGTGGTTTCCCATAGCTGCTCCGGGTTCATCTCACCCAAACCTTTATAACGCTGGATGGCAGGCGCCTTACCCTCGCCGAGTTCTGCCAGAATTTCCTGTAGCTGTGCATCGGTATAAGCGTATTTTTCCGTCTTGCCGCGGCTCACCTTATAAAGCGGCGGCTGCGCAATATAGACATGTCCCTCTTCAATCAGCGGACGCATGAACCGGAAAAAGAAGGTCAGCATCAGGGTGCGGATATGCGCACCGTCGACATCGGCATCGGCCATGATGACAACCTTACCGTAACGGATCTTGCTAACGTCAAACTCATCGCCGATTCCGGCGCCCAGTGCCGTAATCACCGGCATCAGCTTATCATTGCCGTAAACCTTATCGATTCTGGCCTTTTCGACATTCAGCATTTTACCCCAAAGCGGCAAAATCGCCTGAAAACGGCGGTCACGACCCTGCTTGGCGCTGCCGCCTGCCGAGTCACCCTCGACAATATAAATTTCGGTATACGTATTATCGCGGTCAGAGCAATCCGCCAACTTGCCCGGCAGCGTGCTGCTCTCAAGCGCGCTCTTTCTTCTTGTATTCTCTCTGGCGCGCTTTGCCGCCTCTCTCGCGCGGGAGGCCGTCAGAGCCTTGTCCACCACAATTTTGGCTATACCCGGATTTTCTTCAAAAAATTCGCCCAGCTTTTCGTTCACCATTTTTTCAACCAGAGAACGGATCTCACTATTGCCGAGCTTGGTCTTGGTCTGTCCTTCAAACTGTGCCTCGGTCACCTTGACGCTGATAATACAAGTCAGCCCCTCGCGGACGTCCTCACCTTTTAGATTATCATCATTATCCTTCAAAAATCCGTATTTTCTGGCATAATCATTGATTACCTTGGTCAGCGCCGCTTTAAATCCGGTTTCGTGCGTGCCGCCCTCGGTCGTGTTAATATTATTGGCAAAGCTGATAATATTCTCACTATACCCATCATTATACTGCATTGCCACCTCGGCCTCACAGTTTTCGCGCACGGCATTTACATAGATAACCTCCTGATGGATCGGCTCCTTGTTGCGGTTTTCGTACTGAACAAATTCCTTAATACCACCGTCATAGCGCAAATCAACCTCGCGCTTATCTTCGGGTGCATCCTCTCTTGCGTCTTTCAAGACGATGCGGATGCCCGCATTCAAAAAGGCTTGCTCACGCAGACGGAGCAGCAGGACGTCAAACTGGTACACCAAGTCCTCAAAAATCTCACCGTCCGGCTTAAAATGCACCTTGGTGCCGGTCTTATCCGTATCGCCGATCTGTTTGAGCGGGCCGCAGCTTTTACCGCGCTCGTAGCGCTGATAATAAACATGTTCGCCGTCTGAAATTTCGACCTCCAAAAAGAGTGAAAGCGCATTGACCACCGACGCACCAACGCCGTGGAGACCGCCGGAGACCTTATATCCGCCGCCGCCAAACTTACCGCCGGCATGAAGCTTGGTAAAAACCAGCTCTACTGCCGGGATCCCGGCTTTAGGATGAATCCCGATCGGGATTCCGCGGCCGTTATCGGTAACGGTGATGGAATTGTCCTTTTCAATCACAACCTCAATATCCGTGCAAAACCCGGCCAGCGCCTCGTCGATGGCATTATCGACAATCTCATAGACCAGGTGATGAAGCCCTCGAGCGGTGGTCGAGCCGATATACATACCGGGGCGCTTTCTGACTGCCTCCAGTCCCTCCAATACCTGAATCTGGTCGGCATTATACTCCGTGTCCACCGGAATACTGGTCATATGCTCCTCTGTCAGCGCAATATGTCCCTCGGACGGGACACTTGATTTATTTTGTTCTTCTGCCATACTGCATCAGCCTTTCTGACTCACAATTTTCCTTCCGTTTGTCCCGCGGTGAGCCGGGCGGAACATGTATTTTAGCATCGTTAATATCCGGTTACCTTCCACGCGCCGCGCGTCCGGCCAGCGCTTTGGATGAAATATTGGTAATATAAATCACCGATTGCCCGTCTATCTCACATAACACAAAAGTTTTGGGGATTTCGTCCGAAACGTTACGGACAAATCCCTCCTCCTCCACAATTTTTAAAAAATCACGGGTATTCTGCGACTGCGAGGTGCTCTCCAAATCCAAAATCGCAATGATATTCTTGGTATTTACCACCGTATCACTGCCCAAATGCAGATACATCAAACCCCTCCTTCTCGCCGCGCCGTCCCGTTTTCAACCCGAAACAGACAGGCGCTTTCGTCCACCGTCAGACCATCCAAATCCGTACAGGTGATAAACATCTGGGTTTTTCGGATATGGCGCAGCACAAAGCTGCGGCGTTTTTGATCCAATTCACTCATAATATCATCCAGCAGCAAAACCGGGTAGTCCCCCGTCTCCTCCTGCATGAGTTTGACCTCTGCAAGCTTTTGCACCAGGACAATCGTCTTTTGCTGCCCCTGTGAGGCAAACGCCTTTGCCGACTGTCCGTTAATCAGATAGTCGATATCCTCCCGGTGCGGCCCGATCACCGACTCTCTGATATCCAGCTCCCGGCCGGATACCTCGCAAAACCGTGCAAAGAGCTTTTCTTTTACTTTCGCCTGAGAAAGATCCTCCGCACTGCCGATACAAGACGAGTACCGCATTGAAAGCTTCTCCTTGCCGTCCGATATCTCCCGCTGAATCGCACCGGCGGTGCGGGCGATTTTATCCAGGTATGCCGCGCGGCAGACAATCATCTCGGCTGCCACCGAAGACATCTTATCGTTTAAGATCTCCAGCATTGCCATATTGGGTCGTTCCATCTTTAAAAGCGCATTTTTGCTGTCCAGCAGCTTTTTATAATCTGACAGCGCCGAAAAATAGCTGGGTCTTAACTGACTGATTAAAATGTCCAGATTCCGTCGCCGCTGCTTAGGTCCTTCTTTTACCAGGCTTAAATATTCCGGTCCGAAATACACCACGCGGAACCGGCCCACCAGTTCACTGTTTTTGCGGATCGGAATATCATTGACACGGATGCTTTTGCGCCGGTTATGATATAACTCAATCTTTGCGGTACTCTCCCGATCCCCATCCACAAAGTCAAGGGTGAGCGCCGCGCTCTCCCGGCCGTGATAAATCAGTTCCGTATCGCGCCGGGCGCGGTTTGCCTTTCCCATGGAGAACAGGTAGATCGCCTCTAACACATTGGTCTTGCCCTGAGCGTTATCGCCGCAAAGAATATTCACGCCGCTGCCAAACTCCAGCGACTGCTCGGTATAGTTCCGAAAATTTTGAAGGTTCAGCCGATTCGCCTGCATCAGTCTGTCTGCATCCGAAGCGGCAGAATCAGGTACAGATAATCGTCTCCTTCCGGCGGCACAATCACGAGCGGCGCCGTCGGGCTTTGGAACAGGAGTTTTACATCCTCCGTATCAATCACGCGGAACGCCTCCAGCAAATATCGGTTATAAAAGCCGATTTCCAATGATGCGTCCTTGATATCCACCGGTATATTGTCATCCACCGAACCTGCCGTTGTCGCGCAGGAAATATTGATATTGCCGTCCTCAATCAAAAACTTAACCGGACTTTTTACCACATCGTTTAAGATAATCAGCGATGCACGCTGAATCGATTGATTCATCTTATCTGCCGGGCAGGTAATGGAAATGGAATGCTCCCTTGGGATGACGCTTTGGTAGTTCATATAGTTCCCCTCGATCAGGCGGGTCACCATACGATAGTGATCAAAAGTGAAGATCGCATGGCGGCCGGTTGCGTCAATCCGTACCGTTTCCTCGCCGTCCCCTAAAATCCTTGCCAGCTCCGCAAGCGATTTTTCCGGGATAATCATGCTCTTTTCTTCAAAATCATTTTCCATTGCAGCGCGGCGAATCGCCATGCGGTAACCGTCTAAGGCCACCATGGTAAGCCCCGTCTTTGCAATCTCCAAAAGGCAGCCCATCATCACCGGCTTATGATCGGTCACCGCCGCAGCAAACCCGGTTTTTTGAATCATATCTTTTAGCATATTGGCCGGAATCCCGATTGAATATTCCGACTCCACCAGCGGAAGGTCAGGAAATTCCGCTGCGGAGATACCGGCGATTTCGCACTTAAAAGCGCCGCTTTTCATCAATGCCATATTTTTTTCATTCACTTCAATGCTCACCTGCGGCATCGGCAAACTCCGAACGATACTGCCGAGCATCTTCGCCGCAAGCACCACCTCACCCGGTTCACTGACAGTCGCCTCAATCTTTGCCTCAATGCCGATTTCCAGGTCGTTGCCGATTAAAATCAGTTCGCCGTTTTCTGATGCGCGCATATAAATCCCCTCCAGCACGCTCAGGCTGCTGCGGCCGGAAGCGGCACGGGAGACCACGTTAACGGCCTCTGTCAAAACATCGCGTTCACACAGGATTTTCATACTGCAAATCCTCCTTTACCTTCCATCAAAATATCATGATATATTATACCATAACGCCGATTTTTCGGCAAGGGTTTTTTGAAAAAAAATCCTCAGATTTCCTTATTTTTCGCATTAAAAAAACAACAGCGGATTGTGCTATGCGCCCCGTAAAGCCCGCGGCCTTTGTGGCGCATAGCAAGGACAGTCCGTCCGTTGTTTTTATCCTTTACTTAACCGTTGTTTTGCGGTGTCTTTCGCAGCACCAGATGCCGCGGCAGCCCGTCTACCATAAACGGCTCCAACTCACCGATAATCAAGGGACGACAGTATTCCAAATACTCTTCTTTGACATACGTGCCCTCTTCGTTAATCCACGCATCGGGAATCGTTTTTTCTTCATTGGCGATACGGTAAATGTCGTAGGTCTCGGTCAAAATCTGGTACGGCTCATTGGAGACGCGGCGAAAGATAATCATCTCTCCGCTATGGCCGCGCACTGCCGCGCGCACCGCCTCTGCCCCGGCGGTAAACGCTTCGGTCACATCCCGTCTGGAACAGAGGTGCGCGCCGCAGCGCTGCATGGTATTGAGCACGATACCGCGTGCCTTGATGCCCAGCTGATAGCTGACAAGATCCGCAAGACAGGTCGCCGTGCCGGTTAAAATCCGATGTCCGAACGCGTCGGCCGGATTCTTTTTCATCTGTTTTTCACAGATATATTCTCCGGTTTCGTCCTTCAAGGACTCTGAGACGGCGATGACCACCGTGCGCTTGCTTTGCCGCAGTTCTTCAATCCGCTCTAAAAACAGTTCGGTATCAAACACCCGCTCCGGCAGATAGATAAAGTCCGGCCCCTCGCAGTCCTCGCCCTTGGCAAGCGCCGATGCCGCCGTCAGCCAGCCGGCGTTTCTGCCCATGATTTCCACGATCGTTACCGAATCCATATGATATACGCTGCTGTCACGGATAATCTCCTTCATGGCCGACGCCACAAACTTTGCTGCGCTGCCAAAGCCCGGCGTGTGGTCGGTCTCCGCCAGGTCATTGTCAATCGTTTTCGGCACGCCCATAAACCGGATATCGCTGCCCACCATCGCAGCATAGGAAGAAAGCTTTAGCACAGTATCCATCGAGTCATTGCCGCCGATATACACCACGTAGCGCACATCCGCTCTTTCCAAAATCTCAAACAGCCTCTGATAAACCTCCGGCTCCTTACGCATATCCGGGAGCTTATAGCGGCAGCTTCCCAGAAAGGCCGCCGGAGTGCGTTTTAAGATTTCTACATCCATCTCGTTTTGAATCTGCTCACGAAGATCCACATAACGATTTTGCAAAAGTCCCTCAATGCCGTTTTGCATCCCGTAAATCTTATCGATCCCGGCATCCTGCGCCGCCTTATAGACGCCGACAAGACTCGCATTGATTACCGCCGTAGGGCCGCCGGACTGGCCAACCATGATATTACCCTTCACCATTTTGATCATCCTTCCGTTTCTGTCATCAAAAAATGGGACAAACTTTTTTTATTATACCAAATTTCGCCCGATTTTTCAAGAGGGGATTTTTGCCGCGGATGGCACGCGATGTCACTTTCTTTCATGCTATACTTAGCATGTAGTCGGCGCCGACTGCAATGAAAACAAGAGAAGGAGTGATTGGATGTCATTATGGTATGACAAAAAAGGAAAAAGCTATGCCTCAAAGGGGTCTTCTTCCTGGATACGCTATTATGCAGAGCATATCGTCAAGGTACTAAGGGAAGAGCTTATGGCTAAATTTACACGGCACTATGACGCCCTTGAGGGTGTCCACAAGGCAAAGGACGTTCTCTACGACGACAGCATCAGCGTAAAGACGGCCATCGACAATGTAAAGCGTACGGCAGATAATCAGGACACAGCGTTAAACGCTGCACTGTCTGCCGAGGCCGCCGCGCGGGAGGCAGGCCTTGCCGCCAAGGTGGACAAGGTCAGCGGAAAAACGCTTTCCAGCAACGATTATACCGATGCGGAGAAGGAAAAGCTGGCCGGGATCGCGCCGGGCGCGCAGGTCAACACAGTGACTGCGGTCGCAGGGAGAACAGGCGCTGTAACGCTCACCAAGACAGACGTCGGCCTTGGCAATGCAGATAACACCGCAGACCGCGATAAGCCCCTATCAACAGCTGCGCAGGCGGCGCTGAATCAAAAAGCGGATCTTGTCGGCGGTAAGGTCAAGGCCGCACAGCTGCCCTATTTTAACACCAGCTACACACTGACCATTGACGGCACCCCCATCTACGGCTGCCGTTTTGCCGACGTCAGTGAGGACGGCGCCATGACGCTGAACGCGGACGGCAGCGGAGACTGGCTCATCAGCGTCACCGAGGATGAACAAATTGTACTGACAAAGGTTGTGCAGACCGATGAAATCGAAAAAAAGGCGGATCTTACTGCCGTTTTAACCAAAACCAATGAAACCGCCTTTACGCCGACCGAACATTATCATCCGGCAACCAAAAAATATGTCGATGACGTTGTCAGCGAAGCCGGCGGCGGCGATATGATGAAAACCGTCTACGACCAAAACGGCGACGGTATTGTCGACAACGCCGAAAAACTGGGCGGTCAGCTGCCGTCCTACTACGCAACCGCCGCATCGCTCACAGAACGTGCGCCGCTTTTACACAGCAGCAGCGGCACAGCTTTCGGCGTGGGAAATAAGACCCTTTACGGGCACTGCCGCACGGTCGATGATCTTCTGCAGACCGAATACGCAGACGGACTCTCGCTCTCTGCCCGACAGGGCGCCGTGCTGGACAGTAAAATCGCCGCCTTGAAAGCCGACTATCTCACGCCGCCCGCGCTGACGGCGGCAACGCCGAGGGGAACCAAAATCGGGACAAGCGGCTGGACGGGGACGGGATTTTTCTGTACCGACACCAATGTCCTGTACAAAACAGAGGACACCAACTTTCCGAATTACAACTCGTACACACGGTTTTGTCTGCGCCCGGCCGATCTATCTTGCCGTTCCTATTTAAACTGGACGCCGTATTATACATCCGGCAGTACGGAGATTGAATTTGTGTGGTCTCCCGCGCGCGGCCTTTATGAGGCTCTCGTCCCGATCAAGGACGGTACGGCGGAGGCATATATCAGCACATACATCACATGGAAGTACCATCCGCCCGTTCAAATCCGCTACGGCAAGGCAACCAACTACTTTAACGCATATGACCCGGCCGGGGAATCGCATGACGGTTATACGAATTTTACCATTGCCAAACGTCCGAAGCATAATATCCGCGATTTTTCCGGGATGCTCACAAAATACGATTACGATATTTTGGCATGCTACAGCGCGGAATGGAATGTGTTTGACAATCTGTATCATGATTTAACCGAAACGGAGCGGAGCATACTGCTCCTTGCCTGGGATGTGACCGGGGACGGCTCTGCGCCCGGCGTGGACGCCCTGCATATCTCAAAACGGGTCATCAACCAGATTACCACACCGCTGCCGATTGAAACCATCGACAATTTCAGCGATTAAGGGGGTGTTTTCATGAGTCAAAATCTATATGTAAACCTAAATAATCTTACCACAAGTTCTGCGGCAGGTTCTGCGGCAAAGAGCGGACAGACGCTTCACCTCTACACCAAAGAGGGCACCGAGTCCTATGTCCAAAATGCGCTGAAAAACGCCGCGGCTTTCACCGTCCAAAACGGTATCACGGGCAGCAGCCTTGTTTTGACCGACCATACCGACACACGCATGACCGCGGCGGCAATGACCGCGCTGACCGTTACCCTGCCGGAGACGATCCCCGACACCTATGCGGCGGCGTTCAGCTTTGTATCGGGTGCGGCCGCGACAACGCTGACAGCATCCGGCATCAAGTGGCAGGGTGCGGACTGCAACGCCGCCGGCGTGTTTATCCCGGCTGCAAACACCAATTATGAGGTCAGCGTCAAATGCATCGGCAAGGATGCGGACAATCAGCCGATTCTCGTTGCAAGGGTAGGTGTGTTTTAATGAACCGTTTTCGATTTTTACCGTCCTATCACTTTGCGGACAGCACGGACGGAATCATTCCAAACCCGGCAGAACTTACGCTTCGCGATTACACCATCGCAGGCAGCGAGGGCGGTGTGGGCGACTGCGCCGAAAAGCGCAGCGATCTCCCGTCCGGGTATGAGCAGCTCTCCTACATCGAAAGCACCGGAACGCAATATATCGACACGGGGCTTAAGGTTGAGGATATTTACGGCTTTGATATCAAGTATCAGTCTACCGGAAAAGTCCCGAATGAAGCGGCAGTCTCGCTTGGAAGTACCCTAAATGCGATTATGGGTGTCAATGCCGTTCAAGACGCCGCAGCCAAAAGTTTCGACACAAAAATATGGTTCAACTATACCGATACAAAACAAAGCATCTCCACAATGATGTTTGGCGGAACATCATTTTCAATACCCTATGCCACACTGGAAGAATACTATAACACAATCCATCACATCACATTTGAAACAGATGGCACCGTTCTCTATAACGGCAATGCAAAAGGTCTGGCAGCACGCAGAACCGACCCAGAGAACATGAACCACAAAGGAATAACAATATATTTGTTTGATGTGCATAATCTGTGGGAAACTTACCGTTTTTGCTCCAAAACACGGATGTATCATGTAAAGTTCTACGGTGAGAGCCAGGCATTGCTTGGGGATTTTGTACCGTGCAAGCGCGTCTCGGACGGCGTGCTTGGTATGTACGATGCGGTGAGCGGCACCTTCTTCACCAACAAAGGCACGGGGACGTTTTTGTCTGCGCCGCTGACGTATACGATTCCGATACTTAACAACGGGACAAAGGTTGCGGAAATTATCCGCAGTGCGCCGCTTTATGCCGGCGATAGCATCTCCTACCGCGGGGACGGTCTGCCTGCCGTTTCGCTTAGCAGCGGCAGCAACGCACTAACCATCGGAACCGCTGTGCAGCCCGGCAGCGTGACGTACCGGTACGATACTTACTAACCTGATATTAGCAATCCAAATCCGATTTTAAGAGGTGGATTTCCGCCCAAACGGTGTTAAAATACTCGGCAATCCGTTAGGATTACCTCCGTTTTTGCC
>CAKSFQ010000014.1 GCA_934454115.1 uncultured Clostridia bacterium
ATTGCGGAGATTGTTTTTCGACTCTTTCCTAATTCCATCGACATTGCAGTTGTTGTTATTCTTGGATTATTTTTTATTAACCTTATCACAGACATTTCTCTTTCTGTGAACTTATCTGTCACCTTTTCTGTTACCTTAAGGGTGACAGAACTTCTGTAGAAGTTTACGGTTTTACTTGTTTGCTTCTGAAAATCTCTGCAGTATTGCTGCGGTTTCCGCTCTTGTTGCATTATCCTGCGGATTGAGGGTTTTATCTGTCTTGCCTTTGATAAGTCCCATGCCAACGGCATACTGAACGGAAGCTACCGCATATTCGGATATGCTTTCTGCGTCATCGTATGAAAGTATATTTGTATTTTCACCGGCGCTGACGTCATAACCCTTGTGCTGTGCATATCTGTGAATAATTGCCGCTATCTGCTCTCTTGTAATGCTGTCGTCGGGCGCAAATTCCGTTTCGGATATACCCTTTACGATTCCGTTTTTGCTTGCCCATGCAACTGCATTTGCATAATATGCATTATCCGCAACGTCACTGAATATATTTTCGCCCTCCTGTTTTTCGCCGTCAATTCTATGCAGAATTGTTACAAACATCGCTCTTGTAACGGCTGTCTGAGGCTCAAATTTCGTATCTGATGTACCAAGCATAAACCTGTTTTCAAAAGCGCTCTTTACATATGGATAGAACCAGTCGGATTCAATAACGTCTGTAAACGGAAGCAGTGATTTCTTTGCGAAAACAACCTTAACTTCGGTATCTTCTTTTACGGATTTTATGGTATAAATCTCGTTTCTGCCGACTGATTTACCGTTTATCAGCATATCTGCCACAGTGTATCCGTCGTCCGGAATTGCTGTGATTGTAACACTGTTTCCACTGTACACCTTGTTTTGCGAAAGCTCAACCCTGCCGTGCTCTGTATCCAAAGCGGTGACAGTGTATACTCTTGCTGAGCCGCCGCCGCTGCTTCTGCTCTGTCCGTCGTTTCGCCAGAAATCGGATATTGCCTGCGTAAGCTTTGTGACGCCGTCTGTAAAGTCGCTCTCTGCAGCCTGCGGATTGTTTATAAGAGTTTCAGCCTCATCTATTGCCGTCTGCAGCGCATTGATTTTGCCTGCCGACGCATTCGGATTATTTGCAATAATCCTCTTTGCTTCTTCGATTTTTTCCGCAAGGTCGGACTTGGAATTGTTTCCTATGTTTACAACAACGTAATCGGAAAGCCCCTCCGTGCGCGAACCGTTTGAAGTTTCAGCATTCGCTGTTGCAAGCTTTGCTTTAACCGCCGTTTCTCTCGGAATAAGCGCCGTTATTTTGCCGCCGTTTATCTGTATTGCGCTCTTTTCGTATAAGATACTCCAGTCGATTAAATCCGGATCAATATTAAACGCTTTGCCGTTTTCGGTAACAGCTGCCACGGTAAGCATTGCAGTCCGGCCGTTTTTGATGTTAATTACTTTTTCTCCGTTTTCATTCGGAGTAATTTCATTGCCGTCAAGATAAATCTTCAGCGAGTCAAATGAAAATCCGCCTGTCCTTACCGCATAAACTGTCATCTGCGAAACATTGCCCGCCTTGTCTGTTGCAGTGAGCAAATGTTCCTTAAACAGTTCAGCTGCGCCGAGTGTTTTTTCTATTTTAAAACTTCCGTTGGACGCTATTGCCACGCCTTCGTCCGCCTCGCTGATTTTTACGCCGTCAAGCATCAGCTCTGCCGATTTTTCGGTAATTCCCTCAATGGTATATTTGCCGTTTTCATCAGCAATGACCGTATTTGCACCAAAGACCACCGTTATGTCATCCGTACCCATTTTTCTGTCAATACTTTTTTGTGAAAGTGACAAAACGGGAGCGGATGAATCAATTGTAAAGCCAAGGTACGAATTTTCAACATCTGTGATTTCGCTGCCCTTTATGTGGTCTTTTGACGAAGTATATGCCGTGAAGTTAACCACATAATCTCCGTCGTCAAGGTCATCTAACACAAATTTCCAGTTCTTTCTGAAGTAGGAAAAATCCGCGTCATTCGGATTCGGATCAACACCGAAGGCATAGACCTTACCGCCGTTTAAATCCATTTCCATAAACACATCATTTTCAAAGACATATTCTATCACAACGTCCTTGACATTTGTGTTAATCTCATTGCCCGAAGTATCGAAATTAACCTTTACTTCCTTGAGCTTAGGCATATCCGCCACCGGAAGAACAAGTGAATTTGACGAAACGGTTGCAGTTCCGTAGTAATAATGCGTTTTGTACTCTTCGTCCGACTTTTTGTATTCTTCTCTGAGCGTCTTGATGTTTACATGATAGCTTTTGCCTGCCTCAAGAGCCGCTTCCTTTCCGAATACAAAGTTTGCGCCTTTTTCAAACTGACCGATGTTATTTTCAAGCGCCGTTCCGTCCTCGGAAACGATTTCCGCGAGATAGTGCGTGTAGTCTGCGTCACCGGGATCGGTAACCTTTACAAAGATTTCACCGTTGCCGCCGTATGCGATTTTTACGTCCGAAACCTCTTTGGGAAGATTGCTGTTTTTAAATTTGAATCCCGTGTTGCTTATGGCAAGGCTTATTCCCTCGGTTGTAGTAAGAGTTATAACCGCATAGTATCTTTCATTCTCGCCTACCGTATCCGGCAGTGAATCCGAAAGAGTTATTTTTTCTGTTGCCGCCGCCGAATTCAATACCACATTTTCTTTATGAAGAATATTTGTTCCAAGAACATCTCCGTTGTTTTTGCTTGTTTTGATTTTTGAAAGCACGTCTTTGTCCTTTGTGAGATAAACGTCTATTGTGCCTGTCTTGTCACCCTTTGCGCCGTTTATCTTCCAGCCTGCCGTAACGCTTTGTGTTTTTGTTGCGGGATCCTCTGCATTGAGCTCTATAGTTGTGCTGTCTTTGTCAAGCTCTGCGATTTCATCGACGCCGTTCATCTTAAATGTCGTGATTTCAAAATCCTTATCGGCTGCATATTTCACCGTCCAGCTGCCGTCTTTTATCTGCGCTGCATCCGTTACGGTAACATAAATGAAATTGCCGTCCTCTCGGCTCTGCAAAAGCATATTGCCGTTGCCCATTCCGTCATCGGGTGTAAGCGTTATAATCCTGCCGTCCGGATTTATAAGTGTAATATCCTCTGCTGACGGCGTTCCGACGCCGGAATAAGGAATTTCAAGAAGAAGTGCGCTCTGACCGCTTGCGCCGTCAACCTTGACCTTTGCTTCTTTTTCATTTCCGCCGGCGGATGTATCTGCAAGAGTTACAACCGAAAGCGCGTGAATGTTCGTTCCGTAGTATGCCGTAACGTCGTCTGCATTTGCAAGCGACACACCTTCAATTTCTTCGCGGCGCGGAGGACTCAGATCGATGTTTTTACCGAATGATACGCTTTCGCCCCAGTAATAAATCACGCCGAAACGTATACCTATAATTTTGATATTGGCACCGACAAATTCATGCGATACCGCCGCCTCGACTCCGGCAAGCTCTTTTCCGCCGACAAGCGGAATACTGTCGGGTATGCATATACTTGCAAATATATAACCGTAGAAATAGTTATCCGCAATGGTTACGGTAATACCTCCGGTTATAAGACCGTCAATAATGCTTGCGTTTCCGTACAGGTTAAGCTCCCACGGCTCTATCCACCTTGCGCTTATACCTGCCTTTACGTCGATAAGCTTTTCAAGACCTTTTGTCTTAAGCTTCATATCTCCGGTAAGCGACAGGCCCTCAAGGCTAACCTTTGCGTTAAAATCGCCTGTCAATACGCCTATCGCTTCAAGGCGCGTAAACAGAAGTATTGTGAGCGGCGGAAGTTTGTCAAATTCACCGCCGATTGTGTCGGCAAGCCCGTTTATTCCGCCACCGAGACCGGCTATAAAGAGCACCGGCGGCGCAACGGGAATTTTAAGACCGTCACGGATATAAAATTCTATTTTATCGGGTACGATTACATCTTTGTTTTTAACGTTGACCTGTTTAAATGCAAGAATACCCTCGCACTCGATAATTTTAATGTTCAGACCTGCATTTATCTCGTATTCGTTTTCTATCGTGTTGATTTTTACACTTGCGTAAATTCCGGGAGAATTTGCAACAAGCGAGCCCAGGACGTCCTTTGGAAGCGCAAGCGAGAAAGCGGCGTCAATGCCGATAAATCCCGTATCGCTTACCTTTACATATCCGTCCTCAACATCGCCTTTCTCACCGAAAAGCACATTGTCTACCTCTGCCGAAAGCTGACCCTCCGACAGCTTCGTGTCCTTTTGGATTTTGTCACCCGTAGAGGTTCTTTTCGGCGGATTTTCGTCAAACATGCTTGTCATCTCGCCCGAAATATCCTCCTGGTCGGCAGTAAGACTTTCGTCAAACAGATTGTTAAGCTCTTCGCCTATATCCTCCTGGTCGGCGGTAAGGTCCGGCTGTTCCTTGTTTTTCGGTGCCTTAATCGGTATGCTTATGCTTCCTCCGAAGCCTATTCCGTAAGTGACCAGGCCGTCCGAATCGTCATACCACTGCGAGCTTAAAACACCGTATTTCAAATCTACGGCAAAGCCGCCGAGCGACTGAATCATGGTTGCCGCTCCGTCAAGAGAAAGATTGAGAGAACGCACTGTTACGCCCTGACCGATTGCGTCTGAAAGGCGTTCCTCGTCAAGAGTATACGCAATGCCTTTGGTCGCCGAGATACTCCACTTGCTTCTCCAAACATTTATTGAATTTACAACCTTTAAAAGTCCATCGCCTTCAACCCTGCAGGAAGAGCCTCTTCTGTAAAGTTTAAGCGGTTTTTCGCCCTCATAGGAAAGCATGTTGTTTATGATGATGTCGCCCGACTGAAAGTCTGCCTGCCAGAAGGTTTCGCCGGTAGCCGCATCCTTCATCTCGCGGAGGTTGGCGCGGACTGTAAGCAGAATTTCATGCTGCTTTATGGACTCTTTATCTTTGCCGAAGTTGTATTTTACCGTTTTGCCGTCAAGCCTGCCCTTTGATGCAAGCTCGCCTTTATAAAAGCTTAAATATTCGCTTTCGTTTCTGAACGTATGGAAATCATACGAACCTGCCTCAGCCCCGTCGGTTGTGCGGACGAGCGCCGCCATGCCGTAGGATTTAAGCTGATATTTTTTGTCTGCCGATACCTGAAGTTTTTGGTTGCATGTTAAGGATTTGCATTTCAGATTATCCTGCAGACGGGTATCGTTTATTTCAAATACGATTTTATAATCACCCACATAAAGCTGTTCTTCGGTTGTGAATGTAAGCGTTTCGCCCGTTTCATCCAAAAACGCAATGTTTTTCTTATCAATGGTTACGCTTTCGCCTGTTGTATCATGAACAAGCTTCAGCTCCACGGCCGCGTCGTTTGCCAGTACAGCCTCAAGCGGCTTCATTTTTCCCGAAATCGTTACAGCCTTTTCGCCGTCTGTATACACGATTTTGGGATTTATTTTGTTAAACTGGATTTTAGAAACTTCGCCGACAGACGGTAGTATAAGACTTCTCTGCGCCGCTGTTTCAAAATCCTCCTGATTGCCGTCCGAGAGCGTCTTTACACCGCTTAACGATACATAAACCGTGCCTGCCGTGAGATCGTCCTGGGGAAGCGCTTTAAGGGTATATTTAAGGGTTTTTATCTCTTTGCCCAGACCCACATATTTAATCTGTTCCTCTCCGTCAACAAGTTCAAACTGTTTATCGTCAACAGTGAGATTTACCACTACATTGCTAAGCTCTGCTGCATTGTCAACGGTATTGTCAATGTTAACGGTAACATTGATTTTGCCGTCGTTTTTGTATGACTTTTTGTCTGCGGAAAGCTCAACGCGCTCTGCCGTGATGTCAATGCCCATTGCCTCGCCGGTGGTATTTGAAAAGTTACCCACACCGTAGAGCATTTCCCCGGTAAAGCTTTCGCCGTTTTGCAGGGTATTGTTTTCCCAGTAAATTGCCGCCGCACTGTCCGGCTCGCGGTAGTCATTTGAATAGTTCGTAAAATCGCAGTACGGGTCGGGTGTGTAGTCGTAGCGTACATTCGCAAGGTTTGCCCAGTGTCCGAGTATAACCTTGCTCGGTCTTGTTCCGCCGTTCCAGCCCTGCGCCTGCATCAGAATGTACGAAAGCCTCGTCGGGTTTGTGAGCGAATCCACGCTTCGTATCTGCTGCGGAATAGCGTCCTGCGAAAACTCCGTTTCGGTAAACGTAGGCTGTATATCTTTGTCAATTACAAAATACGGTGCGTCAATCCTGTTTCCGAGAGCGGTGTCAAGAAGAAGTCTTACGCTGACATCTTCCTTTTTTCCGCTGTTGTTTTCAACCTTGAATGACAGACCGACATTTCCGGTAGTATTGCTGTCATTGTTGTGGTCAAGAGCCGCAGTGAGAGTCACTGTTACGCCCTTTATTGTCCACGGGATTTCTATGAGCCTGTTTTGCTCGCCCACCTTAACCGTGCCGAGTGATGACTCTATACCGAAAAACGAATAGTTCTGCCCGAAGATATAGTCCTTATCCCCTATCCGCACGGTTATAAAAGATGTTCCGTTGCTGCGCTCCTTATCCTCGGCATATAAAAGAGGAATGTTGTCGTCAAGCACTTTCTGAGGATTTCCCTCGGCGGTTTCTATCGCGAAACCGCCCGTTTTTTGGTTAAAAGTGAAGCTTAAATACTCGTTTGAAATTTTATACTCGTCCTCGTCTGCAAATGCAACTCCGGGAAAAACCGAAACAAGAACGGCGAGTATCAGAATATATGATAAAGCTTTCTTAAATACGTTCATTCTTTTTCATTCCCCCTTTAATTACTCAGATATACGCAAAGTGTAAAGTAATCGCGCTTGTCGGTCTGAACATAGAAGGTATACCAGCCTTCGGAAAGGTCCGGAACCTCAAAATCGCCGTTTTCGTTTTTACTTACCATTATGCCGTCTTTTTTCATCTGTCCCATTGTTTTAACGCCACTTTGGTACCTTACATATGCTGTTCCGGCAAAGTTTGTAAGCGATATTTTTATACTGCTGCCGATAACTTCGCTTCGTCCGGCAAAGTCCGGAAGCGAGCCGTTTACAAATGCGACCGTATCATTAATGCCCACAAGACGGATTGTTCTCTTTGCAGTCATTGTGTTATGAGCCGAATCCGTTACCTTGTAGGTAACTGTATACGGTTTGCTTGAGTCAAATTTGTTTTGGCTCAAATCGCTTGCATTAAATCCGCCCCAGTCTATCTCTACATTTTCGGTAAGGTCTGTCTTTTTGCCGTTAAACACATCATATGCCTTATATGCAGTGTACTTGCCGTCCTTTACATATTTGAGCATGCTTATGTCATAGTCGGAGTTCATTTTTGGATTCTCATAAAATACCAATTCCGCCCCCAGTTCCGAAAGGTCTATTACAGGTGCGGTCTTGTCGATAATCTCAATATCGACGCCGTAGCTTGCCGTAAGCCCGTTTTTCTTTTCCGTGTTGAAAATAAACAGTCCGTTCCGGTCGTAAACCTTTTCCTTTACCTTGTCATAACCGTCATTGCTGCCGATAAGACGCGTATCGTCATCGGTTTCGACAGTCACCGTAACGTCTTTGTTTGTAATCTTGTGTATATCCGAGCCTACGATATAGCCTGCCGTACCGTCAACGGGAGTTTTCTGCCCGTTTGCGGTTTTTGTAACCCAGTTTTCGCCGTCAAACTCGTCATAATCATAGCTCCATTTTACACTTGTGATTTTCGGAGCCTTTTTGTCTATACCGTCAATGTTGATTGAAACGAAAGACGACAAACCTTCTTTGTCATGAACCTTAAAGGTATAGTTGCCGTTTTCGTAGAATGTGTAGCTGTTTTTATTCCCGTCCTCATCCGCAACCGGCTTTGTTATACCGCCGTAAGTTACGAATATGTCGGATTCTTTTCTTTGCAGATCCATTGCGCTTGTCAGAACGTCAACCTTATCAAAGGTTACCGAAACAACCGACGGGTCTGTGGTTGTATCATATACCGGTTCGAGAACAGGAGGAGTTTTGTCAATATTTTTTACTGCCACAATAAGCGGATTATCACTGTTTGAATTGCCGTAATCGTCCTCATAGCAAACTCCGACAGTTCCCGATTTTGTAAACGTTATGACAGATGTGTTGTAATTTACGCTGTAATCCGCCGCCGTAAGCGGTGCGACAGGTTCAATGTTTACAATCTTTACATTCGGTTTTGAAAAGCTTACGGTTGCGTTTACCGGACGCGAGGTATATTCCTCCGTGCTGTAGGTAACTGTCGCCTCAGGTATAACAGTGTTGATGTTTTTCATGTTAAAGCTTTTTACCGTTTTGTTTGCAACCTTGTCAAAAAGCGTTATGCTGTATGTGCCGTTTTGAGAAATATCGCCTTTGTATACCGCATATTTTACTTTTTCCGTTCCCTCGGCGCCGAGCTCATATTCTTCAACCTTAGTAAGTGTAACTTCATCCGCTCCGCTTGTAAGCTTAACTGTTCCTATTCCGCTTTTTGCGTCCGAAACGGTAACGGTAACCTCAACGGGTTTATTTGTCTTTGATGTTGTCGAAAGCTTGTAATCAACTGTACCCGGTTCGTTGTCGAAATTTTTGAGCGAAACGTTAACGTCTGCGCGATAGTTGTACTTATCTTTGAGATTGAAGGTAAACTCATTTTGGTAGCTGTTTAATATCTTCTCATTGCTTCTGTTGTTGTTTGTAACCGCAAGCGCTCTTTCTTCTCCGCGGCTTCCTTCCGGAATCTCTATTACCGCTTTTGCATTTTTGTGATATGTATTTTCAATGTCGGTAAATTCTTCCCAGCTGCCTTCGGAATTTTCAAAGAAGTATTTGACATTGTAGTCCTTACCTTCTTCTATAGGCATTTTGTAAATTATGCCGACTGTCGAAAGTCCGCTCTCGCTTCCGCCGCCATCGCCTCCGGCTCTGAAATAGATGCCGGGGTATGCATCTGCGCCGCAGGTGTTTGTAAATATTCCCGCATTCTTTAGCGAATAAGCGTCGGTGAAGGTATAGGTAAGTGTTTTTTCGCCGTATATGTCGCCGTCGCCGAAGTATTCAATCTTGACGGGAATAGGTTTTGCCGCTA
This sequence comes from uncultured Clostridia bacterium, assembly GCA_934454115.1. Classification (GTDB taxonomy): domain Bacteria; phylum Bacillota; class Clostridia; order Monoglobales; family Monoglobaceae; genus Ructibacterium. Next base: position 9,101 of record CAKSFQ010000014.1, read on the forward strand.
AAACAGGTGCTCCGTCTTCTTCGTCATATTCTTCAACGCCGCCCATATGCTTGTTTCCGTCCCAGCTCCAGTATTCTGTGGGATTTCCGTCTTCATCCGTCATAGGAACGTAAACCTCTTCATAACCGCCGTCGGGCGTCGTATACACCACTGCCAGTATCTTGCCTATGCCCGATTCCTTATCCTGCGCACGGAGTGTATATGTTACATCTCCGGGCGTGGGATGCGGTACGAGCGCGGTATAAAATTCGCCGTTTCCGTAATCAACCGTTTCATAGGTTAAGACCTCCGGAGTAACCGACCATTTAATGATCGGAGCGTCATTGTCAATACCGCTTAAAACAACGCTTCTTTCCGCCACCTGACCGGGGTCGCTGATGTCTGCATTTCTCTGGAACGCACGAACGTTTATGATACGCTCGGTAACGTCCGAAAGCCTGTAATGTCCGCTGCCGTCGTCGATTTCGATAGGTTTCAGACTATACACAAGCTTCGTATAACCCTTTATTTCGCCATTATCATACGGATTGTCCTCCGACGGTTCTCTTGAGTAAACCGCATAATCTTTTGACGAATATTCGCTGAATATAAGACCGTTTGTGTACCATGCTTCAATAATGCTTGTTTCTTCGGGCAGATACAGTGTATTTCCGTCGCCGCCGTCTGCCTCGACTATTACATAATAGTCATCGCTTGACTGTGCGATTTCAGCACATATTTCTTCGTTTTTTACCGGGATATAATTGTAAGTGTACGGATCCGGCCATTCCTTAAAGTAAACCCCTGCTTTGATATCGCTCTGTGCATTGAATGTAACATCGCTGACTTCGGCTGTGAGGTGTTTCGTTCTGCCAAGATCATCTGCGGTGTATAAGTCGTAAACCTTGTTTTCTCCTGCCGAGAATGTGTATTTGTCGGAATACGACAAAGCATATTTTTTCGCAAGCTCAAAGTTTGCCGCTTCAACCTTTTCGGCTGCGGAAAGAGTTTTCCAGATATCTTCGTCGATTTCAAGAGTGTTGTTTTTGACAACATCACTGTTTTCATCCACTATTTTATCCTGCGGAAGTGTGTAGACGGGAACGTTGTAGCTTACGCGTGCAACCGTTCTTGCCGCGGTTTCCTTAGGACTCACCGTTGTCACTGCGGTAAGCTCTGCGTCCTGAGAAACAAGCGGTGTTTCAAATATAACGTCATTAGTGTTTCCGAGGCTGTCCGAGGAACGTACGCCGAGGTAACGTGTATCGGTAATTCCCGAAATCTCTACATTATATATCATGTTGTATTCGCCGTCCCATTCGCCATCCTCGGTGCGTGCCTGCGTAACCTTATAGAAATCGCCGTCCGGAAGATTTTCTTTGAAATACTCCTTCGGGATATTTCCGCCGGATACTTTATCCTGCGGAATAAACGCGAATTTTACGGTTTCGGGCAATACTCCGCTGATTTTAACCGTTGCCAGAGCGTCTTTTCTCTCGCCCGACATTCTTTCCGAAGAAGTAATTTCCACTTCGGGAGCTTCCACGTCAATTCCCCTGATAACAGGCTTGATATAGGTCTTGTTGCCCGCTTTGTCCGATACGGTTATCAGAGTATCCCCGCCGGTGTTCTTCAAAGCGGTGATGTCAAACGCGCCGTTTGCAAATTCACCAATTTTGATTGTATCGTCATTGCATACCGCAGTAACGCCTGCTCCGAGATTGTCGCTCACATATATTTTGCCCGATATGCTCTCGGTTGTGTGAATATCGTTTATAACGAGCGTTGCGTCAGGTGCGCTGCTGTCGTAATAAAATACGATTTCATCATTTTTAACCGTGGTCAGGTCTATCTTTGTCTTATCTGCGTCTTCGTGACATATTGCAGTCTGCACAAATATTGTGTTTTCTCCGTCCGTAAGCGCAATTTCCGGTGCGTCAACGGTTAAGTTGGCAGTAAGTGTATTTCCGTTTGATTTTACAGCGCCTGCCTTTAGCCATTCGCCGTATTCGCCCGCCGTTGTGCTTACACTGTAGTACAATGCCTGATTTCCGGCAGCGGACGAATTTGCAAAATCCTCGGTAATGTCAAAATCAAGCTTGATTTTGCCGTCGGATATGAGCGCTCTGCCGTTGTGCCTGATGCTGCTTGACACATCCACCGTGCCTGTCGGCTTGCTGTTTCTTATAAAGAACGGTTTGGAAATTTCTGTCGCGGAAAGTCCGTTTGTGTCGGTTGCCGTGACTTTAAGTGCATAAGCGCCGCCGGCAATATCCGAAATGTTCACATTCTGCGAAAGTATGCCATTTGCAATGCTGAGCGCGGTTTCTCCTCTGCCCTCAATATCCCTTCCGTCGGGAGTTACAATCTTTGCCGTTGCCGACACGATGTCAGACATATCCGTTGCATAAACGGTCACCGTCTGACTTGACTTATAAGTGTCGCCTCCGGCGGGTGTGACATTTATTACAGGTCCTTCATTGTCGAAAGCATAGCTTACCGGAACACACGGTATGCTTTTGCCGGACGGAGGTACGATTATACATTCAAGAATGTACGTTCCGTTTAAGTTTTTGGTAGCCTCGTCTTTTGCCGTTTCGATAATTCCGTTGTACAGCTTATCTTTGACTATGTAATTTTCTTTCATTTTTCCCGTTGCTTCGTCTTTTACATAATTTTTCCAACTGTAGTAAACCTTGTTGTTTCCGTTTGTTGTAACGGAAATGTCATACGATGAACGCGGCTTGGCGGGGTTTTTCGGTGTTATGTCATATGCAGTGTCTTCATTGTTTATATTTATATCCTCTACAGAGATATTTGTTTTGTTGCCTGCTTCATCAACCGCAAAGTATACAAGATGTCCTATAAAGGTCTGTCCTTTTTCAACCTCCAGATACGCAGCGGCGGTTTTGCCGTTTTCGGTATCTTTCTGCTCTATATATGCCCATTTGTCAAGCGTAGTGTCCATATCTCCGCTTGTCAGACTTCCCGAACCGTCATATTCGGGAATATCGGCAATGTTCTTTTTGGTAAACATATAATAAAGTCTGCCGGTTCCCGACGCGTCTGAAATTTTCACGTTATATATATTGCCTTTTTTGCCGTCAATCTTTGGATTGGCTTTTTCCGTAACCGTCACTTCGGGAGCCTTATTGTCAAGCTTTATTCCCTTATACACGGTTTTGAGCTGATTCCCTGCATAATCGTACCCCGAAAAAACGAGGTCAAAATTGCCCTCTACCTTGTCGCGGAGCGCCAAAGTGATTTTCTGTGACAGACTTTTAAGCGCAGGCACCTTCTGCATTGATGATGCTGTGCCGGGGTTCTGCTCCGTATAGTTAAATCTGTAAATTGCCGGTGCGTTGGTACCGTCGCTGAGGTTCATATCCAAAAGACCCCGTGTGAGTCCGCTTGCAGTTTGCGAATAAATATCTTCACTCGGCACGGCGGATAACGTAACCGTTTTGTTCCATTTGTTCAAATCAGTACCGTCTGCCGGAGATACTGCAACGGTCGGGTTTTGCGAGTCGATTTTGTGAGTCGACATAAGGTAACCGCCGATTGACCGGTTAGAAAATCCCGGAATGTTGTAGTTTTCGTCCCACATTATGAGTTCTTCTTCTTCTCCGGTATACGACGTATACCTCAGCCTTGCTTTTTCAAACATAAGCACCACGCCGGCATTTTGCGAATCCAATCCCTCGGTATACGGAAATTCAAGTTTAAACGATTTTCCGTCGTCAACCTTTACGGACGAAATCGGTTTACCCGACGAATCTGCGGCATTAATGACTGTATTATCTCCGGCTTTCAGATAAGCTTTATCAAAATAAAGCGTTGCGTCCTTAAGAGCGCCGGAACCGTAATCCGAGCTGCTTCCTGTGGTCTTAATGTTCGCGGTAACGGATATTTTTTTGTCGCCCGAGTTGTTGTAGAAATAATTGTCCGTACCGGCATGGTAGTAGTTACTGCTGAAATTTACACTCTCCAGCGCGAAAGCATTGCGGTGTATAACAGTGGAAGTACCGCTATAGAATATACCGCCGTACATAGAGGTACTTTCAGGCGGGAACTTAATGTTAAAACCGATGTCAATGCTGTATATATTGTTTTTATTCATATACTGCGAAACCAAAAGGCGGTTGGCAGTATAACCGAAGCCGCTATCTTTGTCATTAAAAAACTCAAATCCGTTTTTCTCAAGTTCGCTTTTGGTTATCTTTGAATTGTCGCCCTTTTTGCCGCCTACCGAAATTTCAATCTCCGGTGCGTCCGGGTATTCCATACAGTTATATGACGAACCCATAATATCCGCATAACTGTCGCTGATTTTGCAGTCCCATTTATGACTTATATTTCCGCTCTCTCCCATGGGTTCAATAAAGATGTCCTTGCCAAATTCATCATAAAAGTTTCCGGCTTGGTAAATTTTTCTTTTTGTGCCGGTGTAAACCGTATACGACTCTTTACGTCCGTTATCCTTATCAATCCATTCACCGCTGCTGGTGTCATTTGAATTTCCGGGATACCAGTCGAGAATGTTTTTTGATTTACCGCTTTTGCTGACTTCTATTCTGATACGGTGTATTTTGTATCCGTCTTTGGTGTTGTTTTTAAGCGTAATAGAATCAAGCGTCCACGGTGCACGGGAGGATTTTGTGCTGTATTTTGCATCGGCGCCTTTTTTGTTTACGCCGTCGTCAAGCTTTCCGCCCTCATCGCCGCCGTTGAATTTAAGCGTGACTTGAATTGCACCTTTTTTGGTGTGCGGATCGCTTCCGCCCGTTGCAGTGGTTACCGTTACTTTGTATTCCCAATCGGTATCGGCCGATGCGGGCATAACGTAATTAAACGGTATAAGCATGCAAACCGCAAGCAAAGCACATAATAATCTTCTCAGCTTCACTCTTTCTCAATCCCTTCTTTTTTAAAATTTTTAATCACCGAAAATACTGAAAGCTTCAGCGCCTCCATCTGCATTTTCATATAATACTCATCCTCAAACAGTGCAAAATGTACTGCCGCACGCACGAAGATAAATATAAAACCCGATAAAATATCAACGGGAACACCGAGTCTCGGCGAAAGCTCACGCGCATACTCCGTATAACGCTCGCTCACTCCGTTGACAAACCTTTTGCCGTGTTCGACATATTTCGGATGTGTGTATACCTGATACATCAGACGGTATTTTTTGCCGTGATGTTCAGCCGTCCAATACGGTACTTCATCTATAAATCTTAAAATATCCCGCGGATTTTCCGGCGCTAGAGCCATAAACTCATCTTCCACCTTTGCCATGCAGTATGCGGTAGACTGCACAATCAGATCATCCACATTGTCAAAGTACGCATATAAATTGGCGCTTGTCATGCCGCAGTATTTCCCAAGTTCCTTTATGCCCGTGTTCCTGAGCCCGTTGTCACAGTAACATTCAAAGCATTTTTGCATTATTTCCTTCTTCTTTTCTTCCTTATACCCTGCGCTTCTCATTGGACCCCCCCCCTATAATTTATTAATTGATAAATAAATTATAACATCAAACCTTTTTTATTTCAATAGATTTCTTCAAAATTTATCATAAACTTTTGATAAAAATACTGTGCATTTTAACCTGCGGTTATGTTGTTCTTATAAAAACGCACCATCTGCTGCAATTATGTAAGAACAACAAAACAGTGTTTTTTACTTTTGTTGCGCAAGATTTTTCACCTTTTCAACCTTGTAAGAACAACAAGTTAAAAATTCCAATGAATTTCAATCGGAACATTCCTTGTGCCGGGAATACGCCTGCCGACTGAAATATAGTTAATAAGCGTTTCAATGATTTCCCGATTAAGATGTTCCAAATCTGTGTACTTCTCGATAAGTTCCCGGCGGTTGTCGCCGATTTCAATTTTTTCGTCGAGTTCGGATAACTGTCTTTCACCGTCAGCGACTACACGCTCTAATCTGTCTTTTTCGGCTGAAAAGTCTTTTGATAAATCAATGAAATCACTTTCCGAAATCAAGCCCTTTACCTTGTCCATATAAATATCACGAATACCTTTTGCGTATTCTGCAATTTTTTTATTGTAGGCAGCAATTTCTGAAATCAGCCTCTTTTTCTGTCCTTACAGATTATTGTAAAATTCTATATTTTGCTCTAATTCGTCTTTATCAAGATATTCGGCTGACAAACGGTTCATTTCATCAATAACCATTTTTTCTAATCTACAAGGCAAATATCGGATATCATAGAAGATATATACGGCTTTGAGGTAAGCGAAAGCATGGTTACTGCCGTCACAAACAAAATACTGCCTCAAATAGAGAAGTGGCAGCAAAGACCGTTATCGGCGGTATACCCAATCGTTTTCATTGATGCAATACATTTTTCGGTGCGTGATGAGCGTATGCAGGCTGTCACTAAAAAATGGCACGACAGATATCCGAATGCTATGAAACGCTTGGAAGAAAATTGGGAAAAAAGCTCCAATCGAACAGCGAGTAGTTCGTTAGAAACTTTTTTTACAAAACATTTTAATTTTTAACCTAATTTGGTTTTTGTGTAGCATTAAGTTTTTTTACTTAAATGCCGTAAAAACCTTTATTTTTGCTATTCAAAATAAAACAGACACCTTAATTCGAACATACATAGTTCAAATTAAGGTGTCTGTTCATCTGGTGACTCCTAGGGGATTCGAACCCCTGTAGCCGCCGTGAGAGGGCGGAGTCTTAACCACTTGACCAAGGAGCCGTATTGTTCCGCCAATCAGCGGAACCTGGTAGCGGTAACTGGATTTGAACCAGTGACACTACGGGTATGAACCGTATGCTCTAGCCAACTGAGCTATACCGCCATAGCTTGTCCTTTGCGCGAACACAAAAGCTATTTTAACAGAAATCTTTGTCCTTGTCAAGAGTTTTTTTCGTTTTCTCTTCAAATTTCCAAAATTTCTGAAAACTGACGATACATCCGTTACCTTTTTGTCTCGTTACAAAACCTTACGCAAAAATTCTTTTGTTCTCTCGTTTTGCGGATCCGTAAAAATCTGCTCCGGGGCGCCTTCCTCCATCACATAGCCGCTGTCCATGAACAACACACGGTTAGAAACCTCTCTGGCAAAGCCCATCTCGTGCGTTACTACGACCATGGTCATGCCGGCATCTGCCAGAGACTTCATAACCTCCAGCACCTCGCCGACCATTTCCGGATCCAATGCGGAGGTCGGCTCGTCAAAGAGCATGATTTCCGGCTCCATGGCAAGCGCCCTGGCGATGGCGATTCTCTGCTTTTGTCCGCCGGAAAGCTGCGTGGGATATGCCGCCGCCTTGTCTAAAAGGCCAACCTTTCTCAGCAGTTCCTCTGCCTTTGCCTCTGCCTCCTCCTTGCTCATTTTTTTCAGAACCATCGGCGCCATGGTGATGTTACCCATGACGGTTTTGTGAGGAAACAGATTAAATTGCTGAAACACCATCCCCATTTTCTGGCGGATTCGGTTTAGGTCCTTTCCCTTTGCGGTAATCTCTTCTCCGTCAATGGTAATTGTTCCTTTCGTCGGAGTCTCCAACATATTCAGACAGCGCAAAAAGGTGCTTTTCCCCGATCCGGAGGGGCCGATCACGGCTACCTTTTCCCCTTTTTTGATATGCTGATTCACTCCCTTTAACACCTGGAGGTCACCAAAGTATTTATGTAAATCATTAACGTAAATCACTCTTACGCAACCTCCTCTCGAAATGCCCAAAGATCTTGGACAGGGTAAAGGTCATGACAAAATAGAGCAGCGCCGCCGTCAAAAGCGGGAACCACGCATTAAACGTCCGGCTTGTGATCATGCTCGCCACCTTGGTAAGATCCTCCATCGCGATATATCCGGCGATGGAAGTCTCCTTTAACAGGACAATAAACTCACTGGTGTAGGTAGGAAGCGCAATCTTGGCGGCTTGCGGCAAAACAATGCGCATGGTTGTCTGAAGCTTGGAAAAGCCGAGTGAATATCCGGCCTCCGTCTGCCCGTGATCCACGGATTCTACCGCGCCGCGAACAATCTCAGCCACATAGGCGGCGCTGTTCATGCCAAACGCCAGGGATGCGATAATCCACTTCGGCGCCGAAACAGACGCAAACACGCCCATGTACATAATCAAAAGCTGCACCGTGGTCGGCGTGCCGCGGATAATCTCGATATAGATTTTCGCCGGTGTGCGCAGCCAGCGCCACTGAGACATCTTCATAAAGGCCAGCACGATACCGAGAACCGTACCGATCAGGATTGCCGCCAGCGTAATCTCAAGTGTAACGCCCAATCCGCCTAAAAGATGCTTCCAGCGATCTGCATAGATTAAATTTGTGTAAAAGTCACTGCAAAATTTTGCCCAATGGACTGATACCCAGTCTGCCATACTTGTTCCACAGCCTTTCTGTTTCCGGTTTGGGAAAAGGCGAGAGGGCTTTATCCCGTTTCGCCGTAAAGAAAACAAGCGGGAGACCGCAATGACTCCCGCTTGGAATTTAAGCCGCACAAAATCATTTCAATACGCTTTACCGTATCACACTTCCTCTGCGGCAGTCCAGCAAAGCGACACTACTTTCTAACGATAATAACCTGTGCTGCGTCATAGTAGTTTTCCGAAAAGTCTACCTGCTGCTTACGCTCGTCATCCACGGTCATGCCGGCAATTACCATATCCACCTTACCGCTGGACAGCGCCGCGATCAGACCGTCAAAGTTCATGTTCTCGATCGACAGCTCCATGCCGCTTTGTCTTGCGATTTCCTTTGCAATCTCGATGTCATAGCCTGCGATCTCATTATTGTCATCCATATACTCAAAGGGTGCAAACTCTGCGTTGGTACCCATAACCAGCTTTTTACCGCCCGTCGGCGTTGCCTTCGCTGCGAGTTCAGCGAGCGCTGCCTCGTCCTTATCGATATAAGCCTTGCGGATGGTATCAATTGTGCCGTCCTCCTGCATCTTCTTGATTGCGGCATTGATACTGTCAAGCAGCTCCTTATCGCCCTTCTTTACGGCAATGGCGTACTGTTCTTCGGTCAATTTCTCCGGCAGAATGGTCAGTCCGTCGATTTCCGCAACCAAATCCTTTGCAACCTGGTCATCTACAACAACGGCGTCAACCTTGCCGTTTTTCAGATCCATGCCGGCGTCTACCACCCTCTTAAACCGGGAAACCTCAGCGCCTTTTACCTCGTCAGTCACGTAATCGTCACCGGTCGTACCTTCCTGTACGGCAATTTTAGCGCCCTCTAAATCAGCGGCACCGGTAATTGTCTTTGCCTTTGTCTCCTGTGCGGTGTTCTGCGCAGCCTGCTGACTGCCGCAGCCTGCCAGTGTGGCAAGCGCCAAAACGGACGCAGCCGCAATGATTCCAACTTTTTTCAACATACAAAATCCCTCCTGTTTTTACAAATCCGTACTTATTTTACAACAGATGTTTCCATTTGTCAATACAAAATCCTTTTGTCCGCGATTTACAAACCCGGGCGCCGAGGCATTTTCGCTGCAAGCGTCAAAAAAGGGTTCTAACGGTGTTTTACAAAATCCTCAATCCGCTCCAGCGCCGCCTCGATATCGTGAACTGAGTAAGCATAAGAGCAGCGGACAAACCCATCGCCGCACGCGCCGAATGCACTGCCCGGCACCACGGCCACCTTCTTTTCATAAAGCAACCTTTCGCAGAAGGTATTGGAATCCATGCCCGTGCTTTGAATAGACGGGAAGGTGTAAAAGGCGCCCTCCGGCTCAAAGCAGGAAAGTCCCATGTCCAAAAACCCCTTTACCATGACGCGGCGGCGGCTGTCATATTCCTCACGCATCATGGCGATGTCCTCATCACCGTTTTTCATCGCCTCAATTGCGGCGTACTGCGCCGTTGTCGGCGCGGACATAATGGCAAACTGATGCACCTTTGTCATCGCCTTAATGAGATCCGGGTGTCCGCAAACGTAGCCAAGCCGCCAGCCGGTCATGGCGTACGCTTTGGAAAATCCGCTGACCAGCACCGTGCGATCATACATTTCCGGGATCTCAGCGATCGAAACATGCCGTACATCGCCGTAGGTCAGCTCCGCATAGATTTCATCCGCCAGCACCAAAATATCGGTGCCGTCTAACACCTCGGCGATGGCTTTTAAATGTTCCAGCCGCATCACGCCGCCGGTTGGGTTGTTGGGGTACGGCAGCACCAAAAACTTGGTCTTTGGCGTGATTGCCGCCCTTAATTCCTCCGGCGTTAAGCGAAAATGATTTTCTGCCTTGGTCACGATCGGCACAGGAACACCGCCGGCCAGCTGTGTCAGCGGCCGATAACAAACAAAGCTCGGTTCCGGGATCAATACCTCATCGCCCGGCGCAAGCGCCGCGCGAAAAGCAAGGTCAATCGCCTCACTGCCGCCCACGGTTACCGTAATCTGTGACATGGGATCATACCGAAGCCCAAACCGCCGGTTTAAATAGGCGCTAATCTCGCCGCGCAGCTCCCTGAGGCCGGCATTCGATGTATAATAAGTCTTTCCTTTTTCTAACGAATAGATTCCCTCGTCGCGGATATGCCACGGCGTCACAAAGTCCGGCTCGCCGACGCCCAAGGAAATCGCGTCCTTCATCTCTGCCGCAATATCAAAAAAACGGCGGATTCCCGATGGCGGAATATCCCGTACCACCGGGTTTAACAAACGCTTCACGTCCATGCTCATAGAGAAATAACCTCTCTTTCGTCCTTAGAGGGCGGCATGCAGATAACACCATCGTACTTATAACGCTTGAGTACAAAGTGGGTAGCGGTTCCGACAACGGATTCCATCGGCGCCAGACGCTCCGACACAAAGCGTGAAACCTCCTGAATGTTTCTTCCCTCCACGGTGATGCCGAAATCGTAGCTGCCGCTCATCAGGTTAATGGCCTTTACCTCAGGGTACTGATAAATCCGCTCCGCAATCCGGTCAAAGCCGCGGTCGCGCTGCGGCGTCACCCGAAGCTCAATATAGGCGGTCACCACATCGGTGCCGTTTGCCTTATCCCAGTTAATCCGCGCGCCATAGCCTAAGATGACGTTTGTCTTTTCCAAATTATCAATGATTTCGGCAAGCTCCTGCGTGGTCATATCCAGCATGGTTGCCATCTGCTCCATGGAATTGCGGCAGTCCTGATGCAGCAAATCCAGGACGCGGTTCTCTTTTTCTTGATAACTCTGCATAGCCAATTTCTCCTTTTTCAACTATTTTTCGAGCAATTCTTTAAAGAAGATCGCTTTTCGGTCGGACATACCGGGCAGATCCTCATGCCCGAAATCCGGGTAGATGACCATGTCTTTCGGCGCGGTAATCTTATTATAGATTGCAAACTGCGTGGACGCGGGGCAAATATTGTCCATCAAGCCGCAGCCAAACAGCATCTTCGCCTTGATCCGATCCGCCAGGTGCTGCAAATCAATATACCCAAGCTTTTCAAAGATCGCGTCCTCGCGCGCGTGGGTCGGATCAAAGCTTCTAAAGTATTCTTTTAGTTCCGAATAAGCGCACTCTGCCAAATCCATTTCCCAGACACGCTTATAGTCGCTCAAAAACGGATAATCCGGGGACGCCATTTTTAAGGTCGGCGTCAGCGCCGCGCAGGCGACTGTCAATGCGCCGCCCTGCGAACCGCCGGAGGCGCCGACACGGGTTTCGTCAACATCATCCATTGCCATAACCAGCTTTGCCAGCAGCGCGGTGTCCAGATAAATCTGACGGAAAAACAAATTGTCCGGATCCGGATCGTCCAGGCCGCGGATAATATGACCCTTATAAGTATTGCCCTCTACCGGGTTTTTATCGATCGAAGTACCGCCCTGCCCGCGCACGTCCATAAAGGCCACTACAAAGCCCTCGCAAACCTCGCTCAGCATCGTTGTCCAGTCACCGCTCGCGCCGGTGTACCCGTGAAAGTGCAAAAGCGCCGGCGCTCTGCCCTCGATTTTCGCGGGCTTTGCAAGCTTTGCATGCACTCTGCCGCCGCGTGTTCCGTCATAATACATATCGTAGCATACTGCGTTCGGCACCTGAAAATCGCTGAGTACCAGCTCTAGGTTCGGATCTACCGCCTCCATTTCGGCAAGCGCACGGTCCCAGTATGCGTCAAAATCAGCCGGCTTCGGATTTCTCCCTTGGTATGTTTTTAATTCCTCCAACGGCATATCGATCAATGGCATAATCATTTCCTCCTCATTTTCTTTCGTGTTGCATATTAGCTATATCATATCACAGTTTTGCAAAATGGCAAGAGCTTTTTTCCTTTTCACGCTCTTTTCCTCACTTTGCTCAAAAAGAGGACTGCAAAAAGGGTCTTTTCACAGTCCTTTTTTCGTCTATGCCCTCTCGTCCTTATGCGTCACATAAAAGGTAATAACCTCCTCCAAAATTTCATCTCTCTCCAGCTTGCGGATCAGGTTTCTTGCGCCCTGATATGAGGTGATGTAGGAGGGATCGCCGGACAGAATATAGCCAACGATCTGGTTAATAGGGTTATAGCCCTTTTCTGCCAGAGCATCATGCACCTTCAAAAGAATCTCACGCGGTTCCATGGGGCGCTCGGTTTTTACATCAAACTTCATGGTATTCATCATATCGTTGTGTTCCATTCTGACCATCCTTTCTTTTATTTCACAAAGCTAAACTCAGCGGAGCTCTGCGTGCAGGGTTTTCTTTAATTCCGCTAAAATCTTGTCCATCACCTGATTGACCTCGCCGTCTGTCAGAGTACGGTCGTCCGCACGGAAGGTTAAGGAATACGCCACACTCTTCTTTCCTTCACCGACCTGCTCGCCCTCATAGACGTCAAACAAGGCATACTCTCTTAAAATGTCGCCCTTGTGCGCCTCAATCACCCCGGCGATCTCACCGACATTGACCGCTTTATCCAGAATCAGCGCAATATCGCGGCCGGTTGCCGGGAACTTCGGCAGCGCCTGATAATGCCTGTCATCAGTTGCAAACTCCAGCAAGGTGGGAAAATCCAAAATCGCGCTGTAAACCTCGGCGCCGATTTTAAAGTTGGCCGCCGCCTGCGGATGCACCTGTCCCAAAACGCCAAGCTTTTTACCCTTAACCCACACCGTCGCGCAGCGTCCCGGATGGAACGAGGGATCCTCTGTCTCCGGCTGAAAAGTGTATTTTTCGATGCCGGTCGCCTCCAACAGCTGTTCAACAATTCCCTTTAAATCATAAAAGTCGCATTCGCCATACATGCCGATCGCAATCTGCTGCTTTTCCTCCGGCAGCTGCTCGTCCTCACGGGGGATATACACCGTGCCGAGTTCATAGATGCCTGCCTTGGGGTTACGGCGGTTATAGTTAATCCGCAGCGTTTTGAGCGCCGAGGACAGCATATCGGTACGCATCACACTGTTCTCCTCGCCCAGCGGATTGGAAATCCGAATCATATCGCGTCTGGCATCCTTTTTTTCCATCCGCAAAAAGTCATATTCCTTCGGATCGATGAATGAAAATGTCACCGTCTCATAAAGGCCGGAGGCTGTCAGGCGACTGCGCACCGTATCCTCCAAAAGCTGCTTGCGGTTTCTGCCGCCAACGCTGACCGCGCCGCGCATCATGGTTGACGGGATTCTCTCATATCCGTAAATCCGTGCAACTTCCTCCGCCACGTCTGCCATGCCCTCGACATCGGCACGGAAGGACGGAACGTATACCTTGCCGTCCGCAACACGAAATTCCAGATGGTTCAAAATCGCAACCATTTCTTCTTCCGGAACGGAAAGACCCAAAAAGCGATTCATCTTCTCCGGTTCAAACGGCAGAACATGCGGCTCCTTCTTCACGGGATAAAGATCAATCATGCCGCTGACAACCTCACCGGCGCCCATATCCGCCATCAGCTGGCAGGCACGGTTAATCGCCGGGAGACAGTTCTCGCTATCGAGTCCCTTTTCAAATAATGCGGACGCATCGGTGCGCATTCCCAGCGCCTTGGCGCCGCGTCGAACCGCAACCGCCTGGAAGGTCGCAGACTCAAACAGAATCTCCGTTGTGTCATCGGTCACCTCTGAATTGGCGCCGCCCATCACGCCGGCAACACCAATGGCGCATTTTGTATCGCTGATGGCAATCATCGCCGCGTTTAATGTTCTCGGCTGCTCGTCCAGTGTCTCCAGCTGCTCGCCCTCTCTGGCGTTTCGCACAATAATCTTCCGACCCTCTACATGGTTTAAGTCATAGGCATGCATGGGCTGGCCGTACTCCAGCATCACATAGTTGGTGATATCCACCACGTTATTAATAGCGCGGATTCCGCAGGCCTTCAGCCGCTTTTGCATCCATTCCGGTGAGGGGCCGATCTTAACATTCTTTACAACGCGGCCGACAAAACGGGAGCAAAGCTCCGGATTTTCAATGACAACCTCAGCATAGTCATGCACATCGCCGCCGCATTCCTTAACACTGACCTCCGGAATCCGGAACGGACGGTCAAAGGTTGCCGCCGTCTCTCTGGCAAGACCGATGATGCTCATACAATCCGGCCGGTTCGACGTAATCTCAAATTCCGCAACGCTCTCATTCAGACCCAGTACTTCGCTAATATCGACGCCGACCGGCGTGTCGCTTGGCAGAATCAAAATGCCGGTTGCGCGCTCTTCCGAGATACCGAGTTCATCGGTCGAACACATCATGCCGTTGCTCATCACGCCGCGCAGCTTGCCGCGCGTAATCTTGATGCCGCCGGGCAGCGTGCTCTTGTGCTTTGCCACAGGAATGATTGCGCCCTCGGTCACATTCGGTGCGCCGGTCACAATCTGCGTCGGCTCATCTTCGCCGAGGTCGACCTGGCATACCACCAGTTTATCCGCGTCGGGATGCGGCTCAATTTTTAAAATCTTGCCGGTTACGACATTTTTTATTTCCTTCGCGGGGTTTTCGATCCCCTCTACAATAGAGCCGGACATCGTCATCTTATGTGCATAAGTCTTATCGTCGATGCCGTCTGTATTCATATAATCTTTTAACCACGACAATGGCAGTTTCATACTCTATTTCACCCTTTCCTTTTTGTATCCGCTAAAACTGCTTTAAAAACCGAACATCATTTTCAAAGAACATTCGCATATCATCAATGTCATAGCGGAACATTGCGACACGCTCCAGTCCGATACCAAACGCAAAGCCGGAATATTCCTCCGGATCGATGCCGCAGTTTTGAAGGACTCTCGGATGTACCATACCGCAGCCCAAAATCTCAATCCAGCCTTCGCCCTTGCAGACACGGCAGCCCTCGCCGCCGCAGTTAAAGCAAGAGATATCCACCTCGGCGCTCGGCTCGGTAAACGGAAAGTGATGCGGACGAAAACGCAGGCGCGTTTCCTCACCGTAGAGCTTTTTGACAAAAATCTCCAATGTACCCTTTAGGTCCGCCATGGTGATTCCCTTGTCCACTACCAGACCCTCTACCTGATGGAACACCGGCGAATGGGTTGCGTCCACCGCGTCGCTGCGGTAAACCCGTCCGGGTGCGATAATCCGAATCGGCGGCCTTTGGTTTTCCATGGTGCGTACCTGCACCGGCGAGGTCTGCGACCGCAGAACCAGATTTTCATTGATATAAAAGGTGTCCTGGGTATCGCGCGCAGGGTGATCCTTGGGGATATTCAGCGCCTCAAAGTTATAGTAATCCAGTTCTACCTCAGGCCCTTCCGCAATGGTAAATCCCATGCCGATAAAAATGTCTTTTAAATCGTCCAGCACGGTAAGGAGCGGATGCTTGCCGCCCTCTGCACTGCGGCGCCCCGGCATAGTAACGTCAAGGCGCTCCCGCTTCATTTTGGCATTTTGCAGCTCAGCCTCCAGCGCGTTCTTTTTTTCCTCCAGCGCCTGTTCAATCCGGCTGCGCACCTCATTGGCAAGCTGACCGATAACCGGGCGTTCCTCCGGGGACAGCTTTCCCATCCCTTTCATGACAGCAGTGAGCTCACCCTTTTTTCCCAAAAAGCGGACTCTAAGCTCCTCCAGCTTCTCCAATTTATCTGCCCGGCGAAACGCATCTGCGGCCGCACCGGATATTGCTTTTAACTGTTCTTTCATCATTTGAACCCTCCATCCGGCAAAAGCCGGTTTCGTCATTTGGGTTTATCATAACACAAATTTTAGAATATGACAAGGGAAATTCACGAAAAAAGCACGCCGGGCATTCTACTTTTTTTCGTTTCTTTTGCCAAAATTTTTAAACGGCACATAACAAGGCGGAAAATATTTTTAAAATTGTGCAGCCAAAAAATAAGGAACTCCTTGCAGAGTCCCTTTTATATGCTGATAGGCGTTATTTCCAGGAGATAGGAAAAAATGCTTTAAAATGGGAAAACGGAACCCGAAGGTGTACAAAGGTACTCCGAGGGGTTCCGTTTGTTCATAGCAAAAGAATTTTTGCGATCCGGACATTTTTACATCTCCTGCGGTGTAAGCTGCCGCACGCTGTCCTTTAATTTCGGCAGTTTTTCCATGGTATAAACCTCTACCGTCTCCGGACCCGACGTCCCGTCCGCCTCATACAGGGGCGACACCGCAACATTGTCCAGTCTTTTTTCCAAATCCTCAATTGCAATCATGATTCCGTTTTCCAGCGTTTCAACCTCTTGGCAGAGCGCTGCCAGGCTTTTCTGTCCCTGATGCTTGGTTTGATTATTTTGCATTGGCCTCACCCTCACCATCGTATCGTAACATTTCTGTAACATTATAAACAATATTTCTCTGTTTGTCAAGCCGCAACCGTCAGACAAAATTCAATCTTTTTTCTGCCAGGCCGCGGAAAAATACCGAAACGCGGATGGAAGTCCGTAGTTTTCCTCCAGTTCCCCGGGCGTAACCCAGCAGAGCGACTCATCCCCTGCCGCGCCGCACATGACAACATAAGAGGTCATCCTCCATTCCACATGAGTAAAAACATGCTTGGCGCTTCTGCCGCACTGCACCGATTTTGGCATCACACCAAGCTCCTCGGCATACGCCTTTGCAGCGGCAGCATCCGCAAGACCCGCACGGTTCGGCAGCTCCCAGAGACGGTGCAAAAGCCCTTCTGCCGTGCGCTTTCGGATTGCAATTTTACCGTCTCTCTTTAAAATCAAAACCAAATAGGAAAAAACCTGCCGCTCCTTTTTGGGTTTTTTTACCGGTAACTCGTCCGTACAATTTTGCAAATACGCAATACAATCCTCATGCAGCGGGCATTCTTTGCAATGGGGCGCCCCGTTCGGCAGGCATACCGTCGCCCCCAATTCCATCAGGCTTTGGGTAAAGTCGCCGCAGCGGCCGATCGGATAGATTTGTTCTAAGGCGGCAGTGATTTCCCGTTTTACCGAAAGGCTGCCGATATCGCGATAATCGCCGCAAAGGCGCGTGATCACGCGGAGGACATTGCCGTCTACCGCCGCACGCGGCGCACCGTATGCGATGGACGCAATCGCCCCGGCCGTATAATCGCCGATCCCCGGCAGGCTGCGCAGCTGCTCATAGGCAGACGGTATCACACCGCCGTAGCGGTTAACCACCTCCTTGGCGGCACGCTGCAGATAATGAACCCGGCGGTAATAGCCCAGCCCCTCCCACAGCTTCAGCAAGGTCTCCTCCTTGGCATTCGCCAGTGCAAACACGTCCGGCAGCGCGGTAATGAACCGGTCAAAATACGGCCTTACCGCCTCGACACGGGTTTGCTGCAGCATGATTTCCGAAACCCAGACATAGTAAGGGATCGGCTGATCCCGCCAGGGCAGGCTGCGATGGCCGCCGTCATACCAGCGCAGCAATTTTTCCGGCAGCTTTTTGGTAAGTTCCATCGTCGGTTTTCCTCTCTAAAATATCGTCCCGTTTGCCTTAATCAGTTCCTCAAAATCGCGGATATACCAATCTGCCTCCTTCATCAGCAGATCCCGCTCCGCCGCGGCGCGCGCGTCCTCCACTGCAACGGTTTTCATACCGATGGATTTCCCGGTGCGCAGTGCGGTCAAAATATCCTCAAACAACACGGCGTCCTGCGGTGCACAGCCGAGTCTTTTTAAGCACTCTATGTAGATATCGGGGCTCTTTTTCCCGATGCCGACCTCATCGGCATAGGTGATCGCGTCAAAATACGGCTTAATCCGGTTCTTAATGAGGCACGCCTCGCAGAGCGTACTGTCGCAGGAGGTCGCAAGACCGATTTTAACGCCCTCCTCTTTTAGTCTTTCAAGATATGCCTTCGCACCCTTTTTTAATTGAATTTTTTCGGCGTAGGCGGTATAGACCATCTGCCGCCACTCCTCAAGGATTTCCTCTGCCGTCATAGGAAGCCGAAAATACTGCTGCACATAGATTGAGCTTTGCACCAGGCTCATATGCGTCACCTCCTTGCGGACATGCGGCGGCGCGTCCAGGCCATAGCGCTTTAAAAAATCAATCATTAAAAAATCCCAGACCCACATCGAATCCACCAAGGTTCCGTCCAGATCAAAGATTGCTGCCCGTTTCATGATATGCCTCCTCTCCTTGGCCGAAAAGCCGGCTGCCGCACACCGCCGACGCCGAAATAATGCCTTTCTGACCCTGGTATGACAAAAGAGGGGATTATCGTTTGCGGCCGCCGAAGCGGCAAACCAAAATCCGTTCGCCATTTCGCCCGTCCGGCAAAGACAACCCCCAAAAACCTCTCCATTTGCAGCTACTGAACGGTATAACCGCCCTTTACCAACACAATCACATCGCTGTTTGCCAAAAAACCGCGGCCGTCTGCAACCGGTACCACCAGATTGTGATTTGAGGGCATCTCAGTGCCGTCCGGCAGGTCATACCCGATCGTGGTGTCAGCAAGTCCGCCCTTTTGGGTGGCAATGATGGTTCCCTTGCCCATACGCAAAATCAGTTCGGTTCCTGCCTCACAAATCACCTTATGCCCGGCTGAAACATTCACAACCGTAAAGCTGTCCGGACGCGCCGTCACAACCCCCTCCGAGGCAGCAATGCCAAAACGTTCATCCACGTAGGCCTTGATCTCCGGAATCACCTTATCGACAATATAGCTTTTGGTGACAACGGGGTCATCGGTTCCGCCCGGCTCGGAGAAAGCCGCCATCATGCCGCCGGTGAGTGCAAGGCAAACACCGAGAATCAATCCGATTTTTGCGATTTTGGTTTTGTTTTTCATGTTTCTCATCCTTTCCGCCTTGGTTTTTTGAATCAATGGTTTGTCAAAGATGTGGAATGTTACCTTTTCGGGCAGATAATACCGCCCGCATTCGTCTAGGACAGACCGAAGGAAATCTCCAGCGCCTCATTGACCTTGTCCATCAAATTTTCATCCAGATGCCCGATTTTTTCTCTCAGCCGCCGTTTGTCGATGGTTCGTATCTGCTCTGCCAGCACCACCGAATCCCTGGACAGTCCAAAGCCGCCGGCGCCAATCTCGATATGGGTCGGCATCTTGGCTTTGTTAATCTGTGAGGTAATCGCCGTTGCAATCACGGTAGGGCTGTATCGGTTTCCGACGTCGTTCTGAATAATCAGCACCGGCCGTACGCCGCCCTGCTCTGACCCGACAACCGGGCTTAAATCCGCATAATAAATATCTCCTCTTTTTACTATCAACTGTTTCACGCTCCGCCAGATAAGATTCAGACATGAACGAACAGATATGGCTGTCCGGTCTCTTTGGCAGACATCTGTCAAAGAGACATCCTTTCTCTCACTGCCATTCTATGCGGAACTTCCGATTTGGGTACATAGCCGCTGCTTTGTCTGCGGCGAACGATACGCAGCATATGTACTTTGATTATCCAATGGGTGTAACCGGCGGGTCCAGCAAATAGTTATGCTCGCCGATCACCTTTCCGTCGCGGAGATAAATCCGCGGAATCCGCCTGCCGATGGCACAAAGGACTTCATAATTGATGGTTCCCATTTTCTCGGCAAGGCTCTCTACCGGTAATTCTATATCATCGCTCCTGCCGAATAAAATGACATCGTCGCCGACAGATATATTATTGACCGATGTAACGTCAATCATACATTGATCCATACAAATATTTCCGACAAGGTTACACAATTTTCCGCCGGCAATCGCCTGGCTCTTTCCGGAAAGCGTCCTGGAATAGCCGTCCGCGTATCCGACCGGGATGGTTGCGATCTTTGCCGATTCGCTTGTCTTAAACCGCCGGCCGTAGCTGATGCTGACACCGCTCTCCACTTCCTTTAAGTTGGTGATTTTTGCCTTAAACTGCATCACCGGGTGCAGATGCAGCCGACCGCAGTCCACAAATGAAGAAGGCTTTAACCCGTACAAAATAATCCCCGGCCGAACCATGTCCATGTGCATCTTGGGGAATCGGATCAAGGCCGCGCTGTTGCAGCAATGCTTGATCGGAATGGTAAGCCCGTTTGCCTTTAAGCGGTCGCAGGCGCTTTGAAACCGCGAAAACTGCAATTCTGTATAGTCGTCGTCCGCCTCATCGGCAACCGAAAAATGCGTAAATATGCCATCTACGTCCAACCCCGGTAAAATCGCAATCTTAAGGATCGTGTCAATGGTCTCCTGGTTGACCGCCTCATCCTCGGTATACCGAAACCCGACGCGTCCCATACCGGTGTCCAGTTTAATATGAACCTTGGCACGCTTTTTCAGCCTTACGGCGGCGTGCGATATCGCGCTGGCAAGCTCATAACTGTAGCAGCCGGGCGTAATATCCTCTTTGACGACACGTTCCGCCTCTTCTTCACTGGTATGACCCAGAATCAGAATCGGACAGGTAATCCCGTTTCGCCGCAGCTGCACCGCCTCATCAATACAGGCAACCGCGAGCCAGTCCGCGCCGTTTTGGAGCAGTGTTCTTGCGACCTGCATACAACCGTGTCCGTAGGCATCTGCCTTGACAACACCTAAAATCCTTGTCTCCGGCCGAACATAGTCACGGATTCTTTTGATATTGTTCCTCAGCGCGTCAAGATCAATTTCGACCCACGCTCTTTCATCCCATTTCATCTTTTGCAGCGACTCCTTTTTATCTGACAAACTTCTCTGTTCTGCCGCGCACCGGCGTCCGTGCTAATACACATGCCTTGCTACGGCTCAAAAACACTGTCCGAAAGCGCGGGGTTTACCACAAAATCCTCATATTCCACGCGCAGCATCTCGTTTCCCTTTTCATCATAGGTCACCAAAGTCCGCGGCAGGTTGCTTTTGGCATCGATCCAAAGATTCTGCGTAAAGCGATAGGTCTGATCGCTGCGCACCGGCGCGTCTAAAAGCACCAATCCCTCTTCATTCTCCGTCAGTGGCGCCGCACTTTCCTTAAAATACTCTTCCAGAAAGTCGTGCAGGAAGAGGTAATCCCGCCCCTCCTGAAAAAAGCCCTGCTCCATGCGGATTGCCGGGGTCCCGGCGCTGCGGTACCACATGCTGCCGCCGGCGATAACGCTGACCGTCCCCTCCATCCTCTTGGGGCTGATCACCTCGGTACGGTACCGATCCGGTGCACAAAAGCTTTGCGACAGCTCATAAACCTCGGTTCCCTTGTTTCCGTTTACACTCACGCGAACGCGCGCCGTGTAGCTTTTTAAATTTGCATATCTTTGGTGGATTTTCCGGTTGACATCGGTTTTACATGCCACCGGGATCATCATGAGTATCACGGTTAACAGAACCGAAATACCACGCCTCACAAAATCCCTCCGTTATCCTCATTTACGACCCAAATCGGTGCAGCAACGCCATCGCACGTGCCACCCTTTCTGCCACGTCGCCGGCCAGCATGCCGAATGCGCCGATCTCGGCCGCCGCCAGATCACCGGAAAGTCCGTGTATAAACGCGCCCAAAACGGCGGCATAATACCCGTCCATCCCCTGTCCCATCAGCGATGCAATCACCCCGGTCAGCACGTCACCCATGCCGCCGGTCGCCATGCCGCTGTTTCCGGTCGGATTCCGGTGAATCTCCCCTCTGGGCGATGCAATCACCGTATTCTTTCCCTTCAGCAACAGCGTAACCTGATAGCGCTTTGCAAAATCTGCCGCAATGGCCTCGCGTGCCTTCGCAATCTCCGAAGCGGACACGCCGCAAAGACGTGCCATCTCTCCCGGATGCGGCGTAAGCACCACATCGCCGTGCGGCTCTTCCAATATATTTATATGCCCGGCCAGCGCATTTAGACCATCGGCATCCAAAACCATTTTCTTCTTTGTCGCAAGCAGTGTACCGATACCCTGCCAAAGCTCCTCCACGGCGCCGAGTCCCGGTCCTAACGCGCAAACGTCTGCCTTTTCCAGTTTTTTCAGCACAACCGGCAAAAACGCCGGAGAAAGTACACCGTCCCGATCAGGGAGCGGCAGCGTCATTGCCTCGGTCAGCTTGACTGCCAGGATCGGCTGCTCACTTTTTGGAGTGCCCACGGTAACAAGTCCGCTGCCGCAGCGCAGCGCAGCGGTTGCACAAAGTGCGGCCGCCCCGGTCATTCCCTTAGAGCCTGCCACAATCAGCACGCTGCCGCAGTCACCCTTGTGCATGGTGTCAAACCGTTTCGGCATCAGGGCGCAATACGCCTTGATCTGTTCCGCATTGGCGCCGCCGAAGGCGTCCTCCTCACCGCAGACAACGGCCACGGCCACGGTTTTGGAATGGCTGATACTCAAATCCGCCGCAATGCGATGCCCCATAAACTTTAGGTACGGCTTATCCATTTCATCGTGGCAAACCGTGATATCCTTCCATGAAAAGCCGCGCATCCCGCTGCCCATATACTTAGAGAACGCTTCCTTTGCGGCAAAATGCCCCGCGATGCTTTCAAATCGGTTTTTTCCCTTTTTTTCAAAATACGCTGACTCTTCCTTGGTGAAAACCTGTTTGATAAACGCTGTAAGGCGCGGCATCTCGGAGATGCGGCTGATTTCTATCACATCAATCCCGGTTTTCATCATTTAAAAACACCTTCTGCGGATTATAACGCCGAATCCCGTCTCTTATTTTTTCGTTTGGGTTAAAGAGCAGCATCTTTCTCTCACCGTTTTCTTCCATGTAGACTAAAAAGCACAGATCCTCTGCCTGTACACTCGTGCAGGCATAAACCTTTTTCAGGCCGCGATCCTCTAAATTTCTTTGAAATGCATGGTTGTTTTTGGTTGCCAGGATCTCAATTTTCCGCGTATTTAAGCTAAGCATCCGCTTCCGGCTGCGGCGGTTGATGACCTTGTCAACGTCCAATGAACCGTTGGTAAAGCAATACTCATACTCCATATTGGTCGCAGTAATCAGCAAATACATTGCATAGATCAACGCACAGCACACAACAAAGATGATAAAGCCGATCCCCTGGACTGCCATACCGAATGTCATGGCAAAAAGCGCGGCAAACACGCCGATCAGGCACGCGACAATACGCAGGTAGTCCTTGCCTGTTTTTTGCTTTTTTACTAATTGTTCTACAAAAATATCCATGTTTTACCTCCAAACACTCCCACAATACTGCTTTTTATATCATAGCACAAAAGATAGCCGGGTGTCTACTCTTTTTTTAAATTTTTGATGAAAAACAGAAAAGGCTGCCCTGCAAAAGCAGAACAGCCTTTTCTGTTTTGGTTGGTTATATTATATCACGCAAAGTGCATGGTGTCACTTGAAATTTGCAGAGCATCTTAATATTTTCCTCCGCCTCTGTCCTGGTAAAGAACCGATTTCTTGCTTTCGTTGTTTCAATTTGTTTTCCATCCGCATAAATGGTTGCTCCAATCCCATAAGGCCGACGATTTCCTCCATCCTCCAACACCTCAAACTGTACCCGATACAATTGGTCTTCCTCATCGCAAAAATCAAACCCTTTCACTATCAAGTCATCCCCCAATATCTAAAATGTGTTCGGCAAGGCATTGTACACGATCTCAGGCTCCCTCATCCCACTCGTGTACTTCGCCTTGCCCGCAGTAACTATTATGCACGTTTTTGCCAAATTTTTCAATAAATTGGTGTCGCATATTGTGACATTGGGCAAGAGTCCCCTTTTTTACTTCCTTTTTGGCATGTTTTGCCCGTTTCAAAATGCTGCAATCAGGTATTATGTAAACCTCAATCCCCCCATTTTTGATATAACGTCCTTTTTCTGGCATAATCACGATCAAAAAATGCACCGCACCGGCACTCGGCACAAAAGTTATAAAACTTTACATGATGCGTTACCGCAAACAGTACACTCCTGCATTTTGTGCAGCAAATACGCTCCCCGGTTTTATCGGCCGCATCGGCGGACGCGGTATCCGGAATTTCACCCAATCTCAGATAACCGTCGGCGCCGCAGGCACAAAACAAATGCAGATAAAGACTTTCACAATGCTCCTTTTTGATATATCCCAGAATCCTGCCGCAAAGTCCGCAGGTTACCGTTTCCTCTCCGCATTTTCCAATTGTCAGGCCGAAAGCCTTTTGTTCCTGATTCATTTGGCATCTCTCCTTCAAAATATAAAATCGTCCATGCACCATTCGTTTTTTTCGGCATATGATACCCTTAGCCGAAAGAGAATCATCCAAACCCGCCTGAAAAGGCAAAATTTCGGTTTCTTTCGGCTAGGAGGCGATGGATATGAACGAAACCTATCAAAAATTTAACGAAGCGCTCGCCGGCACGCTTATGTCCCCGAAAAACCGCAGTTCCTCCCGTCTGTTAGAGGGAGAGGATTTTTCCGGCAGAGACGACACCGCGCCGACCGGCCAGGGCTCCCTGGTGGTGCAGGTCACGCTGGCAAAAGGCGCAATCCCGGTTTCGGGTGCCAGAGTCACCGTCTCAACCGCCGGGAATCAAAGTACACAGATTGCCGACCTTTTGACCGATGAAAGCGGCCGAACCGCACCCCTGCTCTTGCCCGCACCGCAGAGCAGCTATTCGCAGACGCCGGACAGCGTCATACGCCCGTACAGCAATTATAACATTAAAGTCGAATACGAAGGCTATTATACCGAGGACGCCGTCAATGTTCCCATCTTTGACAAAATCAATTCGATTCAGCCGGTCAGTCTGATTCCCTTATCCGAACGTGATGCCGGACAGTTTGATATCGTAGTAGACGAAGACACAACTGACGCACGTTAGAACCCGGCAAAGACGACAAGCTAAAATATTCTAAAATTGCGCCGATTAAGGCGGGTTCGGATTACTCTCTTTCGGCTAGGCGCACGGGAGTCGAACCCGATATGCCCTGTGATTGAAAATCACAATCTTTTTGCATCGTTGTCTTAGCTAGGCGACAGCCTTGCTTCGTCCGCCGAAACCAAAAATATTATCATTTTTTTGCACACAGGGTCGAAGAGTTTAAACAGAGCAAATTTTTGAAAATACAAGGAAAAAGCGCAGTGAATACTGACGTATTGACGAGCATTTTTACGCAGTATTTTCACAAATTTGCCTGCTTAAACCATATTGTGTTCGTCTCCCGTGTGCCTAAGGAGGAAACGCAATGTCCTTTACCTTTTATATTCCGCAAAACATCACGGTGCATCTGGGCGTACCCGACGACGCCTCGGCGCCGAATGTGACTGTACCCTTTGTTCAGTATATTAAAAATGTCGCTTCCAGCGAGATTTATCCGACCTGGCCGGAGGACGCCATCCGCGCCAACATCTACGCCCAGGTCACCTATGCCCTAAACCGTATCTTTACTGCGCACTATCGGGCGCAGGGCTATGACTTTGACATTACCAACTCCACGCAATACGACCAGTCCTATGTTCACGGCAGAGATATTTTTGAAAACATCAGCCGACTGGTTGACGGACTTTTTAACAATTACATCGTCCGCAAAGGAAACCTGGACCCCATCTTTGCCAGATACTGCAACGGCACAACCAGCGCCTGTCCCGGCGGCCTTTCTCAGTGGGGAACGGTGGAGCTTGCCAACCAAGGCTATAGCGTCTACGACATTCTCGCTTATTATTACGGTGACGACATCTCCCTTGTCACCAACGCACCGGTTGCCGATATGACACCATCTATGGTCTATCCGGAAACACCCCTGCGTCTCGGAGACAGCAACCAGCGCGTGACTCAAATTCAGCTGTACTTAAACCGAATCTCCCGAAACTACCCGGCAATCCCCAAAATTATGTACTCCGACGGACTGTTTGACGTAGCGACCGAGGACGCTGTCAAGGAATTTCAAAAAATATTCAACCTTGCCCAGGATGGCATTGTCGGAAAAGAAACATGGTACAAAATCCTGTTTGTCTTCAGCACGGTAAAACGCCTTTCCGAGCTGGATTCGGAGGGCGTCAAGCTTGACCTTGTAAACCGCCAGTACCGCACGGAACTATCGGTCGGGAGTCAGGGCGTCGAGGTTAGCCTGATCCAGTATTTTTTGAACATCGTTGCAGAATTTAACGACTATATTCCAAAGACGGATATCGATGGCGTCTACGGCCCATCCACCGCACAGTCCGTCCGTGCATTTCAGGAATCCGAAGGCTTGCCTGAAACCGGAGTTGTCGATGAGACGACCTGGAATGCCCTGTATTCGCGCTACATCTCCGTCATCGCCGGGCTTCCTTCCGACTACCGCGGACAGGGCGCCGCGATGTACCCGGGTTCTGTCCTGCGCCGCGGCCAGAACAACGAAAATGTGCGTGCTCTTCAGACTTATTTAAATAAAATTGCAGAATTTAACGACGCCATCCCGTCCGTATCGCCAACCGGATATTTCGGCCAGGAGACGCAGCGTGCCGTCATCGCGTTTCAGCGCGCTTACGGTTTGCCGGTGCGCGGCGTGGTGGGCCTTAGCACCTGGAACGCCATTGCAGAGCTTTATAACGATATTATCCTGGGCGAGGATCGTTCTCCGGGGCAATATCCGGGCTATCCGCTCTCCCAATCCCAAGCGGTGAATTAAAACCATCAGGATCCGACCGAAGAGGAAATATCCGGCATCCTTCGGCCGTTCCGTTTTTATCCGATACGACCTTTCAAAGGAGGCGCTTATGAAACACAACATGCACAACCATCGGCAAAATGTCTTTGAGGCAGAAATCTTTCTGCGCCGGAATCACCTGCTGGAGGGAGGCCCCCTTATCAATCCGGACGGCCTGTTCAGTCAGGAAACCACCGACGCCGTAGAACTGTTTCAGCGGCAAAACGGGATTCCCATCACCGGCATCATCGATTTTGAAACATGGACGAAGCTGGCCGAGACCTGGCGCGCCCTCTGTCTGGAAAATCCCTGTTTGATTGACCTTGCGCAGATAAAATTTTAAGCCGGCGCAAAGCTTTTTCCATAAATCACCAAAAGTCCCGCTCACCAGTATATCAAATATTCAAAACATTGACAACCCCCAAAAAAGCAGAAAAGCCATATTCAAACGGCTTTTCTGCTTTTTTATGATTTCACCTTGGGTTTAAAAATCAGCGCCGCCAAAAATCCAAACAAAATCGAAGCCCCGATACCGCCGGCCGCGGCCTCGGTTCCGCCCGTAATGATTCCAAGCAGCCCGTGCTCCTCAACGCCCTTGATAACCCCCTGTGCCAAGACGTTGCCAAAGCCAATAATCGGCACACTGGCGCCGGCGCCGGCAAAACGCACCAGGGGATCATACACGCCGATCGCGCCCAATATGGCGCCGGTCACGACAAATAAAACCAGAATCCGTCCCGGCGTCAGCTTGGTCTTGTCAATGAGAATTTGCGCAGCCGCGCAAATCAGACCGCCGACCCAAAACGCATGAAAATACTGCATTTGCTCACCTCCTATCGATTCTTTCTACGACAGACTGTCCGCCGCACAAAACACAGCCGCATGGGCAATCCCCGGCACAGACTCCCCTTGCAGACTGGAGGTGGGGCTGAGCAGCGCACCGGTGCCGACCGCCAAAATCTTTTTCCACCGGCGATCTCTCATCTGATCGAAAATATATCCGCACAGGACAGATGCAATACAGCCGCAGCCGCTGCCGCCGGCGTGGACATCCTGTTTTTTTGCATCGTAAATCATGCAGCCGCAGTCCCGGTAGTTTTCTTGAATATCATAGCCCTCCTTCGCCATCAAATCCACCAGCACCTCGCCGCCGACCTGCCCCAGATCGCCGGTCAGAATCAAGTCATAATCCGACGGTTTTGCGCCAAGATCGCGAAAATGTGCGCACAGGGTTTCCAGTGCGGCCGGCGCCATCGCACCGCCCATATGATTGGCGTCTTTTACGCCCATATCCAATATTTTTCCCGTTGTAATATGGGTGACAGCAATATCGCCGCTTTTTTTTGACAAAACCGCCGCGCCGGCGCCGGTCACCGTCCACTGTGCCGTCGGCGTTCGCTGACCGCCGTATTCCAACGGCATACGATACTGCCGCTCTGCCGTACAAAAATGGCTGGAGGTCACCGCCGCCGCGGCATCGGCAAAGCCGCCGTCAATCGCCATGGCGGCCAGGCTGATCCCCTCAATCATGGTAGAGCAGGCGCCGTAAATGCCGAAAAACGGGATTTTCAGTTCGCGCAACCCAAACCCCGCCCCGATGCATTGATTTAACAGATCGCCGCCGAACACATAGTTGATGTCCTCTTTTTTCAGTCCCGCCTTTTGGATCGCAAGCCGTACCGCCTCGCGCTGCATCTTGCTCTCCGTCTTTTCCCAGGTTACCTCGTTCCACTCTGCATCCTCTAAAATGACATCAAAACAGTCCCCCAGCGGCCCCTCCTTTTCCTTGGGGCCGGCAATGGCCGCCGCAGCACGCAGAAAAACCGGGTGATCCATACTGACGCTTTGCGCGCCGATCCGCTTTCCCATGTCCTCAGCCTCCTAACCCTTTCATCAAATAATAAATCACGCCGACCCCGACCGAGGCGGTGATTCCGTAAACCAAAACCGGGCCGGCAATCACAAACATCTTGGATGCAAGACCGAGCACCAGTCCCTCTTTTTTAAATTCCATTGCCGGCGATACAATGGCATTGGCAAACCCCGTGATCGGAACAAGCGTTCCCGCACCGGCATACTTGCCGATTTTGCAGTAGATATCAAGCCCGGTCAGCAGCGCTCCCAAAAAAATCATGGTGACGCTCACAGCGGTTCTTGCCTGCTGCTCCTCCAGCCCGAGTCTGTTTTGGTAAAGCTCTAGAATCCCCTGTCCCACGGTACAAATTGCGCCGCCAACCAAAAACGCCCATAGCACATCCTTCCAAAGCGGACTGTTCGGCGACTTTTCTTTCAAATAACTTAAATACTCCTTTTGACTGTACTGCAAACTCTCACCTCTTTCTCCTCCTATTTTCTGTCATAACAAGAATTTTATACAAAAAATTGCTGCCATGCCGGGACAATGTTGCAAAAAGATTGTGTTTTTTCAACCACAGGGCATATTGGGCTTAAATTGATTACGAATCAGGTTAGGTATGATTTTGACACTTAAAATATCAAAAAAAGGTATTGAAATACCGTTTTTTGATGTTATAATGGATTTAACCAAGGAAAATCTAAGCTGGGAAAAGATAAAATTTTACAGAACAGGAGCAACCATTATGGCGGATATGGCAGATTTTTATTCCGATAAGCTGTTTGAGTTTACCAATCAATTCACCGACAGCAGCGAATGGATCGGCAACATCAAAATCGTACAAATCGGCGAAACCTGTCTGGATAAGGGCGCGTCCATTAAAGAGCATATTCAGTCCTGCCACGAGGTCACGTTTATCACCTCCGGGACGGGCGTTTTGGTCTGCGACCGTTTAGAGTGCCGATGCAGTGTCGGCGACCTGCAAATCGTGTCAAAGGGAACCAGCCACAACATTATCGCAGACCCCGGCAGTGAGCTTCGGTATATCCATTTTGCCTTTGACTTTGAGGATTTTAAACCGCAGACGCTGGCAGAGTTCTACGGACAGTGCAAGCACATGCTGCTGCATGACAACGGAAATATCCGCCAGGTTTTAAATATGCTGGTTGACGAATATATCGGCGATCTGTGCTTTCGGGATATTATGAAAAGCAGTCTGGCACACGCCGCCCTCATTTTGATATGGCGAAAAGCCAATCTGCCCTCGGTCGAAAGCCGGCCGATCATCAAAGCGGATCCGATGGGAAACACCGTTTACAATATCATCAAATACATTGATCATCACATGGATACCAAGCTGACGGTAAGCAGCATCGCAAAAAAATTTTCCTACACCGGCGAATATCTCTCGCGGTTATTTAAAGAAAAAACAGGAACCCCGCTCAAAAAATACATGCTGACCATGAAGATGCGGTACGCACAGACGCTGCTCTCTGAGGGAAAATGTACCTTAAGCGAGATCGCGGAGCTGATGGGTTATGCCACCACACAGGCATTTTGTAAGGCATTTAAAAACGAGACCGGCTATACGCCAAAGCAATTTGATAAGTCCGCACAATAAATAAAAAATATCCGGACGGAATAAGATCGAGCCCATTGTCTGCCTGATGAACTGCCGCGCAAAGCGCGTCATGTTCCTCGGAACGCCGAATCACCCCTCCATGCTCATCGAATTTGCGGACGGACGGCTTGCGCAGATGTATCAAACGCCAAATTCCCCCTTCCGGCTGACGCTGGAAGAGAAGGGCGGCAAAAGCGATGTTGTGGAAATTAACTCGGATTACTTCCGTCTGTTTTTAAAGGCGCTGATTGCGTTTTTTGAAACGGGTGAGATCCCGGTTCCGCACAGTCAGACCGTTGACGTCATTGCCATCCGCGAGGCCGGCCTGAAAGCCATGCAGACCCCCTATGCCTGGGTCAATGTATAAGGCATGACGAGAAACGTTATTTTGCGTTGTTATCGGCAATTTAATGGGGATGTAAGTCATTTTACATCCCCATTAAAATATTCTATTCAGAAACGCTTTTTACCGATGTCTTGCAGGCCTCTGTAATCGGCTTTAAAAGCCCGGAAGAATCCCATAGAAAAATCTTTATTTTACCGTCCGGGTTGATCTCGTCAAACGGCAGCTGAATATCCCCGGAATACCCGATCGAAAAATCCTTTACGGTAACCGATTTCATATCGCACATTTGCCTGCCGTTCTCTTCATAGATTCCGACAATCAAACGAACGGAATCGTACGCCTGATCCGAATTGTTTTTTAAAGTTAAGTGAACCGTATTGTTATCTACCGCTATGTTTCTGATCTTATCGGAACCGTAATTGTAGTGAATCGTTGCAGATGTCAAGCTGTCGTTGTTATTCCCTATGTTTATTTGATTCCATTTTTCCTCTGAGCCGACATAATAAACATCCTTTATGCTGTCACAATTGTTAAATGCCCACCCTTCTATGGCAGTAACACTACCAGGAATGCTGATGCTTGTAAGGCTGCTACATCCATCAAATGCACTATAATCAATGCTCGTCACGTTATCCGGTATCGTAATGTTCACCAAATTACTACAACCGTAGAATGCATGATTTTCGATTTCTGTCACACCGCGCGGTAACTTTACGTTTGTCAAACGGCTACAATCGTAAAATGCACATTGTGGAATCTCAGTCACACCATCCGGTATCGCTATACTTGTTAAGCTGCTACACCTATCAAATGCACTATCCCCAATAAACATCACACTATCTGGGATTGTGATACTTGTTAAATTTTTACAATCATAAAATGTGGCAACATTAATACGTTGCACACCGTTCGGAATGATAATACTTTTCAGATTGTTGCAATCTCGAAATGCAGCAGGGCCGATGGAAGTCGTACCATCCGGGATCGTAATATTCACCAAGTTACTACAACCGTAAAATGCATCATCACTGATTTTTGTCACACCACTTGATATGTCAAATGAAGCGTCTTTTTTACCTATTGCATATTGAATCAGTTTTGTTCTTTGTTTATCATATAAATTCCCATTCAGGCTACTATAAGCACGATTATTGCTGTCCACATTAATGCTCACCAAACTACTGCAATAGGAAAACGCAGAAGTTCCTATGGTATTTACGCTATCCGGAATAGTCACACTACGCAAAACTCTACAACTGGAAAATGCATAGCGATCAATAACCGTTACGCCCCTTGGTATATCAAATGAAGCCTCTTCCTTTCCCGCCGCATATTGAATCAATTTCGCCCCGTCTTTACTGTATAGATTTCCACTTATACTGACAAAACTAGAATTATTGTTATCCACATTAATTTTCATCAAGTCAGCGCAGCCATAAAATGCAGAACTACTAATGCTGATTACGCCAGCTGGAATGGTTATACTTGTCAGACTGGTACAATCAGCAAATGCATATTCTTCAATACGCGTTAAACTGTCAGGAATATTTATATTCATTAGATTGCTGCAACCATCAAAAGCATCACTTCCAATGCTGGAAACTCCTTGCCTAATTTCAACCCTTCTTATGCTTTGATTACTTTGATTTCGGAACCATGGCAAATTCCAATCCCACATATCTCCCGTGCCGCTGATTGTCAGCGTTCCTTTATCGTCCAGCGTCCATGTGAGGTTATCACCGCATTGGCCGCTATCTGGTATACTAACACTGTTATAATGGAACATTGCTGATGTTAAAGGCTCATTGCCCCATGCAATCGCTACGCTATTCCACTCTTCTTTCGAGCCGCCATAATAAACATCTCTCAAACTGCCACATTCTTCAAACGCACGGCCGTCAATGCTAATTACACTGACAGGGATTATAATATCTATCAAACCACAGCCGCAAAATGCATCAATGCCTATATCGGTTACGCTATCCGGTATGTTGAATAACCCATCCCATTTTCCAACTGCATATTGAATCAGTTTTGTTCCGTCTTTACTATACAAATTTCCGCTCACACTACGGTAATTAGGATTATTGCTGTCCACGTCAATATTTGTCAAACTGACACAACCCCGAAATGCAGAATCGCCAATCCGACTCACACTGTCGGAAATTGTGATGCTCACCAAACTCCTGCAACCGACAAATGCACTGCCGCCAATATCCATTACACCGCTTGGAATCACTATGTCCGGCAGACTACTGCAACTTGCAAACGCGCCATCGCCAATCCGGCTTACACTGCTTGGAATTGTTACGTTGATTAAACTGCTGCAACTCATAAATGCGTGTTCGCCAATGTCGGTCACGCTACCCGGAATTGTGACACCTGTCAGATTACCGCAAAAAGAAAATGCAGAATTTCTGATGCTAATAACGCCGTCCGGAATATCAAACAAAGCGTCATTTTTCCCTATTGCATACTGAACCAATTCTGTTCTGCCCTTATTGTACAAATCCCCGTTTATACTGCTATAATTGAGATTGTTGCGATCCACATCAATATTTATCAAGCTATCGCAGCCATAAAACGATTCTTCACCGATGCCGGCCACGCTTTTAGGTATTGTCGTACTGATTAAGCCGACGCAATATCGAAATGCGCCATCACCAACGCTTGTTACACCGTCCTTAATGGTAACTTTTTTTACAGATTCTTTTATATTATACCAAGGAGAATAGCCTGATGGATAAGGCCAATCCCACATGTCTCCTGTGCCGCTGATTGTCAGCGTTCCGTCATCGTCCAGCGTCCATGTGAGATTATCGCCGCATTGGCCGCTCGCATCGGCAAATCCTGTCACCGGGGCGGCAATCACCGCACCGGCTGTCAAGCAAATCGCCAAAACCAAACTTAACACCTTTTTCATACAAAACCCCTCCATAAATTAAAAAATGCGCCAATCCGAAGACTGACGCATAAAAAACGCATAGCTCCGAATTGTCGCCAAACAAACTTCATATCTCACTACATAGATAGGAAAAAGAGCTACGCGTTTTTATCATAAGATAAAAACGCCCAACTATGCAGTGAGCCTTGATATTTAGTTTGTTTGGCACTTCATATTATACCATCATTTTTCTTTTGTGTAAATAGCAAATCTTCTATTTTCACTCTATGGCACGACATAAAATATCCCATTTCGGGATATTTTATATTATACCAATTTGGTATAATGTTGTCAAGGTGGTTTCTATGCGATTAAAGGAACTCAGAAAATCAAGAAAAATTTCGCAGGTAAAACTTGCGATGGATCTGAATATGAACCAAAACACCATCAGCCGTTACGAAACGGGCGAGCGTGAGCCGGGCGTGACGGAGCTTATTTTGCTTGCGGATTATTTTGATGTATCCATCGATTATTTAGTGGGACGCACGGATAGGCGCACGGGAGTCGGACCCGATATGCCCTGTGCGTCTAAGCCAACCCAATAATATTTCATGATAAACAAAAAAGCGACCCGCAGGCCGCTTTTTTTGTGTTTAGGATTAGTCCTTGTATGCCGGGAGAAAGTCCGGATATGCACTGGGAAGTCCGTGCTCGGTTGCATCCAGGCCCTCTAACTCCTCGGCCTCGTCCGCTCTTAAAATTCCGGCCTTCTTCATCAGGCCAAAGATGATGCTGCCCATGATTGCACCCCATGCTGCGATTGCAACCACAGCCAAAACCTGTACCAGGAACTGATGCACATCGCCGGCAATCAAACCGGTAAAGCCGTTGTCGTTTGCAAAGATACCGACCGCCAGCATACCCCACAGGCCGCATACGCCGTGTACCGAAACCGCACCGACCGGATCATCGACATGCAGCTTTTTATCAAAAAACTCGATGGACAGTACCACCAGTACACCGGCAACAATACCGATGATCACTGCGGAGAGCGGCGATACCACGTCACAGGGAGCCGTGATGCCGACCAGGCCTGCCAGGATACCGTTGAGCGTCATGGAAACATCCGGCTTACCGTATCTTGCCCAGGTAAAGAACATTGCGGCACAAGCTGCGGCGCAAGCCGCCAGGTTGGTAGTGATAAATACCTTTGCGGCAAGCATGTACGGCTGTGCGTCCGTTGCAGCCTCTGCATCAACCAGTGCAAGACTGGACGCCGGGTTGAATCCAAACCAGCCAAACCAAAGGATAAATACGCCAAGCGCACCGATAACAATGTTGTGGCCGGGGATTGCGTTCGGAGTACCGTCCTTGCGATACTTGCCAAGACGCGGACCGAGGATGGCTGCACCAACCAAGGAAAGCACACCGCCCAGCATATGTACGATACCGGAACCGGCAAAATCATGCACACCCATCTGTGCCAGCCAACCGTCGCTGTTCCATACCCAGTGACCGGATACCGGATAGATACAAAGCGAAATCAAAGCGGAGTAAATTACGTATGCCTTAAAGTTGGTACGCTCTGCCATTGCACCGGACACGATGGTTGCCGAGGTCGCACAGAACACCGTCTGGAAGAACAAAGATGTATAATCCATTGTCGGCTCATATGCGCCGCCGTTCATAAAGAACTGTCCAAAGGGAATGCCAATAACGCCGCCGATCGTTGTCCCGTACATCAACCCAAAGCCGATAAACCAGTAAATAATGGAACCTACCATAAAGTCCACACAGTTTTTCATTACAATGTTTCCGGCGTTCTTAGCCCTTGTAAAGCCTGTTTCTACCAAAGTAAAGCCGGCCTGCATAAAGAACACCAGTACGCCGCCAAAGAATAACCAAAACGCGTTTAACGCAGTTGCTAAGATCGTTTCCATCTTCCATACCCTCTTTCTTTTTCATTCCAAATTGTATCTGATCTTTTACAGCGCTTCCTGATCCTCCTGACCGGTTCTGACCTTGATGACTCTGGTTACGGGCGATATAAAAATCTTACCGTCGCCGATCTCACCGGTTCTCAGCGTTTTGAGTGCAACGTCAACCACGGTTTGTACCGGGATGGAACATACCACCATCTCTACCTTTACCTTCGGCAGAAGGTCAACGCTGTAATCCACACCTCTGTACTTATGCTTCTGCCCCTTTTGTACGCCGTAGCCCAATACATTGGTTACCGTCATACCGGTAATTCCGATTTCGTTTAAAGCATTCTTTAAACTCTCCAACTTACTCTGTCTTGTAATGATCTCGATTTTTGTCATTTCAGCCATAAGATTCGCTCCCCTCACTAAAAATTAAAGCATGATAAAACGAAAAAAAGGCGCGTCCGGCATTTCGCCGAACACGCCTTTGTGTTCCGTTTCTCAAATCTTAAGGCCATTATACTCCCTTTTTTTTCATTTGTCAATCAAAAATTGCAAATTTTTTATTTTTGGTCTTTTTCCCTAATTCCACCTCGCAATCCATTCGCGTCATACCTTATTTTTCACAAATTACACCGCTTTTCTTCTCATTTGTGAAAGGATTTCTTTTTTTGGTTTACTAATTGGATAAAATATGATATACTGGTAATCATCCGAACGCAATACGATTTTAACAGGCAAATTTATGAAAATACTGCGTAAAAAAGCGAGGTGCCCGTCATGTGGCTGAAGGAACTGAAAAAATATATCGGCTTATTTGTACTCGGCGTTGCGTTGATCGCCGTCTATAAAACATTTGATAATTTTGGCGATCTGCTCAACTGGATCGGGGAATTTTTTGCACTGCTGACGCCGTTTTTTATCGGTTTCTGTATTGCATACGTCCTGTACGTTCCGTGCCGCAAATTAGAAGCGTTTTACCAAAAGACCAATCTTGCGCCGCTGGTAAAGCACCGGCGCGGCATTGCCACCGCAACGATTTACCTGGTATTCTTTGCCTTTATTACCCTGCTGATGTTTGCCATTATCCCGGCGCTGATGGAAAGCATCGGTGAGCTGATCGACCAGCTGCCGAGTCTGATTCAGGGCTTTATCTCCTGGATTAACTCCTTTGGCATTTACGAATTCAGCAGCAAGAGCCTTGAAACCTTGCTGAATAAAAACCTGCTCTCGGCCGACAAGCTGCTCAGCGAGTTCAGCTTTGACACCATGAACCGCTACGCCAAAGGCGTTGTCAGTGTCGGCACCGCCCTGTTTCACACTTTTTTGGGGATTATCATTTCGATTTACATTCTGCTTGACCGCCACCGCATGAAAAAAATCTGCACCCGCATTGCAGAAAGCTATATCCCTGCATCACGGCGCAGCTTTTTAGGGCGCTATCTCAAAAAGGTCAATGAGTTTATCCACCTTTACATCTCCTGTCAGCTGACCGATGCGGCAATCATCTTTTTGTTATCCTTTGTCGCACTGGGTATTTTAAAGACAAAATATGCACTGCTTTTGGCGCTGATTACCGGGCTGTTTAACCTGATTCCTTACTTCGGCGCCATTACCGCAACGGTGCTTGCCGGACTGATTACCGCGTTTACCAAAAACTTTACCTCCGGGCTGATTGTGGTTGCCGTTTTGATTGTTTTGCAGCAGCTGGACGCGAATTTTATCCAGCCAAAGCTTTTGTCCGGCTCGCTGAACGTCCGCCCGTTTTGGGTTATTATGGGTATTTTAATCGGCGGCGGCCTGTTCGGGTTTATCGGTATTTTCCTTGCCGTGCCGCTGATTGCGATGCTGCGTATTATCGCGCTGGATATTTTAGAGGGTCGCGAACGAAAAGGCGCACCGCTGCAAACATCGGCGGCCGCCGCGGATGAGAAATCGCCCAAAGACGACGACCCTGCACAATGCTAAAATAATATCTCCAAAAAGGAAAAAGAGGCTGTCGTTAACCCGATTTTGAAAATCGTTTGTTGCTGCCTCGGAATTTTTATGGATTCCATCGCCAATTTTCGCCTGTCCGTGCCGCATGTTCCTCTCATCTTTTTCATATACTAAAGGAAAAAGGAGAGTGATTCAATGCGGCAACTGCAATGCATCGGATGGATTACGGCATTTTGGGTCTGCATTTTTTCTTTATCTTCCCTTGCCTTTGCCGAAACCGGCGTCTCTGCCCAATCGGCGCTGGTAATGGAAATGTCCAGCGGCAGGACGCTGTACCAAAAGGATGCCGACACGCCGATGCCGGTGGCAAGCACCACCAAAATTTTAACCGCCCTGACCGCCTTAGAGCATGGCGATATCACAGAAAGCGTCACCGTCTCGCCGGCAGCGGCCGCCGCTGAGGGCTCCAGCATGTATCTGGCCGCCGGAGAAACGCTTCCGCTGGAGCAGCTGCTCTACGGCTTGATGCTATCCTCCGGCAACGATGCCGCCGTTGCCATTGCCGAACACTTTGGCTCGGTCGAAGAATTTGTTACAATGATGAACCAAAAGGCACAGGCGCTGGGCGCAGCATCGACCCATTTTACCAACCCGAACGGACTCCCGGACGAGGCGCATTATTCCACCGCACATGACATGGCGACCATCACTGCCGCTGCCCTTCAAAACCCCACATTTGCGCAAATCGTTGCATCCAAAAGCCATACCATACCGGGGAGTGAGACCAATCAGCCGCGGACGCTTGTCAACCACAACCGCCTGCTCAATATGTACGATGGCTGCATTGGTGTCAAAACAGGCTTTACCAAGGCAGCCGGACGGTGCCTGGTATCGGCCGCATCGCGCGGCGGCATGACCTTAATCTGCGTCACGCTGAACGCGCCGGACGACTGGAACGACCATATGCGGCTCTATGACGATTTGTTTGCTGCGTACCGTCTGTCCCCGGTGATTTGCAGCGGCACACTCTTAGACGCGATTGCTGTGGAAAACAGTGAGGTCGAGACCCTTCCGGTCACCGCACCGCGTGATTTTTCTTATCCTCTCGCCGCTGCGGAGGAATGCACGGTGACTCTTACCCTCTCGCCGCCGCTCTCGGCGCCGGTGCATAACGCCGCGGAAAGCGGCAGTATTCACGTTATGCTAAACGGAAAAGAGATCACTAGTATGCCGCTGATTACCGTCGGCGAGGCCAAACGCTGCAATGTTTTTGAAAACCCGGACGGCATTTTTCATAAAATCACCAACTTCTTGCGCGGTCTGCTTTCCCGCAGCGACTAGAATCCAAGTCCGCCTGAAAAGCAAAATTTCGGCATCCTTCGGCTTGTCATCCATGCGCCGCGCCGACCCTTGCATCGTCCGCAATTTGGGGTTTTAGATAAAATGCACAAAGAACACTGCTTCGTATTCCGTTCGGACTGGTGATGTATCTTTGAAATTTGTGTTGCAATTCCCTGCAAAATGCGATATAATGGTGCCATATGGCGTAAAATGCCATATGGCTTTTTTGTAAGCTTTTTTCAGAGTTTCTACGATAATATACCGCATTTAGGGAGGTGCCCGATCATGATGCGATTACAAAAATATTTGGCAAGCTGCGGCGTTGCCTCCCGGCGCGGCGCAGAAGAACTGATCCGCCAGGGTCGTGTCACGGTGAACGATGCGGTTGT
Organism: uncultured Clostridia bacterium; assembly: GCA_934454115.1. Classification (GTDB taxonomy): domain Bacteria; phylum Bacillota; class Clostridia; order Monoglobales; family Monoglobaceae; genus Ructibacterium. The sequence goes on from CAKSFQ010000014.1 coordinate 48,267, forward strand.
CACCGAAATGGGAACCCGGGTGGATGAGGAACGCGACTGCGTTACCTTTGACGGCGCCGTGATAAAACCGGAAAAAAAGATGGTATATGTTCTCTTAAACAAGCCGGTCGGCTACGTAACCACAGTCTCCGATGATAAAGGCCGAAACACCGTGATGGAGCTGGTGCAGGATATTCCCGTTCGGATTTACCCGGTCGGACGGCTGGACTATGACACCGAAGGACTTTTGCTGATGACCAACGACGGAGATTTGACCTATCGTGTGACCCACCCCAAAAACCAGGTTGAAAAGACCTATGTTGCCGAGGTAACCGGCAACATCACCATGAACACCCTGACGCAGCTGCGCAGCGGCGTTTATTTAGACGGCGTAAAGACCAGTCCGGCTAAGGTAGAGGTCATCGGCGCAACCCAGTTTGGCGCCAAGCTTGAGATCACCATTCACGAAGGGAAAAACCGCCAGGTACGGCGTATGTTTGAGTCGGTCGGCTGCATTGTCAAGCGGCTGCGCCGCACCAAGGAGGCCGGACTGATTTTAGGACATGTTCCCCTCGGCCGGTGGAGACGGCTGACCGAATCCGAGGTCAACATGCTGAAAAAGATTGGCACCGGCAAGAAAACTTCGGCGGCATACCGCAGCAGCCGGAGTAAAAAATATCCCAAGAAATAGAATAAATTTATATATAAAGGAGGCAACTTCAATGAGTAAGTTGGACGACTTGCAGCAACGGCGCGCTGCCATTGAGCAGGGCGGCGGTGCTGACAAAATCAAGAAGCAGCACAGCAGCGGCAAAAAAACTGCACGCGAACGTCTTACGATGCTCTTCGACGAAGGAAGCTTTGTGGAAATCGATGCTTTTGTAACGCATCGCTGCACAGAGTTTGATATGGCTGACACAAAAGCCCCCGGCGAAGGCGTAGTAACCGGTTACGGTACCGTAGACGGACGGTTGGTTTATGCCTATGCGCAGGATTTTACCGTGATTGGCGGTTCTCTGGGAGAAATGCACGCGGCAAAAATCTGCAAGGTCATGGATATGGCCATGAAGATGGGCGCCCCCATTGTCAGCATGAATGATTCCGGCGGCGCACGCATTCAGGAAGGGATTGACGCCCTGGCGGGTTTTGGTGATATCTTCTACCGCAACACCCTGGCATCCGGTGTCATTCCGCAGATTTCCATGATCTTAGGTCCCTGTGCCGGCGGTGCAGTTTATTCTCCGGCCATCTGCGACTTTATCTTTATGGTGGATAAAACCAGTCAGATGTTTATTACCGGCCCTTCGGTCGTAAAATCCGTTACCGGCGAGGATGTCAGCTTTGAAGAGCTGGGCGGCGCAAAAACGCACGCAACCAAGAGCGGTGTAGCCACCATGGCCTGCCCGGATGAGGAGACCTGTTTTGTCAAGGTCAAAGAGCTTCTTTCCATGCTGCCGGCAAACAATCTGGACATGGCGCCGCAGTATGCGTGCGAGGACGATTTAAACCGTATTTCGGAGACGCTTTCTACCATCGTCCCGGAGGACGGCAATAAGTCCTACGATATCCGCGACGTCATCAGCGAAGTGGTGGATGACCGCGCATTTATGGAATTATTTGAAGATTACGCCCAAAACCTGGTAGTCGGCTTTGCCAGAATGAACGGCGCAACCGTCGGCATTCTTGCTAATCAGCCGAAGGTCATGGCAGGATCGCTTGACTGCAACTCCTCGGATAAGGGCGCAAGATTTGTCCGGTTCTGTGACAGTTTCCAGATTCCGATCATCACCTTTACCGATGTACCCGGTTATCTGCCCGGCGTCACGCAGGAGCATGACGGCATCATCCGTCACGGCGCAAAGCTGCTCTACGCATTTTCTGAGGCAACGGTTCCGAAAATCAATGTCATTGTCAGAAAGGCCTACGGCGGTGCTTACATCGCGATGAACAGCAAGCACCTCGGTGCCGATCTTGTACTGGCTTGGCCAACCGCAGAGATCGCTGTGATGGGACCTGCCGGCGCAGCTAACATCATCTTCCGTCACGACATTGCCGCAGCAGCTGATCCGATCACCGCACGGCAGGAAAAGATTGACGAATACACCGAAAAGTTTGCAAATCCGTATGTTGCAGCGTCCCGCGGCTATGTGGATGACGTAATTGAGCCGGATTCGACCCGTCCGCGTCTGATCAGCGCACTGGAGATGCTGATGAGCAAACGCGAGACCCGTCCCGCCAAAAAACACGGAAACATTCCGCTGTAACGCGTTGCGGAAAGGAGAATGCATATGTCATTGCTAGAAGCACTGGGAGAAGGTTTGCAGGTTACTGTCATCGGTCTGCTGATCGTATTTTCTGTTTTGATCATTCTGATGGCAATCTTAATGCTGATGAAGGTCGTTTTCTATCGGCCGGATGCAGAGAAAAAGCCGCAAGCGTCTGCCGCTGCGCCCGCGCCCGTTCCGGCCGCTAAGACAGAGCCGGATATGAACGAGGACGAACTGATTGCCGTTTTAACCGCGGCAGTTGCGGCCAGCCTGAACACCTCGACCTATCATTTAAATATTAAATCTTACCGCAGGGTCGAAAACAACTCTCCGGCATGGAGCAAAGCCGGTTTAAGAGACGTGATCGACGCCAGATTTTAAGGAGGAATCCCCATGAGAAAATTTATTATCAATGTAAACGGCAATTCTTATGAAGTAGAAGTGGAAGAAGTCGGCGGCGCACCTTCGGCCCCGGTTGCCGCCCCGGCAGCAGCCCCGAAAGCCGCTCCGAAGGCGGCCGCTGCACCGGCGCCTGCCGCAGCAGCAGCTCCGCCGGCCGGCGCAACCAATGTGACGGCGCCGATGCCCGGCAACATTGTATCGGTTAAGGTAAAGGTCGGCGACAGCGTAAATGCCGGCGACGTGCTCTGCGTTTTAGAGGCCATGAAGATGGAAAACGAAATTATGGCGCCGCAGGCCGGCAAGGTTGTTGCAGTCAGCACCTCGGCAGGCAGTGCAGTTGCCACCGGTGACGTTTTGGTGTCTCTCGGCTGATTTTGCGATGAGTTTCACTTATAGGAAAGGGTGATATTGTGTTACAGAGTATTCTGGACTTCTTGGGCAGTACAGGTATCGCCGCAATGGTAATCAATGCAAAGACCGCGCTTGCGGCCGGCGCTAACGGCTTTGAAAGTGTGGTTGCCGTCATCGGCACACCGCTGATGATTACAATTGCCTGCGTTTTGTTATACCTTGCCATCGTCAAACAGTTTGAACCGCTTCTGCTTTTGCCGATCGCGTTTGGTATGCTGCTGTCCAACCTGCCGATGTTTGCAAATTCCGGCGCCATTATGATGCATCCGGAATTTTTCACAGACGAGGCATACTTCATTAACGGACATCTCGATATGCAGCGTATTTTTGCTGAGGGCGGTCTGCTGGATATGCTGTACCTCGGCGTAAAGCTGGGTATCTATCCGCCGCTGATCTTTCTCGGCATCGGCGTAATGACCGACTTTGGCCCGCTGATCGCGAACCCGAAGAGCATTCTTTTGGGTGCGGCAGCGCAGCTCGGCGTGTTCTTTACCTTTTTGGGCGCATTGGTACTCAGCGCCTGCGTGCCCGGCATTCACTTTGGTGTCAATGAGGCGGCCTCCATTGGTATTATCGGCGGTGCGGACGGCCCGACCGCCATCTATGTTACCAAAACGCTGGCGCCTGCGCTGCTCCCGGCGATTGCCATTGCCGCTTATTCTTACATGGCTTTGATTCCAGTGATTCAGCCGCCGATCATGAAATTACTGACCACAAAAAAAGAGCGTCAGATCGTCATGGAACAGCTCCGTCCGGTCAGCAAGACGGAAAAAATTATCTTCCCGATCGTGGTTACCATCGTTGTAGCCCTGATCGTACCGGACGCCGTTTCTCTGGTCGGTATGCTGATGCTGGGTAACCTCGCCAAGGAATGCGGCGTGGTCGATCGTCTGACCAAGACTGCGCAAAACGGCCTGATGAACACCATTACAATCTTCTTGGGATTAACCGTCGGTGCGACCGCCAAAGCCAGCACCTTCTTAACGGCTGAAACCTTAGGTATCGTCGTTTTGGGTCTGATCGCATTCTGCTTCAGCACGGCCGGAGGACTGCTGCTTGGTAAGCTGATGTGCAAGCTGACCGGCGGCAAGGTAAATCCGCTGATCGGCAGCGCCGGTGTATCCGCCGTGCCGATGGCAGCGAGAGTATCCCAGGTTGTAGGCCAAAAAGAGAACCCCTCCAACTTCCTGCTCATGCACGCCATGGGTCCGAATGTTGCAGGCGTTATCGGCAGCGCGGTCGCTGCCGGCGTATTCTTATCCATGTTCTCTTAATAATATCATGCAAAACGCATAAAATTGATTAAAGGAGGTATTTTTTATGGGCAAGGTTGGAATTACCGAAACCATATGCCGTGACGCACACCAGTCACTGATTGCAACCCGTATGACCACCGAGGAAATGCTCCCGGCGCTGCCCCTGATGGACAAGGCCGGCTACCATGCCTTAGAGGTATGGGGCGGTGCAACCTTTGACGCCTGCCTGCGCTTTTTGAACGAGGATCCGTGGGAGAGACTGCGTAAGATCAGAGCCGCAGCCCCCAATTCCAAGCTGCAGATGCTGTTCCGCGGCCAGAACGTGTTGGGTTACCGTCATTATGCCGATGACGTGGTGGAGTATTTTGTACAAAAATCCATTGCAAACGGCATTGACATTATCCGTATTTTTGACGCACTAAACGATGTCCGCAATTTGCAGACCGCCATCAATGCAACCAAAAAGGAGGGCGGCCATGTACAGGCTGCCATCTCCTATACCATCAGTCCGGTTCATAACAACGAATTTTTCGTAAAACTTGCAAAGCAGTATGCAGACTGCGGTGCAGACTCGATCTGCATTAAGGATATGGCCGGTCTGCTGACGCCGTACAACGCTTATGATCTGGTAAAACAAATCAAAGCCGCCGTAAAGGTTCCGCTGGAGCTGCACACCCACTACACCAGCGGCGTAGCATCCATGACCTATTTAAAGGCCATTGAGGCCGGCGTGGACGTTGTAGACTGTGCGCTTTCACCGATGGCGCTCGGCACCTCGCAGCCGCCGACCGAACCGTTGGTTGCAACCCTTCAGGGCACCGAATACGACACCGGCATGGATCTGGATTTGCTCACCCAGATTGCCGAATACTTTAAGCCCCTGCGCGAGAAATATCTGGAAAGCGGCCTGATGAGCACCAAGGTTTTGGGTGTTGACATCAACACCTTAAAGTACCAGGTACCGGGCGGCATGCTCTCCAACCTGGTTTCTCAGCTGAAGCAACAGGGCAAGGAAGACAAGCTGGACGAGGTATTAAAGGAGGTTCCGAGAGTCCGCGAGGATCTCGGTTATCCGCCGCTGGTTACTCCGACCAGCCAGATTGTCGGCACCCAGGCCGTGCTCAACGTCATTATGGGCGAGCGGTATAAGATGGTATCGAAAGAAACCAAGGGCATCTGCAAGGGTGAATACGGTCAGACGCCTGTTCCCATTAAAGAGGAGTTCCGCAAAAAGATTATCGGGGACGAAAAGGCGATTACCTGCCGTCCGGCAGATCTCTTAAAGCCGGAGCTTGATAAGCTGAAGAAAGAATGCGCCGAGTGGATCGAGCAGCCGGAGGACGTTCTCTCCTATGCACTGTTTGATCAGGTTGCCGTTAAGTTCTTTGAGCAGCGCCGTGCACAAAAATACAAGGTGGATAAAGACCTCGTAAATATGCAGGATAAGACGCACTATATTTGATGCAGTCCTGCAACGTCAAACGGACGGAAGGGATTTCCCTTCCGTCCGTTTTGTGTTATAATGCAAAATCAAAATGGCACACTTTCTAGGCTTGCGGGAAAAGTTTTTGGAATGCATCACTGTCCCACGGTTCTTCCATACCCGTCTCGTCTCTTGTCAATGTAACGGTTTTTTGATCATCTGACCATTTCGTTGTGTAACCCAAAAATTCAGCCAGAGACACAAGCGGCAGATAAAAGTATCCGTTTTTCTCCATCGGCGCATCCTCCCATGTCGCATCCTCCAAAACGTTTAAGACCGTTGCATATTGATTTTCTTCCCGAACCTCTCTTACCGTCGTATCATTGCAGGATATCCGAAAGCATAAAACCGTTTCAGCATCGATGCTTTGACGAATATCGTATTGATTGGATTCCTTCGATTCGATTCGGAGTCCAAACATATCCTTTGCCCATGGGCGGGTTACATAGATTGTCCCATGATCGATCACAGGGTCATAACGGGGGCTATCGATATCATACCCCCGTTTTTCATTGATATAGATGGATATCTCGGGGCGCGGCTTCACCGGTACCCCCTCAATGGCACCGTCCTTGCCGTCCGGCGGAGCCTGGATCCCCGTAATTTGATAGGGCTTTTCGATGGTTCCGCTTCCGGAAAGAATCTGCACGTTATCCTCATTGAGATAAAAAGCCGGACGAATCCCGTCAAGATGGTAGGCGTTGATTGCAGACTCGTCAAAGCGCACCTCTCCCTCCGGTTTTTTCGGCATACGACGAACATAATCCCCGGTTAAATAAAATTTCGAGTAAGGTGACGGAATCGGAGTTGTATCCGGTGTGCGCAAAAAATAGCTGCAGCTAAGATCTGTTGGGTACGTTCCATCGGATTCTTGATACCCCTCCCGCAAAAGTCCGTCCCCGACAACGGTAAAGTCGCTTGGGTGTATGATTCCCTTTGCTGTTGTTTTTACCCAGTTTTTTTCCTGTTCCGCTGCCTGCGGCGTCATTTCTGTCCAAAGATAGGTATCTCCGAGGATGCTGCGATTTTCCCACACATGATACAGCTGCCTATCATCCGGTAAAAACATCATATCATCTACATACTCATAGCTCACCTTATCATAATATTTTTGCACGAACAAAAGGGGGTCATGGGTTCTTTTCCAATACTTCAGTGAGCCGCCCTCCGCACGCTGTACATCCGGAGCATCCAAAAGATTTTTTTGATGCACCTTTTTGATTGCCGCACGATCCAGCGGCGAAAAATGTGCATCTGATAAAAATCCCTCCTCATCCATATAAGTATAGACCGGCTTCATTCCGCAAAGCCATTTCACGGCTCTTTCCGATGCCTTGGAATTTAACCAGGAGCGAATATTACTGTCTCCCCAGTAATTGCTGTTTTGGGTGTCGCTTGTCTCTCCGTGTATCGTCCACCGGCGGTGATGCGAACCATAACCGGGGCTGTCCTTGCCTGTGTCGTAGACCTTTACACATATGACCTTGTCGCTCAGCATCAGCTTACCGTATTCATCATCGGCGACATACCGCCAAATCACCGGTGCGGCAAGATAGCTTCCAAACTGAATATAGTCCCCGATCTGTAAATCGGACACCGACCCCGAATCCTTTGCAAATACCGCAGTACAAGGCAAACCGACCGACAGCATAATGACGCTGAGCATTCCGGTAATCCATCGTTTCATCATCATTTCCCCCTTTTGATCTTTCCGCTTTCAAATGCGGATTCACCGTTTTTTGTGATGGTGACCTTTTGCTCTTGGTCAATCCATTCCACCGTATAGCCTAAATATTCAGCCAGTGCCCGGAGCGGTACATAAAATCTCTCATCCTTTTTCATTGGGGCAACCGCCCATGTCGTTTCTTTTACGGCGGTACAGTCAAGCGGATTGCTCCTCACCACCGGATCACCGGCCTCCAATCTAAAATAATAGTTTTCTGCGTTCGGGTCACTTCTTCGATACGCAAGCATTCCATCCATGTAAAAACAAAAAAGATCAAATAGCTCCTGCATCTGAACACTGGTCAGATAGACATGATCATTTTCCATGATTGGATCATCATCGGTACGATCGGCACACAGTGCCAAATTTCCGTCAACGTATATGGATATCCCGGAATTTGGCTTCACCGGTACCCCCTCCAATGAAGTGTGATAACGTAACCAATTTGTTATGGGTACGCTATCACATTTTTTTACATTGCAACGCTTGTTATATCCGCACCGATTTGACGGAAATACGATACGCTTTCACAAGGTTTTTCATTACTGTCAATTTTACCGACAAAGTTATAGAAAATATCTATTTGACGCATGTTCGTTTCTTTGTCCAATTCGTGAATAAAAATACGGTCTATAAACTCGTGTACGTTCTCATAAGTGAGTTCGTTAATCTCCGTATAACGCTTCACAAGCTGAACGAATTTTGCCGCGTCCTTTTTGTTTTCTGCAACGGAATTTAGCTTTGTTTCCAATTCCCGTATTTTTGTTGCAAGCGTTTCTTTTTCTTCATCATAGCCGCTTGTAAGCGAAACAAACTGTTTGTCGGAAATTTTACCCAATGCGTTGTCCTCGTACAGTTTGCGGAAAATCGTTTCAAGCTCTTTTTCGCGCTTGACAGCGGAAGCAAGCTCTTTGCGGTCGTTTTCAAACGCCTTTTCTGCTTCTTTGTTTCCATACTCCGCAGCCTTTTGAATAAACTCGTTTTCTTTTGATTTTACATACGTCATAACTCGCTGCAAATCCGCCAAAACAAGCTCTTTGATTACGCTTTTGCGTATGTAATGCGTTGTACAGCAAGTATTTTGCCTTGCGCGGTTTCTGTAATTACCGCAGGTATAGGCGTGCTTGCGTTCCAACGTTTTAGCGCCGCGGACGGCGTACATTTTATATCCGCAGTCCGCGCAGAACATTACTCCCGAAAAAATATCAATTTCATCAACTTTTGTCGGTCTTGTCCGTGTGGCAATTCTCTTTTGCGCCAAATCAAAGGTTTCTTGGTCTATCAGCGGTTCGTGAGTGTTTGCAAAGAAATATTGCTTTTCTACGGGGGTTTTCTTTGTCTTTTTTGACTTATAAGATACCTTGTAGCTTTTTCCCGTAATCGTGTGTCCCAGATATTCTTTACGGGTAAGAATATCATAGATTGTTTTATCCGGCCAATTATAGATTAAGCCTAATTGCGGACGCGGGTGTCTTGCGCTGCCTGTCCGTCTGTACCTTAATTCCGATACGGTCAGGACTTTGTTATCCCTAAGCCAATTCTGGATTTCACACATTCGTAAACCTTTTACATATAATTCAAAAATCTTTTTTACGATATGCGCCGTTTCGGGATCGGGCAATAAATGGTTTCTATCTTCGGGGTCTGCGATATATCCGTATGGTACTTCGCCGTTGACGCGTTCGCCCTTTTGCGCCTTCGCCTGTTTTACTGCGCGGATTTTTTTGCTTGTGTCCCTTGCATAAAATTCATTGAACCAATTTCGCAGGGGAGTAAACTCGTTATCTTCCCGCGCCGTATCTACGCCGTCGTTGATTGCGATATATCTTACGTCGTTTTCGGGGAATACAATTTCTATCAATTCTCCCGTTTTCAAATAATTACGTCCAAGCCTTGAAAGGTCTTTTGTAATTACGGTTGATATAAGCCCCGCTTCAACGTCGCGCAGCATTGACTGAAGCCCCTCGCGCTCGAAGCTCACGCCGGAAAAACCGTCGTCCACATAAAACTTTGTGTTTATAAGGTGGTGATCGTCGGCATATTTTTGTAAAATCAATTTCTGATTTTGTATGCTCCCCGACTCGCCCGCCTGCAAATCCTCTTGACTTAATCTGCAATATAAAGCCGTTATTTTGTCTGACTGCTTCATAAAAAATACTCCTTTCCGACAGTCAAACAACAAATGTACTTATAGCATCATTATAACGTGCTTCGTATTGACCGTCAATGCCGTATCAGTAAAGTTTTGAGATTTCGGCGTTTTGCCCGACGTCTTTCAAAATCATCTTTTCTACCTTTTTATCTAACGTATCTTTCGCTTGTTCGCTTTGTGTTGAAGATACAAAATATGTTATTTTCCCAATTTTCTTTTCGGTTGTAATAACCTTATTTTCCAAAATAAAAACCCCCTTTGAAGTTTTTATAACTATATGCGTAACAGCGTGTCCGCTATTACAAGTAAATAAATTTCAGCAACTACAAACGGCGCCGGCTGCGCTCCACGGGAATCTCACCCCTGCATGGTTCTCATGCAGCCGCCCAATGCCGTGACGCGTTCAAGACGGGAGTATCATTATTGCGTCTGTGCGTCATTGCTTGCAGAGTGCCAAATCTGCAATTACGGTAAAAATGGTTTTCGCTCGCCAAATGGTTTCTTCGCGCATTTTCCGTAAAGCTCGGCACAGACGGAATGTGTTTGTTTGCCTATACTGCGGTCGAGTCGCTTTCTTTGTCAAAGATCAGTAAAAGCTGTTATCAGCCTGTAAAAACACATTTCTTAAAATGTGCTTTTACGGAA
>CAKSFQ010000015.1 GCA_934454115.1 uncultured Clostridia bacterium
AGTATGGCGGTGAGACGTTTCGGGAATTTTTTGAGGAATAAAAAAAGCGTCCGCCCGCTAGGGATGCGGAACGGACATAACAAAACAAAAACTACACTTATATCATACAACAAAACGGTGTGGTTGTCAAGGAGGAATTTTTATGGATATGACGCACCCGGATATTTTGAGGATGGAACGGTTCGGGGAACTGGAGCCGGAACGGTACGAAGGTGGCGGCTATGATGAATATCTTGCCGCACAGCAGGACGAATACAGGGACAGAGAGGTGACGTTTGATGAATGATTTATCGGTATATAAGCAGATGACGATGGGAACTAACGAATGCCTGGCGGCCATCAAAAGAGAAATCGGACTGAAAATCACCTGTGTTCCCTTTGCGGTCAAGGTGATGGACGCCTTGAAAACGCTGAAAATCAAGACGGATGACGATGCGGTCAAGGCGGCAAATACGCTTCTCTCCGGGCTCCAGACCCTATGGCAGGGCGGCATTATCGCCGAGGATTACGACAAGCTGGATTTCGTCAACCGCGGCAATACCATCGTTCCGTCCGCAAGGGTAGAAGCATTTTACAGAGCCGCGGCGCGTAAGGGCTATCGGATTACCGATACCATTGTCGCCGTGCCGAAAGAGGATGCGGACACAACATACTTTAAGGAAAACTTCTACAACGGCGAAATCATATACACCCTGGAGGATCGGCGAAACAACAGTGACCGGGCGGTCACGGCAAAGCGTTTAATCAGCGGATATTTTGATAAATTTTTGTGTCGGCTTGACGTCAGCAACGCCGCGGCCAATCAGCGTATTTTAATGACCGTGTGCGAAATGCCGGTGGCGGAGATACTGGAGATATCAAAGACCAGTGAGCAGGGTCTCTACAAATCCCGGTGGGAAGAATACACCAACCAGTACGGCTACAAAAAGAAACGAAAGGTTGTCACAGACGAACTGAACAGCGGCTCGTTCTGGGTAAAGTGGACGGGCGAAATGGTAAACAAAACCATTATCCGCCGCGCACTGAAACGGATTCGTGAGGTTCTGCCGGAGCTGAAAGAAACGATATACGCCTTTGAGAGCGACGCGCCGGTTGAGGCAGAGACGGTACAGGATGCACTGCCAAAGCCCGATATTGAGATTCCGGTCATTGCCGAAGATGTGGATCTTAAGAACCTCACGCCGGAGCAGAAAGAAGAATGCATCGAAATGCTGGAAATCTTTAAGGCGAACCCTAAACTTGCCGATGATAAATTCAGCGAGATCAAGAGTCTTTTGAACGGCGGCGCGGATAAGCAGACCGTCATTAACGCCGAATACGCCGGAATCCGGGCATTGATGGAATCAAAGAGCAAACGGGCGCAGCTGGAGGGATATTTTCAATGAACAAAACAAAATTAAAGCAGGGAACGCTCGCCTGGGAAAAGGCAAGGGAGACGAGAATCGGCGGCAGTGAAGTGTTTGACATCGTGCGATACTATGCAACCGATGAAGAACTCCAGAACTGCGGCATCAATGCGGAAAAATTTCGTGCCGAAAGGCCGTATACCTCCGCATGGGCGCTGTACCACAAGCTGCGCCGCGACGGACTTTATCACAGAGAGGCGCTTGCACCGGAATTTGCGGAATACGGACATGCCATCGAACCGTACGGCGTCTCGGTTCTGCAAAGAGGCAGGGTAAAGAATCTCAAGCCCGGTGAGGTTTACGCCGATGACAAGCTGATCGTGAGCCTGGATATCGCCGGTACTGCCGAGGAGGTTGATATTGTTCCCTTTGACTACGGTGCCGGCAAGCCGCGGCTCGGACAGAAATTTGTCTGCGAGCAAAAGAGTATGATGCCGCAAAAGGCAAAGGAGCCGGTGCCGTTTAAATACATTGTACAGGCGCAGCACCAGATCATGCAGACCGGGGCGGACTTCTTTATCCTCCAGATCATGATCTTAAACGATGACACGCCCTTTTTAAGGGGCAAGGTGTGCCAGATGACAAGGAACAGGAAATACAAGTTTCTGGACGAAAATTTAGCCGTGGTACACTTGTATTTTCAAAGCAACAACCATCTTGGCGCATTGATCGATACGTGCATCGGCCGCTTTTTTGACGCGGTGGAGCGCGGAGAAGAGCCGACCCCATATATCCGGGACGACAGCCAGCAAAATATCATCGAGAGCATCCGCGCCAATAATCTGTTTAATCCGGACGCGGTCGTGGACTATGACCTTCGGGCATATGCGGCGGCAAAGGAGAAAAAGGACGCAGCCGCAAAGGCGCAGGCCGCGGAGCTGCAGAAGATTATCGAAACGGCGATGGCGCGCAACGCGTGCCGGTTTGACGCCGGATGCGGCATCACCGGGAGCTTTTCCAAAAACGGCAGATTCCTGATGAGGGAGGCGAGGACATGAAGCTTTATCCGTATCAGGAGGAGGCCGTCGGACATGCGATTGAAATGCTGACAGAGCGCGGCAACTCGCTGATCGTGGCCGGAACGGGAGCCGGAAAGACCATCATGATGGCCGCGGCAATCGGCAGATTCTACCGGGGATTCCGGGCAACGCATGGCCGGAATCCGCACATCCTGGTTTTGGTACACCGTACCGAAATCCATAGCCAGAACCACAGTAAATTTTCACTGGTATGTCCCGATATTGCGACCTCGGAGATCACGGCGTCAGCAAAGAGCCTGAAAGGCTATGTCCATTTCGGCATGGTACAAACGGTGGCCGGGATTATGCCGGAGCTGTCCGCTGCGAAAAGCTATTTTGATCTGATCGTCATTGACGAGGCGCATCACGCCAAGGCGTCTACCTATGAGGATATTATCCGAAAGAATGCAGAGGGAAATCCAAACGCTGCATTGCTCGGCGTGACCGCAACACCCAACCGTGGCGACGCGCTGCCGCTGATCCATCTGTTTGATAACTACTACCAGATCACTACAAAATTTCTGATCGACAGTCATTACCTGACGCGTCCGCGGTTTCTGGATTTATCACCGGTGTTCCGGCTCGATGATAAGGCAGAAAGGGGACACCTGGCAAAGAACTGTAGAGACGATGCGGCAGGGGATCAGCTGATCCGAAAGCTGTGCGACGATTTTCTTCGCAATAAGGAGCCGGGAAAAACCATCGTTTTTGCGCCAAACCATGCGTTTTGTAAAAAGATCTATGACTATCTCAAAGAACTTGGCAGAGACCCTGCCTATCTTGCATCGGGAATTGACGATGCAGCGCGAAAGGCCGAGATCGAAAGGTTTGAAAAAGGCAGCAGTGAGGAACTGATTAACGTGGACATCTGCACCGAGGGCTACGACTTTCCGCCGCTGCGGAACCTGGTGGATTTTGACACCAACGGCACGCACGGGCAATGGGTGCAGAAGGTCGGCCGGGTACTCAGAACCGCGCCGGGGAAAACCACCTGTACGGTGATTGATTTCGGGGGCAATGTTACGATGTATCCGGACGGCATCGAAACCGCCGTGAACCTAAACGGCGCAGTGAAAAAGGAAAAAGGCAGCCGCCTGATCGAACGGGACTTTTTTAAAAGCGAGGCGGAGGAAAAGAGTACCGCCGAACTGATGGGACTGGAGGATCAGATCTACACGCCGTATCATCTGCCGAGCGGCTTTGAGAGCGTAAGCGATAAGGACTTCGGTATTGTCTTTGTTGCCTGCGGCGAGAAAAACGACTGTATCATTATCGGCAGCGGAGATAAGTACAGTCTGTACTGCGGTAACAAAAAGAATATCGTAAAGGCGCAGACAGGGGATTTTGATTCGTGCATCCGCGCCGGGATCTCGGTCATCGGGGAGAATATCGACACATTGGACAAGCCGATCAGCAAAATGCAGATCAAACTGCTTGCGCCGGAATACCCCACAACGGCGCTCACCCGCCACGGTGCGAACTGCTGCATCTGCTGGAAAACATGGAAAAGTACGATAAGGGGGCGCTAAATATGCGGCTGACGGGGAAGATTGCGGATATCAGTGTCGGGTTTTGTGACAATATTACCAAGCTGACGCTTGCCATTAACGAAAAGAACGATTTAAAGGCCGGATATGATGAACTGAAAGACATTGAAAAGCTGGATATCGAGATTAAAAAGCACCGCAAAAAACGAAGCCTTAACGCCAATAATTATCTTTGGGAGCTGTGCGGCAGGCTGGCAGAAAAGATTGGCTGCAGTGATCTGGACGTTTACCGGCAGCATATTTTAAACGCCGGTGTGTGCCGGCCGGTGGAGGTAAACGAGGCGGCGGCAAATACGCTTGTGACCTCATGGAGCAGCCACGGCATCGGCTGGCTTGCCGAACGGCTGGATTACGGGGCGCATGAAGGGTTTATCCTGTTTCATTTGTACTACGGGTCATCTGCCTACGACACCAAGCAGATGAGCCGGCTTTTAGACAGTGTGATCGAGGATTGCAAAGAGCAGGGGATTCAGACGCTGACGCCTGATGAGATCGCGCGGATGAAAGCGACATGGAGGGCGGAACGCATATGAAGAGTATCTTACAGGAGGACACGGCAAGGTGCTTTGTCTGTGAAGAAAACCCTTGCGGTGATCCCCTCGACAAGCACCATATCTTTGGCGGTGCGCTGCGTAAAAAGTCCGAGCAATACGGATTATTCGTTTATCTGCACCACGCAAGGTGTCACATCTTCGGCGAGGACAGCGCGCACAAATCAAGAAAAATCCGGCACAAGCTGGAAAAACTGGCAAAGGAAAAGGCTATGGAAATCTATGGCTGGACAGATAAAGAATTTAATCAGATATTTCGGGAGGTGATAACAGATGATGAACAAAGCAATTTTGATGGGGCGGCTGACCAAAGCCCCGGAGCTGCGGCACACAAGCGCAGGGACGCCGGTGGTGAGCTTTTCCATCGCGATTGACAACGGCTACGGCGAGAATAAGCAGACCGACTTTGTAAACTGCGTGGCGTGGAACAAGACGGCAGAGTTTGTCAGCAACTATTTTGAAAAGGGCAGCATGATCATTGTAATCGGCCGCATCGCGACCAGAACCTGGGAGGATCAGAGCGGCAAAAAGCGTTATGCGACCGAGGTTGTGGCCGGTGAGGTTAACTTTGGCGAGAGCAAGGCGGCAAGGCAGCGGCAGCAGACACAGGAGCCGGCGGCTTTGGACGAGGATTTTACGGAACTGCTGGAAAATGATGACGATTTACCGTGGGGGTGAGAAGATGAAAAAGCAGTCACAGTGTAACAGGGTTATGCAATACATGCGCGATTTTGGCAGTATCAGCACGCGAGAGGCGTTTGACGATCTTGGCGTTACCCGGCTTTCCGGCCGCATTTATGACCTGAAAAAACAGGGCGTGCCGATTGCGGACAGTATGGAAAAGAGCAAAAACCGCTACGGCGAGACCGTGACATACAAGCGATACCGGATTGACATGACACGCAGTGTCACTCCAATCCATGATATGATGTATGAAACACAATAGGAGGCATGAGTATGGCAAGACCGATTAAAAAAGGACTTGACTACTTTCCTATTGACATCGACTGGAAAAAAGGCGCAATGGAATATCTGTACTGTATGTATGGGATTCTCGGCGTGGCAGTGATAAAACTGTCACTTGAACCGAGAATATATGGCGGCGAGGGATATTATGTCGAGTATAACGAGAGAAGTTCCCTGATCTTCTCAAATGAATTTGGGGATCAGTTAAGCGTTATCGATGTAAGAGATAAAAAACGTTCCGAGGTATACGATGAGATCGTCCAGACAGCCATAGAATACGGTATTTTCGACAAAGAAATGTATAGGAAATATGGCATTCTTACATCCTTGGATATACAGGAGAGATATGTTCGCGCAAAAGAAAAAAGCCAACGGGTAGAAATGGATGGCCGCTACCTTTTATTAAGCGATGTCAAAATTCCCAAAAACGTGGAAATAATCGGGGTTTACGGGGAAGAAACAAGGGTTTTTTACCCCGAAAACTCCACAAAGGAAAGTAAAGAAAAGAAAAGTAAAGAAGAGAATAGGAAAGAAAAGAAAAAGAAGAACGCAAGGCCGCAGAGCGGTTATGACCGGATTCTGGCCGATATCGAGGATGAAGAATTAAAGAATCTGTATTACGAGTACATCAAGATGCGAAAGCTGATCAAGGCGCCGCTGACAGACCGTGCGCTGCGGATGCTGATTGATAAGGTTTGCGCCTTAGAGCCGGAGAACATAGCGCGGCAAAAGCAGCTGCTGGAAAATTCGATTGTGAATAGCTGGAAGAGCGTCTATCCGCTGAAAGGTACGGATGACAGGAAAATGACCGGCAAGGGAGGTGACGGCGGTGGACGGACTGATGAAGTTTATGGAAACCTCGGTACTTACCTCTGAGGAGAAAATCAACAAATTCAGCGAGGCAATGCGAAAGCTGAAAGCCGATGTCAAAAGCGGCAAGACAATTATTTCACCCAAGACGCCGGAGGAGTACAAAGCATGGGAACGCCAAAGGGCAGAAACGGCAGTCCAAAGCTACAATGCGGAAGTCGGACAAGAACATGAGATTGACGGCTACCACTGCGAACTTTGCAAGGACAGGGGCATGATCGCCGAGACAGTCGAGGATGAATACGGCTGCCGCGCCGTGTACAGACAGTGCCGGTGCCGGGCAATCCGAACCTTTATCCGCAAGGCAAAGAAAAGCGGCCTAACCGATGTCATGAAGAAGTATACCTTTGCCGCATATCAAGCCAAGGAGGACTGGCAAAAGCAGCTAAAGGCGGCGGCCGAGCGGTTTATCAAAGACAATGCGCCGCGGTGGTTCTTTATCGGCGGTCAGAGCGGATCGGGAAAGACGCATCTGTGTACGGCGATCTGTACCTGTTTCCTGCGGCAAAACCGAAATGTACGGTATATGATGTGGCGCGATGAAAGCAGCTATATCAAGTCGGTGGTGAATGACCCGGAACTCTACCGGGAGGCCGTGCAGGGGCTGAAAAAGGTGGACGTCCTCTACATTGACGATCTGTTCAAGATGGGAAGGAACCAGATGGGCGAGGTGCCGCGGCCGACTACGGCGGATATCAACCTGGCGTTTGAGATTTTAAACGACCGTTACAACGGCGGACGGATCACCGTTTTATCCAGCGAGCGGCAGATCGGCGAGATTCTGGAGATTGACGCGGCGGTCGGCGGCAGGATCTATGAGATGGCAACGCCCGGCGGTTATGCGCTGAACATCAAAGACGATGCCAAAAAGAACTATCGCACCCAAGCGGTCGTGACGCTTTGAACAATGAGGAGGAATCAAAATGTATGATACGGTAAAGGATATTGCGTTCATGTTTTTAATCAAGTGCAGCAAGTACCCGAAAGAGGTTTTGACAAAGGAATTTTGCGATAAACTGTTTGACGAGGCTCTTTCGGAATACCGCACAATGCATAGGATCAATGCGCTGTCATGTGAAATACAGTGCGCGGACAGTCTGATCGGAGAGGTACCTAGGAATGGATGAAATCAAGCTGACGATCAAACTTCCGCCGGTCACCAAAAAGAACAGTATGCAGATCGTGGGAAACGGCAAGAGGCCAATGCTGATTCCGTCCGCGCAGTATCGGCGGTACGAGCGTGACGCAGGGTGGTTTTTAAAGCCGCTTGCGATTTCTGAGCCGGTGAATATCCGGGCGATCTACTTTATGCCGGCGCGGCGGAAAGTAGATATCACCAATCTGGAATCGGCGCTGATGGATGTTCTGGTGAAGTATGGCGTAATCGCGGACGACAACTGCCGCGTTGTGGTATCGACAGACGGGAGCCGGGTCATGTACGACAAGGAAAATCCGCGGACGGAGGTCACGATCACAAAATCAAAGGAGGAATTGCCATGGTAAAAAGAATGACATTGGATGATGCGGTCAGAAAAATGAGCACGCACCGCATCCTGATCGGTCTGACAGACGGCGAGAAATCCGAGAAAGCAACAGCGCTGACTATGCTGCTGGAGATTGCGCACAAAGAGCTTGCGCGGCAAGAAAAGGAGAGCGATACAAAATGTTAACGATGATATTGGCGATACTGACGGCGGCGCTGCTTGCGGCGGTACTCTATTTGCTGCTGGAGCGCGGCAGACTGTGCCGGGTTATTTCAGAGCGCAGACGGGATATCCGCATGCTGCGTAAATTAGTGAGGGAGCGTGAGGAAAAATGAAAAAACAAGCAACGATATTTGATTATGCAAGGATGTGTAATAGTTATGATGTGTGTAATGAGTGTCCGTTGTACCATAGAAACTGCGGAATTAAGAAGGGTTGTGATGACATTATAATTGATGAGCCCGATGAAGCCAATGAAATCATCCTTAAATGGTGTGAGGAACACCCTGTTAAAACGAGGCAGGATAAGTTTTTGGAGATATATCCGAATGCAAACGTGAGTGGTGGCGTTGTGCGAGTGTGCCCGAGCTATATTGAAAGCAGCCGCCATTGCCAATTCCCAAAATGTGAATGCCGGGACTGACAAATGGACTACTGGCTTGCGGAGGTAGACGAATGAAATACGTAAATGTGGAGCAGCTGCTGAATCGGCTGCGCGGTATGATCTCCGTACGGGAAATGGAACGAATCAAAGCCGCCATTCGTGCATGCGCGTTGGTGGAAGTCGGATATGAGGTGGACTGCCCGATTAACATAAAAATAGAGATTGACGGAGTGAAATATATCCCGGTATGGAGCTTTTGGCTAAACGGGGCGGTTTATAAATTAGGAGGTAAAAGCAATGACAAATAAAGAAAGATTGATTGAACTGCTTTTAGAGAGCGAACCGATAAAAGAAAGGGATTTAGACGATGGCTGGGGAGACAATGAAATATCAGATATTGCCGAATATCTTCTTGAAAACGGTGTAATTGTGCTGCCTGTTAAGATTGGGCAGACGGTATACGAAATACAACAAGATAGAACATTACAGAAATGGTATGTGTATGGAATTATAAAATATGACGGTCAAGAATGGGCTGCAAAAGCAAAAAATAATAAAAATAAATGGAATTATATAGACAAAACTTTTGCTTTTAGGCTTTTCGGCAAAACAGTGTTCCTAACCAAAGAAGCTGCAAAAAAGCATTGAAAGGCGGTGCGAAATAATGAGTAATAAGATAACAATAAAAGAAGTGGAATGTTTCAAAGAATTTGACATCTGTTTAGGCGAAAAGGTTATAGGAACTGCCGAAATTAAATATCCTGAGATGACATTAAATAATTTCAAAATTTATTCTGAATATCAAAACAAGGGATATGGACAAAAAGCAATAAAACAATTTGTTAATGATTTCGGAGTGACGAATTTGTGGGTCGATCCTCAGAATGAAGTAGCAAAACACATTTACGAAAAGAATGGTTTTGTAGTAGACGGCACTCCATTATTTATTGCTATGCGTGTGAAAGGCGGTGCGACAAATGAATAACGGATACATATTTAGAGGAAAACGGAAATACAATCCCGAATTGTTGGAGGTGCAAAATGGGTAAATACGCGGCAAACACAAGTGTGTCAAGTGAATTATCAAGGCTTGAAATTGAAAAGACGCTGATCCGATACGGCGCAGACAATTTTGCGTATGCTGCATCAAACGGAAAGGCACTCATAGGCTTTACGATGTATGACCGCCAGATTAAATTTGTGCTGACACTTCCCTGCAAAGAAGAATTTTCAAAGACGCCGACAGGGCGCGGACGTTCGAAAAATAGCCAATATGAGGCGTGGGAGCAAGCGTGCCGGCAACGTCGGTGCACTGTTTACGATGCAACAACTGAGATTGATGACCTTGTAAAAGAAATGACGGAGGTGCAGGGATGAAAAGTGTTTTAATAAGCGTTCGACCGAAATGGTGTGAACTCATTGCAAACGGCAAAAAGATTATTGAGGTGCGAAAAACAAAACCAAAACTTGAACTGCCGTTTAAGTGTTACATTTACTGCACAAAAGGCGATTTTAATGTATATGGTGACAGGAAATGTTATTTAACAGATTATCTTGGAATTCTAAAGAATGGTGCGGTTGAAGCATTTGAAAAAACATCCGGGCTTAGACGGTGGAACGGCAAAGTCATAGGCGAGTTTATATGTGATGAAATAAAAGAGTTCGAGAGCGAGTTTTGGGATGATGAAACCTATGAGAGAATACAGACAATCATAAAAGATTGTGAACGCTATTTTGAATTTGGTGAGTGTGACTACGAAACGGTTGCAACCAACGAGGATGAAGAATGCGAAGAAAATTGGCTATGTAAACAATCCTGCTTATCGTGGGAAGAAATGCGGGAATATGTCGGTGCCGGTATAAACGAGTTTTACGGATGGCATATATCCGCACGCAAATTTTATGACAAGCCAAAAGAACTGAGCGAGTTTAGAAAATGGATATCTTTCTTTGACGGTGAAAGTCTTGCGGAACTTGAAGAATCTGGAATATCCAACATCAGAGTCAAAAAAGCGCCGCAAAGTTGGTGTTATGTAGAGGGGGTGAAATAATGCCTGACGCAAACCTATACATAGAAGAAGCCAAACACGCAATAGGACTTGACTACCAAAATCCGTATCATCGGCACGGCAGGGCATTTTATAAACCGTATAGAAATTATTTTTGCACAAAAAAGGACGATGAGATATGGAATGTTCTGCAAAATGCAGGATATGCGAAATGTAGCGAAGAACACAACGGGTGTGTTGATTTTTATTTAACCCGTGCAGGGTTGGACTGGCTTGGTGAAAAATTACATATCAAAATTTACAATGAGGAGAGATAACAATGGCTGAATCAACAAACCAAGATTTGAAAAATAAATTTGAGTGCTTAAAAGAAGAATTGGATTGCGCATACGAAGACATTGGACAAATGAAACGTGAAATCGACAACAAAAACGTCACAATCGAACACTTGCAAGATGTTAATGATGGGTTGTCATTGGAAATAGAAGTTTACAAAGGAAAAGTGCAGGCATTTCAATATTGCATTAAATGCTTAGGCGGTAAGGAGTGATGAAAAATGAAATGTGAAAATTGTTTGCACTATGAAGTGTGTGCGTTTGCGGAAGCAGAAAAGAAATTGGAGGGGATGCCCCAATGACAAAATACATATTTCCGGTTCTGCTGATAAGTCTGCAATTCTGGGCGGCGGTTGTCTGCGCCGTTCTTAGGGACTGGCGGATGGCGATCTATTGGCTGGCCGCCACCATATTAAACATAACGGTAACCATAGGGGGCTGACATATGAGAAAATACGTAAAGGCAATCCGCGCCGGCAGAACCGACTGCGTGCATCATACCGGGACAAAATGCGACTGTCTGCTGAAACTGTACTGCGCCACAGAATCGTGCAGCTTTTACATCACGCCGCAGCAGTGGGCGGAAAAACAAAAGCGATATCCGCGGGTCGCGCCGGAGGAGAAACCAAAACGGCAGTACAGAAAACATACGGCAAAATCATAAAGGGGGAAACGGCGTGACGGTCAAGGAGTGGCTGAAAAACGGCAGGCGGTTACAATTTGAAATTCAGGCGTTGACAGAGGCGCGTGACGATGCATTAAACCGGGCAACCGGCGGCGCGGTGAACTACGGCACAGAAAGAGTACAGGCAAGCAGCGGCAACGGCACAGAGCACAAATTCATCAGTTACAGCCAGTATGCGGCAGAACTGGAACGCCGCATGGAGGAACTGACAAATTACCGGCTGGAAATGCTCCGGCTGATCGCGCGCCTCCCGGACAGTACCCACCGCGCCTTGCTCACGGAATATTACATCAATTGCAAGTCCTGGGAGGATGTGGCGGACAGTATCGGGTATGAAATGCGATATGTCCAAAAATTACACGGTCGTGCGCTTGAAAAATGTTCTCAGTTTTTCAGAAAGACATGAAAAGACATAGAAAGACACTTTTTTCTGTGATATAGTGTATAATGCAAATACAATATGAAAACCGCGGTGGTGCAGGGCATTTGTGCGGCGCGGTAAGCGTTTCCGATTTCGGGGACGCTTTTTATTTTCTGTGCGAGGAGAATGAAAATGGAGTTGCTGGAATTTAGAGAAAAAACATTTAAAATATTGGATTGCGCAGATACAAGTAAAATCGGGGATAAACTCCTTAATGCGGTTATAAATAATAACTCAAACATATTTGAGCAATTTGAAAATATATTAAGTGAAGATAAAGATTGGCTTCAAGCGTTATGGCAATATTATGAAGCTGACAGGGTGGAAAAAAAACAAGATTATACGCCAAAAAGTTTATGTAAGCTTGTTTCGGCACTTGTGGGGGAATGTAAGTCGGTTTATGATTGTTGCGGCGGAAGCGGCGCGTTGACGTTGCAATGCCTTGAGGACCGCAAGATAGACGATGTTTATGTCGAGGAGTTAGACAGCAGGGTTATTCCGTTTTTGCTTTTTAATTTGGTATTGCATAACGCAAATGGCTATGTGGTGAATGGTAATGCACTGAGCAACGAAATAATAAAAGCGTACCAAATAACAAAGGGAACAAAGTATAGCGTAGTTAAGCAAATCTCGGTTAACAACGTTCCCGAAATCAATGCTGATGTTGCTATAAGCAATCCACCTTATAACATTAAATGGGCACCGCCGTTGCCACTGGAAAATGACAATCGCTTTCCGGTGATCCCGCCCGCAAACAACGCAAACTGGGCATTCGTATTCAATTGTTTGTCAAAGACTGATAAAACGGTTTTGATACTTCCGAACGGCATATTAAGCGAAAGAACGGAGCAAGATATACGAAAATATTTCGTTGACAGCGATTTGATAGAAAAGGTTATTATGATGCCAGAAAAAATGTTCGAAGCTACCGATATTCCGATTTGTATTGTTGTCCTTAACAAAAATAAGACGAGAAAAGGCGTTGTGAAATTTATTGACAGCAGGAAGAACTGCATTACAGAGGAAAGAAAACAAAACGGACAGTTTGGTGGCTCAAGTCATACAAACCGAACCTACAAAAGGAAATACAATGCGTTGAACGATGAAAACATCAAAAGAATACTTGGTGCACCCGAAAATCAAACAGGGTTTTCAGCAGCAAAAACAAATAAAGAAATAGCTGACAATGGGTATTTTCTCATGCCGTCGAGGTATATTGCGTTTGAAGAAAGAGAAAACACACATAGATCTTTTCAACAGATAGCCGACAATATTAACTACATTACTCGAATGCAAAACGCTTGCAAGCTGGTCATTAATGAAACAATAGCAAAGAACTTAGGAATAAATATCGAGACGTTCAAAAAGAATATAGAAAATTCCAAGGAACTGGCAAAGACGCACTCAGAAATGATAGGAATAAAACTTGATATTTCTGATTATGTTCAGTTTACCAAAAACAAGAATGAAATCATTTTCAAATGCAACGACAAGGAGCTATTGCCAGACATATTATTGCAATTCTTTTCTGTTTGGAAAAATCAAATCGCTTTACTTAACACAATGCAAAATCAATATCTTACAGAATTAAGAGACGCGCTATTGCCGGATTTGATGAGCGGTAAAATTGATGCGCACGGAGAATAAAGTATAAATCAGGTGTTTGTTTTAGAACAGACGCTTTTTTATTGGATGATACGGGAAAAGAATATTCCAAACAATTCGCGCGGGGCGGGGCGCAGGGAATATATGGGAGGTGATTGCGAAATGGCAAAGGGAAAATATGAGGAATGGCTGGAGCCGGACAGTCTATTGTTGATTTCAGCGTGGGCAAGAGATGGATTGACGGACGATCAGATCGCGAACAACATGGGCATATCAAGAAGCACGCTAAGCGAATGGAAAAGGAAATTCCCGGACATTTCGGACGCCATAAAAAAAAGCAAAGCGGTTGTGGACATCGAGGTCGAAAACGCACTCTATCAGGCGGCGCTTGATGGCAATATGACGGCTATTATATTTTGGCTGAAAAACAGAAAGCCCGAAAAATGGCGCGACAGGCAGCAGGTCGAAATGAGCGGTGAGGTAGGCCGAGGAAATCCGTTTGAGGGACTTACAACCGAGGAATTAAAGAAGTTGGCCGGAGATGGATAAAAACATTGTAAACGGGGCGATGATTGAACTTGCAAGGCGTGAGTTTTGGTATTATTGCCGTGTGATGGCGCCGGATTTTTATAAACCGGAGCGTGAGTATCAAAAAGCGTTGTGTGAAGCGTTTCAGACGTTCATGGAGGGTGACGACAGGATTCTCGTTATCAATGTGCCGCCGCGGTTTGGAAAATCGAGGACAGCGCAAATGTTTACCCAGTGGTCGCTCGGTAAAAATAAGACGCTAAAGGTGATGACGGGTTCCTATAATGAGACATTATCCACGGTGTTTTCCAAGAATGTACGCAACGCAATTGATGAGAAAAAAGCGGATGCGAATAAAATCGTTTATTCGGATATATTTCCTGATGTTAAAATCAAGCATGGAGACGGCGCGATGAACCTGTGGAGCCTGGAGGGCGGCTACAACAATTATCTTGCAACATCGCCGAGCGGAACCGCGACAGGCTTTGGATGTGATTTGATGATTTTGGATGATCTTATTAAATCCGCATTGGAGGCGCATAACGAGGATTTGCTTGAAAAACACTGGGAATGGTTTGTAAATACCATGCTTTCAAGACTTGAAGAGGGCGGAAAAATCATTATTATTATGACGCGCTGGGCGACAAGGGATTTGGCAGGACGAGCAATGCAATTCTTTAAAGACGAGGGCTGGAGATGCTGTCAGGTAATGATGCCGGCGCAATATCCGGACGGTTCCATGCTTTGCAGTGATATTCTGTCAGAGGAATCCTACCAGGCAAAGATTCGGGCAATGGGCGAGGATATCGCAAAAGCAAATTACCAGCAAATGCCGATTGATATGAAAGGACGGCTTTATTCATCGTTTAAAACCTATGAAACGCTGCCGAACGACAAACACGGCAATTCGTTGTTTACGGTGGTAAAGTCATACTGTGATACGGCGGATACCGGTGCGGATTATCTGTGTAACATTATCTATGGCGTATATCATAAAGAGGCGTATGTCCTGGATGTGTATTATACAAAAGACGGAATGGAAATCACGGAACCGGAGACGGCGAAGCGTCTGATGCGCTTTGGCGTGAACGAAGCGGATATAGAGAGTAATAACGGCGGCCGCGGTTTTGCGAGAAATGTGGAGCGGGAGCTTTCGCAGCTTGGCTCAAACCGCGCAAAAATAAACTGGTTTTACCAGAGCAAGAATAAAGCAGCACGAATTTTATCAAACAGCACATGGGTTATGTCGCACGTTTATTATCCGGTAAACTGGAAGGATCGGTGGCCGGAATATTATGACGCGATGACAAGCTATCAAAAAGAGGGAAGAAACAAGCATGACGATGCCCCGGATGCAACCACGGGCATTGCCGAAAAGGCGGACAGGCCGGATTTGTTTAGTTTTAAATAGCAGGTGAGAGAAAATGATAGAATACAATGCAGGAACAAACCAAGCGATCAAAATCATCGAGGCGGGGGCGGCGAGCGCAAAGAGCCGGATCGACATCATCTATTATGAGCTTGCGGCGTGGCTAAAATCAGAAACAAGAAAAGAAATGCTGGACGGCTGGAACTATTATGACGGCAGACAGGATATCTTAGACAAAAGGCGTGAAATGATCAGCGAAAACGGGCAAAAGGTTACGATTTCAGCGCTGCCGAATTCCAGAATCACGGACAACCAATACCGAAAGGCGGTCATCCAAAAGACAAATTATCTTTTCGGGCGGCCAATTACCTTTGAGACTGAGAGTAATGCTTATTACGCATTGCTGCAAGGGATTTTTAACAAACGGTTTCAGCGAATGATAAAAAATGCCGGCATTGATGTCTACAATGGCGGTATAAGCTGGATTTTCCCGTATGTTGATGACGGGCAGCTTCGGTTTAAAAAGCTGCCGTCCTATAATGTATTGCCGTTTTGGTCGGATGACGAACATACCGAACTTGATCTGGCCGTAATTTATGAACCGGTTATCGCGTATGAGGGGCGGAAGAAGAGAACAATCAAAAGGGTCACGGTTCTGGACAGCGAGGGAGCAAAATATTACGTGATGCAGGGCGGCGCCTTGATTCCCGATGCAGAGCGTGAGGATGAACCGTATCTTGCGATCGGAGATCAGGCGTTTGCATGGGATCGGATTCCCCTTGTTGCGCTAAAGCGCGATGCGCAGGAAACACCGCTGATCCGCGGTGTGAAATCAATCCAGGATGCAATCAACACCATTTTGTCCAATTTTGAGGACAATATGCTGGAGGACATGCGAAACACGATTCTCATACTCGTTAATTATTCCGGTGAGAATTTGGGGGAATTTCGGCGCAACCTTGCATCTTGCGGCTGCGTAAAGGTAGAGACGGTGGACGGTGTAACCGGTGACGTTAAGACGTTGCGGATTGAAGTCAATGCAGAGAATTACAAAGCGATACTGGAAGTGCTGAAAAAAGCAATGATAGAAAACACGATGAGTTATGACGCAAAGGACGACCGTATCGGAGGCAATGCAAACCAGCTGAATATCATGTCGATGTATAATGACATTGATTTGGACGCGAATAATACTGAGACGGAGGCACAGGCAGCCTTTGAGGAATTGCTTGCGTTTGTGAATACCTTTCTTAGGATCACAGGGAAAGGTGATTATGATAACGAAAGCGTAAAGGTTGTATTCAATCGGGATATGCTGATCAACGAGACAGAAATTATGGAATCGCTCTCAAAACTCGGCTTGCAGTTATCCCAGGAGACGCTGATTAACCAGGTGCCGTACATTACGGATGCAAAGCTGGAAATGGAACGGATCAAGGCCGAGCAGGAGGAGCAGCGCAGGCTCACAGACATATACAGCGGCGCATTTGGTAAGCCCAAGGAAAACGAGGAATAGGCAATGAATCACGCGGACTATTGGAAGGAGCGCATCCGGGCATTGGAGAAAGCCAGACATGATAGCAACGGAGGGCTTGTCAAAAGGCTTGAAACCGAACTTGATGTTGCTTTTCGGGAGATGGACGATAAGATATCCGGCTGGTATTCGAGAATTGCGAAAAACAATGCGGTGTCGATGGCGGAGGCGCGCAGGATGCTTTCTTCCGGCGAACTGAAAGAGTTTTATTGGACGGTTGAGGAATACATAAAAAAGGGCAGAGAAAACGGAATCCGTCATAATTGGGAAAAAGAACTTGAAAACGCGAGCGCGAGGGTGCATATCAGCAAATTAGAGGCATTGAAAATTGAACTTCGCGGGATTGCCGAGCGGCTTGGCACCAGTGAGGAGGCGCAAATAAGGCGTCATCTTGCTGCTCAGTATGAGGAAACCTATTATCGTACTGCGTTTGAATTGCAAAACGGGATGGGCGTCTATCAAAGCATGGCAAGCATCGGCCAAAAGCAATTGGAAACGGTATTGTCAAAACCGTGGACGACGGATAAAAAAACGTTTTCGGACAGAATCTGGACGGACAAGGATGCTCTGATCGACGAGGTAACCCGTCAGCTTACCAGAAATGTATTGCTGGGAAAACCGCGTGAGGATGCGATAAGAGCGATCGCCAAACGGTTTGACACGTCAAAAAGCAATGCAGCGCGGCTTGTGCATACCGAAAGCGCATTTGTTTCCGCAGAGGCGGCAAGAGATACATACGCATCTCTTAATGTTGAAAGGTTTGAGGTCGATGCCGCGCTTGACGCAAAGACGTGCGGCATATGCGGTGAGATGGACGGAAAGGTTTTTGACAGAAAGGATTATCAGCCGGGGCTTACCGCGAATCCGTTTCATCCGAATTGCAGATGTACGACCGTGCCGTATGTTGATGACGATATCCAGCGTGAGCTTGAAAGGAAAACAGGGCGTGCTATGCGCAATCCGGAGACGGGCAAAACCGAGATTGCGGACGCCATGACTTACAAGGAATGGAAAGAGAAATATGTTGACAATTCGGCCGGAAATGGTATAATGAAAGGCGCGAAAGAAAAGTCAAAGATGCCGCCGTTGCATTTTATAGGGAAAATTGATAAAGAAATATACAGTTGTGTTACAGAGGATATACGAACGGATGAGGTTATTATAACCGATGAAAGAATAAAACATATCAAGGAACGTCATCCCAGTGATTATGAGAGATATTGTGAGTATATGAAAAAGTCGGTTTTGTCTCCTGATTATATAATTGAAACCACTAAGCCGTATTCGGCTTTAGTTATGAAGTCGTTTGAGCATGAAGGAAAACAGTTCAAAACCGTAGTTAGATTAGTTACTTCACATGATGACGAAAGGTATAAGAACTCGGTAATCACATTTATGAAAATAGATGAAAAAGAGTGGGATAGGCTGCTTAGAAATAAAAAAATACTTTACAAATCAGAATAAACATGGTATAATATATGTACAATAAAGATAGGATATTTGAGGTGGAAGAATACGTCCACGTCCACACGCCGATGGTTTGACAAGGGGAAACCCTGAGAGATGCAGGAGAATTGGACGCCTGCCAAATATCCGAACGAGGGACTGCTTATGCCGTCCCTTTCCTTTTGCCCGAAAATAAGGGGAAATAGGGTATAACAATTCAATAAATCAAGCGTTTACATTAAGTCGTAAGCGCTTTTTTTATACACAAAATTATCCGCAGCGCACGGAACAAAATATAAGCGCACCGCATTACCGGGACTTGCCGGACAAAAAGGACAGCGGTTTTAGGAGGTAACATGTTAGAATGGCTCAAAACAGTTTTAGGAGAGGCCTATACCGATGATATTGATAAAAAAGTATCTGACGAGATAGGCAAAAATTTTGTTGCAAGGGCAGACTTCAACGCCAAGCTGGAGGAGATTAAAACGCTTCATACCCAGATCGGCGAACGGGACACGCAGCTTGAGGACTTGAAAAAGGTTGACGCAGAAGGACTGAAACAAAGGATTACGGAGTTGCAGAATGAAAATAAGAAGGCGCAGGATGCATATAATGCCAAACTTGACGAGATTCGGTTTGAACATGCGCTGGAGGCTGCGCTTTCCGGGGCAAAGGCGCGGAATGTTAAGGCGGCAGCCGCACTGCTTGACCGTGAGACAATTACGTTTAAGGACGGAAAGCTTTCAGGGCTTGATGAACAGATTCAGTCTATAAAAAAGGACAATGCGTATCTTTTTGAAGATGACGCGGCAAAAAAACCTGTCAAGGGGATGAAACCCATAGGAAGTATGCCGCCGCAGCAAAACAACAGCAGCGGCCTCGGCGCTTCTTTTGCGCAGCGGTATAACGCAAGGCACGGGGCGGTACAGGAAAACAATCAAAATCAGAAGGGGGAATAGAACATGGCTTATATCAATAGAAAGGCAACGGAAAAGAGACCGAATTTTATCGCGAGCGAAGTCGGTCTTGTGTTAAAAACGGTTCAGGTAAACGACACGGGGATTACTGCGGACGAGTATGGCTATAAAACAGTGAAAGGCGGGACGGTTTATCCGAGCGACGATGCCAGCGCGAAGGGCATTATTTTTGAAAACGTTGACGTAACACACGGGGAGAGGGCGGCAAGTCTTATTGTCGGCGGCCGCATTTACACGGACAGACTGCATACTGCGCCGAGCAGCGCAGCCAAAACGGCGCTTGCGGCAAAGGGAATTGTTTTTGACGATGACGAGCCGGCAATCTCCAGGGCGGTTACCAAGGCGAAAGCATACACGGCCGGAACAACCGCGTTTTCTGCATCAGATATTGCGGAGAATGCAGATGGGCTGACGCTTGAAATAACGGCCATCGGCAGCGATAACGATGTGGAGATTGCCACCGCCGCGCTTACTGCGAAAAAGGTGACGATGACAAAGGTGAAAGCCGGGAAAACGCAGATCACATGTACCGTAACAGACAGCCTTGGCGGCAAGACTGATATCACGGTTCCGGTAGAAATTGCCTAAATAGAGGGAGGATAAAAATTTATGGATATTTTGCAACTTGTTTCAAACAGAGATCGGCTGGATTTTTCGCAGAATTTATCTGTGAAGAGAAATTACATGGGAGATACCCTGTTTCCTGATGAAAAAACACAGAACCTGGAGGCGGAGTACCTCAGACTTGCGGACGGGCTGCAGCTGCCGACCATGGCGATGGTGCACGGCTTTGATACGGAGGCGGCAATCGGAGATCGTCCTGAACTGGAAAAGGTCAGAATTGAAAAACTGCTGATTAAGGAAAAAATCAATCAGACAGAGCGCGTCCAGATGTATCTCCAAAAAGGCGTTTCGGATGAATCGTCGCTGATCGGTTATGTGTATGACGACATGGGACGGCTTGCGGAATCCGTTAAGACCAGAACCGAGGTTGCGAAAATGGAGGTAATTGCAACCGGAAAGATGACGGTAAAAGAAAATAACCTTAATTTTGCGCTGGATTACGATGTGCCGAAGAGTAATTTTAAAAATGTAGATTGGAGCAATGCGGAGGCCGATATCCTCGGTGATATCCAGGAGATGGCAGATGCCGCAAAGGCGCTCGGAAAGACGGTGAACCGTGCTGTCACGTCAAGCAAGATTGTGGCGCTTATGCGGAAAAACAAGGGAATACAGACGGCGATTTACGGTGTAAGCGGCGTCGGAACCTTTGTGTCTTTGGCAAAGATTAACGATCTGCTTACCGAGATGTTCGGCATTACAATTGTGACCAATGACGACATGTACCGATACA
Source organism: uncultured Clostridia bacterium (assembly GCA_934454115.1). Taxonomy (GTDB): domain Bacteria; phylum Bacillota; class Clostridia; order Monoglobales; family Monoglobaceae; genus Ructibacterium. The sequence goes on from CAKSFQ010000015.1 coordinate 20,711, forward strand.
AAAAAGCGAGCGGCGCGATGGCAACCGAATATTATTTTCCGCGCGATAAATTTTCGCTCGTGTCTGTCGGTATGGGCGGCAGTGTCGGAACCGGTCTTTGGGGCGTGACCCCCGAAGAGGCAGAGTATGGGGCGTATGATCAAAAATCAGCGGATCAGTATATTACCATTACGCAGTGGGCAACGCCTGACCCGGTTGCGGTATGGACAAAGGCCTCGGGACTTTTCGTTCCTGTTTTGCCTGACCCTGCCGGGCTGATGATTGCCACGGTTAAGCTGTAAGGTGATGCCATGAAGGAGCGGGCAATCACGCTTTTGCAGACGCTTGGGATATTATTGTCTGCAAGAGATATGGATTTGATCGATATCCTATGTGAAGATGCGGCAGAGGAAATCAAGAATTTCTGCCATCTTTCGCAGGTGCCGAAAGGTTTGGTAAACAGCGCTGCGGACAATGTCTGCGGCGCTTTTATCCGCCGAAAATTGCTTGCCGGCGAGTTTGCCGGCGCCGATGCTTCAGAAGCGGCAGTAAAATCCTATACGGCAGGCGATATCAGTGTGACCTTTGGCGATGGCGCCGCAACTGCCGCCCAGCGGTGGGAGCAGCTGGCAAGCGCCCTTGAGGGCAGCGGAAAGGAGCGGTGGACATGCTTCAGACGGATTCGCTGGTAAGCGCGGTGAGAAAGACTGTTGAATCTGCGTATACCGATACCATGACGGTTTTTGTTATGGCCGGCGGCGCCGATGAGCTTTTTGATGATAAAAGCGAGCAGATCTCTATTGAGAATGAACCGTGCCGAATCTCATACAAGACGGATTTAACGGTTTCACGCGCGGCGGCCGGCGACGGCGCGGCAGATAACGAACAAACTGTAATCTTGTTCTGTCGTCCGGAGCTGGCCGTTCCGGCAGGGTGCAGGGTCTCGGTCATGCGAAACGGTGTGCAGACGGATTATTGCAGATCGGGCGAGCCGGCAAGATATGACACGCACCAGGAAATTCCGCTTGCGCTGTTTAAGAGGTGGGCGTAATGGCGAGATGGGGACGCTGTGATTTTAAACAGTTAAAACGGCTCAGGGAGCGGCTTGGTGAGTTTGAAAAGGCGGATAAAGACCGTATTTGCACCGATATTGCCAAGGATATTGCATCGCGGCTTTTGAGAATGGCAAAAAAGCGAACCCCGGTTGACACTGGGGCGCTCATTGGGTCGTGGGACGAGGAAAACAAACCGCTGACCGTGGTAAAAAAGGGGAATGTGTTTGAGGTCACGGTTACCAATTCGATGACCTATGCCAGCTATGTGGAATACGGGCACAGGACGCGCGGCGGCGGTTGGATCGAAGGCATGCACATGATAACCGTCCCGGAAGAGATGCTGAAAACGGCGGCGCCCAAGATCATAGAAAGGCACATTGAAAAAGAACTAAAGAGGGTGTTTGACGGTGATTGAGGACATGATTGCCGGGATCGCGAAAAGGCTCCGCGAGGCCTTGCCGTGCCGGATTTATAAAAATCCCGTGCCGCAGGGGCTGGAGCGACCCTGTTTTTTGATTAACCCGATCTTGTTTACCAGAGTGCAGCAGCTTGGCACAAGGGAGAGACGCATCTATCCGTTTGATGTGGTTTATTTGCCGAAAACGGAGGAGCGGAGCGAGATTTACCGGGTTATGAACGTGCTGATGCGTGCGCTGCGCGTTATTGACACCGATTTTGCCGGAAAGCTGCTGGGGCGCGATATGGAATGCGAAATCATAGACGGCGTATTGCATTTTAGGGTTCGGTATGATTTTTCGGTCTGCCAAAAACAGAGTACAGACGATCCCATGGAAATTTTAGATGTAAAAGGAGAGCTGAAACATGAGTAATGAGGTGAAAAAGAACGTCCCGGAAAAGGGAGCCGAGACGGAATGCAAATTCACAAAAGGACAGCTTGTGCAGTCAAAGCGTTTTATAGAAAACTGCGATATTTTATCCGCGCTGCTGGACAGCGATCAGGAATATACCATTGCACAGGCCGAAGCGGTGATAGACAAATATCTGAAAGGAGGGGTTTTGTAATGGCGCTTGGCGGAGGTAGTTTTACAACGATGAACAAGATCATGCCCGGTGCGTACATCAATTTTGTTTCGGTCGGAAAGACGGCGCCGACCATTGCAGAACGAGGCATTGTAGCCGTGCCGATGACGCTTGATTGGGGGCAGATGGGAGAGATCATAGAGGTTGAGGCAGCGGATTTCATGAAAAGATCGGTTGATCTTTTCGGCTATGACTGTTCGGACGCAAAGATGAAAAACTTCCGTGAGTTATTCCGGGGTGCGAAAACAGTGATGGTATACCGGCTCGGAACGGGCGCAAAGGCGGCGTCTAACACCTATGCGACCGCAAACTGTCCGGGCGTTCGGGGAAACGACATTACCATTTCCATCGAATCGAGCGTGGACGATACAGGAAAGTACATTGTGAAAACAAAGGTTGACGGCATCGTATATGACACGCAAACGGTGGCGGCAGCCGGAGGATTAAAGGCGAACGCATGGGTTACTTTTAAAAGCTCCGCTTCGCTGGCTGCCACAACGGGGACGGCGCTGACCGGCGGCGAGAACGGAACGGTGTCCGGTACGGACTATCAGACGTTTTTAAATAAGCTGGAGGCGTACTCGTTCCACATTTTAGTCAGTGATGTCACGGAAAAGGCGACCAAAGCGCTTTTGGCGGCATACACAAAACGGATGCGGAATGAAGTTGGCGTCAAATTCCAGTGTGTATTGTATAAATACGATGAGGCAGACGACTATGGCGTGATCTCGGTTGAGAACAGTGTTTCAGACAGCGGCGCAAAGGAGAGCGCGCTGGTATACTGGGCGGCCGGGAAGGAAGCCGGCTGCCCGCTGAGCAGCGGCCTTGCAAATACCAGGTACGATGGCGAATACACTGTGAGTGCGGATTACACATCAAAGCAGTTGGAGGCGGCATTAGAGGCCGGAAAGTTTGTTTTTCACCGGCAGGGCAGTGAAATCCGCGTTCTGGACGATGTTAATACGCTGGTGACTACTACGGAAGAGGTCAACGAGGAATTTAAGAACAACCAGGTAATCCGTGTAATCGACCAGTTTGCCGGGGATTCGGCGCGTGTTTTTGCCAATAAGTATTACGGAAAGATTAACAATACCAATGTCGGCAGAAACGCCCTCCGCAATGACATCATCAAAATTCTGGATGAATACGTAAAGCTCGGCGCAGTGGAGGAATACGACCCGGAGGATATCAAGGTTGATGTCGGAAATACCAAACGCGATGTAACGCTTGCGGTTTATATCCGGATTGCCGAAACAATGAGCAAGCTGTATATCACGGCACATATTGGTTAAAGGAGGAAACGGCAGATGGATTATGAAAAAATTGATTATATGACGGCCGATAAGGCGATCAGCGGCTCGCAGGGGATGGTTTGGGTTACGTTTAACGATACCAATGAAAGATTTTCTTTTGGAAGGCTTATTAAGCTGGAGGCAAAGGCAAAGCTGAATAAAACTACCCTCCCTGTCCTCGGAAAGTCAGGAAAGGTGCATAAGGTCGGCTCCTGGGAAGGGGAAGGCTCGGCAACGCTTTACTATTGCGACAGCGCCATGCGCAAAAGGGTGGCTGCGTACAAAAAGACCGGCAAGATGTTTACCATGGACATTGAGGTCTATAACGATGACGAGACGTCAAGCCTTGACGCGCAATGCACCACGCTGAAAAATTGCTTGCTTGACGAAATCGTGCTTGCAAAGATTGACGCAGAGGCGGAGTATCTGGACGAAGATATCAGCTTTACGTTTGATGATTTTGATATTCCGGATGCATTTGAGACACGCGCGTAAACGAGACATGAGAGGGGCGGCAACGCCCCTCAATAAAGATTTAAGGAGATGATATTATGGCAGCAAATTTAAAGGCGTTTTTAAAGGAAAACGCGGTGGTTCGGGACGATGTTTTTGTGGCAGTCAGCAAGCGGTTTGTCGGCGAGGACGGAGCGCCGATCCAGTGGCAGGTTTCGCCGATTACCGCAACGCAGGACGAGGAAGTCCGCAAGCGCTGCACAAGAAGGGTGCCGGTGCCGGGAAAGAAAAATATGTATCAGCCGGAGATTGACTATGATGCGTATCTGGGGGCGCTGGCGGCGAAATGCACGGTGTTCCCGAATCTGAACGATGCGGGATTGCAGGATTCTTACGGTGTGAAGGGCGCGGGCGAATGCCTGAAGGCGATGCTCGAACCCGGCGAATACTACGATTATCTTGCAAAGGTGCAGAAAATCAACGGATTTGATGTAACGATGGACGAAAAGGTGGAAGAGGCAAAAAACTAATTCGCGGGGGAGACCCCGACAGTAACTATGCGTATTATTGCTTACACAAGCTACATATGCTTCCCTCTGCGTATATCGCATTGCAGAGGGAAGAGCGTGCGTTTATTATTGCCGCAATCGATATTCGCACGGAAGAAGAGGAAAAGGCGAGGAAAGCGGCAAGCCGCAAGCGTTAGCAAGGAAGAGGGGAGATGATAAAAATGGGAACGGTACAGTCATCCATACGGATCACCGACGCCATGACGGGGCCGCTGCGGAATATGGATAACGCGCTTCGGACCGTAATCAATTCGTTTGAGACCATGCAGAACAAGTCGGCAAGGTCGGTGGATACATCGGCAATTGCAAATGCCAGGGCGGAACTTGCTAAGGCGGAGGACGGCCTCAGCCGGATAAAGGAACGTGTTGAGGATGTCGATGGTGTCACGCAAAAGGCAAAGACGAGTTCGGGTTCACTGCTAAAAACGCTGATGGGCTTTTCGGCGGTGCAAAAGGTGGTCGGCCTTGTCACGGATTCGATTGGCGGTGCGATCAGCCGCATGGACACGATGACAAACTTTCAGCGTAAGATGAGCGTGATGACCGGGAGCAGCGACACGGCAAAGGCGGCCTTGGAGCAGTTAAAGGCAACAACCAAGGGGACGGCATACGGACTTGATGTGGCGGCTGCTGCCGCACAGAATTTTGTTACCAGAGGCGCCTCAATCGGCACTGCAACGGCACAGGTTGAAAAGTGGGGCGACGCGGTTGCGTTTTATGGCAACGGTACCAACGAACAGTTTTCTAATGTGACGGACGCGCTCGGCAAAATGCTTTCAAAGGGCAAGGTCGAAATGGATCAGCTAGACCGTCTGACAGATGCCGGAATCAATGCGGTTGGAATTTACGCGCAGGCGACCGGGACATCGGCCGCAGCGGTGCAAAAATCGCTTTCTAAGGGCGAAATTTCTTCCCAACAGTTTATTGATACCGTGTCAACGGCGTTTTCGGAGGGAACGAATGGCGTATTAAATGTAACCGGTGCGGCCAAAGAGGCCGGCGGAACATGGGCAACAAGCATCGAGAATATGAGGGCGGCTGTCAAGCGCGGCGTCATCTCGATGATAGAAAATGTGAACAATGCACTGTCGGCGGCAGGCTTTGGCACCATACTAACCGGCATACAAAGTTTTGGTGCACTGATGGAGAACATGCTCGGCGGACTTGGCGCAAGAATCGGCATAATACTGAACATGTTTTCGCCGCTGCTTCGGATGGTTCGCGCAATCGGTAATTTTGCAGTTAACAACTGGAGCGTTATCGAGCCAATCATCATGGGGATTGTTACGGCGCTTGGACTTTACAAAGGAGCATTGCTTGCGGTCAGCGCGGCATCCGCCGTTTCGGCTGCTATTAAAACGGTCGGAACCGTTGTGGCTGTTGCACACGGTGCAGCAATCACGGGCGAAATGTTGGCTACAACAGGTATGACGAAAGCACAGTTATCTTTCAATGCGGCTCTGTATGCATGCCCGATTGTCTGGATCATCGCAGCGGTAATTGCGTTGGTGGTTGCCGTTATTGCGATCACTAAAGCCGTGAAAAAGGCGCGCGGCGAATCGATCAGCGCACTCGGCGCGGTGATGGGCGCTGTTTTTGTGGCCGGTGCGGCGATATGGAATGCGTTTGCCGGATTGGTTAACGGCATCATTCAACTTGTTTGGACAAAGTTTGCTTATCCGGCTATCGGCATTGTCGAGTGGGTTTTAAATGTGATGACTGGCGGATTCAACAGTTTCGGCGATGCAGTAAAGAACCTGATCGGCAATATCATTGGATGGTTTATGTCGCTCGGACAGGTGGTAACCAAGATCATTGACGCGATCTTCGGAAGTAACTGGACGGGGAAGCTGGAAGAATTAAAAGGCAATGTGTTGTCTTGGGGCAAAAACGAAAATGCAATTACGCTGTCAAGAGAGGCGCCAACGGTTTTAAAGCGGATTGAATATGGCGCCGCATACAACAAAGGGGCAAGCATGGGTGATTCCTGGGCAAAAAAAGCCGGGGGATTGTTCCAGGCAGGCAATGACAAATGGTCTGATTTGATGGGAAATGCGCTGGAAGATACGGGACTGGTTGCGGATATGAACGATATCAGCGGCAACACGGCGGCGCTGAAGGATCAGGTCTCAAACCTTGGTGCGGACGTATCGGTTCTGCGCAGCCTTGCGGAACGGGAGGCGATCAACCAATTTACCACCGCGAGCGTTCAGGTGGACATGCACAACGTCAATCATTTATCGAGTGACATGGATATCGACGGCATGGTAAACCAACTGGCTAAGCTGACCGGGGACGCTTTGGCGATCACGGCCGAGGGGGTGCATGTTTAATGTATTCACTGTATCTTGCAGGAACCAGAATGCCGGTGCCGCCCGAAAAGATTGAGATTGCCACAAAAGGCAAAAACGAGACCGTGACGCTGATTAGCGGCGAAGAGGTCAATCTGATTAAAAAGCCGGGGCTTTCGGAGTGTTCCTTTGAACTATTGCTCCCGGCGCATCCGTATCATTTTGCATTTTACGAAGCCGGGGTATTTCAGACGCCGGACTACTATACCGAACTGTTTGAATTTTTAATGACAAGCGAAAGCTATTTCTGCCTGGATTTGTACCGGGAAAGCCCGGACGGAGCGGATCAGCTTCGGCATATCAATATGCCGGTCACCTTAGAAGAATACAGTTTTGCGGAAAACGCAGAGGACGGGCAGGATTGGGTGGTAAAGCTCAAACTGAAATACTATCGCGCGTATGGGACAAAGGTTTTGGTTCCGGATGCAAGCGGCAGCGGATATACGGTTGCCCGCGCCGACACCAAGGAGGCGGTGCGTGTTGTTGTGGCAAAAAAGGATGATACGCTGCAAAGCATCTGCCTGAGGGAATTTCAGAGCGATGCCAAGGAATATCTGGACAAGGTCTATCGGCTGAACAAGGCGACCTTCGATCAGTACAATAAGGGCGATGTCTCCTATATTGTTGAAAATCCGGAGGAATGGGAGGCCGATGCCATGACGCTGAAATCCAATATTGCGGCGCTTGTGGATAAGGCATTCCTCGGCGGTCACCGCGACGGTCTTGCAGAAAGCGATCCGGGGCTGCACTGGTCGCAGCCGTATCTCGTTTCCTTGCAGAACAAGGATGCGATTTCAAACTGGCGCGTCTGGGCGTACGGGGACGAGGGTGCGGCCTCGTGGCTTGATCTGGAAAGCGGACTGGTGACGCAGGCGTATATGATGGCTCTTGTTGATAAGATCACCGGCGGCACGTGCTACAAATACGTTGACCGCATTTGCGATCACTGGGGGAGAAACCACCTGGACAGCCTTTGCGACAAGGGGATGATAAAAAATCCCGAAAAGTGGGAAAACTTTCAGGCTCCGGTCGAAAACAGCAATGCGTTGTCTTTGGTCAATCAAGCGCTTGCGGCAACGATTGACAAGTACAGGGTATATCCCGGCATGCGCCTTTTGCTTTGGGAAAAGTAGCGTATTTCATATATTTTGATTAAAAAAAGGCTGGTGGTTTTGTGGCAGGGGAAATTAACAAGGCAGTGCAATGGGCGCTTTCAATCGCAGAAAATAACGCTTATACCTATGTGTGGGGCGGCTGGGGATTGGCAGACGGCGGCTATGACTGCGGACATTTTGTGATTGAGGCGTATCAAAATGCAGGCGTATTTGTAAGAAGTGCAGGGGCAACCTTTACAGGCGATATGCGCCAGGCATTTTTAAAATGCGGATTTCAGGATGTGACGGCATCGGTCAATCTGAAGAGCGGAACCGGCCTCAAAAAGGGTGATGTTTTGCTGAATGAAAGCAAGCACAGCGCCCTTGTCCAGGAGGATGGCGGAAAGACGGCGGAAGCACATGGAAAAGAAAAAGGCATTGTGGCCGGCTATCCCTATCGTAACTATCCATGGGATTGCGTACTGCGATACACAAAGGACGTCGGGACAGAAGAGGCTTATACGAATTTCCCTTGCTATAAGCTATCCGATTCTGCCATTTTAGATATTGCGACCATGATTACGGGCGAGCAGGGCGGAGAGGATGTGCTGGCGTGCAGACAGGAGGCCTCGCAGCTTGCAAACCTCAATGAGGTGACGCGCGGAAGAAGCAATACCGAGGCAGATATTATCAAAACACTGCATGACGGATGGTACAGTGCAAGCAGCTGGAAACGCGGCTGCACCCAAACGGCGGTAGACGCTGCGCGGTTTGTTTTAATCGATGGAAAGCGCGTTCTGCCGCGTTATGTTACGGAGCATGACACCTTTCCCGGTGACATTCAAGGCGCAAAAGAACGCAGGGCATATACGCCGCGCACGACAAAGGTCAAAAACGTATACGGCAGCGAGTACACTTTTTACGCGTTTTTCGGAAACCAAAAGGATAAGGACATTGCCGGATATTTTGAAAAGGACTATAAAAAGTACAGCGGTGACGTTCCGTATGCGCCGGGTATGGTCCCGGCCGGCGGAAGCACGGTAAGTCAGCAATCCAAACAGATTACGGCGAGTCGTATTGCAAGTGAGGCCGGCGGCCGCGGCAAGGCAAGAGATAACCCGGTGCGCGGGAAAAATACGCTGGGCGGCGAGGTTGAGTTATACATCATCAACCATGACGGAAAGATCATGTTCCCCGTTGTCAGCGGCACGGTGAACCTGGAATCGTGCCGGCGCGGAAGTCCGGGAAAACTTAGCTTTTCGGTTCTAAAGACGGCTGAACTTGATTTTTTGAACGGGGCACAGGTTGTTTTAAAGAGCCGGGACATAGAGATGTTTTACGGGTTTGTCTTTGAAAAGGAAAAAGGCAAGGATGATACGATCAAGGTGACTGCATACGATCAGATGCGGTATTTTAAAAATAAGGATTGCTATGTATACGAAAATAAAACGGCGGCAGAGCTTGTGAAAATGATTGCTGACGACCACAACTTGGTTTGCGGCGCGCTGGCGGATACCGGGTATAAGATACCGCTTCGGGTGGAGGATAATGCGACTTTGTTTGATATTGTGCAAAACGCCTTTGATCAAACGCTTTATCACACGGGCGAGATGTTTGTGCTCTATGACGATTTTGGAAAGCTCTGTATCAAAAACCCAAAAGACTGGATTTTTGATCTTGTCATTGACGAGGAAACGGCGCTTGATTATACCTATCAGGCCTCCATCAATGATGATGTGTATTCCAGAATCAAATTGTACTATGACAACGAAGAGACCGGAGAGAGGGAGGTTTATATCCACAATAATGAAGAGAAAATCAACCGCTGGGGCGTTTTGCAAATGTGCGACAGTATCGATGAAGGCGAGGACGGAGCGAGCAAGGCGGCGCTTCTTGCGGCGTTGTACGGCCAGGAATCGCGCTCTCTTGAAATAAAGGACGCGTTTGGATCACCGCTGATTAGGGGCGGATGCAGTGTATGCGTCATGCTGAATGTCGGCGAGAGGATCATCAATCATTTTATGCTGGTTGAGAGCGTCAAACACAAGTTTTCGGGAGGAAATCACAGGATGGATTTAACGTTGCTGGGAGGTGACATACAAAATGAATGATTCGGGCGGAGATATGCGGACAATGCTAAAATGGGTGGAATCCATCCGTAAAATTGTCGTAAAAACCATCGATGCACTTCATTTGCCGAAGGTGTTGCAGGGAAAGGTGCAGGAGACGGCGCCGCTAAAGATTTTTGTGGATGCAAAACTGATTCTTCCGGATCAGTGCCTGATGGTGCCGTCGTATTTAAGGCCGATGACGGCTTATACTGAGGAAAGTCCCCCGGTGAAGGTGAACATTGATAACGGACTGCACAAGGGGGACAAGGTTATCCTTATGCAGATACAGGGCGGGCAAAAGTATGTTGTCTTGGGGGTGATGTCATGATACCGTCTGTTGCAGTTACTCCGGAATGGTTTGAAACCGCAAGAGAAAAGACGGAGCAATCCAAAACATATCGCATCAACTTTGAATCCGGGAGAATCGAAGAGAGCATTGACCGGATTGAGGCGGTGCGGCAGAGCATCTATTGTATCTTTCGCACCGAGCGGTACGAATGGCTGATTTATAGCAGAAGTTACGGGATTGAACTTACGGATCTGTACGGAAAAGACCGGAGATTTGTCATTCCGCAGCTTATGAGAAGAATTGAGGATGCACTTTGCCAGGATGACAGGATTGTCGGTGTTTCGGACTTTCAGTTTTCAAGGCCTGCGCACGGTGCAATCGGTGTTGCGTTTTGGGTCAGCACCATTTATGATGAATCGATTAAAATTGAAGATAAGGTGGTGGTGTAAATGTACGAGGACAAAAGCTATCAAAATGTTTTAAGCAGTTTATTGTCTTACGTTCCCCGTGACCTTGACAAGCGTGAGGGATCGGTGATCTATAACGCGCTTGCGCCCGTGGCGATGGAGATCGCAAAATTGTATCAGGACATGGGCGAAATATTAAACGAGACGTTCGCAGATACGGCAAGCCGTTATTATCTGGTAAAGAGAGCGGCTGAACGCGGCGTTGCGCCGAGAGGCGCGACCTATGCAGTGGTAAAGGGGAAATTTGACATTGAGATTCCGATCGGAAAGCGGTTTTCCGGCGGCGCCATGAACTATACCGTAAAAGATAAAATAGAGGACGAGGAAGAAAGCGCCTTGTACTATTACCGCCTGGCATGTGAAAGCCCCGGCAGTGCCGGAAATTGGTATACCGGGCAGCTTGTTCCGATCAGCGAGGACGATCTTGGCGGATTAACCATTGCGGAAATCACCGAAGTGTTGGTGGGCGGCGAGGATGAAGAGGACACCGAGAGCTTTCGGCAGAGATATTTTTCCGGGATTACGTCACAGGCGTTTGGCGGCAATGAGGCAGACTATATCGAAAAGGTCTCTGCGCTTCAGGACGTGGGCGGTGTCCGGGTATACCCGGTATGGAACGGCGGCGGCACTGTGAAATTGGTTATTGTAAACTCAGACTGCGCCGTCCCTTCCAATGCGCTTGTTGCATCGGTACAGGAGGCCGTTGACCCGTCTGATTCTTCCGGCGATGGGATTGGTATCGCGCCGATTGGCCACAGCGTGACCGTTCAGGCAGCTGTCGCGGACACGGTCAATATCGCGCTGTCGTGCACTTATGAAACAGGAAGTGCATGGGACGATGTAAAGGGGAACATAAAGATTGTCATTGATGATTATCTGGCAGAGCTGAATCAGTCGTGGAAGATGCCGGATAAGGAAAAAATCGTGGTACGCGTTTCTCATCTGGAAAGCAGAATCTTAGGTGTTGGCGGCATCAAAGACGTCACGGCGGTAATCAATGCGACAGCAGGAAATCACGAGGCGCCGGAGACGGCAGTCGTGAAACTCGGAACGCTTTCGGAGGTGACTGCATGAATCTTCCGGTCAATCTGATTGCATATCTTCCCGATTTTCTGCGGGATATTTACGAATATAAGGTTTTGATGACGGCGGCAGGCGGAGAACTTGGCCTTTTGGAACAGGCGCGCAGGCAGAATCTTGCCAATACGTTTGTTGACAGTCTTGATGAAGAGGGCGTTTTGCGCTGGGAAAACATGCTTCACGTTGAGGCCGAAACGGGCGATAGCACGGCGGATCGCATGTTCCGCATTAAAATGTATCTTGCCGGTGATCGCCCGTATACCTATAATGCGCTGAAAAAGCAATTGCAGCAGCTGTGCGGAGGCGTGCAAGGCGTCAACGTAACGCTGGATGCATCGAAATATACATTACGCGTCCTGATTTCATTGACCGCAAAGAGCCAGGCAGCGGCAGCGGAAAAGTTAATCAGAAAAATGCTGCCCTGCAACATGATTCTGGATTTTGGCCTTAAATACAATCAATATGAAACGCTGGCGCCTTATACCTATGCACAGTTAAAAGTATACAGTTATAAAGATTTGCGCGAGAGCGTTCTGGGAGGATAACGATGAAATATACAACAAACTACAATTTAAAAAAGCCGGACGAGACAGATTTTTATAGTGTGGAGCATGCGAATGCCAATATGGACGCAATCGATGCGGCGCTAAATGCGGAGGCAGCCGCGCGGGAAGAGGCAGACGCAGCACTTCCTATAAAGTCCATGGGCGGTAAATCGGTTTCGCCAAGCAAAGGCTCAACGGTAACCGCCGGGACAGGCGCAACTATCGTTGGAAATGTTGAAGATCGCGCATACAGTGAAACGGGAGCGCTTGCGACGTCCGGGAATGTTGCCAGCGGCGAGAATGCAATTGTTGTCGGCGGCGATAAAAATACTGCACAGGGAACAGGTGATGGGGTATTTGCCGGATTAAACAACACCACGGGAGGAAATTCTATGAACCCGTGTTCTGTAATATTGGGCGGTATTAGTAATAAGACTGAAAAGGGTGCCTATACTGCAATTTTGGCTGGCTCCGGAAACAGTATTACGGGACCTTCAACGATGCGTTCGGCAATTATTGCCGGTAATCAAAACGCCATATCGTCGGGAATGTCCAACAGTGTAATTATTGGGGGAAGCGGAAACACCATTGCAGGCAATAGTGCTATTGTTGGTGGTTATACCAACAGTGCACTTACGTATCAATTGAAATACGGCCATTATGCAAAAGACGGCACCGAAGGCACATATAATGGTACCACAGGCGATGCGTTTATTATAGGAAACGGAGTTTCTGACACAAACCGTGCCAATGCATTTCGTGTAACATATGCAGGGCAAGTTTATGCGCTGGCAGCGTATCAATCTACGGGTGCTGACTATGCAGAATATTTTGAATGGGAGGACGGCAATCCCAACAACGAAGATCGTTGCGGCTTGCTGGTTGTGCTGAGCGGAGAAAAGATTCGTCTGGCGCAAGGCGGCGATGTTGATATCCTTGGCGTCGTCTCTGCCGCGCCTTGTATTTTGGGTGATTCTCAGTTTGACGATTGGCACGGAAAGTATATGACTGACATATTCGGCCGTCGGCTGACCCAAACCACACACCGCGATGCGGAGTATGAAGTGCGGGAAAGTACTGACCCGGAAACCGGCAAGGTGAAAAAAGAGCGCATCTGTGTGACAGAAGAATGTGATACGGTTACCTGGGTACTGAATCCTGACTATGATCCGGAGAAGGAATATATAAGCCGTGCGGATAGAAAAGAATGGTCTGCGGTTGGAATGATGGGCAAGTTGATTTTGATTGATGACGGGAGCTGCGTGCCGAACGGTTATGCGGTGCCGGGTGTGAATGGCATCGCAACCAGTGCAGAGGGCAGGAGCGGCTATCGGGTATTGTCCAGAATGGATGATACCCATATCAAAGTGTTAGTGAGGTGACAAGCTATGCAAGTTACGATACCGGTTACGCTGGATGTGGGGTGCGGCACGGTGCGGCAGCGGATCGTTGCGCATCAGTTTGACAACGAAACGCGAATCCTGGCTGTGACGCTGACAAACGGCGGCATGCGGATGACGATTCCCAAGACGGTCACGGCGGTATTGTCCTGCAGAAAGCCGGATAACACCTATACCCAGACCATCGGCACGGTTTTAGAGGATGGCGGCGCGGCGTTTACCCTGTCCGGTAACACGCTGGCGGTTCCCGGTACGGTTCGCGCCGAGGTGCAGGTCAGAGACGGCGACAAGCTGCTGACCAGTGCGGAGTTTGAAATCCGGGTGCCGCCGCAGGTGGTCGAGGATGGGCTGATCGAATCCTCCGATCAGTCGGACGTGCTAGGGCGGTTGATTGAAGAGACCGGCGAGGCCATTGCGGATTTAAACCGCCGTGTTGAAAGCGGCGAATTTAAAGGCGAAAAAGGCGACAAGGGCGATGTGCAGTTTGCAACCTTTGAGATTAACCCGTTCAGCGGCAATCTCTTGATGCACACCACGCCGAATGTCACGGTACAGTTTCGGATTAAAAATCAATATTTGGAGGTGGAAATTTAATGGCAACGACAATTTTGGGAAAGGTCAGTATCTCCCCGAAAGGGGACTATGACGAAACTTCGTCCTATGAGGTGTTGGATGCCGTACGCTTTGGCGGCAGCAGCTACCTGTGTCTTATGCCATGCACCGGCATACCGGTGACCGATAAGACATATTGGATGTGCCTTGCGGAAAAGGGCGACGCCGGGGCAAAGGGCGATCAGGGGGAAAAAGGCGCACAGGGCGAGACCGGCGCGCCGGGCAAGGACGGACAGGACGGCGATAACGGCATCACGCCGCACATCGGGGAAAATGGAAACTGGTATCTTGGAGAGACTGATACGCAAAAGCCAAGCCGCGGCGCAAAGGGCGATCGGGGAGAAAAAGGGGATCGTGGAATCCAGGGCGAGCAAGGAATCCAGGGCGTAAAAGGGGAACAAGGCGAGCAGGGAATCCAGGGCGTAAAAGGGGAACAAGGCGAGCAGGGAATCCAGGGCGTAAAAGGCGACAAGGGCGAAAAGGGGGACAAAGGAGAACCCGGCGCAGACGGCCTGGATATCTTCACCGTCCAAAACGGCATCACGGGCAGCAGCCTTGTTTTGACCGACCACACCGATACACGCATGACCGCAGCGGCAATGACCGCGCTGACCGTTACCCTGCCGGAGACGATCCCCGACACCTACGCGGCGGCGTTCAGCTTTGTATCGGGTGCGGCCGCGACAACGCTGACAGCATCCGGCATCAAGTGGCAGGGTGCGGACTGCAACGCCGCCGGCGTGTTTATCCCGGCTGCAAACACCAATTATGAGGTCAGCGTCAAATGCATCGGCAAGGATGCGGACAATCAGCCGATTCTCGTTGCAAGGGTAGGTGTGTTTTAATGAACCGTTTTCGATTTTTACCGTCCTATCACTTTGCGGACAGCACGGACGGAATCATTCCAAACCCGGCAGAACTTACGCTTCGCGATTACACCATCACGGGCAGCGAGGGCGGTGTGGGCGACTGCGCCGAAAAGCGCAGCGATATTCCGTCCGGGTATGAGCAGCTCTCCTACATCGAAAGCACCGGAACACAATATATCGACACGGGGATCGTGCACGGAGACATTGCCGGGTTTGATATCAAGTATCAATCCACAGGACATAAATCCGGCTATATGTTCGGTCTCAATGGAATTATGGGTGTAAACGGAGTCATTGTATCATCAACCAACAAGAGAGGAGACCTCAAAATTTGGTTTGTGAATAACCAATCCGGAACTGGAACACAAATAAAAATCGGCGTACAGGTTGCATATCCGACTACCGGTACGACTTGGTCAAAGGCTTACGATTCTCTCGATTCGTATTATGCCGTCACCCACCACGTCAAGCTCACCACAGACGGAACGCTGTACCATAACGAGGAAGCGGTGCAAAACGGGATTGTTTTAACCGCGCCATCGGCATCGATTTCCGTGTACCTGTTTCGGGCGCATAATCATAACAGCGGTACAGCACAGAGTGAGTACGACTTCTATTCCAAAACACGGATGTATCATGTAAAGTTCTACGGTGAGAGCCAGGCATTGCTTGGGGATTTTGTACCGTGCAAGCGCGTCTCGGACGGCGTGCTTGGTATGTACGATGCGGTGAGCGGCACCTTCTTCACCAACAAAGGCACGGGGACGTTTTTGTCTGCGCCGCTGACGTATACGATTCCGATACTTAACAACGGGACAAAGGTTGCGGAAATTATCCGCAGTGCGCCGCTTTATGCCGGCGAGAGTATCTCCTACCGCGGGGACGGTCTGCCTGCCGTTTCGCTTAGCAGCGGCAGCAACGCACTAACCATCGGAACCGCCGTGCAGCCCGGCAGCGTGACATACCGGTACGATACTTACTAAGGGGGAGAGAGAATGGAAACAGAGATCATGATTGCGGCGCTTTCGCTGATCGGGACGTTGTTTGGGTCGCTGGCCGGTATTCTGACCGCCAACCGATTATCCAACTACCGCATCGGAAAGCTGGAGGAAAAGGTCAACAAACACAACAGTTTGATCGAGCGCACCTTTCGGATCGAACAAAATATCGCGGTACTGGACAACCGGCAAAAGGTGTCCGAACACCGCATCGAAGATTTAGAGGAGGCAAACAAATGAATCAAAAACCAACCGTAACACCCGGCACCGTTGCGCGGACGCTGATCCTCGCCCTTGCGCTGATCAACCAGATTTTAACCGCATCGGGACACAGCATCATTGCGGTGTCGGACGATGATATTAACACCTTAATCACCACCGGCTTTACGGTGGTTTCCGCCCTGCTTGCCTGGTGGAAGAACAATAGCTTTACCAAGCCTGCCTTAAAGGCGGACGAGGTTTTAAGGGAGGAAAAGCAATGCGAAAAGGCGGCGTAATCCAAACAAGGCTGAAAATGTCCGACTACACCGGCGCGTTCCGCAGCGGCAGCGATAAGCTGCCGTCTGCGTTTACGCTGCCGAAAGACAGGATTCCGGATGTGCGCGATCAGGGGGCGGTTAATTCGTGCGTGGGATTTGCAACGACCAACATCATGCAGATTTTTAATCAGATCGAGACCGGAAAACGGGACAGGTTTTCGCCCGGTTATGTCTATGGCCGATGCCGGGACGATGCCGATACCTATGAGGGAATGCAGATTCCCAAAACGCTGGATTATCTCAGAAAGACCGGCGCGTGCATGGAAAAGGATTTTCCGGTCAACGAGGAAATGCCGGAGATTCGCAGTCTGGTAAAGGCACACCCGGAGCTGGACGAAATGGCGGAGCCGTATCACATCGAGGGCTATGAGATTTATGCTTTCGCCTTAAAGGAAAAGAAGTATCAGTCGGTCAAGGAGGCGATCTATCGGTTCCGCGTGCCGGTGCTCGGCGTGATCGAGATGCCGCGGATGAATCATGCTGTCTGCGTGATCGGCTGGGACGATAAAACAAAGATGTTTCAGATTCTCAACTCCTGGGGCGAGGACTGGGGCGAAAAGGGGATCGGTTCGGTTCCCTATTATCAACTGGAAAGGGGATATTTACTGATGGATGCAAAAAACACCAATATAATGCCGTTTGAAGATGTGAAAGAGGGCGCGTGGTACTATGACGCGGTCAAAAAGGTATACAATGCCGGGCTGATGAACGGATGCAGCGAGACGGCATTTGAGCCGGAACGCGCCATGACCCGTGCGGAGATGGCGCAGGTGCTGGTAAATTTCATGAAAAAGGTGGACGATGTTTTAAAAAGCGGTGAAAAGCAATGACTGCCATCGATCGGCTGATTCAAACCGCAAAAGCGGAGGTCGGATATCTGGAAAAGGCAAGCGGCGCGGATTTAGACAGCAAGACAAAGAATGCCGGGAATCAAAACTACACCAAATACTGGCGTGACATCGCGCCGAACTATCAAGGTCAGCCCTGGTGTGCGTGCTTTGTGACCTGGTGCATCGCCAAAACCTTTGGGCGGGAATGGGTCAAGCCGCTGCTTTTGCATGATCCGTTTGTCTATTGCCCGACCCTGGCAAGGCTTTTCCCTCTGCACGCAAATCCCAAGGCCGGGGATATCGTGTTATTTTACCGCGGCGGCGCCTTTGTCCATACCGGGATTGTGACAAAGGTTTGCGGCGACGCCTTTTGGACGGTCGAGGGCAACACATCAAACGGCCACGCCATCATTGCAAACGGCGGCGCAGTCTGTGAAAAGCAATATCAAAATTCCGCGCTGCCCGGCACCAAATTTGTACGGCTAAGCTACACAAACATTGAGGAGGGACTTACCATGGAACAATATGAGGAACTCAAACAGGAAATCCGGGATTTAACCGAGACGGTAAAAATTTTGGCGGTGGAGCTGCACGACCTAAAATATCCCATGATTTACAATTATGTGGATAAAAACATGCCCGTCTGGGCACGTGCAGCGGTCAAATGGGCAATGAATACCGGCATCTTAAAAGGGGACGGCGATGGGCTGAATCTTAACGACAAGGATCTTAGAACCATTACAATGATGTGGAGACTATGGGGGAAGTAGGGATGGAAATATAAAGGAAACTCCCCAAAAGCATCAACTTTTGGGGAGTTTTACTATTACCGCGAACATAAAAAGTTCGGATAATATTACCATGGCGTGCCGCAGAGGATTCGAACCCCCGGCCTTCTGATCCGTAGTCAGACGCTCTATCCAGCTGAGCTAGCGGCACATATCTGACCGAACCCATTCATTATAGCACCATATGAGAAAAAAAGCAAGCCTTTTTTTCAAAAAAAGTAAAAAAATTCAAATTTACTTGACAAAACTGTGTATACTGTGTATACTGCTTATGTATAGTATACACAGTGGAGGTGACAGGGTGCAATTATGGATTGACAATAAAAGCGGGATTCCGATTTATGACCAGATCTATACAAAGCTAAAAGAGCAAATCTTAAACGGCACGCTAAAGGCCAATGAGATGCTGCCCTCCATTCGCGGTCTTGCAAAGGATTTGCGCATCAGCGTGATTACGACCAAACGCGCTTATGAGGAACTGGAGAAGGAAGGGCTTTTGTATACGGTGGCGGCAAAGGGGAGCTTTGTTGCGCCGCAGGATACGGAATGGATTCGGGAAGAGAATTTAAAAAAGCTGGAAGATCACCTTGCACAGGCCGTAAAACTCGCGGCGGTTTGTCAATTAAGTAAGGATGAACTGACAAAAATGCTTTTCTACGAAATGGAGGAAAATCAATGAATGCGATCAAACTGAAAAAGGTATGCAAAAGCTATCCGGCCTTTTCTTTAAAGGACATCAGCTTTGCCTTGCCGTGCGGATGCATTATGGGTCTTGTGGGCGAAAACGGAGCCGGAAAGAGTACGACCATCAAATTGATTTTGGACATGGTGCGAAGGGACAGCGGCAGCATCACCGTACTGGGAAAGGAGCCGCAGCGCGATGCCGCGTGGAAAGAGGATGTCGGCGTTGTTCTGGAAGAGGTGGGCATTTTAGAATGCATGAAGGCGGAACAAGTCGAGCGGATGATGCAGCGGATCTATCGGCGCTGGGACAGCGGTGTGTTTTGGGATTATCTGGCGCGCCTGAACGTCCCGAAGGACAAACCGTTCGGACAGTTTTCACGCGGGACAAAAATGAAGCTTGGAATCGCGGTTGCCCTGTCGCACGGGGCAAAGCTATTGATTTTAGACGAGGCGACCGGCGGCCTGGATCCGGTGGTGCGGGACGAGGTGCTTACCCTGTTTTCTGACTTTACCCGATCGGCGGATCACGCGGTCTTGATCTCCTCGCACATTGTCAGCGATTTAGAAAAAATATGCGACTATATTGCGTTTATCCATCAGGGACAGCTGCTTTTGTGCGAAGAAAAGGATCGTCTGTACGAACAGTATCGCGTGCTACACACCAATGCGGCAGCACTTTCCAAGTTGGACGCCAAGGCCGTGATCGGCGTGCGGAAAAACAAATACGACTGTGAGGCAATTGTAAGAGCGGATGCATTGCCGCATGGGGCGGAGACCTCGCCGATTGATCTGGAGCAGTTGTTTATTACTATGGTGAAGGGAGAGGAAAACAATGACGGGACTCCTTTATAAAGATATGCTGTTGATTTTAAAGCACTGCCGTTCGTATCTTTTGCTGATTGTGGTTTTTATGGCGTGTGCGCTGACCGGAGAGGGAAATTTTCAAAACTTCTTCTTGGTCTATCCGTGTTTTATTATCAGTATGCTGCCGCTGACCCTTTATACCTATGACGAAAAGGAGCGGTTTTGCAAATACTGTGACGCGCTGCCGATTCCAAGGAGCCGGTACATCAGTGAAAAATACCTGCTGGGGCTGATTGCAATTTTGCTGATACTGCTCCTTACTGCGCTGTGCAGTTATGTGAAGATGGAGATGCAGGGCAGCTTTACTGCGGCGAAGTTCAGTACTTTACTGCTCAGTACGGTTGTATTAAGCCTTTTTGCGCCGTCTGTTGCCATGCCGCTGGTGTTCCGTTTCGGTGCCGAGCGCGGAAGAGTGATCTATCTGGTTATGGTGGGCGTTGCCTGCGCCTTTGGAATGATGTTTTCCGGCAGTGGGCTTTCCGCGTCTGTGGATGTTGCCGGTGCCGGCGGCTTCGGTGCGGCGGCTACCGCGGCAGTGCTTTACGGCATTTCGTGGTGGGTTTCGATCCGTATCTATCAAAAAAAGGAGTTATAGACGCGACCGAATTTTACCGGTAAGAAAAATTTATGAGAATTTCATGTGCGGTTCATGCTTTGTTCATAATCATGTGTTAGTCTAGGCATAGTAAAATGTTAGAAATAAGAGGACAAATACGGGAATATACATAAGTAACAGAGGATGAAAGGGGGATAACGATGAGATCCAATCGGAACCTGAATCAAAATTTAATGCATGCAACCGAGGCCGGAGACGTAATGCTGGTATTATCGCTGCTATCCGGTCAGGATGAACAGGAATTGGAGCGTGAGCTTGCGGCCGGAAAAACACCGTGGCAACTGGCACGGGAGCTCGGCGTTCTGGAACCGTTTTACCGCGCGGTGATGGAACGGATGCAGGATCAGCTAAATTTTATGGTGAGAACGGAACAATTGTCAAAACGTCAGGCAGAGGGGCTTGCGCTCTGCTTTGCGAAAAACATGGGTCAGGTGCTTGGGTCATAAATGTGGAGTGTATAATGGGACAGAGACAAAACGTCCAGAAACAGATGGATGCATGGATTGAAAAATTAGAGCAGGAGGGGCGTGTGCCGCACCTGCTGCTACATAGCTGCTGCGCGCCGTGCAGCAGTTATGTGCTGGAATATTTAAGTCAGTATTTGAAGATTACGGTGTTTTATTATAACCCCAATATCTTTCCCAAAGAGGAATATCAGCACCGCAAGGAAGAGCAGCAGCGCCTGATTCGGGAGGGCGCATGGAAGCATCCGGTGGATTTTTTGGACTGCGATTGGGAGGCAGAGGCATTTTTACAGGCAGCCAAAGGGCTGGAACAGGAGCGCGAGGGCGGCCGCCGATGCACAAGCTGCTTTGACTTGCGGCTGGGCAAGACGGCAGAGGCTGCAAAAAAGGGCGGTTATGACTGCTTTGCGACCACGCTGACGATCAGTCCGCTGAAAAATGCGCCGCTGATTAACCAAATCGGCGCCGCTAAGGCGGAGGAATACGGCGTTTTCTACCTGCCGTCTGATTTTAAAAAGCGCGGCGGATATCAGCGGTCGATTGTACTGTCTAAAAACTATCACCTGTACCGCCAGGATTATTGCGGCTGCACGTTTTCAAAGAGGGAACGCGAAATGCAAAAGGAACAGAAGTAAAAGAAGATGCCCCGGCGGCTACCGGGGCATCTTTTAGGCTTTCGGGTCGATATATATGGTGTTATAATGATCGTAAATCACCATGCCCGGCTTTGCGCCGTTGGGCTTTTTTACGTTTTTTACGATGGTGTAATCGACCGGGACTTTGGAGGATTTTTGTGCCTTGCTGTAATAGGCCGCAAGTTCTGCCGCACGGAGAATGGTGGCATCGGGCGCGGTGCCTTGCCCGTTGGTGCGGATAATCGTATGGGAACCCGGAATGTTTTTGGTGTGCAGCCAGATGTCGGTCGAATACGCCATGCGAATGGTTAGTTCATCGTTCTGTTTGTTGTTGCGCCCGACCAGGATTTCATAGCCGTCCGCTGAGACAAACCGCAGCGGTTCGGATTTTTTTTGTCCCTTTTTGGCTTTTGCAGACGGCTTGGGAAGATATCCTTCGTCCTGGAGTTCTCCTTTGATTTCTAAAAGCTCTGCCGGGGTTTCGGCTTTTTCAATAGAGTCGAGAACCGACTCCAAATAATATTTTTCTTTTTTGGCGTCCTCCGACTGTTCCGTGGCATAGCGCTCCGTCATTTTCGCCTTGGTGTACATTTTATAGTACCGCTGTGCGTTTTGGGACGGGCTGAGCTCCTCTTTCAGCAAAATGGTGACGGTCTCTTGATTTTCGGAAAAATAGTTTTCTGCCGTCAGTGATTTTGCGCCGTTTTGCATACGGTAAAGGTTTGCCGTAATCAGATCACCGTAGATTTTATAGGTGTCGCGGTTCTTGGACTGCATGAGGTTATCAAGGTGCAGCGCCAGCTTTTTCTCGCAGCGGTCCAGGTTATTGTGCACCAGTTTGGTCAGAGCTGCCGCACGCTGATGCATATGCTCCTTTTGGGCGCGTTTTTCAAAAAACGTGTCGATGATTTCGCTCATGGAATCGGCGGTCTCTGCTGTAGCGCTGTTTTCATACTGAGTAAGCCGTATACAGGAAAAGGCAATCGGCTTTTGATCCTCCTTAGAGAGGATCAGGGTCGGCTGGTAGCGGCCTTGGCACAAATCCTGAAAGACGGTGTCTGCGGCGGTTGCAAATGCCGCAGTATCTACCTCGCCGCGCGTCACCTTGGTGTTTTGGCAAAACCGATAGACAATCTCTCTGGCTAAAAGCGGACTGAGCCCCATAAAGGAGGAGAGCAGAAATTTGTCAAGCAGAGTGTCCTCCGGCGCATGATCCAACGCGGTGACAAGGTCTAACAGGGTGTAGTTGTCAATCGAGAGCTTGTCCTGTGCCGGCGGCACATCATAGGATAGTCCCGGCAGAATCTGCCGCACCGCGCTGACGGTAAAATCAACATGCTTGGCGCTGTCCATAATGCGCCCTGTGTCGTCCACCAGGATGATATTGCTGTGCCGACCCATGATCTCAACAATCAGGGATTTGACACACAAATCGCCCATCTCGTTTCTGCCTTCAAAGTCAAGGTGCAGGATGCGGTCAAAGCCCTGCTGTGTACAGCGAAGCAAGACGCTGCCCTGAAGATGTTTGCGCAGCAGCATACAAAACATCGGCGGCGTCATCGGATTTTCACGGGTGATATGCGTCAGATGAACACGGGGATTCATCGCGCTTGCGGACAAAAGCAGGCGCAGCACGCCGTTTGTACTGCGAAACTGCAAAATGATTTCGTCCCGTTCGGGCTGATGAATCTTATCAACTCTGGCGCCGGACAAGAGGCGGTTTATTTCGTCTGTGATGCAATGGGTTACCATGCCGTCATAGGACAAAGCGATCAGCTCCTTTTTTTAAAAGACAGAGAAAGCGCGGAAAACCGCGCTTTTTCCTACCTTTTCTTATGCATTTTTTAAGGCGTCGATGCGGTCTAACCGTTCCCAGGGAAGATCCAGATCGTTTCTGCCGAAGTGACCGTAAGCGGCGGTCTGCTTATAGATCGGCCGACGCAGATCCAGGGTGCTGATAATGCCGCCTGGGCTTAAATCAAAGACCTTTAAGACGCGCGCGGCCAGCTCTTCATCGCAGATGACGCCGGTGCCGCGGGTATCGATCCGTACCGAAACCGGCTGCGATACGCCGATTGCATAGGCCAGCTGCACCTCGCATTTTTTTGCAAGGCCGGCTGCAACAATATTTTTGGCAACGTAGCGTGCGGCGTAAGCGGCGCTGCGGTCTACCTTTGTCGGATCCTTGCCCGAAAAGGCGCCGCCGCCGTGGCTTGCGTAGCCGCCGTAGGTATCGACAATAATCTTACGGCCGGTATGGCCGGAGTCCCCCTGCGGGCCGCCGATGACAAAACGGCCGGTCGGGTTAATGTAATACTTGGTGTCCGCGTCCAGTAAGGTAGCGTCAATCACCGGCAGAATGACCTCGCGCTTGATATCCTCGCGCAGGGTTTGGATATCCACGGCCTCATCATGCTGGGTGGATACAACAACCGTGTCAACACGCTTGACGTTGTCGTTCTCATCGTATTCTACTGTGACCTGCGACTTTCCGTCAGGACGGAGGTAGGGCAGCGTTTTGTCCTTGCGCACTTTCGTCAGCTGTCGGCATAGCTTATGCGATAACGAAATCGCCATCGGCATGTACTCCTCGGTTTCATCGCAGGCAAAGCCGAACATCATGCCCTGATCGCCGGCGCCGATGCCGTCACCGTTATCGTCCACGCCCATGGCAATATCACCGGACTGCTCGTCAATCGCAGTCAAAACGGCGCAGGTTTCGCAGTCAAATCCGTATTTGGCGCGGTCGTAGCCGATCTCCCGGATGGTTTCTCTGATTAAATGCTTCATGTCAACATAGGTTGAGGTGCTGATCTCACCAACGACCAGCACAAGGCCGGTGGTTACGGTGACTTCGCACGCAACGCGGGCGGAGGGATCCTCTGCTAGGATTGCGTCCAAAATGGCGTCCGAGATCAAATCCGAAATCTTATCCGGATGTCCCTCTGTGACGGATTCTGAGGTAAATAAACGTTTAAACATATTTTAAAATCTCCTTTTCTACTTCATCCGGACCGAGGTTTGCATCGATGATGACGATGTTCTGTCTGTCCTTCAGCTTGTCCAGTACCTGTAAAAAATTATTGCGGATCCGATGCATCAGTGCGGCATCCTTTTCGTACAGCTCCGGCTTTTCCCGTACCTGATCAATCCGGTTTTTGCAGGTGTCGGGATTGACGTCCAAAAAGATGCAAAGATCCGGCGTTAGCATTTCCCTGCATTTAAGGTTGATGTCCATGACCCAGTCGATGTCGCTCGCCGTACCCTGATAAGCAAAGGAAGAATAGTAGTAACGGTCGCACAATACGGTGGTTCCCTCACTTAAAAAGCGGCGGATTCCAAATTCCGGATGTGTGATATGTTCCAGCCGATCCGCCAAAAACAGGGCGGACTGGAGATACATATTTTTATGAAGGCTATCCGACAAAATTCGGCGCAGATAGCGGCCGGTCTCATAGTCGGTCGGCTCTGCCGTCAGATGCACCTTTTGTCCGCGTGCCTTTAAATTTTCACAAAGGCGCGTAAGCTGGGTGGACTTTCCGCAGCCGTCCAGCCCTTCTAGCACAATAAACTTCCCTTTTTCCATGGTATAACCCTCACCTTATTATCGTATTTATTCATTATAACGAATCAGGACGTAAATTGCAAGGGCATTTCACAAAAAAGAAAATCCATCAGCGCCTTTTTTTCATTTTTAACCCGATCTTCGATGACGGCAGAAAGCGCAAATGAGAGAAGTCTTTGGATCGAGGGCCCCGGCGTGGCGCCGGCAAGGATCAGATCGCGGCCGTTGATCGAGAGCTCGCGGATCGAGCAGCAGAGTTCCTCGCGTTTAATTTTTTCAAGCAACGCAGCGCCATCCGCTGCCGCCGCGAGTGTTTCGGTATCTCCGCTGCACGCAGCAATCCCCTTTTGAAGAGAAAAAAGGCGGTCGGTGGTGTCAAACCCGTATTGGCCGACCGTAGCGCGCACGGCGGCAAGTCCTTGCGGCAGCGGTTTTTCCCGGACTTCCAAAAGAGACAGAACCTGCCGCCCTAGCGCGTTGCTGCATTTTAGGTCCGATAAGGTCTTGCGGCATGCAGTGAGATGGTCTTTTCCGGCGCTGCCGCGATGCAGGCAGAAAAGTCCGGCAAGCCGCAGCGGAAAATCGGGCGGCAGCGTGTCCAGCATGTGGGAAACGCTTGTCCGATCGCCGCATCCTTTGGCGAAAACGGGATCGCCCATCAACGGAAAAAGGATCGCAAAAATATCCGGGTATTTCAGCCAGACATTGCCAATGTACGCACCGCAAAGCATCTTTTGCAGTTCTGAAAGGGTGCGTTCTGCCGCAACGTGGCGAAGCCTTTCGCGGCAGTTGTGAATGGCTGCGGCGGTTTCCGATTCGATGAAAAATCCATAGACCGCGGCAAAACGCAGCGCGCGGAGAATCCGCAGCGCGTCTTCCAAAAAGCGTTCTTCGGCGCGGCCGACGCAGCATAGAATGCCATTTTTTAAATCGGTCTGACCATCAAAGGGGTCGATTAAACCGCGCTTTTTGGAATACGCCATCGCGTTGACGGTAAAGTCCCGGCGTTTTAAATCCTCTAAAATATCCAAAGAGAAGGTAACGCCGTCCGGATGACGGGAATCCCGATAGGCGCCGTCACTCCGAAAGGTCGTAATCTCGACCGGCATATCTGAAACAATCACCGTGACGGTGCCGTGCCGGATGCCGGTGGGAACTACCGTGTAATCAGAAAAAAGCCGCATCACCGTCTGCGGCTTTGCCGCCGTGCAGATATCCCAGTCGGTCGGCGTGCGCCCCAAAAGACGGTCACGCACGCAGCCGCCGACCGTAAAAGCCGCAAAACCGGACGATTCAAGGCGGTATAGCAATGTTTCAATCAAAGCCGGTATTTCCACATAATCACCTACAATCTGACGCCATTTTAGCACAGTTTTAAAAAAAAGTAAAGTGTACGGCACGGGCAGACGATGGATTATTTACAATATAAATTGATGTAGCGCACCGGCTTTAAGTCGATCAGCGTGATTTTGCTCCCGTTTGTGTCGCGCAGCACTAAAAAGTCCTTGCCAACGTCAAAAAGAATGCCGCATTTTTTGATTTTTGTACCGCGGCCGATCCAAAGATCCAGACATAGCTGCGCGCCGCGGAACTGATTGAGATATTCTGTCATGCTTCTTTGCGCGATGCCGCCTTCTTCCTTTGGCACCGAGATACCGCCGATTTTTCCGTGCATGGCGTGGGGCGTGGACGGAGCAGGAATCGATGCGGAGGAAAAGGGCCGGTAAGAGGCCGGCGTGTATGTAGTGACAATTTCGCCGCAGTGGTGCAGCGCCGGGTGGTCACAGCCGGGCGGGATCACTACGCCGGTTGGCTCGCGGTCGGCGGCGCTTTGTACTGATTTTGAGGAAAGCTCTGCACATGGCAGAGGATCGTTGCCCTTGACGGCAGTTATGGCTTGATGGTATTGCATGGAATACACCTCCTGGTTTTATTTTATTCAAAAAATTTGGAAAGTAGCCGGAATTTCTATCAAAACTGTATAATATTTTTAAAAATGTGTAAAATAAGGGTGTACCAAAGAGAAGAAGAAAAAAGAAAACTTGATTCAGGAGGGACAGAAAATGTCAAAAAATCAAAACAACAATCAAAACAACAATCAAAACCAAAACCAGAACAACAACCAGAATCAGAACAAAAATCAGAACCAGAACAAGAACAACAATCAGAATAAGAGCGAGGACTGAAATTTGTTCTTACAGCCGGCCTTTTCAGGCCGGCTTATGGGATACGGTACATAACGATATTTGTAAAAATCGCCCCGGCTTTCAGAAAATAACAGGCTAAATATTTCATAACTGCTGATACTAGCACTGAGAGGAAACCATTCCTCTCGGTGAGGTTTGCCTATGAAAAAACAAAAAAAAGGCGTTGGGTGGATGAAAAGCGGCGTTTTGGTTTTGATTGTTTTTCTTTGTCAGACCGTTGGTAACGCAGAAGAGAGACAGCTGGTTCCGGTTGGACAGACCGTGGGCGTAACACTCGATATGAAAGGTGTAACCATTGTGGATACCACCGATGTGGAGGGTTACGACGGGAAGAAGGCGGCGCCGGCCAGGGATGCCGGTTTGGTGAGCGGCGACATCATTGAAGAAATGAATGGCCGGGCAGTGGCCTCTGCCAAAGAATTTGAGGAGGCCATCAAGGAACAGAAGGGAGAGACCGTGAACCTTCTTGTGCGGCACGGCGAGGAGATGAGAGAATCTTCGCTGACGCCGATGCTGTCTTGTGCGGACGGTCAGTACCGAATCGGCGTTTGGATCAAGGATGCGGCCTCCGGAATCGGAACGGTGACCTATTATGATCCGAAAACGCGTGAATTTGGCGCCTTGGGACATGGAATTGCGGACGATGCGCAGGGTGATCCTGTCCGGGTGAAATGCGGCGAAATCTTAAACGCACAAATTGTGTCGGTGCAAAAAGGAGGCAGAGGACAGCCGGGCGAATTGGTCGGCGTCTTTTGCGAAAACCGGGAAAAGCTTGGAACGGTAGTGTCAAACACCGAAACCGGGCTAAAGGGCGTTTTGGATGACGGCGCGGCATTTGACGCGGTGACGGCTGCGATGCCCGTCGCAAGGCGCGATGAGGTGAAAGAAGGCGCAGCGGAAATTCTGGCAAACGTGGAAGAAGGAAAAATTGAGACATTTTCTGTGGAGATTCAAAAAATCAACAAGGACGAAAAAAATCCCAAAGGACTGGTAATTAAGGTGACGGATCCGCGGCTTTTGGATCGAACCGGCGGAATCGTGCAAGGCATGTCGGGATCACCGCTGATCCAGAACGGCAAACTGGCAGGAGCCGTTACGCATGTATTTGTCAGCGATCCCACGCGCGGCTACGGTATATTGATGGAGACCATGCTCGCAGAGACGGAAAACTGAGACGAATCGGAAAATCGAAAAAAGGAGGCTAAAAATCGTGGCCTCCTTTTTTGTGCGCGGCGCAGAGGTGGCAGAATGCAAAAAGAGCGTTTTGCCGTAAAAGTTTATTGGTAGCTTTTAATGACCGTGAGCACACAGTCTTTTTGCTTTTGATTCAGCGGTGCGTACAGGGTTAAAAGCTGGGTTTCCGGATCGGATAAATCCGACATGCTCTTTTTTGTTACCATTTCCCGGATTTCGGTTCTTCCGACCAAATAGTCCAGCGACACCTCAAAAAAGTCGGCAATTTTAATCAGCGTGTCAATATCCGGCTCTACGTTGTGATTTTCGTATTTATTGACGGATTGTTGGCTCACGGTCAGTTGCTCCGCCAACTGCTGTTGGGTAACGCCTGCAAGCTGTCTTAATTTTTTTAAATTTTTAATCATAATTCCGTCCTCCATATGGCGAAATTTCGTTTAACCTGCCCAATGATAAGTTTAACAACTTTTTTTAGTAAAATAAAACGCAAGTTATTTGTTATTGACAACAACTATAAGTTGTGATAAAATAATAAAATCATGAGTAGAAAATTGTGGGCGAAAGCGGTGAGGTAAGTTGGAAAAGAAAGTCATCATAGTAGGAACGGGCGGACACGCTAAGGTGGTATATGATATTGTAAAAAGCGCCGGCGACCGTGTGTACGGTTTTTTGACAACGGACGCGATTCCTGAATTTTTAGGGATCCCGGTGCTTGGCAAAAATGAGGATTTTATTCGCTATCCAGACTGTTATTTTATCATTGCGATCGGAAATCAAAATGTAAGATGCCGTCTTGCGCAACAAATGGACGGCGTCAGATGGTATACGGCAATTCACCCGATGACGGTAATCTCTAAGGTTGGAACCGTGATCGGCGAGGGAACGGCGGTGATGCCAAATGCGGTCATCAATGCCAATGCCAAGATTGGCAGACATTGTATTATCAATACCAATGCGGCGGTGGAACACGATGACGTCATTGCAGACTTTTCGCATATTTCGGTGGGAACAAAACTGGCGGGTACCGTACATATCGGCGAGCGGACATGGGTCGGCGCCGGCGCTACCGTGATACAGGAGACCAGGATATGTGCCGATTGTATGATCGGTGCCGGCGCTGTTGTTGTTAAAGACATTTCTGTCCCCGATACCTATATCGGAGTTCCGGCTAAAAGAAAAGGTGACAAATAAGAGTTTTTCAATGCAAGAAAGTAAAAACGGAGACAATATAAGATAAATGACAGGAAGTCATCGGGTACACACAAAAGGGGAGGGTGCAAGTCCTCCTTTTTTGTGCGCAGAACAGGCGTAAATTACGCCGAGTGCGGTGGAAAGCGCTTGACAAAACAGGAAATCCATGGTATTCTTATAAAACATCAAGAGATAGGAAACCGTCCCGGTATCGTGGGACGGAAGTGGGGGCGGGCATTTTGCCCTGCACTGGGGAGACCGGTCTGTGAAAAGCTTCACGGCAGGTCTCATTTTTCTTGAAATAAGGGAAAAAGGGAGTAGTACAATGCAGCTGTGGGAACTTTTCCTGATTGCGGTCGGGCTTTCTATGGATGCCTTTGCGGTTTCGATCTGCAAGGGATTATCAGTATCGAAGGTTCGGATGCGCCATCGGCTCAGTGTGGGGCTTTATTTCGGTGGATTTCAGGCGCTGATGCCTTTCATAGGGTATCTGCTGGGGACACAGTTTCAGCGGATGATTACCCGTGTGGACCACTGGATTGCCTTTGTGCTTTTGGTCATCATCGGTATCAATATGATTCGCGAGGCGCGCGGCAATGCGGAAGAGGTGGACGCGTCCTTTGGGGTAAAATCCATGCTGCCGCTGGCGATTGCAACCAGCATTGACGCGCTGGCAGTGGGTGTAACTTTTGCCTTTTTGCAGGTAAATATTTTTGCGGCGGTCAGTTTGATCGGCGCAACTACCTTTGTATTGTCCGTCATCGGCCTCACCGTAGGAAATCTGTTTGGCGTAAAATATAAATCCAGGGCAGAGATTCTGGGCGGTATTGTTCTGATTGTCATGGGAATCAAAATTCTTGCGGAACATTTGGGAATTTTCTCATAAAAAGGCAACAAAAAATAGGTTTGTACCGTTGCAAACGGATAAAATGTATGATAAAATAAGCGGATAAGATACCAAGCACAAAAAACCTGTGTATCGGAGGTGCATCCAATGTTGTGCTGTAAATGTCATGAAAATTTAGCGGTGGTCTATATCAGCAAGCTGGACGAAAAAGGAAAGACGGTCAACGAGGGATATTGTCTGACCTGTGCCAAGGAGCTGAATTTAGGCCCTGTCAATGACCTTATGCAAAATATGGGGATTAACCCGGAGGAAATGGATGGGTTAAACCGGGAGATGTCGGCAATGCTGGAAGAAATGGGAGACGAGTTCCCGATGGAGAACGGATTTGGCGTGCCGGAGGATGGGGAAGATACGGACGGCGAGGATGCGGATGGCGAGTCCATGAGCCGGAGTATGCAGAAGAACCCCTTTGAGCTGATGAACCGTTTGTTCGGCGGTGCGGCCAATCAGGGCGAAAGCCCGGGTAAGAGTGAAAAAACCAAGGGAGAGCGCCGCAGCGAAAAGAAAGAAAAGAAGAGAAAGTATTTGGATGCCTATGCGGTGAACCTGACCGAAAAGGCAAGACGCGGCGAGGTTGACCGCGTGGTTGGCCGTACGGCGGAGATGGAGCGGACGGCGCAGATTTTAAACCGGCGCACCAAGAACAATCCTTGCCTGATCGGCGAACCCGGTGTCGGAAAGACCGCGATCGCGGAGGGGCTGGCGCTTAAAATTGTCAAGGGTGATGTGCCGGCAAAGCTGCTGCCATATGAAATTTATCTTTTGGATATGTCGGCCGTGGTTGCAGGGACGCAGTTTCGCGGACAGTTTGAATCTAGACTTCGGAATATTATCGAGGAAGTCAAGCGGCTTGGCAATATTATTTTGGTGATTGACGAGATCCACACGATTACCGCCGCCGGTGACGCGGAGGGCGGCATGAATGCCGGTAACATATTAAAGCCGGCGCTGTCGCGGGGCGAGATTCAGGTGATCGGTGCGACCACCATTGAAGAATACCGTAAGCATATCGAAAAGGATGCGGCCTTGGAGCGCCGTTTTCAGACCGTCATGGTCGAAGAGCCGACCGTGGAAGAAACGGTCGAGATTTTAAAGGGTATTAAGGATTATTACGAGGACTACCATAAGGTGCGTATTTCGGATGAGCTGTTGCGTACGGCTGCCGTGTTGGCAGAACGCTATATCAGCGACCGTTTTTTGCCGGACAAGGCGATTGACGTGATTGATGAGGCGGCATCGAAAGCAAATCTTGAAAATAAGTCGCTGCCGGTTCTTGCCCAAAAGGAGCAGGAACTTGCCAAGGTTGGACAGGAAATTGATCAGGAGAGCAGCACGGTTTCCAACTCGATTGAAGAGTTTCAGAAGATGGCAGATTTAAAGAGCCGCAAGTGTAAGCTGGAAGAGGAAATCAAGACCCTGAAGGAAAATGCTGTGGTAGACCTTACGGTCGATGATCTGGCGGCGGTGATTGAACTTTGGACTAAGATTCCGGTAAAGCATATTTCAGAATTTGAGACCCGGCGCCTGACCAATTTGGAAGAGCGTTTGCATAAGCGTTTGATCGGACAGAATGAGGCGGTCGAGGCGGTCAGCCGCGCGATTCGGCGAAAGCGCGCCGGTATCAGCATCAAACGCCGTCCGGTCTCCTTTATCTTTGTCGGTCCGACCGGTGTCGGTAAGACGGAGCTTGTCAAGCAGATTGCCCGTGAGGTGTTTGATGGCGAAGACGCGCTGATTCGTCTGGATATGTCAGAGTATATGGAAAAGCATTCGGTCGCGAAGCTGATCGGATCGCCGCCGGGCTATGTCGGGTATGATGATGCCGGTCAGCTGACCGAAAAGGTGCGCCGACATCCGTACTGTGTGATTTTGCTGGATGAGATCGAAAAGGCGCATGCTGATATTTTCCATATCCTGCTTCAGATCTTGGATGACGGACGGATTACGGATAGCCATGGCAAGACGGTCTCTTTTGAGAACACCATCATTATTATGACTTCAAACGCCGGCAGCGACCAGCGGTCGAATGTGGTCGGCTTTAATGAGGATGAAGAGGCAGTGCAAATTAAGGTGGAACGTGCCTTAAAAGAGCTGTTCCGCCCGGAATTTTTAAACCGTGTTGATGAGACGGTCATCTTTAAGGAACTGAGCCGGGCAGAACTTTTGGAGATTATTGATTTGATGCTGGATGATCTGCGTACCGGACTGAAAGAAAAGAATATCTCTTTGGAAGCGGACGATGCGGCAAAGGAGTATATTTTGGATCATGCCTACCAGAGGGCGTACGGCGCACGCCCGCTGCGGCGCTACATTGAGCGGCACGTGGAGGATGCACTGGCGCAGCAGATCATAACCGGCACGATTTCTGCCGGGATGACGGCGGTCGTCGAAACGGAAAACGACCAACTGTGCGTATCGGTAAAATAATTGAAAATCACGTCGGGTTTGCCGGCGTGATTTTTTTGTCGATTCATGTATTCACAGTATATTTAATATGTAATTTTTGAATGAAAAAAGGGATTGTCAATGTCATAAATGCATGATATAATAATAAGGCGTCACAAAGCGCCGACCGTGTGTATGGCGCGTTGGCATTCATCGGAATTTTTCAGTGAAAAAGGGAAGACCCTGATATCAGGTTAAAAGGAGGAAAAAGGTGTGGATCAAAAAGAACAAGACACTTTTTTAGAGTGTGAACGGCACCGCGTATTTCTGCTTTTGATGATGGTGGGCGGCTTTTACGGCGCTTATACCTACACGGTGCGCGGCGGCGTTTTCTGTAACGCACAGACCGCAAATTTTGTCTTGCTGGCGATGGCGCTTGGCAATTTGCACTGGGCAAAGGCGCTTTATTATTTGATCCCGATGACGGCATACCTTTTGGGTACCATTGTCTCAGAGGCGATTGCAAAGCCGGTGCGGCGATATGGAATCATCCGTTGGGATACCATGCTGATTATCATCGAGATCGTATTGGTTATCATTTTAGGCTTTGTTCCGGACGATGCGCCGTATCAGATCACTCAGGTTGCCATAAACTTTATTGCGTCAATGCAGTATAATACCTTCCGGCAGGCAGAAAAGGTACCGATGGCAACGACCTTTTGCACCAATCATTTAAGACAGATTGGGGTTGCGCTGGTTAAGATTTGCAAAGGGAAAGAAGAAGGAAAGTTTCTAAAGCGGATTTCGATTCATGGACGGATGCTTTTGTTCTTTGTCCTCGGAGGGACGGCATCCGCGGCATTATGCCGCTTTTTTGGCGGAAAGGCATTATTTTTTGCGTTGATTCCGCTGGGGATTCTGCTCTTTGATTTGCTCTACGCGGATATCAAGCTGGAAAAAGGAGATTTCTTTCGAAAACCGGCAGGACATTAAAAACCGGGAGGCGGCCCATGCCGCTTCCCGGTTTTTGGTTTGCGCGCCGTGGGAGCGCTCTGGCGGGTGAAAAACCCGAACATGCCCGGATAGCGGGAAGTGTATAGCTGAACAGCTAACTATTCCATTTGTAGTAGCAGAGTAAATACGGCGGATATAGGGAGAGAAAGAGCGTGCACCTTAGGCGTGGGGGTCGTACGGAGGTTTCATTAGCCCTGTAACAGCGAACTGAGAGAAGTCAGCCAACCGTGTACCGAAGGCTACGCAGGTAGTGTGAGAGGACGGGAATGGAATAAACTTTCTCCTGTTCGATTGTCTACATGCTGTCCGTGAAATCCTGCTGCGGTGATGTGCGGTACTTTGCCGGGGACAGACCGGTTTTCTTTTTAAAAAAGTTTGAAAAATAGTACTCATCGGTAAAACAAAGTTCCAATGCAATTTGCCGCACCGAGAGCGCCGTGCCGAGCAGCATCTGCTTTGCAAGCTCAATTCGCTGATCCATCAGATAGACGTAGGGCGTGGCGCCGTACTTTTTTTTAAAAACGCGGATAACCTGGGATTCGGATTTTTTCAGGTAATGACATAAGTCCTCTAAGCGGAACCGCTTTTTGATATGCAAATCCAAAAAGGCGCGAATGGCATCTGACTCTTGGTTGCCGCCGCCGCTGCCCAAAAGATGTTGATGCAATCTGAAAAAGATGCGATGCAGCAGACCGAGAACTTCCTCGGTCGGGTCACCCGGCCGCCGTGCGGCGTCAAGAATGCCGAAAAGCTCTGCCTTGGTGGAAAGCGAGGGATAGTAATTGATACCGCGCAGTTCATAGCCGTCAATCATATGCTCCAAAAGCGATCCGGACAGATTGATAAAATATTTTGTCCATGGCGTCTTTGCATCCGAATAATAGAGATGGTTTTGGTTGCATTGTAAAAAATAACTGTCCCCGGCTTTGGGATAAAAGGTGTGGTTGTCTGTGATCACGGCGCCTGTTCCGTGTGCCACGTATTCCAGGCAGGCGCAGGCCGAATGCGGCCGGTCAATGCGATAGGTGCCGTCACAGTAGGAGGCGCCGCAAATCTGGAGATGCAATAGCGCACGGTTTGATTCCGATTGCAAAAAAGTGTAAATGGTTTCTTTCATGCGTGGATTCCTCATTAAAATAATGGTTTTCTACATTGTTTTACCTGTATTATAACAATATAATACAAGAAAAGCAAGAATAAGGAGGAATTTTTATGAATTTCAGACCGCCGGCGGTACCGCTTGTGACCGTAGACCCATATTTTTCGATCTGGTCATTTGCGGACTGCCTGTACGATGACACGACCCGTAACTGGACAGGCCGGGCAAATCCCATGTTTGCAGGGGTTCTGATTGGCGAGCAGTGGTATACCCTGATGGGAACGGAGCATCCGGATCATCATTACTATCGGGTTCGCGGAAAGGCGCTGCCCCAGACCAAGAGAAAAGTAACGCCGCTTTGTACGCTTTATGAATTTGAAAACGAGCTTTTGCGGGTGACTCTGGCGTTTCGGACGCCGCTTTTGCTTGATCGGCTGGATATTTTATCCCGTCCGGTCAGCTATATGGAATATCATATGGAGGCAAAAAAAGAAGAGGCAGAAAAGGCACGGTTCGTTTTTGCGATATCCTCGGAGTGCTGTGCCGACAACTGGGAGCAGGATGTGGTATTTAAAAAGACGGCATTGTCGCTCAGCTGCGGTAATTTAATTCAAAATGTGCTGTCTAAGAGCGGCGACGATGTGGGGATCGATTGGGGATATCTTCATCTGGCAGAGCGCAGCGCAATGCCGGTGGATTTTAAAAAAATGATACAAAAAAAGAGCGTGCAGCAGGCCGCTCTGGATGTGCAAAAGACCTATCGTGCCTTTTCGGAAAAGCCGTATATGGCCGTCGAAAAGGGAGAAAAAGACGGCGTGATTGTGATTGCCTATGATGAGGTCTGCGGCATCGAATATTACGGCAAGGCGCAAAACGAATATTACTGCACATTTTTTGACAGTTTTTCGGATATGCTGACGGCCGCTGTCTCGGAATATCCGGCGATTCGTAACATGTGTGACGCGTTTGATGCGCAGCTGATGGCAGAGGCGGAAAAACTCGGTGAAAAATACACCGATTTAATTTGTCTGGCCTATCGGCAGGCAATCGCCGCCCACAAGCTGGCCGCGGACGAAAACGGCGATATCCTCTTTATCTCCAAGGAGTGTTTCTCCAACGGCTGTGCGGCAACCCTGGACGTAACCTATCCGTCGATTCCTCTGTTTTTAAAGTATAATCCCGAACTGGTTTTGGGGATGCTGCGCCCGATTTTTAAACAGGTCTATGACGGGTTCTGGCCGTACCCTTATGCACCGCATGACGCAGGGCGGTATCCGTTGGTGGACGGAAACGTATATGGCGACAGTAAAGAAAGAGAT
Organism: uncultured Clostridia bacterium; assembly: GCA_934454115.1. Taxonomy (GTDB): domain Bacteria; phylum Bacillota; class Clostridia; order Monoglobales; family Monoglobaceae; genus Ructibacterium. Next base: position 57,217 of record CAKSFQ010000015.1, read on the forward strand.
CAGATGCCGGTTGAGGAATGCGGAAATATGCTGCTCTGTGTGGCTGCCGCCGCAAAGTATGCGAGCAGTGATGATTTTGCAAGGCAGCATCAAAAGATGTTAAAGCAGTGGGCAGACTATCTGGTAGAATTCGGTTACGATCCGGGCGACCAGCTTTGTACCGATGACTTTGCCGGGCACCTGGCGCACAACTGTAATCTAAGCATTAAGGCGATTTTGGGCATTGCCGCTTATGGAAAGCTGTTTGAGGATCAAAAGTATCAGGACATTGCCGCAGAATATGCGAAAAAGTGGGAAAAAGACGCCAAGGCGGAGCAGGGCAGCCGTCTGACCTTTGACCACCCGGATTCCTGGGGACTGAAATATAATCTGGTTTGGGATCGCCTTTTGGATCTCCATATCTTTAATCCGAAGATTGCGGAAGAAGAGGTGGCGCTGTATCAAAGCAAGATGCAGCCGTACGGTGTGCCGCTGGATATCCGCAACGACTACACCAAGACGGATTGGGAGATGTGGACCACGGTGCTGACCGAAAATACAGAATATTTTGAGACGATCGTCGGCGCAATCCATAGGATGCTTTGCGATACGCCGGATCGGGTACCGTTTACGGACTGGTATTACAGCAGTGACGGACGGTTCCGCGGTTTTCAGAACCGTACCGTGCTGGGCGGCATTTTCATCAACTTGATATAAAAATATCGGAGCTTAGCCGATAGTGGCTAAGCCCCGGAGCGTGTCGATAAACCCTATTTTGCGAAAAATTTCATTTTGATCTAATCGCCGTCCCCTGCTTAGCCATTGCTCCTCTCGGCTCTCGCCTC
>CAKSFQ010000016.1 GCA_934454115.1 uncultured Clostridia bacterium
GCCGCCGAAACGGTTAAAATGATATTCGAGCTTACCGCCGATGGCAAGTCTGCCGCATATATATCAAAGCTGTTGTTCGATAAAAATATCCCTACTCCTGCACAGTACAAGGGCATTAAAGGAAACTACGGCTCTCGTTTTCCAAACTGCAAATATTGGAGCATTTCCACCATAAACCGAATTATAGTCAACGAACAATATATGGGGATGTTTGTGATGCTGAAGCAGAGGGTACAAGATGTGGGCAGCACAAAAATGGTCAAGCGTGATGAAAGCGAGTGGATAAAGATACCGCACCACCACGATGCTATTGTTTCAGAGGAACTGTTTGAAAAAGCAAATGCGGTACGGCGAACATTTAAGCAGCCGAATAAGAAACAGCGGAGTTATCCGCTTCGTGGAAAGGTTGAGTGCGGCTGCTGCAAGCACGCAATGGATTATGTGCCGAAAAAAATACCGATATATCGGTGCAGCTATACAAGGAATGACGAAACGGAGCCTTGCTATAAATCGGAAATTACGGAAGTTGCATTAAACCAAGCAATTTTTGATATAATCTCAAAACAAGCCGAAAGCATATTGAATATTGATGATGTTTCAAAAGCTGATACGGCACAGATAAAAACAGAGCAGCTTGCGGATATTGAAAAGCAGATAGCGGCTTGCCAAAAGAAAAAACAACGGCTGTACGAGCAGCTTTTAACAGAGGAAATTACACTTGATGAGTATAAATGCTTAAAACAGGAATATGACACAAAAAACGAGAATTACCGTATTCAATACGATAAATTCCGCAAATCGGAGGAACGCTCACAGCTTGAAACTGAAAACAGGGCAAAAATTATTCAAACGGCGAAAGCCGTAAAAAAAGAAACCGCCTTAACACAGGCACTTGCCGATATGCTTATCGAAAAGGTGTGTGTATATCCCGATAATAGGCTTGAAATCGAGTGGAAAATCAAGGACTTTTGCACCGAAAATGCTGCTGAAATAGGCTGATAAAATTTTTAGTTTTAGCTTGACATACGGGTGCCGCAAATTATGGAATTTGAAATCAATGCCAAGTTCACCTTTTATTATTCTTGACATAAATTTAATACTGTTTGTTGATAACATTTCGCCATTCATTTTAACATTTACAAAATCCGAGATTTCCAACAGTTCCTCTTTGTTTTTCGTTAGTCTATCGGTAACAAAATTTCGTTTGTAACCATCTCCGTAGAGTTCTCTGTTGTTATCCTGTTCTTCTTTTAGTTTTTTTAGATAATTGCAAAAACTCTCTGTAATATTAACACTTCTATAAGCATTTTTGGTTTTTAATGGGCAAAAACACCACTTTCGGTCTTGAAATAGCAGTTGTTTGTGTACTTTGATTTTCTTGTTTTCTAAGTCAATATCAGACCATTGTAAACCAAAAACTTCACTCTCACGAAGCCCTGTATTCAAAGCTATATAAAATGATACCTTAACATTTGTGTCTTTTAATCTTTCAGCCATTAAGGATATTTCAGACGGTTCATAATGACGAATATCTCCTATATGACGGGGGTCGGGGGGTGGAGTTACATCATCAAACGGATTCTTTTTGAGATATTTTCTATTATGTGCATAGCAGAAAATAACTCGGAGAGTTTTATATAATCCTTTGGTATATTCCTCACTATATTTTTGCAGCTTTTCACTTATAAAATCATTTATCATATTGGAAGTGATTTGATACATATAAAATCCATCAAATACGGCTTTATAGTGATTGCGATATAAAGAATTATATCTTTTCAACGTAGCATAGGCTCTTGTTGCCGGAGCTTCTGTTGTCATAAACTCCTTATATACATCTTGAAAATAAATCTTTTTATTTTCTATGTAATCTCCTGTATTATTGTAGGCAAAAAGTACATCATTTAATGCTTTGTCCGCTTCTTTTTTTGTCTTGTAGCCACCTTTTTCAATCTGATTTCGCTGTCCGTCTGATGTTTTACCAAAATCAATTCTGTATGACCAAGTTTTTCCTCGTTTTCTTACGCTGCCTTTCATAAAAAATCCTCCTACACATCATTAGATAATTAAATTTTATCAGTTACAGCGCTAAAACCTAAAGTCAAACAAGAATTATTTTTTGCCCACAAAACAAAATGCTTTTATAGTCCGCAAACCCAGCTCTCATGCGGCTTTCAGGCGTTTTTGTGGGCAAATCTGATTTTTCTGCTTATTTTTTGCCCACTGCCCACCATTTGCCCACATAAGAATAAAATACGATTAAATACAAAAAAACACGATTAACCATAATTGGATAATCGTGTTTCGTGTTCTAACCTCGAAAACGCAGTATTTAAGCGGCTTTCAGAGTATATTCAATCATATCTGTTTGTATCTACGATTAGTTAAAATATCTCTTCAAAAGCCCCTCAAATGCTTTTCCATGTCTTGCCTCGTCTTTTGCCATTTCATGGACGGTATCGTGGATTGCGTCATAGCCAAGCTCTTTCGCGCGCTTTGCAAGCTCTAATTTTCCGGCGGTTGCGCCGCATTCGGCCTCAGCACGCATGGTTAAATTTGTCTTGGTGCAGGGAACTACCACCTCGCCCAAAAGCTCTGCAAATTTTGCGGCGTGCTCTGCTTCTTCCAGAGCGGCTCTCATATAAAACTCGCCGATTTCCGGATAGCCCTCGCGAATTGCCTGGCGGCTCATTGCAATATACATACCGACCTCGGTGCATTCGCCCTCAAAGTTCGCCTTTAATCCTTCATAAACGTCAGCCTCTACCTGATCCTTCGCGCCGACGCCGATCACGTGCTCGCACGCCCAAGTCATCGTGCCGCTCTGCTCCCGGAACTTCGATGCCGGCGCCTTACATTGCGGACAGGCCTCCGGCGGATTGGCTCCCTCATAAACATAACCGCATACCGTGCAAACCCATTTTTTCATTTTACATGACCTCCAATTAAAATATTTTTTTATGATAAATGAAATTCTTTTTCTGTTTGAGAAAGACAGTCGCTGCATGTCCCGTAGAAAACCAGGGCATGGTACGAAATATCACCGGCGCCGAATTCCTCTGCCCGACTGTCCATTGTCCGGTCGTAGGGTAGGACAAGATCCAAAAGCCGCTTACAGCAATGACAAAACATATGATAGTGCGGCAGTTCATTAAAATCAAAGCGATCCACGCCGTCGCCGATCTCCATCCTTTGGATTTCGCCGGAATCCGCCAGTTGTGCCAGGTTTCGATAGACTGTCCCAAGGCTGATATTGGGAATCTCCCGCCGGACTTCATGATAGACCCACTCAGCGCTGGGATGCGTATCGGTGCCTTTTAAAACACGCAGGATCGCGCTGCGCTGCTTGCTGCCGCGATTTTGCGATGAAGCTTGCATCAAAATCAGCCCCTTCAAATTAGTAATAGTAATTATTACTGTTTTAGTATAACGCATGATTTGTCATTTGTCAAGCGCTTTTTTCAAAATTTTTAAAAATATTTTTTTGGCCGTACAAACCTTTTTGCGGCGCAATTATTTCTGACTTCCGTTTGCCTGTCGCACACTGCAATAAAAAAGGACCGCCGCCGCAGTATGCTGCGGGGCGATCCGGGGGAGGCATTTTTTAGTGACTCTCTTTCGGAATAAAGAGGGCCTTTGCTTTATAGAATAAAAGAATCAAAACAACAAGGGCGATGATTAACTCCGGCACCATATAGGTTGCCTGATAGCCCAAAGAGTAAACCCAGGGGTTTTGACCTTCCGGTGCGTACTCGGCGAAGAGAACGGCGCCGCTGACGACCGAACTGATAAAACGCCCGGCTACGCCGACGCAGCTTCCGGTAATGACGCCGGAGAGCGTTTTGGGAAAGAAACCTGCTACGCCGAGAACGCCGAAGGCCAAAACATAGTCAAGCAAAATCGACATCGGATGATAAATGACGCCGGCCATCAGCATTGAGACAACGCCGTACAGGGCGCCGCCGATGATGCCGGCAACGGGGCCGCGGCGATAGGCCAGCAGCAGAAGCGGAATCATGGTTAGCGCGATCGAGCCGCCCTGCGGCATCTCCCATACTTTAATTAAGCTGCAGACAACGGCCAGTGCAATACAGATTGCAATCTCAATCATTACTTTTGTTTTCTTCATGAAAATCCTTCTTTCTTCGATATAAATACGGGAAAATCCGCCGTGTTTTTGCAATAAAAAAAGCATACCTGCCCTTTACAGATATGCGCAATATGCGGTCGCACAATACACTCGATCCCTACGCTGGCATTATCCATATCAGGTTATAGGGTCGAAATTCGCAATTTCCTCTCAGCCTGTCTACAAGCCCCCCTCCGAATTATTCAATTTTAAATACGGCGTATCCTACTGTCTGTAAAGACGGGATTGCTCCGCAAAAACACCTTATCTAAAGGATACCGTATTTTTCTAAAATTGTCAAGTTTTTTTGACAAAATTTTTGGTGGTTGATTTTTCGCGCCAATGTGGTAAAATAAAAAGAAAACGCGGAGGATAAGCGATGCAAAAGATATTACAGCTGCATCACATGGCAGATGTGGCAGAGGATATGGATCCCAAGGTGCTTGCCTATATCAAAGAAGGACAGATCGAGAGTTTTGAATGCTTTGCGCATTTTGACCTTTTAGCCTTTGACTATTATGACATTTGGGGGATAGGAATCAATAATCCCAAAATTATGATTTATTTGGATAAGGAAGATTTATTCTTCTTTTGTGAAAATGAGTGGGCCGAAAAGCGTGTCCGTGCGCTTGTCAAGGATGCGGCCGCGGACGGAGAGACAGATAACCAGCAGCTTTTGTATCGGTTTTTTGTGCGGCTGCTGAAAGGGGATATGGATTACCTGGAGGGGCTGGAACAGCAGATCAACGATGCGGAAAATATGCTTTTCTCCCGTACGGAGCGCGGCGCCCTGGCCTGGATTTCCGCAGAGAGGAAAGAACTGCTGCGGCTTAAGCGGTATTACAGCCAGTTAGATTCCATTTTTGATGAGATGACGGCCAATGATAACGAGCTTCTCTCAGAGACGGTACGGATGCGAATTCAGATCTTAGGCGCACGCACCGACCGCTATCTGCGTGCGATCTGTGACCTGCAGGAGATGGTCAGTCAGCTGCGTGAGGCGTACCAGTCGCAGCTTTCGATCCGGCAAAATGACCTGATGAAGGTCTTTACCGTTGTGACGGCGATCTTTTTGCCGCTGACGCTGATTGTGGGTTGGTACGGGATGAACTTTGTCAATATGCCGGAGCTGCATTGGCGGTACGGATACCTGTGCGTCTTTTTTGTCAGCATTGGCATTGTGCTGGCGCTGCTCTGGTTTTTTAAACGCAAGAAGTGGCTGTGACGCATCGCCGGAATCAGACCGGCACGGACAGCATTTGAAACGGAGGATATGAGTATGAACCTGACCCGCCCGGCAGAACTGAAGGAGCTGCTCGCCCGGCACGGATTTTCGTTTTCCAAGAGCCTGGGACAAAATTTTTTGATTGATGAAAATGTGCTGCATAAAATTGTGGATGCCGCCGCGCCGTGGGAGACCGGCTGCGTCTTGGAGATCGGTCCCGGCGCAGGGACGCTGACCCGCTGCCTCTCGGCGCATGCAAAACATACCGCAGCCATCGAAATCGACCGTGCACTGATCCCGATTTTAGAGGAGACCATGGCGCCCTATCCCGATTTCACGCTGATTCATCAGGATGTCATGACGGTGGATTTAAAGGCGCTGACGCACGAACTGTTCGGCGATGCATCGTTTTGTGTTGCGGCCAACCTGCCCTACTACATCACAACGCCCATTATTATGGAACTGCTTGAGAGCCGACTGCCGGTGACGACCATGACGCTGATGGTACAAAAGGAGGTTGCCGACCGTATGACGGCGATGCCCGGCGGTAAGGAATACGGCGCATTATCGGTGGCGGTGCAGTATTATGCAAAGCCAAGTCTGATCTGCAAGGCGGAGCCGCATTGCTTTCTGCCGCAGCCCAAGGTTGCGTCCTCGGTGATCAAGCTCGAAGTCTTGGCGGAGCCGTCTGTTCGGGTATCGGACGAAAAATTGTTTTTTAAGGTTGTTAAGTCCGCCTTTGGGCAGCGGCGCAAAACGCTGCTCAATGCACTTACCAAAAGTCCGTATCTCCAAACAGAAAAAGAGCGCATCTTAGCGGCGCTCTCTTCCATGGGGCTTCCGGCCGACATCCGCGGTGAACGCCTGACGGTTGCACAGTTTGCGGAACTGACCGGTTATTTGGCATGATACGATCTGATTTTCATTTATATTTGATGGGCGGTGCGCCAGGTGCTTGGCGTGCTGCCCATTTCTGCTTTAAACATTTTAGAAAAATAATTCTGATCCTCAATCCCAACCAGTGCGGCAACCTCACCGATGCGGCGTTTGGGATCTTCCAAAAGCTGCGCGGCGGTCTGCATCCGCCGTTTTTTGATGTGGCGCGCAATGCTGACGCCAAAATACTGCTTGGAAATCTCAAACAGTCGGCTGCGGCTGACATCAAAGATGCGGCATAGCTTTGCGGCAGAGAGATCCTCGCGCAGGTGATCTTCGATATAGACCGAAATCTGATAACCAAGACTTCCGGCGTCCATTTTAATCAGCTGATTGATCCATAAATAACAGGCGCAGCCCTCCATAATCTTTGCGGCGGCGCGGATCTGCTGCTCATTCTTGCCGCGAAGACGATCAAAGGCCCTGGCGGCTTCCTCCGCATTGCCGCAGTAACCGCTGCAATAGTCGATCATGGTTTGCCTTGCTGTCTTTTTTAAGGCAGGATCAATGATTTGACCGAACATGATGTATCCGATGATGGTATCGTGCATGCGGATCGGCGCAACCCCCTCGGTCAGTCCGGCGTGACAGCGGTAAATCCGGATCCTTCCGCTTTCTTTACAGGTGAGAAACCCGTCCCGGTCGCAGCTCTTGCAGCGTGCGAGGGAGGAGGGGTTGGCTTTGAGCAGGGAACAAAAGTGGCAGCTCTTTTCCGGGTAGGCAATCAGCTTTTTCATATCCGCGTCATAAACCGATGCGCGGATATGGGTAAGGGTATGAAAATCCACCAGCAGTTCTTTTAGTCCATCCGCGTCAAAATGCAGCGGCATAACAGACACCCCCTGAACAAAATTACAGATTATAAAACATTTTTCTCTTTATTATACCGCTTTTTTGTGGTAAAATCAAACTAAATTTAAAAAATTCTTTTTGGGAGAAATTGCTATGAATATCGGTGGGTTAGATATCGGAACAACCGGCTGCAAATTGACCGTTTACCAAACGGACGGAACGCATCTTTGCACGGCGTACCGTGCCTATGATGAGATGCCGGATTATGCGACAAAGAAAACCGATCCGGGACTTTTGCACGCCGGCATCATTTATGAGGCGGTGGGCGAGGTCATCCGGGAGACGGTCAAAAAAACCACGGTGGATGCGATCGGCGTTACCTCGTTCGGCGAGACGTTTGTGCTGCTGGATGCGGATGACCGGATTCTGCTGCCTTCGATTCTCTATGCCGATGCGCGGGGCGTGGAGGAATGCGCCGTCTTTGCGGGGCGGCATACGGAACAAATTACCGGCGTCGCGCCGGGCTATCTGTTTAGTCTGCCGAAAATCATGTGGGTCAAAAAGCATCACCCTGAGGCGTACGAAAAGGCAAAACGGATTTTGCTGATGCAGGATTTTGTGGTGTATATGCTGACCGGCACGGCGCAGATTGACTATTCGCTGGCGACCAGAACCATGGGGTTTGATATTCGTAAAAAGCGCTGGAGTAAGACCATGTTTGATCTTGCCGGCGTGGAAACGGAGAAAATGTCAAAGCCGGTTCCCTCCGGCACCGTTGCGGGAAAAAGCGATCAGTTTGGACTCTCCGGCGCGGTGATTGTCAGCGGTTGCCTAGATCAGGTGGCGGCGGCGGTCGGCGCCGGCGCCAGAGAGCCGTTTTGTGCGATGGACGGTATCGGTACGGTGGAATGCGTCCTTCCGGTTTTAAAAGAGATTCCGGACAGCCGGCAGTTCTACCGGGGCGGCTACGCGGTAATCCCGTATGTGGGCGACGATCAGTATGTCTGCTGCGTGCTTTCCTTTTCCGGCGGCGCGGCCATCAAGTGGTTTCGGGATCGGATTGCGCCGGGGATCGGTTACGATGCGCTAAACGGCGCGGTAAACACCGAGACGCCAACCGGCATTTTGCTGCTGCCGCATTTCGGCGGTGCGGCGACGCCGTACATGGATAGCAAGTCAAGAGCCGCTATGGTCGGTATCACCTACCAAACCGGCAGAGAAGAGATTTATCAGGCCGTGCTGGAGGGGATTTCCTATGAGATGCGGCTGAACCTTGACGAGGCGGAGAAGAACGGCGTCCGGGTAGAAAGGGTGATTGCCACCGGCGGCGGCGCTAAGTCGAGGGAGCTGCTTCAGATTAAGGCAAACATTTACCGCCGCCCGGTGACGGCGCTGATGGCAGACGAGGTCGGCGCAGTCGGAACTATGATGCTGACAGCGGTTGCCATGCATGTCTACGAAGATCTGGAGCAGGCAGGCAGCGCGCTGATTGCAGAAAAGGAGACGTTTTATCCGAACGCTGCGGCGGCAGAGCGTTATGAAATTATGTATCAAAAATACCGGGGATTATATCGGGCGGTAAGACCGCTGGTTCATAATATAAAGGAGGAAGAACAATGATTGTAACATTAAACGAAGTGATGCAGTATGCAGAGGCAAACGGCTGCGCCATCGGCGCATTTAATGCAGTGAATCTGGAAAGCATGCAGGCGATTTTGGGTGCGGCGGAGGAACTGGATCAGCCGGTCATCTTAATGCACGCCCAGGTTCATGAGGAGATGGGGCTTTGCAAGATGGAGACCATGGCGCCGATTATGCAGCTGCTCGCTGAGCGTGCCTCGGTTCCCGTGTGTCTGCACTTAGACCACGGCACCTCGCTGGGGTATTTAAACCGCGCCTTAGAACTGGGCTTTACCTCGGTGATGTATGACGGTTCTGCTTTAGATTATGACCGCAACTGCGCCAATACGCAGATAATCCGCGCGGTTGCTGACCAGTACGGCGCCAGCGTCGAGGCAGAAATCGGCAGCATGGGAGCCAGGGAGAGCGGAAGCGGAGGCGGCGAGAGCATCTACACCGATCCCGAGATGGCGAAAAAGTTTGTAGAGGACACCGGGATTGATGCGCTGGCCTGCTCGTTCGGGACGGTACACGGTCTGTACCTAACCGAGCCGAAGCTGGATTTTGACCGGGTAAAAACCATTCGGTCAATGATCGATGTGCCGATCGTGATGCACGGCGGCAGCGGCGTGTGCGCAGAGGATTATAAAAAGCTGATTCAGCTTGGTGTGCGTAAGATTAACTACTATACCTATATGGCAAAGGCCGGCGGACAGGGGGTTGCCGATATGGAGGATCGCCGGTTCTTCCATGATATTGCCGTTGCGGCAGAAAAAGCCATGAAGGCCGATGTGAAAAAGGCAATGACCGTTTTTGCAGGACTGGAATAGGAGGAAAATGCGATGAAACGTTCGGAAATCAATGCTCTTTTAAAAGACGCCGTGGATTTTATGCAAAGTATGCAGATAAAGCTGCCGCCGTTTGCGTATTTTGCGCCGGAGGAATGGGCAAAAAAGGACAGCGCCTGGGATGAAATCCGGGATAACATGCTGGGCTGGGATATCACCGACTTTGGCGGCGGCGAATTTTTGAAAAAAGGGCTGCTGCTCTTTACCATGCGCAACGGAAACCTGTACGATGACCGCTATACCAAGCCCTATGCCGAAAAGTATCTGATTGTGGAAGAGGGGCAGGTGACGCCGTTCCATTTTCATTGGAAGAAGATGGAGGACATCATCAACCGCGGCGGCGGCAACCTTTTGGTGCAGGTTTATAACGATGACGGAAACGGCGGCTTTGCCGATACGCCGGTAAAAATCATGTCGGACGGACATTGCTTTACCGTGCCGGCCGGCGAGATTCTGCGTCTGACGCCTGGGCAGAGCATCTCTATTTACTGCGGCATGTATCATGCCTTCTGGGGCGAAGAAGGCAGCGGAAAGGTATTGCTCGGCGAGGTATCGCAGGTCAATGACGACAATACCGATAATCGATTTTATGAAGAACAGGGGCGTTTTCCGGAAATTGAGGAGGACGAGGCGCCGCTGTACCTGCTCTGTAATGAGTATCCCAAAGCAGGATAAGCAAAATGCGGGCGATAAAGAAGCCGCCGCCGGACGGGACAACACAACCCTGTCCGCGCGCGGCTTTTGCATTGCCCGTAAAATATTGTGTTACCATGGATGGATGACAAAAAAATGAGAAAAGGAACTCCAAACATGATATAATGTTTAACAACCAAGAAAAACAGGAGTCAAAGGAGTCGTTTTCTCATGCAATTCTAACATCAAATGCCCACTTTCGTCAACGGGTAAAAAAAGTTACAAAATCGGAGGGACAGAAGCAGCAAAATGCTATAAAAGAAGCCGACGGACAATCTGTGAATGGCGAGTAAAATAGGACGGGAAGAGTTAGAAAAACCTTTTGGACAAAAGCCACAGACCCCGCCATCATCCCAATGAACATACGCCTGAAGAAAAGGAAATGACCTTAATCAACAAACCTGACAAAATTAAGCCCTACACCCGGCAGAATCGAAACCAAAATATCACTTGACATTGTGGGTAAAATATGATATGATAACCGTTGCGTGCAATGAGAAGGCTTTCCTTTTTCTTGACGCAAAACCTATGGCTTAGATTTCGGGGCAAAGTATCTCCGCCCATTTCCAAGCGATACGGGGATTGATTTTTATGGAGGTGAAAAACATGGACAAGGAAACCAAGCAGGAAATTATCAAAAAGTATGCCGTTCACGAAGGGGACACCGGTTCTCCGGAGGTTCAGATTGCGCTGCTCTCTTACCGCATTGATCACTTGAACGAGCACTTAAAGACCCACAAGAAGGATCACCATTCCAGACGTGGTCTGCTTAAGATGGTCGGTGTCCGCCGGCGCTTTTTAAAGTACCTGGCTAAGATTGACATCAACCGTTACCGTGCCATCGTAGAAAAACTTGGCTTAAGACACTAATGATAAGGGGCAGTCTATGTTTAGGCTGCCCTTTACGCTATTTCACAGAAGCCTGTGTTTAGCAGTTAAAAATTTATCCTCTCGCACTCCTTGGGGAGCATAGATTTTTAAGTGCTAGGACAGGCCTCTCAAAAAAGATTTGATTCAGGAGGTATTTGCAATGACAAAGGTTTATGAAACAGAAGTTGCCGGAAGAAAACTGTCCTTAGAATTCGGCAAGGTTGCAGGGCTGGCAAACGGCTCGGTCGTTGTTCGTTACGGCGACACCGTTGTGCTGAGCGCCGCGACCGCATCGGACAAGCCCAGAGACGGGATTGACTTCTTCCCGCTCAGCATCGATTATGAAGAAAAAATGTACGCAGTCGGCAAGATTCCCGGCGGCTTTACCCGCCGGGAGGGACGGCCGTCCGAAAACGCGATTTTGACCGCCCGTGTCATCGACCGTCCGATGCGTCCGCTCTTCCCGAAGGATTTGCGCAACGACGTATCGATCGTTTCCACCGTTCTCTCGGTAGAACAGGATAACGCACCGGAATTTTGTGCGATGATCGGTTCTTCGGTTGCGGTCTCCGTTTCGGACATTCCGTTTCACGGCCCGATTGCGGCGGTTTATGTCGGCCTGGTGGACGGTGAATTTGTCATCAATCCCACCGAGGCACAGCGTGAAGTCAGCCGTCTTAGTCTGACAGTTGCCGGCAGTGCGAAAAAGGTTGTTATGATTGAGGCCGGCGCAAAAGAAGTGCCGGAGGACACCATGTTTGAAGCCATCATGTTTGCGCATGATGAAATTAAAAAACTGTGCGCCTTTATCCAAAAGATTCAGGACGAAATCGGAAAGCCGAAGTTTGAATACGAACACATGGTTGTTGACGAGCAGCTCTTTACCGATATCCGCGCCTTTGCGGAGGATATGGTGAAAGAAGCCATGGACACCGACGACAAAACCGTACGTGACGCACGTCTTTTGGTGGTCTATGACAAGGTGTACGAGGCTTTTCAGGAAAAATATCCGAAGGAAGAATACCAGGCACAGATCGATGAGGCGCTTTATAAGCTGCAAAAGACGGTTGTCAGAAACTGGCTGATGTACGACAAAAAGCGTGTGGACGGCCGCGGTATTTTAGAGCTGCGTCCGCTGTCCGCTGAAGTCGGACTTCTGCCGAGAGCGCACGGCAGCGGCCTCTTCAGCCGCGGTCAGACCCAGGTTTTGACCGTAGCAACCCTGGGCCCGCTCGGTGACGCCAAGATTATTGACGGCCTTGATAATGAGGAATACCGCAGATATCTGCATCACTATAACTTCCCGTCTTACAGCGTGGGTGAGACCCGTCCGTCCCGCGGTCCCGGCCGCCGTGAGATCGGCCACGGTGCACTGGCAGAACGCGCTTTGGTTCCGGTGCTCCCGTCTGAGGAGGAGTTTCCCTATGCCATCCGTTTGGTGTCCGAGGTTTTAAGCTCGAACGGTTCGACCTCGCAGGCCAGCATTTGCGGCAGTACCCTGGCGTTGATGGATGCCGGTGTACCGATCAAAAAGCCGGTTGCCGGAATTTCGGTCGGCTTGATTACCGATCCGGAGGATGAGGACAACTTCCTGACCATGGTCGACATCCAGGGCGTTGAGGACTTCTTCGGCGACATGGACTTTAAGGTTGCCGGCACCAAAGACGGTATTACCGCCATTCAGATGGACTTAAAGGTAGACGGTCTGACCCCGGCGATCATTCGTACCGCACTGGAACAGACCAAAAACGCAAGATACTATATCTTAGACGAGGTTATGCTCAAGGCGATTGCCGCACCGAGAGAGGATCTCTCTCCGTACGCACCCAAGATCATTCACATGAGTATTCCGGTGGATAAGATTCGTGAAGTCATCGGCAGCGGCGGCAAGGTAATCCAGGGCATTATCGCAGAAACCGGCGCTAAGATTGACATTGAGGACGATGGCAGAGTCTTTATTGCGGCTGTGGATACCGAGATGGGCGAAAAGGCACAAAAGATGATTGAAATGATCGTCAAAGAACCGGAAGTCGGCGAAATCTATGAAGGCCCCGTGGTTCGGATTATGGACTTTGGCGCATTTGTAGAGCTGCTGCCCGGGAAGGACGGTTTGATCCACATTTCCAAGCTGGCAAAGGGCAGAGTGGAAAAGGTAACCGATGTGGTGAAAGAGGGCGATATCGTCAAGGTAGAAGTCATCGAAATTGACGATAAGGGCCGTATCAATCTGCGGAGACTCGAACAGTAAGGCACAACCGAAGGCGCGGCACAGTCCGCGCCTTTTTTGTTCACAATAATTTTACATCTCGGCATGGAATTTATTTTGACATTATGTGAAAATCGTGCTATATTAAGTAGATAAGAACAGGGTTTGAAGGAGTGAATCAGATGGAAAGCAAAACACAGACCGATATGGCGGCATCGGCCAAGGAGACGCATGACTGCCCGGCCATTGCCATTGAAAATTTAAGCAAGTTTTACGGCGCGAACCAAGCGCTCTGCGGCATCAGCTTTGCCGTGCAAAAGGGCGAAATCATGGGTTTTTTGGGCCCGAACGGCGCCGGAAAATCCACCGCGATGAATATCTTAACCGGCTATCTGGCGCCCGGCGGCGGCAGCGTCAGGATTGACGGCATCGACATTGCCGAGGATCCAGACAGCGCACGGAAAAAAATTGGCTACCTGCCGGAGATTCCGCCGCTTTATACGGATATGACCGTCATGGAATACCTCAGCTTTGTCTATGATCTGAAAAACGTTAAAAAGGACGACAAGGGTGCGCATCTTCGAAAGGTGATGGAAAAAGTCCGGATCAGCGACGTAAAAGGGCGGCTGATCCGCAACCTCTCCAAGGGCTACCGGCAGCGCGTCGGACTGGCACAGGCTTTGATCGGCGACCCGGAGGTTTTGGTGCTGGATGAGCCGACCGTTGGACTGGATCCGCGGCAGATTCTTGAAATCCGCGAGGTCATCAGCGAGCTTGGAAAAAACCGTACCGTTATTTTAAGTACCCACATTTTGCAGGAAGTCAGCGCGGTCTGTGACAGCTACACCATCATCAACCGCGGCCGTATTGTCTCGACCGGGCGGATGTCGGATTTAACCCACGGAGACGACGGCGCGCGCTATCTGCTGCGCGTGAGGGGAGACGGCACGGCAGAGAGTAATCTTTTATGCGAAATTGACGGTGTAGAGGCGGCAGACATCCGACCCTGTGACGAGGAGAATGCCGCGGACATCCTGGTGACGGTACGCCGGGGCAGTGACCTCAGAGAGGCCATCTTCCGCCGCTTTGCCGCCGCCGATTGTCCGATTCTGGCGTTTTCAGCCGCGCGGACGTCACTGGAAGAAACATTTATGCACATTATCAGCGCCGAGCCGTCCGCTGCACAAAAAACCGATGATACACTGCCGCAGACGGACGATGCGGCACAAAAAGGAGGCGAAAGCGCATGAAGGCAGTTTTTATCAAAGAGTGGAAGGCCTATTTTAAGTCTCCGATCGGCTACATATTTTCCGGCATCTTTTTGGCGCTGTGTGCGATCTTCTTTGTATCCGGCACGCTGGCTTATCAAACCGCCGATCTAAAATCAATGTTTGCAAACATCAATGTGATCTACCTGTTTTTGGTATCGATCCTGACCATGGGCCTTTTGTCCTTAGAGCGCAGCCGCCGTACCGATCAGCTTTTGCTGACGGCGCCGGTCAGCGTTACGCAGATCGTTATCGGCAAGTATCTGGCGGCGCTTTCCGTCTTTGGCATTACCCTGGCCGTTTCTCTGATCTTTCCGGTGATCCTCTGTATCTTCGGCAGTCCGAGCATCACCGAGATGATCGGTTCCTACATCGGCTTTATTCTGCTCTGGGGCGCGTTTATCTCTATCGGTCTTTTCATCTCCGCGCTGACAGAGAGCCAGATGATCGCGGCCATCGTTACCTTCGGCGTTTTGCTGCTGGTCTTTTACATGGATTGGATTGCGGCCAACATTTCAAACGCTGCCATCCAAAAGGTTGTCACATGGTTCTCGCTGATGAGCCGCTATGAGGAATTCCAGAACGGCATTTTAAACACGGTAAACATCGTCTACTATCTCAGCTTTATCGGCGTATTTTTGTTTCTTACCGTGCAGGCGGTTCGGCGGCGGCAATATGGCGATACCCGGTTTAAGATCCACAGTGCAGCAATGACCGCGGCGGTACTCGCCGGCGCCGTTTTGCTGAACGGCATTGTCACCACCCTGGACGGCAAGCTACCCTTAAAATTTGATATGACCCAGGACAAGGTTTACGAATTTTCGGCACAGACCAAGGAGGTCATGGCAGAACTCAGTGAACCGATCGACGTTTACGCACTCTATCCCGACAGTATGAGCGGCGAGCTGGTCTCCGCCATTAAGGAGTACCTGTCCCAATACCAAAGCATGAACAGTTTATTAAAGGTCACCTACATTGACCCGTACGAGGATCCGGCCTTTGCAAGAAAATACGGCGATGACGCCGGGGTCGGTACCGTTGTGGTACAAAAAGGAGAACGGTTTAAGACCATTCCGCTCAGTCAGCTTTATCGGCAGAGCCAGTCCGGTACCGTCTCTATTGATATGGAAAAACAGATGACGGCCGCAATCCGCTATGTCGCAGGCAACGGCGCTGCGGTGAAGGCCTATCTGACCGAAGGTCACGGCGAATACCGGAGCCAGGAGCTGAAAAAGGCGCTGGAGAGCGAGGGCTATACCGTTGAAACCATCAATCTTGCAACCAGCGAAATCCCGGAGGACGCAAGCATTCTCATTTCCATGACGCCGTCTGCGGACGTTACCGCCGAGGAACGCGATATTATCGACGCCTACCTGCTAAAGGGCGGCAAGGCGGCCTGGATCTTTATGGCCGGAACCCCTGCCATGGAGCGTCTCTACAGTTATCTTGCGGAATGGGGTATCACACCGAACAATGATTTTGCTTATGAAGGCGACAGCAGCAGGGCAATGCGCAGCAATATGGGCGTGCCGATTCCGTCGCCGGCGCTGCAAAAACACACCATCACCGAAAAATTGCAGCAAAGCGACATTCCTTTTGCCGCACCGGTCTCCTGCTCCTTTACCTTAAACGAGAATAATTTGCAGCACACCTATGTGACCTCGCTGCTTGAAACCTCCAAAAATTCCTGGGGCATTACCGACTTGCAGCGTAGCAGCACTCAAAAGGCAGAGGGTGACATCAGCGGCCCGCTCTCTCTCTCCGCGATCTCGGAAAAGAGCGACGGCACAGGTGGCTCTGTGCTGGTGATCGGTTCTCTGCAAGCCGTAGAGACCGACGGCATCTTAGAAGAATCCAGCTACTGTAACGGCGATTTTGTACTGAACGCCTTCTCCTACATGACGCAAAAGGGTGATTCCTTAAATATCCGCGCAAAGATCATCAGCGCCGAGCGTCTGACCATGACCGAGATGCAGGTAAAAGTGATCTCCATTGTGCTGCAATATGTACTGCCAATTTTGATTTTAGCTGCCGGCCTTTTGGTATGGCTGAGAAGGAGGTATCTGTAATGCCGAAACGGCGCAAACAAATCCGCAGCCTGATTCTTTCCGTGTTGGTTCTTCTTCTGCTTGGCGGCGGCTATCTGCTGGCCGTCCGCTGGGAACCGAAAACGGACGACAGCAAGGGCACGCCGACCGCCGCGGCAAACGTGATTTCTCTGTTTCAGGCGGAATCCGATGAAGTCCGTGCGGTTTCTATCCAAAACCCAAACCAGACGTACACGCTTTATCAGGATGATGACGGCAATCTTTCGATTCCTGAACTATCCGACATTCCGTTTCAGCAAATAAGCCTAAAGAGCGCGTTTTCCGGCTTTTTGACAGTAACCGCCGAGCGTAAAATCACCGACGATCTAAGCCGCGCGGCAGAATTTGGGCTTGACAGAGGCAACGCCTCCTTTACCATTCAAAAAAAGGACGGCGCAAAGGTACGGTTTTTGGTGGGCGACAATCTGCCGGGCGAGAGCAGCTATTACATGATGCAAGACGGCGGCGACGGCATCTATGCCCTGTCCTCCTACAAGGCGGACGCGCTGCTGCAATCGACCAACAGCTTCCGCAGCAAAAACCTGTTTTCGGTTTCCACGGACAGTATCACCGCCTTTTCGGTCGCACGCGGCGGCGAAACGCTGCTTAAGACAAGGCTTGCGGCCGAGGGCGAAAAGCCGCTCAATACCTATCAGTGCGTCTGGGTGGCCGAGACCCCCTGCGCCGGCGAGGGCGCCTCCGAGGATCGGATTGGCACGCTGCTGAAAAACTTTGCATCCGTGGCCGTCTCCGACTTTGCGGACGATCACCCCGGCGACCTTAACCGCTATGGTTTGGGGAATGACGCCTATGTCCTGACCATTGAGACCGCCGTTGATACCTATACGATGCGCATCGGTGCAGCATGCGAAAACGGCGTTTACTTCCAATGCGGCAGTGAGCCGTTTGTCTACATCGGCGACAGCGCTTATCTCGATGCGTTCTCCGGCTTTGATCCGATGCAGTATATCCAAAAATTTGTCCGCATCGCACCGATTGATGCGGTTTCTTCGGTGGAGATTCAAAGAGACGGGCGCACGATGACGCTGACCATTAGCGACGGCGATGAAGAAGAAAACGAGGATAAGTACCAAATCAACGGCAAAACCACCAAGGCGGATAATTTTAAAAAGATTTATCAGCAGGTCATTGGCATTCTGTTTGTCAATTCCGCCGCCCATTCTGAGGCCGCCGATCCGTTTATGACAATTACCTATCATTTTAAAGACGGCAGCGCCGATACCAGCCGCTACTTTGCTTACGATGAGCGGTACTATCTTGCGGAGCGGAGCGACGGGAAATGCTTTACCGTCTTAAAATCAACGCTGAACGATCTGTTTTCGACGCTGGACGCCGCAAACTGATACATTGACAAAAATCAAATTTTAACGCCCCGTCAAAGGGGCAAAAAAGCGCATCGAGCGCGAAAAAACCGACCTCCAAACGTTAGGACTGCGGGAGGTCGGTTTTTTCATGGATAGGTCTCGCTTGACAAACGGCGGGAAATACGATACAATGAAAAAAATTATTATGAAAAATATGAATATAATGGGGGAACAATCTTGTCAGATGGCAATCTGTGGCTGATGCTGCTTTTGCAGGCGGTGCTGATCGCACTGAATGCGGTTTTCGCCTCGGCGGAAATAGCGGTTATCAGCATGAACGAATCAAAACTTGAAAAATTGGCACAGGAGGGAAATCCGCAGGCTCGACACCTGCGCGGACTTATTCAGGATCCTGCGCGGTTTCTCGCAACCATTCAGGTCGCAGTCACGCTGGCCGGCTTTTTGGGCAGCGCCTTTGCGGCAGAGAATTTTTCTGCGCCGCTGGTTACGTGGCTGCTTTCGCTTGGCGTTAAGCTGCCGGCCGGGACGCTACGCACCCTGTCGGTGATTCTGATTACCTTGCTTTTGTCCTATGTCACGCTGGTCTTTGGCGAATTGGTACCAAAACGCGTTGCTATGCGAAAACCGGAGGATCTGGCGCTGCGTATCACACCCATGGTTCGCTTGATTTCCGCCTTATTTGCGCCGATTGTCTGGCTCCTTACCCACTCTACCAATCTGGTGCTTCGCCTGTGCGGCATTGACCCCAATACAGAAGAGAACGACGTCTCAGAGGAAGAAATCCGCATGATGGTTGATATCGGCTCGGAGAGCGGTGTGATCGATGACGATGAAAAAGAGATGATCCATAATATTTTTGAACTGGACGATAAGCCGGCCGGGGATATTATGACGCACCGGACAGAGTCCTGTATTCTCTGGATTGAGGACTCAATCGAGCAATGGCGTGCGTATATCGATGAGACCGGGCATACACGCTATCCGGTCTGCGGCGATGATATCGATGATGTGATCGGTATCGTCAACAGCCGTGATTTTTATCGGTTTTTGCTCGGCGGCGGCCAGAAGAGTACGCTGCGTAACATCATCCGGGAGCCGTATTTTGTCCCGGACAGCATGAAAGCAGACGAATTATTTTCCAGAATGCAGCAGAAAAACACCCATATGGTCGTTGTGATGGACGAATACGGCGGTTTTCAGGGCGTTGTCACGCAAAAGGATCTTTTAGAAGAGATTGTCGGCGAGTTATATAGCGAGGACGAAGCGCCGGAGCAGGAACGCGATATCGTAAAGTTAAATGATATCACCTGGAAAATCCGCGGCGGCGCAGAGATTGAGGATGTGGAAGATGCGCTTGGCGTTACCTTTCCGGATGGGGATTACAATACCTTTGCCGGTCTGGTGCTGGACGCCATTGAGACCTTGCCGGAGGACGGCGAAACTGTGCGCACCAAAATCGGCCGCATGGAGATTCATGTCACCAAAATTGCCGAACACCGTATCGAGGAGGCCATCGTTACGCTCACGGAAGAGAATCCGACAGAAGGATAAAACAAGGGGCTGTGGTAAGACGATTTTTAAAATCGTATTAACCACAACCCCTTTGTTATGAGTTTTATTTTTATGCCAGAGAAGAAACCGCTTTGATGAGATTGCCGAACAACGCCTCAAAAAACGCGTCCTTGTCGCTGCCGGGCACCCAGGTTCCGTCCTCCTTTACCATGGTTACGGTCAGCGTCGTCTCCACCGTACCAAGGTCGTCTCGGCGAATTACCTCTGCCATCTTATCAGCCAAGCGCTTTTGGTATTCCTCCTGTGTCATGGACGGCAGCTTTGCCTGATAATCCGCATCGGCAACCATGGCCATAACCTCTCCCAAATAGGCGCTGACCACCTTAGAAAAATCCACGGTTGTGACCGATGCCGTAATTTTCACACTGCCGTTATCCGCTTTCTCTGCCGAGGTGACGCGGTACTGCGTCTTTTTCAGCACCTCCGCAGCGGCCGTCGTTACCACGCTTTTCGTTTCCTGATCCAAAAAATCCTGATCCTTTGGCTGATAATAGATACTGATTTTTTCAGGATCTCCGCTAATAAGCGTCTGCATCATCGTCTCAAATGCCCCTTTGGCATCCTTCTTTGCACCGCAACCGACCATCAGCAAGACTATTGCCAAAAGGCAGAGAATCCCGCTGCTTTTTAATATTTTTTTCATCATTTTCACACCCTTTATACGGGTTTTATTGTAACACAGGCCGGGTATCTTGTCAAATGAAATTCCGGTGCAGGCAGCGTTTTTTACAAAACAAGGCGGCTTTTGTGTTGTCTGTAAATTTTTATGTGTTTGACAAAAAATTGAAAAAACTATGGTATTTCTGATGAAAGTGTGATATACTGATCGGGATAAGAAAAATGATAAGCTGCTATATGCAAAGGCTGGGCCTGCAGAGTGCGTGTTGGGCGCATTAAGGGCTTACGCCTGCCGGGATTTGTCCGGTGGTGTCGCTGATCGGCTGCAAAAACCCGCCGGCGGAGAGCGAGCAGATGTCTGCCGCGATGATGCCGTCCCTGGTGACAAAGACATCGGCGCGGATTTGTGCCGCTGCGGAATCCTTGTGGTTTAGGACAAGATAGGCGTACCGTGTGGCGTGCGCGCCCTTATGCGCCGCAAAGTCAAAGCCGGCGGCTTTTGCGATGGCGTCATAGGTTTGGCAGACAACATCAAATTCTTCAGGAATGGTCAGGCGGATGATTTCCTCCGGCTTTTCCCGGACCTCCCATCCGTAGGAACGGATTAGCGCCAGATTTTTATCATTGATGCCGGAGTCGGCGCTGAAGAATAAAAAAATGATACCGATGAGCGCCGCGGCGGCGGCCAATGGGATCAAAAGCGCCTTTCGGCTGCGTCTGGCAGACATAGAACGTTCCTCCGTTTCCTGATGCGAAAAAAGTTTCTTCTTTTATTATGCCTATGCGCCGTTTGTATAAAATATGAGGTGAAAGATGCGACTGGATAAATATTTGGCAGACTGCGGCGTTGGCAGCCGCAGCGAGATAAAAAAACAGATTCGTGCCGGTGCGGTGCGCGTTTTGGGGTTGGCGGCGCCAAAGCCGGAATCGCAGATCAACCCGGAGACGGCGGCGGTTTTTTGGTGCGGCCAAAAGCTCAGCTATCGAAAGTTTATCTATTTGATGCTCAACAAGCCGGCCGGCTATGTCTCGGCTACGTGGGACGCAAAGCTTCCCACGGTTTTGGATCTTGTGCCAAAGGAATATCGGCACTTTTCGCCAAGCCCGGTCGGCAGACTGGATCGGGACACCGAGGGGCTTTGCCTTTTAACCAATGACGGTCAGCTCTCGCACCGCTTGCTCAGCCCGTCAAAGCATGTGCCAAAGACCTATTATGCGGAGGTGCGCGGATGCGTGACGGAGGAGGACGCAGCGGCATTTTCAAGGGGCGTCACCTTAGATGACGGCTATCATACCAAGCCGGGAGAGCTTGTGATTTTGAGCGCCGGTGCGGTTTCCAAGGTGCATATCACCATCACGGAGGGGAAATTCCACCAGGTCAAGCGAATGTTTCAGGCGGTTGGGAAAGAGGTTGTCTATCTAAAGCGCATCCGTATGAACCGCCTCTGTTTAGATCCTGCGCTGCAGCCGGGCGAGATTCGTGTGTTGACAGAGGAAGAATGTCGGCTTTTGGAAAATTAAAATTGCGTATCGCGGGGGAACGATGGTGCATAAGATAAAAAGGGGACAAGAATTATGATTGCAAAAATCAACAGTGCCGGGCTATGCGGCATGCAGGGGTACATGATTCAGGCAGAGGCCGATGTCAGCCCCGGGATCCCGGCGTGGGAGATTGTCGGACTGCCGGACGTTGCCGTACGGGAATCCAAGGAGCGAATCCGTAGTGCGGTCAAGCATGCCGGGTTTCAGATTCCGGGAAAACGGATGGTGATTAACCTTGCACCGGCCGATGTTAAAAAGGAGGGCGCCTATCTGGATCTGCCGATTGCACTGGGGATTTTAGTCAGCTCCGGGCAGCTGCCGATCTCCGATATGGCAGATGCCGCCTTTTTCGGCGAACTGTCCCTGGACGGCCGGCTGCGCCCGATCAGAGGGGCGCTGCCCCTGGCGATAACGGCATATCAAAACGGAATCCGGCGTCTCTTTTTGCCGGAGGAGAACGCCCGTGAAGCGGCCGTGGTTTCGGAAATCACGGTTTACGGGATTTCATCGCTCGGCCAGCTTTTGGAGCATCTTTTGGGGGAGATGGCGCTTAAAAAGGCAGAACTGGATGTTGATGCGCTGTTTCGGCAGGCGGCGCGGAGCGCGCTCGATTTTGCGGAGGTCAAGGGACAGAAAAACGCCAAGCGCGCTTTAGAGGTCGCGGCGGCCGGCGGACATAACGTGCTTTTGATCGGACCGCCCGGATCGGGAAAAACGATGCTGGCACAGCGGATTCCCTCCATTTTACCGAACCTCAGCTTTGCGGAGGCGTTGGAGGTTACCAAGGTGCACAGTATCGCCGGCAAGCTGAGAAAGGACGAGCCGATGGTGCTGCGCCGTCCCTTCCGCAGTCCGCATCACACGGTGTCGGCGGTGGGGCTGACGGGCGGCGGCAGCAACCCTAAGCCCGGCGAGGTCAGCCTGGCGCATCACGGCGTTTTGTTTTTAGACGAGCTGCCGGAATTTCGGAAAGAGGCGTTGGAAATTCTGCGCCAGCCGCTGGAGGATGGCACAGTGACCATTACCCGTGCAAGCGGTAGTTTTTCCTACCCTTGCAATGTGATGCTGGTTGCCTCCATGAATCCATGTCCCTGCGGCTATTATGGGGACAAGACTCACGGGTGCAGTTGTGCGCCGGCGCAGATTCAGCGATATTTAGGAAAAGTCAGCGGCCCTTTGCTTGACCGGATTGATTTACATATTGAGGTGCCTGCCGTGGCGTATGAAGATCTGGAGCAGAAGCAGGAGATGGGCGAGCCATCGGCAAAGATTAAGGAGCGGGTGGATCGTGCCAGAGAGATCCAGATGGCGCGCTACCGCGGCAGCGGCATTTACTCCAACTCACAGCTGACGCCGGGACTGATGGAGGAATTTTGCAGCCTAGAGCCGGCCGCGGCGGAGCTGCTCAGACAGGCGTTTGAAAACCTGGGGCTCAGCGCCAGGGCGCACAACCGGATTTTAAAGGTCGCAAGAACCATTGCGGATCTTTCCGGCAGCAAGAACATTGAACCGATGCATCTGGCCGAGGCGATTCAGTACCGGTCACTGGATCGGAAATTTTGGGCATAAAATTTTGGACATAAATATTGTAGGTTTTAATCAGGAGGAAAACACATGCGACTGCATATTGTTTTGGTGGAGCCGGAGATTCCGGCCAACACCGGGAATATCTCCAGAACCTGTTCGGTCATCGGCGCTTCGCTGCATCTGGTGCATCCCTTAGGCTTTGATATCAGCGAAAAGCAGGTGCGCCGCGCAGGACTGGACTACTGGGACGAGCTGGAGCTGCACGAATATCAAAGCTTTGACGAGGTGCGTGCGGCTTATCCGGACGGAACGTTTTATTACTGCACAACCAAGGGCGCGCATACATACAGCGAGGCGGACTATACCAAAGCGCAGGGCGATCTCTTTTTTGTATTCGGCAAGGAGACAAAGGGCTTGCCGGAGCCGCTCCTTCGGGAGAATCGGGCAAACTGCATCCGCATTCCCATGCGGGAGAATAAGCGGTCGCTCAACTTGTCCAACTCGGTAGCCGTGATTGCCTATGAGGCGCTGCGGCAGTATGATTTTAAAAATTTGAAAAAAGAAGGTGTTTTACAGTGATAAGAATCATGGCCGATACGGCGGCGGATATTCCGAAGGAATTGGCGGAACAATATGATATTGAGATCCTGCCGTTTATGATATTTTTAGGAGAAAAGAGCGTGCTGGCGGATAAGGAGCTTACGCCGGACACATTTTATACCATGCTGGAGGAGAGCGGATGTATTCCGACCACCAGCCAGGTCAGTCCCGAGGAGGTGGAAAAACGCTACCGCCGTCTGGGCGAAAACGGTGACAGCATTATTCATATTGCCATGTCGGCAAACGGCAGCGGCATTTATAATACCTCCTGTCTTGTGGCAAGCCAATTAAAGGAGGAGGGCTTTGACATTACGGTCATCGACTCTACCATGTTTGCCTATGCGATTGGCTATGCGGCGGTAGAGGCTGCCAAGATGGCAAAGGCCGGATGCAGCAAGGAAGAAATCATTGCTTATGTCACCGAGGTGTATCATCGGGATACCGCCTATTTCGTGGTGGACGATCTGACGTTTTTGAAAAAGGGCGGCAGAATCAAGGCAACCACCATGGCAATCAGTACGATTTTAGATATCAAGCCGATTTTAAATATCAACAGCGGCCTGGTGGAGGCGTATCAGAAGGTGCGCGGCTTAAAGCGTGCCATGGCAAAGCTTGCGTCGTATGCGGCAGAACGGATGGAAAACCCGGAAGAGAATGAAGTGATTTTGTTGCATTCCAACGCACCGGACAAGGTAGAGATTTTGAAAAAAATGGTTGAAGAGACTGTGCACCCCAAAAGCATTTGGGTTGGAAAGATCGGACCGATCATTACCAGTCATGCCGGCGAGGGGCTGATAGGAATTTATTTTAAGCACAAAAAGCCCTATGAGAGCTACGAGAAAAACTAAAAGGCGGTGGTACTGTGTTTTTAGAGCGGGATGAGATGAAGTTTGCCGTCCTTTATACGCTAAAGCGGTATGTGGAGCCGGCCAGCATGGGGCAGCTGACCGAAATTCTCACTTGGGAGAAGGAGGTCATGGGCTACTTTGAGTTGGCAATCATTTTAAATGAGCTGATCGAGGATGGCTATGTAGAACAGACCCATTACCGTGATGAACAGGCGTTTTGCCTGAGCCAAAAGGGCAGTGACACCAACGACTTCTTTTTTGAACGGGTGCCCAAAAGCATCCGCCGCCGGATTGACGAGGCGGTCGGTGCGGTGAAGTTTGCCGATCAGGCAGACCCCAACGCCATTAAGACCGAGGTCTTGCCGGTTGCGCCGTACCAGTACATGGCATCTCTGCAAATGCTGGACGCCAGCACGTCAATTTTAGAATTGAAGGTGTTTGCAGGCTCCCGGGCAGAGGCGGATAAGGCAGTCAAGCAGCTAAAACGGCAGGCAGCCGACATTTATAAGGATGTTATTGCGAGAATTGGCGGCGAGGAGCGGCCGATTCCCGGCATCAAAGAATCTATTATACAGAAAGGCAGTGTTACCAATGAGTGAATGTACCCACGATTGCTCTTCCTGCGGACAGAGCTGTTCGGATCGCAAGGAGGAGCAGCAGAGTTTTCGGGCGGAATTAAATGCGATGAGCAAGGTCAAAAAGGTGATTGGCGTTGTGAGCGGTAAGGGAGGCGTCGGCAAATCGCTGGTGACCGCTCTGCTTGCATCACAGATGCAGAAGGAGGGGTTTCGCAGCGCTGTGCTGGACGCGGATATTACGGGGCCGTCAATCCCGGCGATGTTTGGTGTAACCGAGCGTGCCTCCGGCAGCGAATTTGGCATTATGCCGGCAATCAGCCGGGGCGGCAGCGCGCTGATGTCCATCAACCTGCTGCTGGAAAACACGACCGATCCGGTCATCTGGCGCGGCCCGGTCATCGGCGGAACGGTTAAGCAGTTCTGGACCGATGTGGTGTGGGGCGATATCGATGTGATGTTTGTGGATATGCCGCCGGGTACCGGCGATGTGCCGCTGACGGTCTTTCAGTCTCTGCCGGTGGACGGAATCGTCGTGGTAACCTCTCCGCAGGAGCTGGTTTCCATGATTGTGGGAAAAGCGGTTAAAATGGCACAGATGATGGATATCCCGATTCTGGGCGTGGTTGAAAACATGAGCTATATCCGCTGCGGCAAATGCGGCGAGAAGGTCTATCCCTTTGGCGAGAGCCATCTGGATCAGATCGCAGCGGAATACGGACTGGATATTTTAGGAACGATTCCGATGGATCCGGCCATTGCCGCCGCATGTGACGAGGGCCGCGTTGAAGACATTGACGGTGCGGCATATCTTGCAGACGCGATCGAAAAACTGAAGAAATAACGGATAAAACAGAAGAAAAAACCGCAGACTAAAGCCACTGCAGGATCGGAATGAATCGTCCTGTCCGGCAGTGGCAAAATCATAAGGAGGGTTCAAAAGATGATGCATGTCACAGCAGAAACGTTTAAAAAAGAAGTGTTAGAGGAAAAGCTTCCGGTGGTTGTGGATTTTTGGGCAACCTGGTGCGGTCCCTGTAAAATGTTTGCACCGGTTTTAGAGGACTTTGCAAAGAGCTATGCGGGCAAGGTCAAGGTCGTTAAGGTTGATGTGGACGCCGAGGCGGCGCTGGCAATGGAATACCGGATTATGTCGGTGCCGACCGTAATGGTGTTTCAAAACGGGCAAAAGACGCAGACCAGTATCGGCGTGATTGGCAAGGATGAGCTCTCCGCGCTGGTTGGCTTGCAGTGATGCGGTGTGTGATAACGGTATGGAAGAGACAAAGAAGGTTTATGATATTTTAATTATCGGCAGCGGCCCGGCCGGGCTTTCGGCGGCCGTTTATGCGGCAAGGACGGGGCTTCGGTTTGCAGTTTTGGAGCAGGCTGCGTTTTCCGGCGGACAGATGATTAACACCAACGAGATTGAGAATTACCCCGGGCTTATTAAGACGGACGGCTATCAGCTGGCCACCGCCATGCGACAGCAGGCGGAGCAGCTGGGCACGGTGTTTTTGACAGCACAGGCGACCGGGCTTTCTAAAACAGAAAACGGGCTTTGGTGCGTGGAGTGCGGGATGAACCGTTATCTTTCTCGTACGGTGGTCATTGCGGCCGGTGCACGGCATAAGGAGCTGCACGTGGAGGGCGAAGAGCGGCTTTTGGGACACGGAGTGAGTTATTGCGCAGTCTGTGACGGCGGATTTTTTAAGGGTCGTACCGTCGCGGTGGTTGGCGGCGGTAATACCGCTGCGGAGGAGGCGCTCTATTTGTCCGGGATTTGCAAAACGGTTTATCTGATCCACCGGCGCGATACGCTACGTGCCGATGCGTCCCTTGTACAGCGGATTTTAAAGACGGAAAATATTACGCCTGTTTTAAACAGTCAGATCAAAAGCATTGAGGGTGACGAGAAGGTCACAGGGGTGTGGCTCAATACCGAAATACACCTTGATGTGGACGGCGTTTTTGTGGCGGTGGGAATCCGTCCGAACAGTGAGCCGTACACAGCGGCGGTGACGTGCGACGAGCAGGGCTTTCTTTGTGCGGACGAAACAGGGGTTACCTCTGCACACGGCGTGTTTGCAGCCGGCGATATCCGCACCAAGGCGCTGCGGCAGATTATAACGGCGGCATCGGACGGCGCAAATGCCGTCTTGTCCGCGCAGCAGTATATCAATCGTAAGGGGGAGTTATAACAGGTGTCGATTTCAATTGCGCTGGCAGGAAATCCAAACTGCGGAAAAACAACCATGTTTAATATGCTGACCGGCAGCCGGCAGTATGTGGGCAACCGACCTGGGGTCACCGTGGAACAAAAGACGGGGCAGCTGCGTAACCACAAAGGGGTTGCGGTTGTTGATCTTCCGGGGATTTACTCGCTCTCGCCTTACACCATGGAGGAGGTTGTCACAAGAAACTATTTGCTGGACGAGCACCCGAACGGGATTATCAATCTGGTGGACGCCTCGAACATAGAACGCAATCTTTATCTGACCACACAGCTGTGGGAAACCGGACTGCCGGTTTTGATTGCGCTGAATATGATTGACGTCGCCGAGAAAAACGGAGATAAAATCGATGTGAAGAAGTTGTCACGGCTGCTGGATTGTGAGATTGTGCCGACCTCTGCACTGCACGGCGAGGGACTCGGCGCGTTATGCGAGGCCGCAATCAAGACAGCAAAACGCGGCGAAGTACGAACGCATTTTTGCCGGTTTTCGCCGCGGGTTGAGGCGGCGTTGTCCCGGATCGAGGCGCTCATTGCTCCCGATGCCGAGACATTACATATGCGCTATTATACGATTAAGGTCTTTGAGCGGGACGAAAAGGTGGTTGAGGATCTGAAGCTTTCCGCGAAGAAACGCGGTGAAATCGAGGCCATTATCAAAGAGTGCGAGACGGCGTATGACGATGACAGCGACAGCATTATCATCAGCCAACGCTATGATTATATTACGGATATCGTCAGGCAGTGTGTTATCCGTCATGAGGTCGGAACGACAGCTTCGGAGCGGGTGGATGATGTGATGACCAACCGATACTTGGCGCTGCCCTTATTTGTTCTGATTATGTGCGGCGTTTATTATCTGTCGGTTCAGTCGCTGGGAGCCTTTGCCACCGATTGGATGGAGAAGGTGGTGGGCAGAATCTGTGACGGCGTGTCCGTACTGCTGCATTCCATGCAGGTTGCCGCGTGGATGGAAGCTTTGATTGTGGATGGCCTGCTTCGCGGCGTGGGGGCGGTGCTTTGCTTTGTACCTCAGCTTTTCATTTTATTTTTATTTTTATCGCTGCTGGAGGATTGCGGCTATATGGCACGGATCGCGTTTATGATGGATCGCGTGTTTCGGCGGTTCGGCCTGTCCGGAAAATCGTTTATTCCGCTCCTGGTTTCCTCCGGCTGCGGCGTGCCGGGCATCATGAGCTGCCGCACCATCGAGAGTGAAAAAGACCGTAAGATCACGGTAATGACGGCAACCTTTGTTCCCTGCGGTGCAAAGCTGCCGCTGATTTCCTTAGTTGCCGGAAGTTTTTTTCATCATTCGGCCGCCGTGGCGGTATCGATCTATTTTTTAGGGGTTTTTATGGTGTTTTTTTCCGGTGTGATTTTAAAAAAATGTCGTTTTTTGGCCGGCGATCCGGCGCCGTTTGTCATGGAACTGCCAAGCTATCATTTGCCAAATGCAAAAAATGTCATAAAGCACGTCTTTGACGATATTCACGCATTTATGGTAAAGGCCGGAACCGTCATCTTTTTGGCAAGCGGCATTATCTGGTTTTTGTCTAATTTCTCGGTTCACGGGCATATGACGGCCGCGCCGGACAGCATTCTGGCCGCAATCGGCGGCGCTTTGGCGCCGGTCTTTCGGCCGCTTGGCTTTGGGCGGTGGGAAACGGCGGTTGCGACTCTTTGCGGCATTGCGGCAAAGGAAAATATTGTCAGCAGCCTGAGCGTTCTGTGCGGACAGGACGGCGGTGTGAATCTTAACGGGATGCTTACGCCGCTTGCCGGGTATTCTTTTCTGGTGTTTCAAATTTTGTGTTCGCCCTGCATCGCGGCCATTGCCGCCATTCGGCGCGAGATGCACAGCGCAAAATGGACGCTGTTTGCCCTGTGTTACCAGACCGCGCTGGCGTACGGAACCGCCCTGGTGATTTATCAGCTGGGTCGTTATCTGTCCGGCGGCCGCTTTGAGGCCGGAACGCTGGCAGCGCTCCTGGTTTTGGCCGGCGGTTTGGTGCTGGCACTTCGCCCCAAACGAACTTCATAAAAGGCGGCACTCGTGTGCCGCCTTTTATAATGCAGTGCCCTTTTTCGGAATGAAAAAGCGGCTCATATCCGTTTGTTCGAGTTCTAACAATTTGATCTTTCGCTCGATTCCGCCCGCATATCCGGTCAAACTTCCATTTGCGCCGACAACCCTGTGACAGGGCACAATGATCGAAATGGAATTGTGCCCCACAGCGCCGCCGACCGCTTGGGCAGACATCGTTTTCAGCTCTTTTTGTGCGGCAATTTTATGCGCAATTTCACCGTAGGTCATCGTTTTTCCGTATGGAATTGTCAAAAGTATCTCCCATACCGTTTGCCGAAAACGGGAAGTGTCAAAGAACAATTTTGGTGTAAAATCCGGCTGCTTGCCCGAAAAATAGATGTCAAGCCACTTTGCGGTTTCATCGAAAATCGGCAGATTTGCCTGCTTGTGCTGACGCGGCAGCGTATCTCCAAAATATTTTTGCCCGTCAAACCACAGGCCTGTCAGAGCCTCGCCGTTGCTTGCAAGCGTTATCATGCCGAGCGGTGAATGATATGAATAGGTACTGGTCATTTTGAATATTTCCCACCTTTCTTTTTGGGTGCATAATCTTTCATTCCTTCGATTGCGCCGCCGGCAACCGCCCATAAATAAAGGCTTGCGACACTGCAGTACGGGCTGAAACGTCTGCGGTATTTTTCAAACAATTTTCGATCAATGTTTCGGTGGTGATATACCATGCGAAGTCCCCGTTGTATCGCCAGATCATCAAAACTGAAAATATTTTGGCGCTGCATACAAAACAGCAGAATCATTTCGGCAGTCCATACGCCGATGCCCTTCAGCGAACGCAGTGCGGCAATTGCTTCTTCATCGGATTTATGCCAAATGCCTTCCAAATCAAATGTGCCGTTTTTGATTTTGACGGCAAAGTCGGTGATGTATTCCGCCTTGCGAAATGTCATGCCAAAGGATTGCAGTTTTTCCACACCGGCGGCAATGATGCTGTCGGCATTTAATACACCTAGGTTCTCGCTGATTCTTTGCCATATTGTCGCCTGCGCTTTTGTTGAAATCTGCTGCCCTATGATGTGATGGACGACCGAGGAAAACAGATCGGTATCAACGCCGCGGTCGATGTGCCCGATTTTGTCAATGACCTCGCCAAGAGTTTGATCTTTGCTTTTTAAATAAAGAAGTGCCTGATCATCATACTTAAAGTACATTTTTCCATCTCACCGCCCTGAATTTTTGCGTTCTTTTATTCTCATTATATCATAAAAATCATACAAATCAAAGCGTAATATCACCAATAAGATAAATATATTCGGCCGGGCGCATGGGGAAAATCGGTCGTGTTCGGGTCTCTTATGCCTAAGGTGCGCCGGCTGGGGCTCTTTGCGGCGGCCGTCTTTTTGCGGCTGCGCTTTCGGCGCATCGGTCATCGGTTCACATCATCCAAACGAAAGGGCGGAAATGAAAAAATTTCAGCAAAAAAGCTATGGATTTTTTTGTCATACTATGGTATAGTAAATACGGCAGAGTTTTGGAATTTTAAGCGAGGTGAAACGGTAATGGCGGAACGAAAGCAGGTGGAAATCTTCACAGACGGCGCATGCAGCGGAAATCCCGGTCCGGGCGGCTATGGCGTAATTTTACGCTATAAGCAGTTTGAAAAGGAAATCAGCGGCGGCGCGGTGGAGACCACCAATAACCGTATGGAGCTTTCTGCCGTGATTGCCGGTCTTTCCGCACTGACCGAGCCGTGCGATGTGACGCTGATGAGTGATTCAAAATACTTTATCGACGCCATAGAGCAGGGCTGGGCGGTGAAGTGGCGTGCCAAGGGCTGGATGCGCAACGCGAAAGAAAAGGCGCTAAACCCCGACCTGTGGGAGCAGATCTTAAGGCTCTTTGAATATCACCATGTCAAGCTCGTTTGGGTCAAGGGACATGCCGGTCACCCGGAGAATGAGCGTTGTGACCGCCTTGCGGTTATGGAGTCGCAAAAGTATCGGAAATCAGGGGATGTATAGCCGAAAGGGAGCCCCGTGTATAAATTACCCAAAAACTGCACAAGACAATATTATTACAGAAGGTCTACTTTTCATAGATTGTATCTGTAAGGAAAGGTAGGAGAAAACCATGGAAAAACGTATTTACGTTGACAATGCAGCCACGACCAAGGTTGCACCCGAGGTGTTGGAGGCGATGCTCCCGTATTTTACCGAAAACTACGGAAACCCGTCCAGCATCTATCAGGAGGGCAGAACGGCAAAAACCGCCATCGAAAAGGCCAGAGAACAGGTGGCAGCGGCCATCGGTGCACAACCGAAGGAGATTTACTTCACCGGTTCGGGCAGTGAAGCGGATAACTGGGCGATTCGTTCGGTTGCCAAAAACCTGAAAAATAAGGGAAACCACATTATCACAACGGCAGTCGAGCATCACGCGGTGCTTCACACCTGCAAGGACTTGGAAAAGCAGGGTTTTGAGGTAACCTATCTGCCGGTGGACAAGCTCGGCAGGGTATCGCCGGAGGCGGTCAAGGCGGCCATCAAAGATACCACCATTTTAATTACCGTGATGTATGCCAATAACGAGATTGGAACCATTATGCCGATCCGCGAAATCGGGGAGATTGCCCATGAGGCAGGCGTGATCTTCCATACCGACGCGGTGCAGGCAGTGGGCATGGTGCCGATTGACGTTACCGAGGATCACATTGATATGCTGTCGATGACCGGCCATAAATTCCACGGGCCGAAGGGCAGCGGTGCGCTCTATGTCAGATCGGGCGTAAAGCTGACCTCGTTTATCACCGGCGGCGCACAGGAACGCAACCGCCGTGCCGGTACCGAAAACGTACCCGGCATTGTAGGACTTGGAAAAGCGATAGAGATGGCAACGGCAGATATCCCCGAAAAGGCGGCTTATCTGACCCGTCTGCGTGATACCTATATAAAGCGCGTGCTGGAACTGGTT
Source organism: uncultured Clostridia bacterium (assembly GCA_934454115.1). GTDB lineage: Bacteria > Bacillota > Clostridia > Monoglobales > Monoglobaceae > Ructibacterium. The sequence goes on from CAKSFQ010000016.1 coordinate 32,550, forward strand.
CCCTACGCGTGGCTCAACGGCGACCCGGTCAACCGTTTGCCGGGCAATGCCAATATTTCGTTCTCCTTTATCGAGGGCGAGGGACTTTTACTGTTTTTGGATATGAAGGGCATCTCCGCGTCCAGCGGCAGCGCCTGCACCTCCGGATCGTTGGATCCGTCTCATGTGCTGCTTGCCATCGGCTTAAAGCATGAAGAGGCACACGGGTCGCTGCGTACCACCTTTGATATGGAAAACACTATCGAGGACATGGAGACAATTGCACAGGCCGTCAAGGAGACGGTGGAGCGGCTGCGCGGCATGTCTCCGCTTTATGAGAAGTTTTTAAAAGAACAGGCGGCAAAATAGAGAAAGGAAGGATGTCTTATGTATAGCGAAAAAGTAATGGATCATTTCAGCAATCCGCGCAACGTGGGCGAGATTGAAGACGCAAACGCTGTCGGCGAGGTAGGAAACCCCCAGTGCGGCGATATCATGAAGATTTATATGAAGATCAACGATGACACGCACAAGATTGAAGATGTCAAGTTTAAAACATTTGGCTGCGGCGCGGCGATTGCAACCAGCTCCATGGCGACCGAACTGGTAAAGGATAAAACCCTAGAGGACGCGCTGGCGCTGACGAACAAGGCGGTTGCAGAAGCGCTGGACGGACTTCCTCCGGTAAAGCTGCACTGCTCGGTGCTGGCAGAAGAGGCGATTCACAGTGCCATTGCCAATTACTATGAGCGCCGCGGCGAGGAACCGCCGGCAGGACTGCGCTGCACCGGCTGCTGCAGTGCGTGCCACCACGCCCATGATGTGCATGAGGGTGAGGAATAGGTCGTGGAAAGGGTTGTAATCGGGATGTCCGGCGGCGTGGACAGCAGTGTCGCGGCCGCCGTGCTCAAAGAGCAGGGCTATGACGTTGTCGGCGTGACCATGCGCTTGTGGGACGGTGAGACGGTGGAGGGAGAGGAACTGGAGAGTACCTGCTGCTCGCTCTCGGCCGTGGAGGACGCGCGCCGCGTGGCGTTTCATCTGGGGATTGACTACTATGTTTTGGATTTCCGCAAGGAATTTTCTGCGTCCGTGATCGACTATTTTGCAAACGAGTATCTTCTGGGCAGAACGCCCAATCCCTGCATTGCCTGTAACCGTTATTTAAAGTTTGACGCAATGCGGAAAAAGGCGGAGCTGCTCGGTGCGGACAAGGTGGCGACTGGGCATTATGCAAACATTGACTATGACGCGGCAAGCGGACGCTATCTGCTCCGCCGCGCTGCGGCCGCGACGAAGGATCAGACCTATGCGCTGTACGCGCTGACCCAAGCGCAGCTGGCACATACGCTGATGCCGCTGGGACAGTTTAAAAGTAAGGACGAAGTGCGCGAATACGCAAAGAAATTGGGACTTCCGACGGCGAAAAAGAAGGACAGTATGGAGATTTGTTTTGTGCCGGATCAGGACTATGCCGCATTCATTCAGCGCCGTGTCGGTGCGCTGCCGCCGGAGGGCGACTTTGTGGATTTAGAGGGAAACGTCCTCGGCCGACACAAGGGTGTGGTTCATTATACGGTCGGTCAGCGCAAAGGGCTCGGTATCGCCTTTGGCAAACCGATGTTTGTTGTGCGGATTGACGCGGCAAAAAATCAGGTTGTTTTGGGTGAGAGCGGCAGTGAGTTTTCGGATTCGCTGCTTGCCATTGATGAAAATCTGATTCCGTTTGACGATATTACTGCGCCGATCCGCGCCGATATTAAGGTGCGTTACAGCGCAAAGCCCGCACCCGGCGAAATCAGCCGGGAGGGAAAGTACCTGAGAGTGCGTTTTGATGAGCCGCAGCGTGCAATCACGCCGGGACAGGCCGTTGTCTTTTATCAGCCAAACGGTGACCTGGTGCTGGGCGGCGCTACGATTTTGCGCTAGGCAAGCGTGTGCCTTAATAAAAAGATTGGGGTGGATGAAGATCGAATTTTACGCATTGCGAAATAAAATTTTGGAACGGGAATATCCCGGCCTGAATCCACGTCAGCTGGAAGCGGTCCTGTATACCGAAGGACCGCTTTTGGTGCTGGCGGGAGCCGGCTCCGGAAAGACTACGGTGATTGTACATAAAATTGCGCATCTGATTCGGTTCGGGCGAACAGAGACGGATCTGTCGGCGCCGGAGGGACTCTCTGCGCAGGATTTGGAGATTTTGTCCTGGTACGCGGACGGAGAACTGGACGAACTGCCGCCGCATCTTGCACAGTGTCTTGTGAACCATCCGGCAAAGCCGTGGCAGATCCTTGCAATTACCTTTACCAATAAGGCGGCGGGCGAGCTCAAGCAGCGTCTGGTAAAACGCCTGGGCAGCGGCGGCGAGGATATCTTTGCCAGCACATTTCACTCGGCGTGCGTGCGCTTTCTGCGCCGCGACGCGGAGCGGATCGGATACGAAAAAAGCTTTACCATTTACGACACGGCTGATCAGCAGACGCTGATGAAAAGCTGCTTAAAGGAGCTTTCGCTCGATGATAAAAAGTTTGCGCCGCGGGCGGTGCTTTCCGCCATCAGCAATGCCAAGGATAAGCTGATTGACGAGACAGAGTATGCCAAAATTAATCACGGCGATTTTTACTATGGTACGGTAGCAGAACTGTATGCCCTGTATCAAAAAAAGATGAAGGCAAACAACGCCATGGATTTTGATGATCTGATTGTCAATACCGTGCGCCTGTTTGAGGAATGTCCCGATGTGCTGGAATCGTATCAGGAGCGGTTTCAGTATATTTTGGTGGACGAGTACCAGGACACCAACCATGCCCAGTACCGCCTGGTGAGCCTGCTTGCCAAAAAACACCAAAACCTTTGCGTGGTGGGCGATGACGACCAGAGCATTTATAAATTCCGTGGTGCGGATATTCAAAATATTCTGGGCTTTGAAAAGGAATTTTCCGCTTGCCGCGTTATTAAGCTGGAGGAAAATTACCGTTCAACCCAGACCATATTGGATGCGGCGAACGCGGTGATTCGGCATAACAGCGACCGAAAGGGCAAAAATCTTTGGACGGCGTCCGGCGCCGGAGAGAAGATAGAGCTGTATGCGGCGCTGAACGAACACGCCGAGGCCTATCATATTGCAGATACAATCAAGGCCTTGGGTGAGAGCTATAACAACACGGTCATTTTATATCGTATGAATGCCATGTCCCGTATCTTGGAGGACGCGCTGCTGCGGTCTGCCATTCCGTATCGGGTTTTGGGCGGTCTTCGGTTCTATGACCGCAAGGAAATTAAGGATTTGACATCTTATCTCCGTCTGATTCAAAATTACGGAGACAATGTGGCGCTGCGGCGGATTATCAACGAGCCAAAGCGCGGTATCGGTGCGGCCACCGTGGATAAGACCGAGGCGATTGCAGTGGGCGAGGGGCTGAACATGTTTGCCGTCTGCCAAAGAGCGGATTTGTTTGAGGAGTTTCCGACCGCGGCCGCGGCAAAGCTGAAAAGCTTTGCCGAGATGATTGAGGGGCTTCGTAAGGAACTGGAGGACGGTATGGGGCTGGAGCTCTTTGTCAAGCTTGTGATGGAGCGAACCGGCATGATTGCCGCATTAAAAAAGGAAAAAACGGTCGAAAACGAAACACGGCTTGAGAACCTTGACGAGTTTGTTTCCATGGTGCAGGAGGCGGTCAAGGCGGACGCGGCCATCACGCTGGCACAGCTGCTGGAAAATATCTCGCTGGTTTCCGATATTGACAGCTATGACGAGGCGCAGGAGACGGTGACGCTGATGACCCTGCACAGCGCCAAGGGACTGGAGTTTCCCAACGTCTTTTTGATGGGCATGGAGGAAGGCGTATTTCCGGGGCTTCGTGCCTTTTCAGACGAGGCGGAAATCGAGGAGGAACGGCGGCTTTGTTATGTGGGGATTACCCGTGCCAAGGAAAGACTGTTTCTCACCCGTGCGCAGAGCCGGACACTGTTTGGCTCAACCAAATATAACCTCCCGTCCCGCTTTTTAGAGGAAATCCCGGCGGAGCTTTTGGATTGCAAAGAAGAACGCGCCAAGATTGTATCCGATATCGAGCATGCCTACGGCGTCCGTCCCGTTGGCTTTGGAAAGAGCGGATTTTTGTCACAGAAGGACGAAACAAAAAAAGCGGCCGCGCCGAAGGTGCAGTTCGCGCCGGGCGATCAGGTTAAGCACCGCAAGTTTGGCATCGGTACCATTGTGTCGGCGCAGCCGATGGGCGCCGATACCCTGTTGCGGATTGCCTTTGAAGAGGGCGAAAAGAAGTTGCTTGCCGCATACGCCCCGATTGAAAAGATATAGGTTATTGTGTTATAAAAGGAGGCGCCCCCATGTATCAGGTACTCTCTGAGGTCTATGATCAAATGCAGGAGATTGACTACACTGCCTTTGCCGATTATTATGAGGCGGTGTTTCGAAAGTTTGACTGCCGGCCAAAGCTGATTTTGGATCTGGGCTGCGGCACGGGCAATATCACCCTGGAACTGGCGCGGCGCGGCTATGACATGATTGGGCTGGATAATTCCGCCGAGATGCTGGATGTCGGGGCGCAGAAGGCAAAGAAGGCAGGCTATGATATTCTCTTTTTGCAGCAGGACATGGCGGCGTTTGAGCTTTATGGAACGGTGGGCGCCATGGTCTGCGCCCTGGACGGCGTCAATTACCTGACCGAGGACGGCGCGCTTGGCGCAATGCTGTCGCTGCTGCACTGTTACTTAGATCCGGGCGGCATCTTGATCTTTGACATCAACACGCCGTATAAATTTCAGCATGTTTTAGACGGGCGAACCTTTATTTATGACTGCGAAGACGCCTACTGCGCCTGGAGCAGTGAGTATGATAAGGACGAAAAACTCTGCTATTTTGATCTGAATTTCTTTTTTCCCGAGCCGGACGGCAGGTATATGCGCAAGGATGAATATCAGCAGGAGAGGGTCTATACTGTGGACGAAATCAAGGAATGTATCAAAAAGCAAGGGCTTTCCTGCCTTGGGGTGTATGATGCGCTCAGCTTTCATCCGCCGCAGGCAGAGAGCGAACGGCTGTTTTTTGTGGTGCAACGCCCAATTTAGAAGTTTTTTCTACATTTTATAAGAAAAAATGGCAAATCATTGGGGAATTTGTATTTTTTTCTTGCAATAAAACGGACACTATGCTACAATGATGACAAATAAGGGAATTACAATCTGCGCGAGCCGCCGTATATGGCGCGGATTTGGCAATTTTCTGTGGACGGGGTGATACCGATGAGAAAGTTTTTACAGGAATTTAAAGCGTTTGCTATGCGCGGCAACGTCCTTGACCTGGCTGTTGGCGTGATTATCGGCGGTGCGTTTCAAAAGATTGTATCCTCGCTGGTGTCCGATGTGATTTCACCGCTTTTGGGGCTTTTCGGCAACGCCAATTTTGACGGGCTGGCGCTGCGCATCGGCACGGTAGAGCTACGCTACGGCGCATTTATAACGACGGTGATCGATTTTATCATTATGGCGTTGATTATCTTTCTGATGGTAAAGGGCATCAACCGATTGACCCGGATCGGCAAAAAACCGGAGCCGGAGAAAGAACCTGATACCAAGGAATGCCCGTATTGTACGCGTGAAATTCCGATCGCGGCCGTGCGTTGTCCGTACTGTACTTCGGAGCTTGGCGAAGAGACGGAAGAGGAACAGGCAAAAGAATAGGAGCCCGGTACGGGTTTCAATAAGGAATTTTGCACGATGCCCGGCATAAGAATAAAGGAAAAAAATATAATATCATAAAAGAAAAGGGGAGTTTGTATGAATGAGTTTTTGGCAATGGCCAGCAGCGGTGTTTGGACGGTGGTTGAGCTTGCAATTTTGGTTCTCACTATTGCAGCGTATTGGAAGATTTTTGAAAAGGCCGGAGAAAAGGGATGGAAGGCGATCATACCGGTATACTCAAATTATGTACTCTATAAACTGGTGTGGAAGAAATCGATGTTCTGGTGGAATCTGGTCGTGGGCGTTATCGCGGGAATTGCGGGAGCTGTATTCATTGGCGCTTTGATGGCGGCCGGCGGCGGCGCAGACGCGATGATGATGGGCGGCACGGCGCTGATTTCGATGCTGGTGTTTTTGGCAACGGGAATTGTTAGTGTCGTTATTAACATCATTTTATATGTGAAGATGGCGCGTGCCTACGGATACGGCGGCGGCTTTGCAGTTGGTCTGATTTTTATAAATACCGTGTTTATTCTGATTCTGGGTTTTGGCAATGCAGAATATGTTGGCCCGCAGAACAACTGATCCATAGAATAAGGTTACATAAAGCCCCTGATGCAATGCTGCATCAGGGGCCTTTCAATTGCCAAACGCGGCAAATGGAATTTAGTTTTCTAAATCGTCTGCTTCCTCGCAGTCATTAAGCTGAATCAAATGCTCTAAACCGGAGTGGATGCGCTGATCCATCGGTGTGTAGGGAATCCGCCGTGCCAGGGTTTTATATGCCGGGCGAATGATCTTGTTGCTGGTCATAACCTCTTCGATACGGTGCGCGCACCAGCCCACAATCCGGGACATGGCAAACAACGGTGTATATAAATCCTCCGGCAGCCCCATCATCTGAAACACAAAGCCGGAATAAAAATCCACATTGGCGCAGATTTCCTTTTCCAGTCCCTTTTCTTCCCGAAAGGCGCGGGGGGCCAGACGTTGTACCAGATCGTAGAGTTGAAATTCCTTCGCATTGCCGGTGACATCGGCAAGCTCTTTGGCACGATCCTTTAAAATCACCGTACGCGGATCAGAGATGGTATAGACGGCGTGGCCCATGCCATAAATCAGCCCTCTGCCGTCGCCGGCCTCCTTGCGCAGAATCTTCTTTAAATAAGCCAGAACCTCGCCTTCGTCCGTCCAGTCCTTCACATTCTTTTTGATTTCGGTCATCTGTGCCAGCATCTTGGCGTTAGCGCCGCCGTGCTTGGGCCCCTTCAGTGATCCGACCGCTGCCGAAATGGCAGAATAGGTGTCGGTGCCCGTGGAGGACAAAACGTGGACAGTGAAGGCGGAGTTGTTACCACCGCCATGCTCAGCCTGCAAAATCAGTGCAAGATCTAAAATTTCTGCCTCCAGCGGTGTGTACTTGTTATTGGGACGGATCATATACAAAAAGTTCTCGGCAACGGAGAGATCCTTGTTGGGATTATGCAACACCAGGCTTTCGCCGTCAAAATAATGGCGCTTACAGCTGTATGCATTAGCAATCAGGATCGGGAAGCGTGCGATCAGGTCAAAGCTCTGCCGCAAAAGGTTGGCAAGGGAGGTATCGTCCGGGTTGTCGTCATAGGAATAAAGAGCAAGCACCGCACGCCCTAACTTGTTCATAATATTTTTACTGGGGGCTTTAAAAATCATGTCCTCGGTAAATTCGTGAGGGAGCTCCCGGCGGTCAGCCAGAACGCGGTTGAAATCCTGTAGCGTTTTACGATCGGGCAAAAAGCCGAATAATAATAAAAAGGCGGTTTCTTCAAAGCCGGAACGATGCTCCAGGCGGCAGTTTTCGACTATGTCGGAAACATCGATGCCGCGGTAACGCAACTTGCCTTCTACCGGCGCTTTGTTCCCCTCATCGATGACATAGCCGTGTACCTCGCCGATCGTGGTAAGCCCTGCCAATACACCGGTGCCGTCCGCGTTGCGCAGCCCGCGTTTGACGTTATAGTCGCTGTAATAGTGTGCCGGGATCGCGTTCCAGACGGAGTTTTGTTCGTGAATCAGATTCATATAGGCAAGAATGTGATTTTCCATGGTGTTTTTTTGGGTCGGCTCGTTTTGTGCCAAAGCAATCACCTCTTTCAAAAGTCTCGTTCATTACAAATGATTTACCCCTTATTATACTCTGTTTTTGAAAAAAAGTCAAGATTTGCTTGATTAGTCGGACTAGATCTTACGTTTGTCTCTTCGGTATTCCTTAGGGGTGATGCCGTAAAACCGCTTAAAATACTTATAAAAATGGGTTGCGTCGCAGTAGCCTACCATGCCGCTGATCTCGTCCACCGTATAGTCGGTGTCCTCCAGCAGTGCGCGTCCCTTTTCCATCCGTTTTTTCTGAATATATTCACTGACGGTGATGCCGTAGCGCTCTTTAAAGACCCGACTGAAATATTTGGGCGAGTAAAAGCACTTTTTTGCGAGGGTTGACAGAGAAAGGTTCTCGTTGAAATGCGTCTCAATATAACGGAGCATTTCAGACGGCGCGGCGTCGGCACGGTCGCTGCCCGGAAGCATCTTCCGAAAAATATAGGCGAGCAGAATGGACAAATAGCTTTTTAAAACGGTAGCTCTGCCGCTGTCGTTGTTTCGGTACTCCCGATCCATTTCGCAAAGGACGTGTTCTAATTTTTCGCGTTCCGCACCGATAAAGGAAACAAACGGATTCGAGGTGTCCGCCAGGCTGAAATCGGAAAAAGCCGTCAGCGACAGTATGGCAAACGCGTTGTCGGCGTTAATGATTTTTTCGCTGACGGCCTCCGGCTCGATCAGAATATTATAATAGACCATCTCCCGATCCGCGTAAAATGCGTGGATTTGCCCATAGTTAATAAACATCAGCGAACCGCCCGAAACCGCGTATTCCTTACCGTCAATCAGTTCCTTGCCTGTGCCGGAGAGAATATACACAATCTCAATAAACTCGTGCGTGTGGGGATTTTCTTTTGCGCCGATATTTTTTTGTACGGTGATCCGCTCGTTTTCTTTAAATACCTGCTCTTTGGGATAGACATACATCACGGTTTCCTCCTATGTTTTTGGTATTCTGCGCGGTGCGTCAATCCTCCCGATCCATCAGCTCCAGCGGATAATCGCCGAGGCGTGTTACTTCAAACCCGTTCTTTTTAAAGGTCTCATAATCAAAGGCGTTCAGTTCGTCAATCGCAAGTTTATGAAATTCATAAAAGTTCGGCCACCACTCGTAGCCGTCGCCGAGACGGTGCGTCAAAAACGCCTCGGCAATTTCCTTTCCCATCTGGGGTGCAACATAAAACGCACCCATGGCCAGAACGTTAACGCCGTTGCCGGTCACCGCTCTGAGCGCTGCCGGTACACTCTCTACCACGCCGGCGTGAACGCCCGGACACTTGCTTGCCGCAATATGAATCCCCATGCCGGTGCCGCAAAAAAGAAGTGCGCGTTCAAACTCACCTTCCGAGATTTTTGCGCCGACCTTTAAACCGATGCGGTGAAACATCTCTTTGTTCTCCTCGTCTGCTGCGCGGACGCCAATGTCGGTCACCGTCCAGCCCTTCTCCTTTAGGTATGCCACAACCGCCTCTTTGAGCGGAAAGCCGGCGAAGTCGGCGCCGACCAAAACCTGTTTATCTGCAATCGTTTTCATTATTTACCCTCCTGCTCTTCATAGCTAAAATGGTGGAATCCGTGGTGCAATATTTTTTGATCATTTTCATATTCGTAAAAACATTCCGCGCCGTACGGCACCGTTACTTGGATGTTGAGTTTTCCGTAGCGCCGGAACCACTGCACACAAACATCGCCGCGCACGGTTTTAAGCTGCGCCTTAGCGCTCAGCAAATCCGTCGGGATTTTGGGGGAAACCGCAAACTGTTTCCAGCCGTCCGCGATGGGGGTCAGACCGGCGATCCGACTGTAAAACCAGGCGCCGACCGCGCCGTACATGGGATGATTGTGCGAATTCATACCGCTGTTCTTCTTCAGTTCAAAGCGTTCCCATATCGTAGTGGCGCCGTTTTGGATCATATAGCCAAAAGACGGATAAGCCTCGCGCGTCATGATCCGAAAGGCATCGTCAACATATCCGTAGTCGGACAGCATCTCAAGCACATAGCGTGCGGTCAGGTTTCCGCATTTAAAACGGTAGCCGACGGCTTTGACTGCGTCATGCAGGCGATCTGCCGCCTTTTGCCGCCCCTCTTTGGGCAGAATGCCGAGCCATAGCGCAAACGATTGTGCGCCCTGGGAACCGGTTGCGACGGTTCCCGTCTCTGCGTCATACCACTTTTTCAAAAATGCCGCTCTGATGACGGCAGCGGCAGATTCGTTTTGCCGCTTTTCTTCGGCATTTCCGAGCACCTCTGCCATTTTTGCAAGCATACAGTAGTTATAGTAATGATAGCCGGTTGACATCAGCGCATCGGGCGTGTCGGACGATCTTGCGTTTTCGTAACTTTGGCAGCTATCGACCGGCCCGGCCCAGTCGCCGTAGCAGGAATAGGAGACGATACCGTCCTCGCTGAGCGCGGCGATGGCGTCATTCCATCGTTTCCAGTCGGTATAATGCTTTTGAAGCAGAGATTTATCCGCATAGTGCAGCCAGCATTGCCAGCCCAGCACCAGGTAGGACGAACATACCGGGTCGGCCGGACGGTTGCCGTAGACATAGGGCGCCGTACAGGTGATGCTTCCGTCCGCGGCCTGTTCTGCGCGGATGTCGTCAATGATTTTCGGAAAAAGCCTGGATACGTCAAAGTTATACGGTGTTTCTTCAAACCGTACCGTCGCATCGTTGAGCCAGCCCATGCGCTCATCGCGCTGCGGACAGTCGGTCGCGATGCCGTACAGGTTGCCACGCTCGCTCCTTAAAATGTTGTCCTGAATTTGGTTCAGCAGCGCACTGCCGCATGTAAAACAGCCCGTCTGTGCGATATCGCCGGATACGACTACCGCCGCGATATCATCCGGGGATGGGACGCCGTACCGGCCGCAAAGCTTCATATACCGAAAGCCGTGGTATACAAATGCGGGACTCCATACGGCATCTTGCTCGCTGCCGCATGCAATGTATTCATCAAGTGATGCGGCACCGCGCATACTGTTGCGCTCCAGGTCGCCGTTTTCGTCAATCTCTTCGGCAAAGGTCATGGTGATTTTTTCTCCGGCTGCCATGCCGTTTGGAATTTTTATTTCAGGATAGCCGGCAATATTTTCGCCAAAGTCAAAGACGTATGTTTCGGGCGCGATCATGGTCTTGGAAACAGGATCAATGCGCCGCTGCACCGTGATCGGCTCGATCGTCTGCGGTCTGATTTCGCCGGGCGTTTCTGCCAAAGCTGCGTGCGGCATGCCGGACAGATCAAAATCCGGGGTATCCCAGCCGATCGGCTCTTTGCGTGCGTCATAGGTCTCGCCGTCAAACAGGTGCGCCCGAACGGTTCCGCCGTCAAACGCATGCCAGCTTGTATCACTTTGCATGATTTCTGTGCTGCCGTCAGTGTATTTGCAGTGAAGCTCCAGTATCAGCTGCGGTGTTCCGAAAAATGCAATTTTTCTCTTTACGTTGCGAAGGTATGCGCCCTCGTTTTGCCGCCAGCCGTCGCCCAGTTTCACGCCGATGCAGTTCTTTCCTTTTTGCAGCAGATGCTCCGCGCTCAGCGTGACAAAATAGCACTGCTCTTTGTAATTGGAAACAGCCGGCTGCAGCACGGCGCTGTCTGCCGGGCGGCCGTTGATGCGGACGCTTTGATAGCCGATGCCCGACACATAGAGATCGGCGCGTGCGATGTCTTTTTGAATCGTAAACTGCTTTGCAAGATAGATCGGCCGGCTCTTTGGCTGATTCTCTTTGGTGATCCACGATGCGCGGAGCGTTTTCGGCACCACGCGAAAACAGGCGGTCTCCTCGCCGCGATTCCCGTTTTCATCGGTGAGACAAAGCCGCCATGTCGGCCGCATACCGGGCAGTAAGGGTTTTCCCTCATAGGCTGCGGCGGTTTCGTTTTTCCGCTCGCCGCTGTCCCAGAGCAGTTTGTCTCCGTCCGTCACGGTGATATGGCAGGCAGTTACCGCGGCGTTTGGCTTCGCGTCAACGCTCCACGAAAACACCGGTGCATCGGTCACGACTGCGTAGCGATCCGACGGTATATTGTTTACACGCAGCTGAATGGGTTTTAAATGCATGATGGGTCTCCTTTCAATGATTCGCGTTTGATGATTTTGGTCGGAATCATGATATTCTCTTTGTTCTCTTTCTTTTCCAGTAAGACGGTGACGCTCTTTTTTGCGATGGTTTTGATATCCTGTTCTACGGTGCTGATTTTCGGATAGGATATCCGGGAGAAAATGACGTTATCAAACCCGGCAACGCCCTTTTGGGGAATGGGTACGTTCCTTTCGGAGAGTGCGTTCAGCGTGCCGGCCGCGATCATATCGTTGACGCAGATAAAGGCGTCGGTGTCCGGCCGCTTTTCTAAAATTTCGCCGATGGCCTCATGCGCGGCGCGGTAATTCAGGGTTTCCAGCCGGTGGATATAAGAATCGGTGTTTGCCTCTGCCGCAGCCCGTTCAAATCCGGCCTGCCGAAGGCGGAGCGACATGACCGCGTCATCGCCGGTGAGGTAAACAAGGTGTTGATAGCCAAGGCGGACGACCTCTTTGGTGAGCATATACATTCCGTCCTCCAGATCGGACATAATCACCGGTGCCGCGCCCTGCATGGACGCATAATAGTCCGTACAAAATACGTAGGGGATATGATAGTCCGAAAAGGCGGAAAGGTAGCCGGGATCGGGATTGGCCTTGTTCATCGGCACAAACACAACGCCCTCCACACGGTTTTCAATCATATTGGCAATGATCTTTTTTTCTGCCGCAGGGTTGTTTTCCGAGACGGCGATGATTAAGTCATAGCCGTTCTCCTTGGTGGCGGCGTTGATGTGCTTAACCAGCGAGGCGTAAAACACATTTTCAATATCGGGGATAATCAGGCCGAGACATCCGCTCTCACGCCGTGCCAGCTTGCGCGCAGCCAGGTTGGGGATATACCCGATGTCTTTGGCGATCTCCAAAACCGCGGCACGGGTCTTTTCGCTGACCAGGCTGCTGCCGCGCAGCGCAAGGGAGACCGTAGCCTCTGAGCAGTTTGCACGCTTTGCAATGTCTTTGATTCCAACTGCCATTTTGCCGGAGCCGCAAAGAAATCCCGATGGGGATGGATCGGCGTTTGCGGCTCCTGTCACCTCCGTTTTAAATTTAAAGCGCTTTAAATTTTGCTTTTTTTTGTTATAGCATATTCTTATCCGTTTGTCAATCATAAATTTTGGGTGAAAAAAAGAGAATGAAGAAAAAGCTAGCCTGATGTTAACAATCCGAACCCGCCTGAAAAGGCGAAATTTCGGCATCTTTCGGCTAGGCTTTAACGGCGGTTCCACTGACGGCGGAAGGCAGAGGGGGACAGCCCTACGGATTTTTGAAAGGTACGCCCCATGGCGCTTGCATCGGCAAAGCCGGTATGTTCGGCAATGGTCTGGACGGAAAGATCCGAGTAGACCAGCAGTTTTTTTGCGGCGCTGATACGATCTGCAATGACGGTTTCAAAAATGGTCTGCCCGGTGCAGCGTTTGTATTCGTGACAGAGGTGGTATTTGCTGACCGAAAATTCCCGTGCAATCTCGTCAAGACTGATTTCCTGCGCAAAATGCTGGTGAATCCAGGCTTTCATTTCGCGGATTTTTTCAGGAAGCTCCGGCTGCGTGCGCGGCGGCAGCATCGCAATCAGCGCGGTAACCAGACGGGTGAGTAGCGTGTGCAAGGCAATCTCACTGCTTTCGTTTTCGCTGCGGTTTTGCATAAACAGTGTCTGCATCAGCGGTGTAAAGGAATTATGGTCTGAGAGAGAGAAAACATAGGTCTCGCTTTCTTCAAAAAAGTGGAAAAAGTCGGGCATCGAATCGCCGTAAAAGTGAATCAGCCGATACGACCAGTGGTCCGCGGCGGTTTGATAGCGGTGCGGTTTGGTACAGTCAATCAAAAAGACATCGCCCGCCCTCAGGCGGTGCGTCTGCCCGGCATAGCATAGCTGACCCTCGCCGTCTACGGTCTGCACCATGAGATAAGAGAGCAGATCCTTGCGCTCGGTAAAGTAGCGTGCGCCAAAAGAGGCCTCAATGAGGGCTTGCGGATAAAAAAGAGAGCGCTTTGCCACCGGAGAGGGATCAAAGAGCTTGCAGCAGCGAAGGCGAAACTGGCTCAGATCATAACTGCTTTGCAGCGGCTTTGCGGCCGGCGTCTGCCGGTACAGACGGGAGATATACAGCTGTGCCAGCGCCAGCGTGGAGCGGTCGCCGTCTTTTAAATAGGTTTTCTGTTCTTTGGGGTCAAGCAGATTTTTGACCGCTTCTAAAATACCGGGGGATAAAAATTGAGATTCCATAAGCGTCACCTGATTGCGCAATATTTGCGGATTTTATCGCAAGATTTTCCTTGTCGTTCTCAGTATAGCATAGTATAATGAAAAAGAAAAGAGAATATTTCCTGAAATTTGACTAGAATTTGCGGCTGCGGTCTATCTTGCTGCGGCCGGCGCAAGATAAGCCGAAAAGAAATCATAAATAGGAGGCGCAAGAGATGAACCGATACGAAGAAGCAAAACAGATGTACGCGGCATGCGGCGTGGATACCGAAGCGGCGCTTATGACGCTTGCCAAGGTTCCGTTGTCTCTGCATTGCTGGCAAGGCGATGACGTGACGGGCTTTGACCATGAGGGGGCGCTTAGCGGCGGAATCCAGACCACCGGAAATTATCCGGGAAAGGCGGGAACGCCGGAGGAACTGATGGCGGATTTTGAAAAGGCGGCAAGCCTGATTCCGGGCAAGCTAAAGCTGAATCTGCACGCGTGCTATGCGATCTTTGCGGATGGAGAGTATGCAGACCGTGACCGGCTTTTGCCGGAGCATTTTAAGGCATGGGTGGATTTTGCCAAGGCGCACAATATGGGCATTGATTTTAACCCGACCTATTTTTCCCATCCGATGGTAAAAGACAATCTGACCCTGACCTCGCCGGACGAGACCGTGCGAAGGTTCTGGGTAGAGCACGGTAAGCGCTGTGTTAAAATTGCGGAATACTTTGCGGAGGAGACCGGGGTTCCCTGTGTGATGAACATCTGGATTCCGGACGGACTCAAGGATGTTCCGGCAGATCGGTTGGGGCCGAGAGCGCGCTATATGCAGTCAGTGGATGAAATTTTGTCGGTTCCGTACGACAAGGAAAAGGTGTTTGTATGCCTGGAATCCAAGGTGTTTGGCATCGGGCTGGAGTCCTATACGGCCGGTTCGTCCGAATTTTGTATGAATTACGCGGCCAGCCGCGGTATCATGCCGCTGATGGACAACGGCCACTATCACCCGACCGAAGTGGTATCGGACAAGATTTCTGCCATGCTGCTGTTTCATGATAAAATTGCATTACATATCACGCGCGGCGTGCGCTGGGACAGTGACCACGTGGTACTGTTTGACGATGAGACCAAAGAGATTGCCAAAGAAATCGTGCGCTGCAATGCGCTGAATCGCGTGATGATTGCAACCGATTACTTTGATGCCTCGATCAACCGGATTGCGGCCTGGGTGACCGGCGCCAGAAGTGTGGAAAAGGCGCTGCTGTTTGCGCTGCTTATGCCAAATGAAGCAATGACTAAGCTGCAGGATGCCGGACGGTTTACCGAACTGATGGCCATGCAGGAGGATATGAAAACCATGCCGTTTGGCGATATCTGGGACGAATATTTAAAACGGCAGCAGGTAGAAGCAGACTACATTAAGGAAGTTTTGCAATACGAAAACGAGGTATTAAAGGAGAGAGCGTCATGCTAGAGATTCAAACCGCGCCGTTTGTCAAAGAAATGTGTGATACCGCCGCAAACATGTACCGTCTTGGGTGGGATGAGCGGAACGGCGGTAACATCAGTTATTTGTTGGACGAAGATACGGTCGCAAAATATTTAGACCTTAAAAACGTGATCCGAACGATCCCGATCGGATTTGCCGCAGAGCCGCTGATCGGTAAAATCTTTATCGTGACCGGCACCGGAAAATACTTTAAAAATGTCAAAGAGGATCCGGAGAACAACCTGGGTATCATTCGGATTGCCAAGGACGGCTGCACGGCGGAGCTTTTGTGGGGCTACCGTGACGGCGGAAGGTTCACCAGCGAATTGCCGGCTCATCTGATGAGCCATATGGCACGGCTGCGCGTGGATCCCGAAAACCGTGTAGTGATGCATTCGCATCCGACTAACACGCTGGCCATGAACTATGTGCATGAACTGGATGAAAAGAAGATGACCCATACCCTGTGGGAGATGTGTACCGAGTGCATTGTCGTTTTTCCGGACGGTGTGGGGGTTCTTCCGTGGATGCTGTGCGGCACCAATGAAATCGGCGAGGCAACGGCGAAAAAGATGGAAGAATTTCGGCTTGTCATTTGGGGCATGCACGGGATTTACGGCGCGGGAAAGACCATGGACGAGACGTTTGGCCTGATTGAGACGGTGGAAAAGGCGGCGCAGATTTATATGCTGACGGCGCATCTGCCGCGTGTGAATACCATTCGCGATACCGAGATGCAGTCGCTTGCCGAATACTTCGGCGTAGACTATCGGAAGGACTTTTTAAATCTGTAAAAAAAATTAAAATATTTTTCTGTACAAAATGGCTGCGACGCAGGGAAACCCTTGCGCCGCAGCCGCTTTTGTATGCTTTATTTCAGTTCCGCGATGGTGACGCCGTCCTCACCCTCGCCGTACTTGCCGAGCCGAAAACTCTTTACCTGCGGATGCTTGCGCAGCATCGACTGGATGCCGCTGCGCAGAACGCCGGTTCCCTTGCCGTGGATGATGCTGACGGCGCCAAGCCCTGCCATACTGGATTCATCCAAAAACTTATCCGTTTCCATCAGCGCCTCCTCCAGCATCATGCCGCGCAGGTCGATCTCGGTTTTGACATTGCCGCTGCGCAGCGTGGACTGCTTTCGCCGCGGCGGCGTATAAGCGTCCGGCCGCGTCTGTCCCTCGTCCTCGATCAGCGTCAGATTTTCGATGCGGCTGTTGATCTTCATGATGCCGACCTGTATGGTGGCGGTGTTGTCCTTGGGGTTTATGCTCAGTACACTGCCCTTGTCTCCGATGTCATTGAGCAGTACGGCCGCGCCAAGCTTTAAATTTTTGGCGGTCAGGTTGGATTTTTTGACCTGCGGCGCACGGCTCTGCGGCGCCTTGTTCTTTTTCTTTTTCAGACCAAGCTCGCGCTTGACTTCTTCCATGGCGCGCAGAACCTCGGCCTCGTCCCGCTGCTTGCGTGCGGCCTTGACCTGTGCCAAAAGGGCGTTCGTTTCCTCCTCGGCACGCTGAATCATTTTGTCGGCTTTTTCCCTTGCGCGGTCGTAGATTTTGTCTTTCTGCTTTTCAATCTTTTCCTTTTCCTGTTCCAGCTGCCGTTTTAAATCGGCAATTTCCTGCTGCATCTTCTGGGTTTTGAAGGAGGCCTCCTCGGTCTCCTGGCGGTTCTTTTCAATGCTGCCCAAAATATCCTCAAACTGTACGTTTTCCTCCGAGAGCATCGCGCGGGAGCGGGCGATAATGCTCTCCGGCAGCCCCAGGCGTTTTGAGATGGCAAAGGCGTTGCTCTTTCCGGGGACACCGACTAAGAGACGGTAGGTCGGGCTTAGGGTGGTGACATCAAACTCACAGGAGGCGTTCTCAACGCCCGGTGTTGCGAGGGCGTAGAGCTTTAACTCACTGTAATGGGTGGTTGCGGCAATCCTTACGCCCTTTTCCCGCAGGCTTTCCAAAATGGCGGTTGCAAGCGCCGCGCCCTCGATCGGGTCGGTGCCGGCGCCCAACTCGTCAAACAGCGCCAGACAATGATTCTTTGCCCGATCGACAATCCGCACAATGTTTTTCATGTGGGACGAGAAGGTAGAAAGGCTCTGTTCAATGCTCTGCTCGTCGCCGATGTCGGCAAAAATATCCTGAAAGACCGGCATTACGCTGCCCTCCGCTGCCGGAATGTGCAGACCGGACTGGGTCATCAGGCAAAACAGCCCCAGTGTTTTTAGAACCACAGTTTTACCGCCGGTATTCGGCCCGGTAATAATCAGCGTGTCGTAGGTCTCGCCCAGGGAGACCGTGGTGGGAACAATCTTTTTACGGTCAATCAAGGGATGCCGCCCCTTGCGGATTTTGATAGTATCATCCCGGCTGAGGTCGGGGCAGACCGCCTTCATATCAATGGCAAGCCTTGCCTTGGCAAGGACAAAGTCCAGATGAATCAGGGTGTCAAAATTGAGCGCCAGAATTTCGGCAGCTTCTGCCGCCAGGGCGGAAAGCTCTGCCAAAATGCGTTCAATCTCAGCCTTTTCGCGGATTTCCAGCTCGTGTAGCTCGTTGTTTGCGTTGACAACGCTTTCCGGCTCGATGAATACCGTACTGCCGGAGGAAGAAATGTCATGGACAATACCGCGCACGTCGCCGCGGTGCTCTGCTTTGACCGGAACCACGTAGCGGTTATTGCGCATGGTGACAATGGCATCCTGTAAAAATTTTTGGTAGTGGCCGGAATGAATCATGGAATCAAGGGAGGATTTAATGCGTGCGGCGGCGTTTCTCGCCTTGCGGCGAATGCTGCTAAGCTCCGCGCTTGCGCCATCCGCCATTTCCTCCTCGGACAGGACAGAGCCGCAGATGCGTTCCTCCAGCGCTTTATCCGGGGTCAGTGATGCAATGTAGCCAAACAGCGTCCCGGTTTGTTCTTCGGTCAATACTTTTAAGGTGCGCGCGTTTTTTAAGATGCGCGCAATATTCAAAAGCTCTCCCATGCTCAGCGTACCACCGATTTCCAGGCGTTTCAGGGACTCCTTGATGGCTGCAATCCGCAAAATTTCCGGCGCGCCGTATTTTAGAATCAGGGTCACTGCGGCATCGGTCTCGGCGAGCATCTGAGAGACAGCGCCGGGATTTTCCGATGGACAAAGCGCCGCAATGCGATCCTTGGTTTCTTCATTTTTCGCAAACGCAGAGAGCATCTCTAATATCTTGGGATATTCTAAGGTTTGCAGAGTTTTTGCTTCCATGTATTTCTGCCTCCGTGTCGATCATATTCCAGGTTCTTTTCCTATTATATACCCATCTTGCCGGATTTGTCTACACCTTTTTCCGATTTCAGACCGTTTGAAACTTTGTCCGTCTTTTGCATATAATAAATTGGCGGGAATGATATTTTTACAAATTTGAGAAAAAACATGATAAGTTGCGGTTGAAAACGAAAAAGAATTATGGTAAAATATGAATTTAGAAGTTTGGAGGAGAAGGTATGGAACGATATTTGGATAACAGCGCGACGACCCGCCCCTATGACGCGGTGACAGAAAAGGTGGCGGAGGTGATGCGGAATTGTTACGGGAATCCGTCCTCGCTGCACCGCCTTGGAATTGCGGCAGAAAAAGAGGTGCGGGCGGCAAAAGAGGCCATCGCCCGTACCCTGCATGCCGCGCCCGGCGAGATTTACTTTACCTCCGGCGGAACGGAGTCGAATAACCTGGCAATCCGCGGCGTTTGCGCCGCGGGCCGCGGACGGCATATTCTGACTACGCCGCTGGAGCATCCGGCAACCATGAACACCCTAAGCCATCTCCGGAAAAAAGGCTGGCGTGTGGATGCGGCGCCGGTACAAAGTGATGGCGTGATTTCGCTCTCCGCACTGGAAAAAATGGTGACGGCCGACACGGTTCTGTTGACGGCGATGCTGGTCAATAATGAAATCGGATCCATCCAGCCGATTGCCAAGATGGCAAAAATATTAAAGAAAAAGAATCCGCGCGCTGTATTCCATGTAGATGCCGTACAGGGCTACGGCAAGGTTTTGTGCGACGTCAGAGAACTGGGCGTGGATCTGCTCAGTATCAGCGGCCATAAGATTCACGGCCCCAAGGGCATCGGCGTGCTTTATATCAAAAAGGGTACCAAGATCGCCCCGATTCTGTACGGCGGCGGCCAGCAGGATAATCTGCGCTCCGGAACGGAAAATGTGCCGGGGATTGCCGGGCTTGGCCTTGCGGCAGAGATTTGTCATAAAAATATGAAGGAATCCGTGCCGGAGATGGAGCGGCTGCGCCGGCGGTTAGAGCAGGGCATCATTGCAAACATCCCGAATGTCAGGATTAACACACCCAAGGGGTGTGCGCCGCATATTTTAAATGTTTCCTTCGGCGGCGTTCGCTCTGAGGTGGTGCTGCATTCGCTGGAGAACGAGGGAATTTATGTCTCCAGCGGTTCGGCATGTTCCAGTCACAAAAAGGAGCCGAGTTATGTGCTGACCGCGATCGGAACCCCGCGGGAGATGATCGATGGCAGCATACGCTTTAGCCTGTCGGAGATGAACACCGAGGAGGATATTGACGCGGCAGTGGCGGCGTTGACAGCCATTGTACCCCGGCTGCGGAAATTGAACCTGTCGTAAAAAAAGCGACACAACGATGGGATACCAAGGATAGGAGTTTTAAAAATGAAAAAACCGGATATTGTACTGTTAAAATATGGTGAAATTGCGCTGAAAGGGCTGAACCGCCCGATGTTTGAAAAGCGGCTTTTGAAAAATCTTGCGGCGGCAATTGCCCCGGCCGGGTCGTTTCATATCCGCAAATCACAGTCGATGATCTATGTGGAGCCGGCAGATGAGGGCGCCGACATGGAGGACGCAATCGCGCGGATGCGGAAGGTGTTCGGGATTGTGAATATCTGTCCGGCGGTCTCTTGTGAGAAGGACATGGACAGCATCGCCCGTACCGCCATTGACTGCCTTTTGGCAATGGACACGGAGGGTAAGAGCTTTAAGGTAGAGGCAAAGCGGGAGGATAAGCAGTTTCCGCTCAATTCGCCGGCGATCTGTCAGCAGATGGGCGGCTGCATTTTAAAAAATGTCAAGGGACTTCACGTGGACGTACATCACCCCGATATCCTTGTCCAGATTGAAATTCGGAAAAAGGCCTACGTTTTTACCGAAAAACTGAGCGGCGCGGGAGGAATGCCGGTTGGCACCAACGGCAAGGCGGCGCTCTTGCTCAGCGGCGGCATCGACAGCCCGGTTGCAGGATGGATGATTGCCAAGCGCGGCGTTGCGCTGGATGCGGTACACTTTCACAGTCATCCTTATACCTCGGATCGTGCTAAGGAAAAGGTGATTCGGCTTGCAAAGATGATGTCTGCCTATACCGGAAAAATCCATCTGCATGTGGTTCCCTTTACGGATATTCAGCTTGCCATTATTGAACAGTGCCCCAAAAACTATCTGACCTTGATTATGCGGCGGGTGATGATGCAGATTGCGGAGCGGATTGCCGTAAAATCCGGTGCAAAGGCATTGATTACGGGCGAGAGTATCGGACAGGTGGCCAGTCAGACCATGGAAAGCCTGGCGGTGACCGATCACGCGGTTTCGATGCCGGTGTTTCGCCCCTGTATCGGTATGGATAAGGAAGAGATCGTCCGGATTTCCAAGAAGATAGGAACGTACGAGACATCGATCTTGCCCTATGAGGACTGCTGCACCATCTTCGTGCCCAAGCATCCGAAAACCAAGCCGACCCTGGAAGAAATTTTAGAGGCGGAAAAGTCGCTGACCGATTTAGAATCCATGGTGCGGGCGGCGATTGACGGTGAGGAGGTCATTGTCGTCAATCCGCGGGAGGAGCTTTATGAATTTTGAGATCATATCGGTAGGAACCGAATTGTTGCTCGGACAGATCGTCAATACCAATGCGCAGGCAATCAGCCGGCTGCTCAGCGAGTTTGGCATGAACGTATATTATACTACGGTGGTAGGCGATAACCCGGAGCGGCTGCGCGCTGCGCTGAAGATTGCAGCATCACGTGCCAACGGGATTATTACAACCGGCGGACTGGGGCCGACCGGCGATGATCTGACCAAGGAGACGATTGCGGATTTCTGCGGACTTCCGTGTGAGATACACGCAGAGAGCCTTGCGCGGCTTAAGGCGCGCTTTGCCGCAGGCAAAAATCCTATGCCGGAAAATAACCTCAAGCAGGTCATGATGCCAAAGGGCTGTGTGGTGCTGGACAACGATCACGGTACTGCGCCGGGGATAATTATTGAACACGGTAACAATACCTTTATTCTGCTGCCGGGGCCGCCGCATGAGATGGAGGCAATGCTGAAAGAGAAGGTGCGCCCCTACCTGAAGACAAAGACGGACGGCGTGATTCATTCCAAAACGCTGCGTGTCTTTGGCGTCGGTGAATCGGCCGTAGAAGAGCGGCTGCAGAAGTTAATGTGCAGCCAAAGCAATCCGACGCTTGCGCCCTATGCCAAAACCGGCGAGGTGGAGCTTCGGCTGACGGCCAAGGCGGAAAATCAGGAGAAGGCCGAGGCAATGCTAAAGCCGCTGGAAAAGGCGGTGCGCGATGCGCTGGGCGATGCGGTCTATGCAGAGGGTGAAGACGGTAATCTGCAAAAGACGGTGGTTTCGATGCTTTTATCGCGTGGACTGACTCTGGCAACGGCAGAAAGCTGTACCGGCGGACTGATTGCAAAAAAGATTACCGAGGTCGCCGGGGCATCGGCGTGCTTTCAGACCGGGTTTGTGACCTATGCCAACGAGACGAAGGAAAAGCTGCTGGGTGTTCCGCCTGAAACATTAAAGGAATACGGCGCCGTTTCGGAACAGACGGCGCTTGCGATGAGCCTTGGCGCCAGGAACCGGTCGGGGTCCGATATCGGTGTGGGTGTGACCGGCATTGCCGGACCCGGCGGCGGAACCAAAGAAAAACCGGTGGGGTTGGTTTATATCAGCATATCGGCGAGGGATTTTCATCAGGCGTATCGGCTTTTGATGACCGGCGATCGCGATATGGTACGGGAACGTGCCGCAATGCATGTTTTGAATATGGTGCGCCGTTATCTTTTGGGACGGTAAAAACAGACGATTTTTCGTATAAAGGGGGTCTGCCTTATGGGCGGAACCCCTTTTTTCACAAATGTGACAAAAACCACCTTGTTTCGTTCGAACGCTTTTGTGCTGAATTAAGGAGGAAAAAGGATTGACAAAGAGGGAAAAACGTGGTAGACTAAATAAGTCGTTTTGAGGAAGGGGCAAGCGCCCCGAAAATAAGTAAATTTTATTTTTTTCTGCAAAATATGCTTGACAAAGGCAAAAAGATGTGGTAAAGTAATAAAGTTGCTGCAAA
>CAKSFQ010000017.1 GCA_934454115.1 uncultured Clostridia bacterium
CGTCGTCATCACCGCGCTGCGCCAGGGAGCCGTAAGCCGTATAATCATAATACTGCTCGCGCCCCTCTTTGTCAACCTGACATGTGTACTTGTCGTCTATTCCTTTAAGTCTAAATTTTCCAGGCAGGAAATAATTGATGTATCTTTAAAATACATGTTTTTTATTGATCTGCCCCCTTAGTCTCCTACATGGTAAAAGTAATACCAATTGGAGACTGGCATTTCTTTAATCTCCGTGTCTCCGTATAGCTCCACTTCCGGAAAGTTATCACAATATACCAATCCGCAGCTTGCATCCATGATCGACCATTTTACAAACATAACATAATTTCCATATTTTTGAATGCTTTTTATTCCTTTTTTCTTTAGTTCATCAAAACAACCCTCTTGTCCGGATTCTGTAATCTCCTCTTCTCTTGTAATAAGACCGCCATTTTCCTCCTCACAATATGTCAAAACCTCACGATGATAATCATCCCACTTTATATGCAACTGATCTTCTCTTTGCAAATACGAGATTCTTTGTGTCATTGGAGTCTCATTTCTTTGCAAAAAGGATTCCAATTGTTTTTGACTCGGAGCAACGACTGCATTCCCCAGTAAAAAACGAAAAATTCCCATAGACAGTGCAAAAACAATGAACAAAATGCCTATTACAACCATGATTTTCCTTGCATGTTTTCTCATCGTCCAAACCTCACTTGCGTGTTTTCTTCCTCTTCATCGTTACTTGAAATTGTTTTGAATTGGAGGGCTATACTGAATGTCAATAATTTTTAGTTTGCATTTTTCCCACACCTCTTCTTTTGGAATAGAACACCCTGTCTGAACTCCATTTTCCCATTGAGTGTAGCCAAGATATCTATCATCCATCATCTTTTTTTCGTATTCCTCCTTGCTTTCATATCTTAAATCACCCATATAGTAGTCAGGTTGTCCATATGATACAGAAATTTCAAATGGAATTTCCGTATTTTCAACATGTAATAGAGTTAATCGTTCATTTCCACTTTTAAGATATGCTTTCCACTTTCGGTATTTTCCTGCGCTACCCAGATTTTCAAATCCATCAAATTCGCATATTACCGTGTCCTCTATTACTTTTATTTCTCCGTTAATTTCACAGGTAACTTTAATGGGAAACTCCCCATACGTTATTTCTGGCGCCGGTGGATTGGAGTTAAACATAAATATAGCACCACTTAGCACAAATAAATAGAACGCCCCAACCAGTATGATTACAGATAAAAGCACAATCCCGATTATCAAAAATATCTTCCCTTTCATTTAATATCCGGCCTCCTTTAATGCGGCCTTTACAGCCCACATATGATGGTTGTCAGTTCTTTGACCCCAAGCCGCAAAAGTCCACGGCTCTATTGCAACCTGAGTTGGTAATTTTACAGTAGTCCCCATGCTTGGATTTCCAAACTTATCATTCAGTATTTCTCCCTCAACCACATAATGCGTCATTGTTCCAGTATATGATTTTCTTGTGTTTTTTGTCTCAGAATAAACAGCCAAGTTAGCTTTCGCCGGATTAAATGTAATAGCGTTCCGGTTAGTAGCAACAGCATTTGCCATTGCTTCACCTCCACCTTTTGAATGCCCGACAAATGTAATCTCTTGGTTTGCATGACTATCAGAAAACCACTTTGCAGTATCAAGAGATAATTTCATATCTCCCGAACCTCCAAGAGGCTGTAACAAATTATCATCCCAGTCATTTACAGCACTTGTGCCTTTGTTTGCGAGAACATATTCGGAAGGATTCCTCCAATCATCCCCATCTCTAATATATACGCCCATTTTAAAACTGCCTTTACTATAAACATCAATCAATCGCCAACCTGCTACCGTTCGTAAAGCTTTATTGCCAGCTGGATCATTCGCATCACTCAATGGAATATCTTTGTATATATGATCTGCCATATCAGCAGCCTCACTCGCTGTAGGAATCAACCCACTTGGATCTACAAACATCACCGGGTTATTTCCGCAATACACGTACCAATTTGTTCCGTCTTTGGCCGGATCTTCGGTGATAAATCTTCCCGTCTGCGGATCGTAATAGCGGTTTCTGAGGTATATCAAACCGCTTTCGGCGTCCATGTACTCCCCGCAGTAGCGGAATGGATTGTAGGTTTCTCCTGTCACAGACCGCAGATTCCCAAAGGCGTCATAGTCATAGCGATCCCCATTATTGTGGTCGATGACATTGCCATCTTCATCATAGTCATAGTCATCCACGTTATCGAGGCCGATGACGCTTCCGTGTCCGTCATACAGATACCGCAAGATCTCATCTCCGGTCTTTTTAGCAAAGAGCCGTCTGCTATAATAGTAATTATGCTCTGCTCCTGCCGCCGTTTCCTCTCTGACGATGTTTTGTCCGTCCCAGATCTGGTGCGTGGTACTGCCGTTCACCGTCTTACTAATGCGCCGTCCCTGTACATCATATGCATAGCTTGCCATCAGCCCCTGATCCGTGGCAATCCCGGTCAGCAGGTTGTTTGCATTATACATATAGTTCACCACTTCTGCACCGCTCAAATCATCTGCCATCCCCTCCGACACTGCCGATAACTGCAATTCTGCCGCACCGCCCGGCGCAGAAAGCGTTCCTGTCGCACGCTGCAGCAGGTTGCCCACCTTGTCATAGCTATAATTTTGCACCGTTGTGATTCCGTCCTCTTCCCGGCTCTCCCGAATCAGACGATTGTTAGCGTCATAGGTATCATAACTGATAACACCGTCCTCATTTTTGCTGATTCGGTTTCCGTGCGTGTCATAGGCATAGACGGTCTCTGTCGTCGCTCCGTTTACACGCAACTCCTCCGCCAAAAGCTGCCCCATCGCATCATATCGATACTGCGTTTCACTGCCGTTTCGGCTATCCGTCTTACGGATCATGTTTCCGTCTAACCGATAGTCATAGCTTTGCGTATAAGGAGTTCCATCCGTCTCGCTGATCCCGGTGATCCATCCGGCATGGTTATACGTATAGTCCAGTGCGCCCACCAGAGAGCGGGATTGGAAATATCCCTCCCGTGTTACACGGTTATTGGCATCATAATTATACCACTGATCTGTCTCGTGGTTATTCACATTAACGCGCCACAGGCGGTCTAATTTGTCATAGATATAATCGATCCGCTGCAGCTGCGTCCACGCATTCCCCTGTTTCTTTTTCAGAATCATGCTCTTGCGGTTGCCGTTGACATCGTTGGTATACTCCCGCCGATAGGTCGCATCCTCCTCCGATTGCAGATATCCCAACTCGTCATAGGTATAGTCGATCTCCTCGTCATGACCGTAATGAAACGCCTTCTTTAGCAGATTATTCCTACTGTGCCGATAGGCATAGAGACCGTCGTCATCACCGCGCTGCGCCAGGGAGCCGTAAGCCGTATAATCATAATACTGCTCGCGCCCCTCTTTGTCAACCGCATACCGCAGCAAGCCCATCAGATTATACCGCATCTCCTCCGTCTGTCCCAGGCTGTCCGTCTTTTTGCTCGGATATCCAAAACGATCGTATTCACAGGTTTCTGCCATCACACCGCTCGGCAACACTCCGTTTAGATCACTGATTTTTTGGGTCTGACCGCTGACCGTTTTGATGGTGTTGCCGACTGCATCATAGGCATACTGGGTGTAGATATCTCTTGTGCCGTCATTCTGTTTCACGGCAGTCACTCGATTCCGGCCGTCATATTCCATTTCTGTGGTGGCATAAGACTTCGCCGTGCCGGGCGCATTGTTCTGCTGCTTTTGCTTTACCGTATTACCGTTATTATCATAATAGGTCAGATTCTCACCCGTCACGCCGTCCGCAACCGGGTAATTGGTACGAATAACACGTCCCAGTCCATCGTACTGATACGATGTTGCGTTGCCCATATAGTCCGTCTCGCCGCTCTTATTCCCGAAGTTGTCGTAGCTTGCCGTCCTATAACTTCCGTCTGCCCGATAGGTCTTTATCGCATTGCCGGCGTAGTCGTATTCCGTCTTTTGCGTATAATCCCCCAGGTTTTCCATATAGGTTCTGCCGGTCAGGCTTTGAAGCACTCTGCCCTGATAATCATATTGGTATTCCTCTTTGTTCAATAGGTTTGCATCGGTTTGCGCACTGCCGGCACGGTAATAGCTTTTTGACAACACGTTGCCGAAGCTGTCCGTATTTGTTACCGTAGTTGGCGGCACATAGGTTTCGTCTCCCTGATAGGTCGTTGTCACGCATTCCATCGCACCGCCCGCATTTTTTCGTGCATCGCCCTCCGGGTATAGTCGAACCGTCACCTGACCGCTTCCATAGCCGATACCGATCCTAAGCGATGAAACACCTTTCAGATCGTATACTTCGGTCAAATCATCCATACAGTCATACAGTTCATCCACCACCTCGGTATTGTCCAGGTACACATGACGTTCACCGGCTGAATACTTCTTTTTGATTTTCATATTATGATAACGCACCTCTGCCTTATCATACGCACTGACATCGATATCCCGATTTTCCCGTTCTAAAGAGAATGACGTTATCGTATCATTCGTGACATCATATGTATTGGTCTCGACATCCAGGATATCCTGTGCGTTCTTGCTTGTTTTTGTCAAAACTCGGTCAAGGTCGTCATAGGTATATTCCTTACTGATTTTTCTGCCGCCGATTTCCATATATGCAGCTTCCAGTGTCCTTCTTCCCTCTTTGTCATAGGCATACTCCGCAATCGGGCGGTTCGGATTGCTGGGCTGATAAATTTTCAGCAGATTTCCTGTAGCCGAATAGTCTCGGCTGATTTGCGTTCCGTTTTCGTCCGTTTCGGTCACAATATTATTGGGGATGTCATAGGCAATTTGATACGCCGTATTGTCCGGATTGATTTTTTTCGTCATCTGCCCCAACATATCGTATTCATAGTGTGTAACATTACCGTTTCCGTCCGTCTCTGCCTTTTTCCTTCCAAGGCTGTCAAATTCTGCCGCAGTCGTGACATCCCGGCTTTGCCCATCTGCATCCAAAACGTTTTTCGCCGTTATCGTCATCCGATATGAACCGTCCGCGGCATACTGATACGCATATTCGGTCGTCCGGCTGCCCCCATCACCCGTTTCCGTTGTGCTTTGCAGGGTGCCGTCCGGAAAATATGTGTAGTTGATGGTATTTTTTAGCGTAGTGCCATCATAGATTTGCGTCTTTGCAATTTGTTTTTTGTCTGCCGTCAGTGTATTCACCGTCTTTAAATCCGCAGCATCCTTTCGATTTTCAATTTTTATCGTCGGCTGCGCATAATCACCGTATGAAGCCATCATCTTATACTCTCCCTTTTGTATCAGAGTCGGCTTTTGTGCAATATAGTTATAATCGCTGTTGGTTGAATACATCCACTTATTATTACGAGTGTAGGTTACACTGCGTAAAACGCCGCGGCGTGCCGCACTCATTTGGGCACGACTCGGACTATCCGGCTTTTCGACACCGCCGTTATAGTAATGATACTCATATTCTTCTTTTTCCGTCTTAGATCCGCCGTAACACCGGACTTCCTCCAGCACCAGCCGTCCCATGGAGTCATAGCTTTGCGCCAGGGTTTTTGTATGACCATTTTCCAACGTCTGGTTCGTAGTAAATGTTCGATACTGCCCCCACTCCGGTGCCATATAGGTTCCGCCATGCTCCCATTTTCCCGTATAGGTGTATGCCTTATCGTATAGCATTTCCGAGGAACTGCCTGAACAATCTTCCAGTTTTTCGCCAATGACGCGAAACACTTCATAGTCTCCTCCGGAATCTTCCAAACTTGCATACTGAACCATTCTTGCAATATCTTCATAGGTATAACTATGTTGTGCACCGGTAGGATACTGAATTTTTTGCAGCAATGGAATGGTTAACCAGTTTAAGTCGTAATAGGAATAATTATCTCGCATTTCCCGGTTTTTCATGGTATAGACAGTATCTTTTACACCGCCGGTGTTGTTGCTGCCGGTATATTCCCGTACGGTCAGTTTATGCTTATCGTAGGTATAATAATATCCATACGGATTATTCTGCATATCCCGTTCAGTTTCGTTAATATAATCGATTCGTTTGATCATATTTCCCGCCTGCACGCAGATTCCCTCTGCAGAAACCGTTATAATTCTGCCATAGGTATCAGTTATCGTCCATCCGTTTTCCGTCTTTTCGTATCGAATCATATTACCAAAGCGATCCTCGACAGCTTGCAGCAACCCAATCATACTGCCGCTGATTTTGGTCAGATTCTCCATATAAAAGTAATAAGTTTTTCCTTTGATATTCGTAATTTTGATGTTATAGGTAAATCCGCGTTCATCTTCCACCGGCGTATCATACGTTACAGTCTGGTACTTTTTACTGCCATCCTTAATCAGGGCATTCTCTACCGTAGTATAGGACGGCGTGTCACTGGTTTTAAAATAGTAATACAGCGTATACTGCAACGTCTCTCTCGTTCCGTCCTCAAAACATAGCTCTGCAAATCTTTTATAAACCATGGCATCACCGCGATCACGCTCGGCTTCAGCTATGTAGGTAATGCTCGGAATATTCAGCCTCCATCCGTTCTGCAAATTTACACAACCCTTTGTCAACGAACTTCGTCCCAGCTGTCCGGTCACCCTACCCCAGATAATCTCCGGTGCGATATCCTTTCGCCAGTATAGTGTAACCTCATCTCCTTGTGTCAGAACGGTTACATAGGATATCCGCTTTTCACCCACAATCTGTGTCTTAGGGTTCTCAACCGAAACAATCCTTGTCGTCAGTGTTTCTGCAATATTTTCTTCACTTCCGCTTGCAACATAAATAATACTGGTCTTTCCGTTCAGAGTCATCTCATATGGAATTCCGATAGAACGGGGTTTTTCTCTCGCTGCGCTATACAATGTAGCCGTATAGTATCGATTACTATCATAGCTACTGTATTCACGATATATTTCTAAATCCAATCCGCTCTTTCCCGGCAGATATAAATCCCGCTCCCTGACACGTACCGCTCCGGTTCCGGAATCCACATTTCCTTCCGGCACAACAAACGGCGGATCATACGCCGACCCATATTTACTCTCCGACGCATCCGTTAGTAATCTCGCCGCCATAGCATCGCTGGTTGCTGCCTGAACATTGCCTCCCCATAGCAACAAAACAACACCAACCATCATCGCTCTTAGTGTATACCGGTAAAATTTATTCATTTTCTTCCGCCTCCTCTCCGTAAACGTAGGCTTCCATCTCATCTGCCGTCACATCTTTATATCTTCCCTCGCGGAAAAGCTTTTCATCAATCATCTCCTCAAATGCCGCATTTTTCTCTTCCAATTCATCCTTTAACGATACGCCGGTTAGAGCCTCCCGGTAAAAATCGATCACAGGAACTTCTTCTATTTGTGACAATGTTTCTGCGCACAAAACCATCTCCGGCGCAATCAGCTCCTCCTCTATGCCGATTTTCTCGCCGTCTTGCGCCGCACTCTGTACACTGTGCTGCATTACATTTCCACGTATGGCATCAGGAAGATCATTCTGCGATATTCCATGAATAAGCGATGCAATCTCTGCAAAGCATTTTCCGCTAAGCCTCATATCCAAAATCTCCTGAATTGTATACACGCCGCGTCTGCACAGACGATTCGCCGCCTGAATTTCTTTCACACCGATTCCCTTTTGAAAATACGCCTCAATATCGTCTTCATCCAGCACACCGCAGCGATCCTCGGTCACTCGATTAAAGGCATTTTCAATCCAGGCATTGTTATGATATAATTCCTTCAGGGCATAAATTTCCTCAATCACAGAAATATCTTCATTGGTGTCCAGCCAAAAATAGCAAATATCCATAACTACCATGGGACGGTAGCCTTTTATGATTAAATCCGCTAAATAATCCAGTTGATCCTGCGTGAGATGATAAGCCTCCTTTAGATATTCATAATTGTATAAAACATCATTGTATTCTGCCGTATTTTCCATAACAGCATCAAGCGCCAAACACATTTGCTCATATTTGTCAAGAGAAGAAACATTTTCATCCTGCAAAAATCTTTCCTGAATCATTTCCTGCCGCCGCATCGTTTCTTCCTGCATCAGTGGTGTTTCTATCATAATTTCCGGTTCAAAATATTTACGCAAACCCTCTCCTGCGCCGCCGGCATATGCCGCGCCAATTCCAATGGTCAGCAAAGCTGCTGCCGCTATACATCCCCACTTTTTCATCATATTCCCTCCGCTGTATTGTTTAATCGCACAAATAACTGAAAGATTCACTACGGTATTTTGTGCGTTTTGCTTGCGCTTACTATATCATATTCCTTAAAACATTGCAACCTTTATTTTACATTTATGCTATTTTTTGCATACTTCTTGTTTTGGCAAAGTTTTACTTGATTCCGCCTTTCTTTTCTGTTATACTATAATGAATGAAGTTTTAATGGGGGAATCCTATGTTTTACTATATTGCCGGAAAGCTGGTTCACAAAACCGATACGTTTGCCGTGCTGGATGCCGGCGGCGTAGCGTATCAGATTTTTTCCACAACGGCCTCGCTGCAGTCGCTGGGCGAAATCGGCGACCAGGCAAAGCTATACACCTATATGAACCTAAAATCCGCATCGGATATTTGCGTTTTGTACGGCTTTTCCACGCTGGATGAACGCAATATTTTTGAGATGATTTTGGGTGTGTCCGGCGTAGGCGCCAAAACGGCGGCCAGTCTGCTGTCCAATATTTCTCCCTCCAAATTTGCACTGTGTGTTGTCACCAACGATGCAAAATATCTTTCCTCACACACGCCGGGGCTGGGGCCGAAAGGTGCGCAGCGTATTATTTTGGAATTAAAGGACAAGTTTAAGGGTATGGAACTTGATGATATTCCGAAAGAAGAGATTTTTGCTCCTGCTACCGACGGCGAAAACGAGGCGGTCTCTGCCCTGATGGTATTGGG
Organism: uncultured Clostridia bacterium; assembly: GCA_934454115.1. Lineage (GTDB taxonomy): Bacteria > Bacillota > Clostridia > Monoglobales > Monoglobaceae > Ructibacterium. The sequence continues at coordinate 8,967 of CAKSFQ010000017.1, forward strand.
GTATTCCGCACAGGAGGCAAAGAGCGCTCTGCGCGGCGTCAGCGGCAGCGTAGAAGAAATGGTGAAGGCCGGACTGAAAAACTTGTTAAAGGGCTAGACGCTCTCATACTTGCGTGAAGAACATAGCCCGAAAGGATGTCGATCATGGAAGACGAAAACAGAATTATCACCACAGCGGAAATGACGGAGGACGGTGAAAACGAACGCAGTCTGCGTCCGAAAACGCTGGACGACTATATCGGACAAAAAAAGGCAAAAGAAAATTTAAAGGTATTTATCGAGGCGGCACGACGCCGCGGCGAGGCGCTGGATCATGTGCTGCTCTACGGGCCGCCGGGACTTGGAAAAACGACGCTCGCCGGCGTTATTGCCAACGAGATGGGCGTTAATCTTCGGATCACCTCCGGTCCTGCCATTGAAAAGCCGGGGGATTTGGCCGCACTTTTAACCAATCTCGGCCCGGATGATATCCTGTTTGTGGACGAGATCCACCGGTTGAGCCGCAGCGTCGAAGAAATTCTGTATCCTGCCATGGAGGACTACGCCTTAGATATCATCATCGGCAAGGGGCCTTCTGCCCGTTCCATTCGTTTGGATCTGCCGCATTTTACCTTAATCGGCGCCACAACGCGCGCCGGTTCCCTTGCGGCGCCGCTGCGTGACCGCTTTGGCGTGATCAGCCGCCTGGAAATGTATACTACAGAGGAACTTTCCACCATCATCCGCCGGAGCGCGGATATCCTGGGCATCTCCATTGAGTCGTCCGGCGCGCAAGAAATTGCATCCCGCTCCCGCGGGACGCCGCGTATCGCCAATCGGCTTTTGCGCCGGGTCCGCGACTTTGCGCAGATCGAATCGGACGGTGTGATTACGCGTACCATCGCCGATCACGCACTGGAAAAATTAGAAATTGACCATCTGGGTCTGGATTCCGGAGATAAACGAATGCTTCGGACGGTGATAGAACATTACGGCGGCGGCCCGGTCGGACTGGACACCCTTGCTGCCACCATTGGTGAAGAGAGCGACACCATTGAAGATGTCTATGAACCGTATCTGATGCAGATTGGATTTATCCATCGGACGCCACGCGGCAGAGTGGTGACCAAACGGGCGTACGACCATTTCGGAATTCCCTATGCGCGGGAAAATTCCGCAGAAAATATCTCGATGTTTGATGAGTAAAAGGAGTTTTAACGATGCAAAACAAAGAAAAATACTATATTACCACGGCCATTGCCTATACCTCGCGCAAGCCGCACATCGGCAATACGTATGAGATCGTGTTAACCGATGCGATCGCGCGTTTTAAGCGGTATATGGGCTATGACGTCTTTTTCTGTACCGGCACCGATGAGCACGGCCAAAAAATCCAGGAGCTGGCCGATGCGGCCGGCATTACGCCAAAAGCATACGTAGACGGCGTCGCAGGCGAAATCAGAAAAATCTGGGATTTGATGAATACCAGCTATGATAAGTTTATCCGTACCACCGATTCGTATCACGAGGAAACGGTACAGAAAATCTTTCAAAAACTTTACGATAAGGGTGACATCTACCTGGATTCCTACGAGGGCTGGTACTGCACCCCTTGCGAATCCTTCTGGACCGACACCCAGTTGGTTGACGGAAAGTGCCCGGACTGCGGTCGCGAGGTGCATAAGCAGCACGAGGAGGCCTACTTCTTTAAGATGAGCAAGTATGCCGACCGTCTGATGCAGTATATTGAAGATCACCCGGACTTTATTCAGCCGGAATCCCGAAAAAAGGAAATGGTGAATAACTTCTTAAAACCGGGCCTTCAGGATCTTTGCGTATCGAGAACCAGCTTTTCCTGGGGAATCCCGGTTCCGTTTGACCCCAAGCACGTCATCTACGTTTGGCTGGACGCGCTGACAAATTATATCACCGCGCTTGGCTATCGCTGTGACAGCAAGGACGAAAATTATAACCGCTACTGGCCGGCCGATGTGCATATCATCGGCAAAGACATCCTACGTTTTCACACCATTTACTGGCCGATCTTTTTGATGGCGCTCGGTGAGCCGCTGCCGAAACAAATCTTCGGTCATCCGTGGCTGCTGAACGGCCAGGATAAGATGAGCAAATCGATCGGTAATGTGATTTATGCCGATGACCTGGCTGAAAACTTCGGCGTTGACGCCGTACGCTACTATCTGCTCCACGAAATGCCCTTTGCGCAGGATGGCACCATCACTTTTGAAACCCTGATCAGCCGCTATAATTCAGAGCTTGCAAACACCCTCGGCAATCTGGTGAACCGCACTGTCTCCATGATTCAAAAGTATTTTGACGGAATCATTCCGAAAAACGGAACACCCACCAATTTTGACGCGGACCTAGAAAACACCTGTCTTGCCTGTGCCAAGGAGACTGCGGCCTGCATGGATAAACTTCGCGTTGCGGACGCAATGGACGCAATTTGGAAGATTGTAAACCGATCCAATAAATACATCGACGAGACAACGCCTTGGATTCTGGCAAAGACGGAGGACGGCAGAGCGCAACTTGCGAGCGTGATGGCACACCTGGCAGAGGCAATTCGCTTTATCGCATCGCTCCTGACTTCGTTTATGCCGGACACTGCTGCCGCGATCGCAAAGCAAATCGGCACGGACATTCTCTCCTGGGAAAGCCTTTCTTCCTTTGGGGCAATTCCGGCAGAAACCGCGGTGATGAACCCGGAGCCGCTTTTTGCACGGCTTGACCCGGAGAAAAAACTGGCCGAGTTGGAGGCCTCTTTGGCACAGCCCGAAGAAGAAACCGTCGCGCTCGAGCCGTTTAAGGATGCGGTCGAATTTTCGGACTTTGAAAAGTTGGACATCCGCGTTGGCAAGGTTGTTGTTTGCGAGAAAGTTCCCAAATCCTCCAAACTGCTCCGCTTTGAGTTGGAGGTCGGATCGGAACGCAGACAGATTCTGTCCGGCATCGCAAAGTATTATAAGCCGGAGGATCTGATCGGAAAGAATGTGTTGTTTATCGCGAACTTCCCGCCCAGAAAGATGATGGGGCTTACCTCAAACGGCATGATCCTCTCGGCCGAGCACGATGGAAAACTGGTGCTGACCTCCACGCTGGAAGATATTCAGGCCGGCGCATGCATTGTATAAAGAACCAATCGGGGCGATAAAATCGTCTCTGGGGCGTGTCGATAAACGCTATTTTGCGAAAAATTTCATTTTGATTTGATCGCCGTCCCCTGCTTAGCCAGGCCGTCTCGGCTCTCGCCTCGGTCAGCGATGGACGACTGCCGCCGGCAGTCATCGCCGCGGCGGCACGGCAATGAAATTTTTCGCCGATTTTACGCCGTTTTTGGCAAGATATTGCTGAAAACCGACTTTTTCGACAGTCTGCGGGGGCGATAAGATCGCCCCTATTTTTTTGGAGGAATTTTTATGGACTATCAAGAGACCCTTGCCTACATTCATCAGACGCCGAAATTCTCCCGACAACTCGGCAATGCCATGCTGAAAAAATTACTGGCACACCTCGGAAATCCGCAGGATACGCTTGATTTTATTCATGTTGCCGGCACCAACGGAAAGGGCTCTGTTTCGATCATGCTTGCCGAAATACTGAAAAATGCCGGCCTTAAGGTCGGATTATTCACCTCTCCCTATCTGGAACGGTTCAACGAACGCATCCAAATCAACCGCACCCCGATTGCCGATGAAGCGCTGGCTGCCATTGTCACAACGATTCGGGATCGCATTGAATCTCATAATGCCCCCGTATCGGAATTTGCCCTGGACACCGCGGCTGCATTCTGCTATTTTGCACAGAAAAAATGCGATATTGTGGTACTGGAAACCGGACTTGGCGGCAGACTTGACGCCACCAATGTGATTGCTGCCAAGCGGGCAGCGGTACTCACCGCGATCGGTATGGATCATATGCAATATCTGGGAGACACCATCGAGAAGATCACCTCAGAAAAATGCGGTATCATTCATCCCAATACACCGGTTATTTCTGCGCCCTCACAGGAGGAATCCGTCCGGAGCATCGTGTTTTCCTACGCTAAAGCGCACCACGCCCCGGTATATATCGCAGAAGAACCGCAGGCGACCGAGCAAGGCATCTTATACCGGGGGCAATGCTTTTCTCTCGGTATGCAAGGAGCATTTCAGGCGTACAACGCGGCCACTGCCTTGGAAACCGTCCGTATTTTAAGAGGACAGGGGTTTTCCATCCCGGATGCTGCAACAAAGAAAGGCCTGCTGGAAGCCAAAAACGCAGCAAGATTTGAGTGTTTTTCCGATTTTATTATCCTGGACGGCGGCCATAATGCACCGGCCGCAGCAACACTTTTTTCTTCCTTAGCAGCGCTTAAAAAGCAAATTTACTTCTGTATTGCGATGATGGAGGACAAAGACTGCCGCAGCTTTTTGGAAATTTTAAGTCCGCTGGCCGCGGGCGCGGTTTTTACTCAAATTGACATGCCGCGCTGCTGTGATTGTCAAAAACTGTCTGCCGTCTTTCAGGAGAAGTCGATCCCGGCCGTCACAGAGCCAAATCCAGAAACCGCCGTACAAAAGGCCGTCACTCTCGCGAAAGAGGCCGACGCACTGCTTTGTATCTGCGGATCACTCTACTTTGCAGGACAGGTGCGGCCGTATCTTAAAAAATGGGATGAAAAATAAAGGCTCTATCATAGAAGGATTCTTTTTTACAGACTTTTTCACACTCTCGTTCACACAAAATGAGGGATTGCCCCTATCAATGTCAAGAAGAGGAAATCCATACGACAATGCTTTGGCGGAAAATTTCTTTGCAATACTTAAAACAGAATGCATTGATAGAATAAAATTAAAAACTTATGATGAAGCTCGCCTCATCATCGATGAATACATCGATTTTACAACAATGAAAGACCACAGCTAAAAAAAACTGACACCGCAAGAAATGCGATGTCAGTATATTGCTTAAAAAATTAATATCGATGCCATAGGCGCTCTTTCTGTGCTGTCTGTACAAATCGGTGTACTTCAAACAGCCGCTCTTTTCCATTTTAACTTTTTTGACCCCAACTATTGACATAGCGCCTTTATTTAGCCTTTTACAACAATATTGATGAGTTTTTTCGGCACCGCGATGCACTTCACCATTTCGCGGCCTGCGATGAGTTCCTGCACCTTTTCACTCGCAAGCGCCATCTCTTTCATTTGTTCGGGCGTTAAATCCGGCGAAATCATCATTTTATCCCGAATTTTTCCGTTGATTTGCAATACGATCTCAACTTCGCTGACCTTTAACGCACTTTCGTCATAAGCCGGCCAGGGATAAACCGACAAATCCTCGTCTCTTCCCATCTTTTCCCACATTTCAAAGGCTATATGCGGCACAAAGGGAGAAAACAAAACGATCAGGTTTTCCAGCGCCTCGGCAATCAGGCCGCAGTGATAGTCGGCGCTGTTCGTCTTTTCCTTGTAGGCATAAATCGCATTTACCATTTCCATAATGGAACTGATCGCCGTGTTAAAGCTGAAACGGTCACAATCCTCGGTCACCTTTTTGATACTGGCATGGACGGCAAAACGCAGCTTCTTTTCTTCCGCATTCAGTGCCGCTCCGTCAATTTCCTGTTTTTGCGCATACGGAGACAAATCCTCCACCGCTCTCCAAACACGGTTTAAAAAGCGGTATGCACCCTCGACTGCGGTGTCATTCCAGTCAAGGTCTCTCTCCGGCGGCGCCGCAAACAGAATAAACAACCGCGCCGTATCTGCACCGTATTTTTCAATGATCTCGTCCGGGCTGACAACATTACCGACTGATTTTGACATCTTGCTACCGTCTTTTAACACCATACCCTGGGTTAAAAGGTTGGCAAACGGCTCTTCACAGGAAAGATATCCGAGGTCATGCAGCACCTTGGTGAAAAACCGCGCATAAAGCAGGTGTAATATCGCATGTTCCACACCGCCGATGTACTGATCCACATTCATCCAATAATCTGCCTTTTCTTTATCAAACGGGAGCTTTGTATTATGCGGATCCGTGTAGCGCAGATAATACCAGGAGGAGCATACAAAGGTGTCCATGGTATCGGTTTCACGCTTTGCAGGGCCGCCGCAGTGCGGACAGGTGGTATGCACAAATTCCGGGCATTCGCTCAGCGGAGATTTTCCCTGACCGGTAAACTTCACATTCTCCGGCAGTAAAACGGGCAGCTGATCCTCCGGCACGGCAACCGCACCGCACTTTTCACAATATATCATCGGGATCGGTGCGCCCCAGTACCGCTGACGGGAAATCAGCCAGTCGCGCAGTCTGAAATTCACCTTGCGCTGTCCGATTCCATGCTCTTCGGCATAGTCAATGATCTTTTTTAACGCTTCCTTGTTGGACATGCCGTCCACAAATCCGGAGTTTTCCATGATTCCCTCCGCAGCGCACGCCTCGGTCATGGTATCGCCGTTTCCCTTGTAGCCCTCCGGGCGGACAACCAAACGAATCGGCAGATTGTATTTTTTTGCAAATGCAAAGTCTCTCTGATCGTGTGCCGGAACGCCCATCACAACGCCGGTTCCATAATCCAAAAATACATAATTGGCTAAGTAAAGCGGAATTTTCTCTTTCGTAAAGGGATTTAACATATAGCATCCGGTGAACACGCCCTCTTTTTCGGTATCTGTGGCAGAGCGCACAATCTCACTCAGTCCCTGTACCTTTTTGATAAAGGCACGGCATTCGTCCTCCTGCGGCTTGCCCGCAATCAGCTTTTCTACCATCGGATGCTCCGGCGCCATTACCATATAAGACACGCCAAAGATCGTATCCGGCCGCGTGGTATAAACCGTCAGCTTTTCATCCGTGCCGTCAATCTGAAACTGCACTTCGGCGCCCTCGCTGCGGCCGATCCAGTTCGCCTGCATGGATTTTACCTTATCCGGCCATCCCTTTAAACGGTCGATGTCATCTAAAAGGCGCTGCGCATAATCGGTAATTTTAAAGAACCACTGCTCCAGATCCTTCTTGCCGACCTCGCTTTTACAGCGTTCGCACTTGCCGCCGACCACCTGCTCGTTTGCAAGCACGGTCTGACAAGACGGGCACCAGTTTACATAGGACTTCTTTTTATAGGCAAGTCCGTTCTTATAAAGCTGCAAAAACATCCACTGCGTAAACTTATAGTAATCCGGCTTTGCCGTTGCAACCTCACGCTCCCAGTCATAGCTAAACCCCAAACGCTTCAACTGCTCACGCATATGATCGATGTTGGACCAGGTCCAGTCTGCCGGAGGAGTGCCATGCTTAATGGCCGCATTTTCCGCCGGAAGCCCGAAGGAATCCCAGCCCATCGGATGCAGAACATGAAATCCGCGCATCTTTTTATAGCGTGCGACCAAATCACCGATCGAATAGTTTCTGACATGACCCATATGCAAATTTCCGGAAGGATAGGGGAACATCTCCAGCGCGTAGTACTTGGGTTTGTCGTGTTCCTCTCCGATTCGAAACGCCTTTTCGTCCTCCCAGCGTTTTTGCCATTTTTCCTCAATCTCTTTAAAATCATACTTCATTGGCTGCTCCTCCGTTTCACTGCTTTTTTGCTTCGTCCTCGGCGGCAAGATCGGACATATCAATCATTCCCGCATCCTGCCAAATCCGCTCTAACTGATAAAAATCCCTGGTCTCTTCCTGAAATATATGCACAACCGCGTCGTCAAAGCCCAAAAGAACCCATTCGCCGCTGCGGTATCCCTCCTTGTTGGTAGGGTAAACCCCCTGTTTTGCCAGTGCGTCCTCTACATGATCGCAAAGCGCCTGTACCTGACGATCCGATCCGCCGGTTGCCAGCACAAAATAATCCGTCATGGTTGTCAGTGCGCGCACATCAAGCACCAAAATATCTCTTGCGAGCTTTTGATCCAAAGTCTGAAAGATGGTGTTTACCATCTGATTTTCACAAGCCATAGCCTTCTCCTCTTCTATTTCTGCGTCTCAACAAATTTTTCTGCAACCAATTTTTCGGTCGCTTTTGCGTCATATACAAAGTAGGATACGCCGCCCACATACTTTCCGCTGCCCGGCAAAGTATCAATGGTAACGCGATCCTTTCCGATCCGCATCACATCCCTCATGATACCAAAAATCTCTCCGCCGGTAAAATCCGTCTCGGTATTCTTTTTTACCGCGGCGTAGACAGCCGGCAGGTGCAGCAATCCGAGCGGCGAGAGCAGCTTGTCCCCTACCGCGTTATACAATTCCTTCTGTGCGGACAATCTGCCGACATCGCCCTCCGCGTATCCGTTTCCATCGTTGCCCTTACGGTAACGCATATACATCTCTGCCTTTTCTCCGTTTAGCTTTTGTTTTCCGGCCGGCAAATCAATATACAGGTCCTGCGCCGGATCCTCATACTTCATGGCAAACGGAATCTCCAGCGTTACGCCGCCGACTGCATCCACAATCTCCTGAAATCCGTCAAAGCCGACCATCACGTAATGCTCCGGCGTAATACCGGTAACCTGTGCGATTTCCCGGCTCATCACGTCAAAGCCGGAATAATAGGCCGAATTGATTTTTTTGTCGTTTCGTTTATTGTTTACTCTGGTATCCCGCGGAATCTGTAAAATCTGAATCCTCTTATCCGCGCGGTTAATCTGGCAAAGCAAAATCAGGTCGGTACGATACCCGTCCTCATCCACACCGGCAACGACAAAGGTCTCGGCATCGCCGCTGCGCATACCATTGCCGAAAAAGCTGAACGTCTCCCCTGTCTGCAGCGCAATGACAAAGTTATAGCACATCCAGATGATGATGAGAACCGTCACGATCACCACAATAAATCGAACCGGGGATTTAATTCTCATGCTCTGTCACCTCTTTTTCAGAATGCTTTCTTTCGCAGTGAATCACCAAATCATTCCGGCAGTGCACCGCATCGGGATGAATGGTCTTTCGCTTTTTGATCAGATCCTGAATCGTATAATCAATGCCGTAAATGATCGCCTCATCCAGATCGCGATAACTAAGCGCACGCAGCTTGTCTACGTCTTTATAGTCACGTCCCGGCTCAATATAATCCGCAATGTAAACAATTTTGGATAAAAGGCTCATGTTTGCTTTTCCGGTCGTGTGATAGCGAACCGCGTCCAATATTTCCGTATCATAGATGTCAAAACGACTTTGCGCGATACATGCGCCGAGCGGCCCGTGCAGCAGGGTCGGCATATGCAGTTTCATTGCGTCCGGGATAACCCCGTATTCCTCCCGCAGCAGCCGCTCCGCATCCTGCACATCGATCTCCTTGGCACAGTCGTGCACCAGACCGGCAAGATACGCCTTATCTTTATCGGCACCGTAATGCTTTGCCAGCCGCACCGCCTCTTCCGCAACACCGATCGAGTGGCGGTAGCGTTTTTCGGAAAGACACTGTTTCAAATTGGCTTTGATTTTCTCGATTTCCATATCGCTCTATGTGCTCCTTTTTGGCGCAGCATCAATCTGTATACAGCCGATGCTGTTGAATATACTGAAAAACGGCCTCCGGCACCCAGTAGCGTATACTGTGTCCCTGCCGCACCCATGTCCGAAGCTGCGTCGAGGATACGTTTAAAACCGGCATATTCACAAGGGTAATCCCGGCGTTATACATTTCCTCCAGCTGCCGTTTTTTTTCAATCAATTCTCTTTCTGAAATCCCGGTGCGGTTCACTGCGGCAACATGGCAGACAGAAAAAATGCGTTCCGGCTCCCGCCACGAATCCATATAATCAAGAGAATCCGCGCCGACAATGAACACAAGTTCCGCATCCGTATATTTTTTTTGCAGTTTTTCTAAGGTCTGATAGGTATAACTGTTCTTTCCGCTCTCCGCTTCGATCGCGTCCGCAATAAACCGTTCGTTATCTGCCACGGCGGCACGCACCATTGCAAGCCGCGTTTTAGGCGGCAGCATATGTGAGCTATCCTTATAATAGACGCCGCCGGTCGGAATGAACAAAACCGAATCAAGCTGCATGGTCTCAAAGACCCGCTGTGCCATCGCCATGTGTCCGATATGGGGGGGATCGAACGTCCCCCCCATGATTCCGATTTTCTTCATTTTAATAGAACAGTGCGCTGCTGACACCATCGTCTATCAGCTTAATTCTGCTGCCTTTTTCATTGGAATCATACAGCTTGCCGGTCGGCTCTTCCCCGTTTTTCTTCAAAAGCAGGATTCTGCCGTCCTTCTTTAATCCGTACGAGGTTACCGCCTGATCGATCTCACGGATTCTTCCCTTTGTCGTCACACACTCAATGGTACCGGAGTTGATCGGCGTTGACTGCACATCTCTTGCATAAACCATAATGCTGCCGGCGCTGTCGTAGGTATATGCCCCGGCGCAAACCTCCTCCGTTAAGGTCACAGTGTTAGAGTTGGTATAAGCCGCAAGGCTGACCGTTGCCAGATCCCTGTTATAGTTCGACGCAAACCGCACCACGGCGCCGTCCGCGGAAACATCACAGCTGTATGCCTCGTCCGAAATCCGCTTTTCGGTTCCCACATAACCGTTAATGATGCTCATGGTAATCAATGCACCCTTGCCGCTCTCTTCATTATAGCCGCTGATATAAGCCACTCTTGAAAAATCGTCACTGATATCAAACTGCGGACGGAGCGACGCGTTTTCTTTGATGACTGTCACTGCATTTGCAACCTTTTGCGAGGTGTTTTCGCCGGAGCCTGCCATATAATAATCGCTCTTATCCGTCTCGGCATATGTCTTGGTATAAATCACCGCACCCTCGTCCTTTCGCACGCGTACCACCTTGGTGATCTCGTCTGCCATAACATTGGCGCTGCCGGCGGCAAGATCCAGATAGCTGAGCGTCTGAAAGTGATCACGATAGTTACTGTAAACATAAGCTGCTTCGTTTTTGCCGAGCAACACCGGCGAAAGGAATGCCTTTTCCGCACGCACTGCCGGCTGTTCGCCCTCTTTTTGGGAATACAGGCTGTACGTCCCGGCATTTACATCATAATCCTTTGCATAAAGGTAGACATCGCTCTTTGGAGTTGTCCCAAATACAAACGCAACCTTTTCATCGATCGTCTGGCTCTCCGTGCTCGCATCCTTGCCAAAGGCACGCAAACACAAATCGCCGGTGTTGACAATCGGATTAAAGTTCTTGATATACAGCGCCTTTTGCCCGTTTTGCGCAAACACAAAGTTATCGCTGCAAATATCCTGTGACACGCTGATCGGTTCTTTCATATCCGGATTCCAATAGCAAAGCTCACCGTGGTATCCGTTATCATCGGTGTTCTTCAGGTACAATACGGATTTTCCGTCCTTTGCAATTACCATCTTGTAGTAAACGGAAATCGCAACCAGCGTCCGGCTCTTACGCGAATCGTTCTGGCAATAAACCAGATCGCCGCGGCCGGTGTTCATGTCCACATTCTCCATAAAGAAAGTATACATCCCGTCCTCCGAAACATGAATTAACTGTTTTTCGGTTGGAACAGTCTTTTTATACACCTTAGGATCCTCCACTTTTTTGGAAGAAGACGACTTTTTGCTCTGGCTTGTACTTTGCGTCGGCTGTTGTGTCGTCTCCGTGGCTGCCGCCTCGGCCGCTATCAGTTTTTCACTCAGCTGCATCGGCTTTTTATCATAAACCATGTAAAGCTGGTTATCCTTGGTATAGATGGTAGGATACAGGACATCACCGTCTATCATGCCCGCAAACAGGTTGATTGTTCCGATAATCAGCGCAACCACCAGCACGGCAACGCCGACACCGATGACAAATCTGCGGTTCTTTTTTCCGTCCCGTTCCGTCCGGCTCTGCCGCGGTTTTGCCGCACGGAGAGCCGCCGCCTTCTCCTTGGCGCTGCGGCTGATCCGCTGTGCCGTGCCGCGGCGTGCGCCGATACGGCCGACATGCTTGCCCTGGCTGCGCCGCTGACGCCGGAGTTCGGCGCGCTGCGCCGCCTCCTCCATCTCTTCCCGGCTGCGCATATGAAGCTCCGGGTGTTTTTTCTCGTCTTCGTTCTCCGTCTTTTCAGCCGGGAAAATATCACCGGTACGTTCCTTGCCGAGTCCAAGATCCATATCCGCAATCGCCTGGCGGATTTCGCCGGCATCCTTAAACGTCAGGGTATATTGCAGATCAAAATCATAACTGTCTTTATCCGGATCAATCGCCGAAAAACGGCCGGTATCCTGACTTGTCGCATCCTGTCCTTTTCCCGCTCCGTTTTCTGCTTCTTCCGCAAACACGGCCTTGCAAAACGGGCAAACCGTTTCATGATCTGATATGGTTTTATGGCATTTCGGACATTGCATGAAAATCACTGCCTTTCTCGCTTTTGTATAAATTTCAGCTTTTTTCACCTATTTCAATCACATAATCACAGTTAGTATAACATATTTTTTTTCAAATTACAACCATGTTTTACAACTTTTCGTATTTTACAATTTTATCCGGTGTGTAAAGGCCGTCCGCGACAAATCTGTTTTTACGGATTGCATTGGCCGGGTACCCAGCCTTTTCGACAAAGCGCATCGGCATACGACGGGTATTTTTGGATTAGACCACAAAGATCCACGCGATAGCCGGCAAGGTTCATCGTCATTTCCGCGCCGTTTGCAAAAACGCTTTTGCCGCAGACAAGAACGCCCCGGTCAAAATCAATCTGCAGGGTGCACGCTGTCGGAACCCGCCGCGCATTTTCAAAGACCTCCGGCTCGATACCGTATTCTTCGCAAAGGCGGTCACAGAGCGGCTCTGCCCGTACCGGACTTTTTGTGACAATACAAAGCCGCTGCACATGCGTGCAAAGCTTTGCCAAAAAATGCTCCGTAACGACCCGGCAGTCCCGGTCAAAAATCCAGGCATTCCACGTTTTTGGGTCAACCGGCACCGCAGAAAACAGCGCATCCAGACATTCTTCCCATTCCTCCGGCCTGATTTTTCGGATCAGCGTTTCCTTTCCGCATGGCAATGGGCACAAAAAGGCGGCGGCACACTCTATCGTCATGACCGCCGCATGAATCTTTTGTTTTTTCATAAAACGCATGCCGTACCACCGAAGGCAGGCACGCAGCCAGTTTGGCATTTTTTTCAGTTCCTCTGCGGTGAATGCATATTCTGCGACGAGCACCGAGGTGTCCGCCGTAAACGTTTCTTTGATCACAACGGGAAAGCGCAGCTTTTGCAGCAGCCCCGTCTTTTCCTTTTGCACCGTAAAGAGTCCGAGGCGCATCACCGGCTCAGATATGCCACAGCCGCCTGAAGCTGATCGTCCTCCTCCGGGGCAAGCGACGTCAAACGTGAATACTTTTGGCTATCCATCGCAACAACCTCGTCCGGCGTGATTCCCTCACCGTGAATACACACGCCGTTTGGCGTATAATAACGGGCAACAGTCACAGACAAAATGCTGTCCTTGCCCAGGTTATAAACGCCCTGCACAATGCCCTTGCCATAGGTTTTTTCACCAATCTGATAGCCGATTTGATAATCCTTCAGCGCCCCGGTCAAAATCTCACTGGCCGATGCACTGCCGCCGTTGGTTAAAATCACAATCGGAATCCTGGCTGCATCGCCGGTTGCGGGATAGTCCACTCTGTCTCCGGCTTTGTCCATGGTATAAACTATGACCTTGCCGTCCTCGACAAACATATTTGCCACCTTCGCCGCTTCATCCACCAGGCCGCCCGGATTGTTTCTAAGATCAATCACAAGCTTTTTCATGCCTTGGTTTTGCAGCTCCTGATAGGATTTTGCAAACTTTTCGGACGTTCCGTCCGTAAACTGGGTTATCATAATCCTTCCGATACTATCCGTCACCATGCTGCCGCTTACGTTTTGTATTTCAATTTCTCTGCGGGTCAGCGTAAGCTCCTCCGTCTTTTGTGCTGTCGCGCGCATCACTGTCAGTGTTACCTCGCTGCCCTCAATGCCGCGCATACGGTTTGCTGCCTCGTTCAGCTGCTGTCCCGTATAGGTTTCTCCATCGATTTTTAAGATTTTATCGCCGGTCGTAATCCCTGCCGCCTCTGCCGGAGTGCCTGCAATGGCCGAAACAACTGTGATACTGTTATCCTCGGTGTTGTTCTCGATATAAAGACCCACGCCCTGGTAGTTTCCCTCCAGGTTTTCCATATATGCGTCCGCTTCATCGCCCCAGAGGTACCCGGTGTACGGATCCCCGGTTGCCGCTGCTACGCCCTGCAGCGCCGTGTTACTGTACGTTTCACTGTCCACATCCTGATAGTAGTTATGCTCAATCAGCCGACTGACATAAGTAAACCGCAGCAAATCCCCAAACGCCGCAAACCCAAACGGATTGATCGCGCCGATGGTTAAAAACGCCGTCACCAAAATCAAAAGAATGGCGCCAATCACCAGAACCGATTTTTTGATATACATTGTGTCTCGCCTCGTTTCTTAAAATTAAAGGGAAAAGAACTGCATCGCGTCCACCGCGGTACCGTTTAAAATAACCTCAAAATGAAGATGCGGCCCTGTCGAATTGCCGGTGGAGCCTACTCTGCCGATTTGATCGCCCTGGCTTACGGTCTGTCCCTGCGTAACCAAAATGGCGCTCAAATGTCCGTACAGCGTACGAATCCCGTTACCGTGGTCAATAATGATACAGTTGCCGTAGCCGCCGTTACGCTCTGCCAAAGCGACCGTACCGCCCTGCGCCGCCCAGACCGGAGCCCCCTCCGAGGCGCCGATATCGGTACCGGTATGCGGACGAACCACGCCGGACACCGGGTTGACCCGGTTTGGTGAAAACGAGCTGGTTATGGTTGTCACATTGGTCGGCCACAGAAAATAGTCGCCGGATATCTGATCGGCGGACGCCGACCCCTCCCCGGCCACAATGCCGGCACGCGCCTTGGTTGCCTGCTCGGCCGCCTCTTTTTCTTCCAGGTATTGCTGATAAATCTCTTTATTTTGCGAGATTTCTTTATAGTAGGCAGCCGCCTCTGCCGACTTTTGATAAAGCTCCTCCATGGTCTTAGAAAGCTGCTGTTTATCCTCTTCCTGTTTTGCCTTCAGGCTCTCCTGTTCCTGTTTTGCGGTCACAATTTCCTCTTTGACACGGCTGACCGAGTTTAAGATGTTTCTATCATATTCCGTCATCTCCCGAACTATGACAACACGGTCAATGAAATCCGAAAGACTCTCCGCCGACAGCAGCATATCAAGGTACGAGGCCGTGCCGCCGTCGCACATCGCCGCAAACCGCTCCCGAAATCTTTCTTTCTTCTCGCTCTCGACTTCCTCTACGGCGCTGAGCTCTTCCTCCGCCGCACGGAGCGACTTCTGCGTCGCTGCCAGCTGCTGCTCCAACTGGTAGACTTTTTCGCTCGCGTCATTCATCTGTCCCTCCAGCTCCTGCATGGTAGCAAGCGCCGATTTCTGCTCCCGTTCGTACTCCTGCACCGTTTCATCACTCGGCGCACTGTAAACCAGGGTGCCGACCAGCGGCGCAAGCAGTCCCAGCACCATCAGCAGGGCAATGATAATCGCAATGGTTTTTGCTGTTTTTTTCCGCATGACAATCTCCTTTAAACTTTCAGATATTTTCGCACTGCGGCCGCACTCCCGAGTGCGCCGATCCCGGCGCCAAGTCCCAAATACGCTGGAATCACCGCTGCAGCCGCACGGGGCATCGCCACCATGTGCAAAAACTCCGCCTGCAAAAGCTCCGTCAGGGAGCTTAAAACGGCGCGGTAGCCGCACAGAATAAGCAGGGCGGCGATCATAGCGCCCAGAATACCGAGTAAAATTCCCTCTACCACAAAGGGGCCGCAGATGTAGCCCGAAGAAGCGCCCACAAAACGCATAATTTCAATTTCCCGACTGCGCGCCGCCATGGCAATGCGAATGGTATTTGCCATGATAAACAGGGCCGCCAAAGCGAACAAGGCAAGCAGCGTATAGCCAATCCTTCCGGACGCCGCCGAAATCCTTTTCAGCTTTTCTTCCAGTTCCAGTAAATTGGTGACCTCCGACACGCCGCGCACACTGCGCGCCGCTTCGCTGACCGTTTCAGAGTCGGCCGTCTTTTCCGTCTCTAACACATAGGAATCCCGCAAGGGGTTATCGTCCTCCAGTCCGTCCAGCATGGACTCCTTCCCCTGATACATGGTTCTGCGCACTTCCTCTAACCGTTCCTCCTTGGATCGGTAGCGCACCGAACGCACACCATCAATCGCTTTTAGGTCGGTTTCGATTTGGGCAAGGGTGCTTCCGCCGGCATCCTCTGCCAGATAGACGTTGATCTCACACTGGTTCTGCACCTGATCCAAAATGGCTGTCAGGTTCATTTGCAAAAGCATAAACACGCCGAATAAAAACAAACTCACCGCCACGATTCCGGCCGATATTGCGCCCACATAGCGGTGTCGCCAGATATTTTTAAAGCCCTGCCGCAAAAAATAGTCCATTGCTCTAAGCAAGCCCATACCCCCCTTGCTTTTCATCCCGAATGATTCTCCCGTTTTCCAAGGTCAAAACGCGTTTTTGCATCCGATCCACCAAATCCTTGGCATGAGTTGCCATAATCACCGTGGTACCGCGGCGGTTGATTTTTTCTAATAATGCAACGATCTCTGCCGAGGTGTTTGGATCCAGGTTCCCGGTTGGCTCATCCGCGATTAAAAGCGGCGGATTGTTCACCAAAGCTCTTGCCATCGAAGCACGCTGCTTTTCGCCGCCGGAAAGCTGCTGCGGCCTTGCATCTGACTTTTCGGACAGTCCCACCAGGGACAAAACCTGCGGGACAATGTGCGCAATCACTTTTTTTTGCGCACCGACCACCTGCATCGCAAAGGCAACATTTTCAAATACGGTGCGATCCGGCAGCAGCCGAAAATCCTGAAACACCACACCAATGCCGCGACGCAGCTGCGGAATCCTGCGGCGGTGGATTTGACTAAGATCCACACCGTCCACTATAACCCTGCCGCGATCGGCCGTCTCCTCCCGGAGCAGCAGCTTAATCAGGCTGGTTTTCCCCGCTCCCGTGGCGCCGATCAAAAAAACAAACTCGCCCTTATCGATGGTAAGGTTGATGTTTTGCAGCGCACAAACGCCGGTATCCCGATAAATTTTGGATACATTGATCAGTTCAATCATAGCACAACTCCGTTTCTGCCTGGCCGAAGGATGCCGAAATTTCACTTTTTCAGGCGGGCTTAAATGATCCTCTTTCGGCCAAACAAGAGCGGCGGAGCAAAGCCCCGCCGTTTTTTCTTATCCTTTTGGGATTTAAATTCTGGTAGGCTCTGAAGTCAGATACTTATTTACCATCATCGCAACCTTAAAGATAATGGCGTCATCAAACTCCCTCAAATCCAATCCCGTCAGTTTCTTGATTTTATCCAGCCGATAAACCAGCGTGTTTCTGTGGACAAACAATTTTCTTGAAGTCTCCGATACATTCAAGTTGTTCTCAAAAAACTTTTGAATGGTACCGATCGTCTCATTGTCGAGTACGTTGATCGACTCCTTTTTAAAGACCTCTTTCAAAAACAATTCGCAAAGGGTGGTCGGCAGCTGATAAATCAGCCGGCCGATTCCCAGATTTTCATAGCTGATAATATTCTTTTCGGTATCAAAAACCTTGCCGACCTCCAGCGCAATCCGTGCCTCACGGTATGCCTGCGCCAGTTCCTGAATGGTATCCACTGCGGTAGAAATTCCCACCGAAACCGCAATCATATCCTCACTGCTGAGCGTGTCAACAATGTTTTGTGCAACCTGGAACATCTCGTCCTTGGCCGTCTCCGGCTTAAATTCCTTAATTACAACACTGTCGTGATCGTCAATCCGAATGACAAAGTCACGATTCCGATCCGGGAAGAGATTCTTCAAAATATCCATAGCCGCGTTCTCACTGCTCTTTTGTACCCGAACCAGGTATACAACACGGCAAGCCTCTACCGTAAGATGCAGTTCTCTGGTGCGGTAAAGCACATCTCCCGGCAGAATGTTATCCACAATAATATTTTTCACAAAGCTGTTGCGGTCATATTTTTCATCGTAATACTGCTTGATCGTAAGAAAATGGATTCCCAAAAAGCTGCACGCGTTTGCAGCAACATCATCCTCTCCCTCGCAGAAGACGGCATACTCATTTTTATTAAACGTCTCAATCTTTTTATAGCTGTATCCGCCCACGCGCTTGATATCGCCGGTACCGTCAAACACGGTAAAGATATTATCCACCACCGTGTCGATCCGGCTTTCATTGCTGCATGCAATAATCGTCTCAGTATCGTCGATGACTCCCACCACACGCTTTACGTCCTTTTTTAACTGCGTCAAGGTATTTTGAAACAGTCGGTTTTGCATTGTACGCCACCCCCACAAAATATCACAATTCCATTAAATTCTTTTTCACTATCCTCTATTATAACTGTTCTTTTTCAAAATTGCAAGCCGTTTGTCGAAAATTTACAAAAAAGACATAAAGCGTTGACACCTTCCTCCGGTTGGGTGTATACTAAGGTGACAGTTTTTGAAAATTTTGAAGGAGGTCATCTTCAATGAAATATGTTGTTGTCCTGATGGACGGCGCCGCCGATACCCCGGTGCCGGAGCTTGGCGGAAAAACACCGCTGGAGGCGGCAAACAAGCCGCATATTGACGCACTGGCATCGCACGGCGAACTTGGCATGGTTACCACCGTTCCAAAAAATCTGCCCCCCGGCAGCGACGTTGCCAATTTATCCGTTTTCGGCTACGATCCGCAAAAGTATTATACCGGCCGTTCTCCGCTGGAGGCCGTTTCCATGGGGGTGCCGCTTACCTTGACCGACACCACCTTTCGAGCAAACCTGGTTACCCTCTCAGACGATGCGCGCTATGAGGACAAGATCATGGTGGATTATAGCTCGGATGAAATTTCGACCGAGGAAGCCCATCAGTTAATCAGCGCCTTAAATGACGCATTAAAGACGGAGGATTATGAATTTTTCGGCGGTATCAGCTACCGCCATCTTATGGTGTGGCATCATCGTGAAAACGACTTTACACTGACGCCGCCGCACGACATCTCCGACCGCGTGATCGGAGAATACTTACCAAAGGATAAAACCCTGCTTGGCCTGATGAAAAAAAGTTACGACATCTTAAAGGATCACCCCGTCAACCAAAAGCGTGTCCAAAAGGGTCAGCGCCCGGCAAATTCACTCTGGATCTGGGGCAACGGCACAAAGCCGAATCTTGATACCTATCAGGCGCGGTTCGGCATCCGCGGCGCGGTGATTTCCGCCGTGGATCTGGTGAAAGGCATCGGCCGCTGCGCCGATCTTGCGGTGCTTGACATACCGGGTGCAACCGGGACGGTACATACCAACTTTGACGGCAAGGCAAACGCCGCCATTGACGCATTAAAGAACGGCGCAGACTTTGTCTATGTCCATTTAGAGGGCGCGGACGAGGCCGGACACCGTCATGAGATCGACAATAAAGTAAAATCCATCGAGCTGATCGATCAAAAAATCGTGGCGCCGCTTTTATCCTATCTGGAAGGCACCGACGAGGACTTTCATATGCTTGTCATGCCGGATCATCCAACGCCGCTTGCAATCCGCACTCACACCGCAGATCCGATCCCTTATATCCTGTTTAAAAGTGAGGATAAAAAATGCGAAAACCGCATTTACAGTGAGGCCTCCGCAAAGGCAACCGGCATTTATCAACCGTTTGGCCATCTGCTGATGGAGACGCTTTTAAAATAGTCTTTCATAATTTTTCCTAAAAAGAAAAATACTGCTTGCAATTTTTGGCCGCATCTGCTATCATAGAGAGGTATGTAAACTTTGCTGAAGTATTGACATAGAAATGAGGAATGTGTATGCCAACCAAAGTTGTTATCGGCGCGCAGTGGGGCGACGAAGGAAAGGGAAAGACCATTGACATTTTAGCCGAAAAGGCCGATGTCGTAGTCCGCACCTCCGGCGGCAACAACGCCGGACACACCATCGAGGCGGACGGAGTTACCTATAAGCTTCACTTATTGCCCTCCGGTATTTTAAACCCAAAAACATTGAATATCATCGGCACCGGCGTAGTCATCGACCCTAAGGTTCTTTTGGAGGAGATCGACGGCATGAAAGCGCGCGGTATCGATACAAAAAATCTGAAGATTGACGCACGTGCCCACGTGATTATGCCATATCACATCGTTTTAGACGGCCTTTCTGAGGCAGCCCGCGGCGAAAGCAGCATCGGCACAACCAAAAAAGGCATCGGCCCCTGCTACATGGATAAAACCGAGCGCTGCGGCATTCGGATGTGCGATTTGATTCAACCCGACATCTTTGCAAAACGCGTCCGCGAGAATCTTGTCATCAAGAATAAAATGATTACTTTGGTATACGGCGGCGAGGCAATTGACCCAGACGCAGTGATTGCCGAGTACAGCGAATACGCAAAGCGGCTCTCGTCTTATGTAACTGACACGACACCGATTTTGTATCATAGCATCAAGGACGGAAAGGAAGTCCTTTTTGAAGGGGCGCAGGGCATTTTGCTGGATTTAGACCTTGGCACCTATCCTTATGTAACCTCCTCCCACCCCATCTCCGGCGGTGTGTGCGTGGGCAGCGGTATCGGTCCTACCCTGATTGACGAATGTATCGGTATTTTAAAAGGGTATACGACCCGCGTCGGCAACGGTCCGTTCCCGACAGAATTGGATGATGAAATCGGCGAGGCGATCCGTCAAAAGGGACACGAATTCGGCACCACCACCGGCCGTCCCAGACGTACCGGCTGGTTTGACGCCGTAATTGCAAAATATGCGGTGCGCACCAGCTCTTTAACCTCGGTCGTACTGAACAAGATCGATCCTCTGGGCGGCCTTGACAAGATCAAGATTTGTGTCGCTTATGAAAAGGACGGCCAAATTACAACCGACTTTCCTCCCACGCTGGAGGAATTGGCAAAGTGTAAGCCGATTTATGAAGAAATGGACAGCTGGAGTGAAGATATCAGCCAAATTAAGGAGTTTTCCAAGCTTCCGCTCGCCGCACAGAATTATATTTTACGCGTGGAAGAGTTATGCGGCTGCCGCGTAGCGTCTGTCGGCGTCGGCCCCGGCCGGGATCAAAACATCGATCGATAAACCGACCTCAAAATTTTACTTGCCCACAGGTAAAATTCGATTTCTATGCATGTGGGCAGAAAGGTGATGATACTATGACTGCTGCTACACCGTCTGAAACACCAAAAAAGACCTCCCGCACAAAAAAAGCGGACAAAACACCGAAGGAGCCGCAGATTTTGACCTATAATGGCAAGCCCTTGGTTCGATCCGGAAACATGATTTACTATGGCAACCCGGAGGACAAATATGTCGTGACCTTTCGGCTGGAAGAACAAACTCCGCTGGAGGATCTGCAAATTTCCAAACGGGTTATCATTGAGCTGAAAACGAATGAAGGCAAAAAGTCCAGGCTGATTCGCCAGGCTGAGCGTGACGGATTGTATAAGGCGCTGGACATCGGCATCTTTTGGTTAGAACAAGCCCTGGAAAACGGTTAAAATGAAAGAGGAGGATGCAGCTGCGTCCCCCAGACAACTGACAAAAACCCGCCTGAAAATGGCGGGTTTTTGTCGTATATATTAGATTTTTAATTGTTGTCTCCGAAAAGCGGATATTCCTCTTCCAAAGGATAATTGCCATCTTCTTCATGTTCTGTACTGCCGCAGTAAGCAGACGCTGTTCGGAAACTCTTTCGTTTCCGTGCATGCGGCAATCGCGCGACCCATTACGTCAGTATTCACTGCGCTTTTGCCTTATATTTTACAAAAATTTGCCCTGTTTAAACTCTTCGACCCTGCGTGCAAAAATGGCCGCTGACTTTGTAAAATCGGTGAAAAATTTCATTTCTGCGCTGCCGAGGCGATGACTGCCGACGGCAGTCGTCCATCGCTGACCGAGGCGAGAGCCGAGACGGCATGGCTAAGCAGGGGACGGCGATCAGATCAAAATGACATTTTTCACAAATAGGGTTTATTGACACGCTCTGACGGATCATCACGGTTTGTGATGACCCGTCTTTTTATTTGATATCCTCTTTCAAGCTTTGTACCAGCTGCTTTTCCGCCTCGCTGAGCTTTGCTTTTGCGAGCATACCGCGGCGTTTTTGAAACGTCGCCTTAATTGACATCTCCCGTTTCCACGCCGCAATATTTTTATGATGGCCGCTGAGCAAAATTTCCGGCACGCTGCGGCCATGCCAGACCTCCGGCCTGGTATACTGCGGATATTCCAAAAGCCCGGAAAAATGCGATTCCTCCGAAAAGGCCTCCTCGCTCTTTAACACGCCGGGGATCAGCCGCGCTGTCGCATCCACCACCGCCATCGCCGCCAGTTCACCGCCGGTCAGTACAAAGTCACCGAGCGATATTTCCATGTCGACCAGTTCATCGAGCACACGCTGGTCAACCCCTTCATAATGACCGCAAAGCAGAATGATATGCTTTTCTTTGGCAAGGCGCTTTGCCGTGCTCTGCCGAAACGGTTTGCCCTGCGGCGATAAATAAATCGTCTTGGGGCGGTAATCCAGCCCCTCGCACACACTTTTGTGCGCAAGGAAAATCGGCTCCGGCTGCATCACCATGCCCATGCCGCCGCCATAGGGATAATCATCGACCTGGCGGTGCTTGTTATAAGCAAAATCCCGAATCTGCACATAGTGAAGATCCAAAATCCCCTTATCCTTCGCACGGCCGATAATGCTGTGATCCAAAACCGCCTCAAACATCTCCGGGAACAGTGTCAGTATATCAAAACGCATCAGTCGATCAACCCTTTCATGAGTTCCACTAAAATATAGCCTTCCTCGATATTGACTTCTTTGACCACCTCATCAATAACTGGAATCAAAATCGGCTTTTTTCGGTCGCTTTTGAGCACATAGACGTCATTGCTGCCGGTATGAATCACCTCTTGAATCGTACCAAGCGCTGCGCCGTCTGCCGTACGCACCGAAAGTCCCTCCAAATCGGCGATATAGTAGGTTCCCTCCGGGAGAGGGCCGAGCATCTCCCTCTCAATGGTCACGATTTTGTTACGCAGCTGCTCCGCTGCCTCAATATGATCCACGCCGTCAAGCGCTGCAATGACGCAGTTTTTATGAATACGGGTGCGGAGGATCTCATACCGGCTGCCGCCGATATAAAGGTAGGAAAGTTCATGGTAAACCTCCGGATCGTCGCACCATGGCTGAATTTTCACCTCTCCGCGTATCCCGTGCGTATTCACAACCTTGCCAAGCTCCAGCAAATTATTCATTCAAATCGCTCCTTTTCGGCTAGAAAGACAAAGGGAATGCGATGTTTTCGCATTCCTCTTCTTTAGCTACAAATAGCTATACAATATCAACGACTACCTTTTTTCCTTTGCTGCCGACTGCCGCTTTCATAACGGTACGGATTGCTTTGGCGATACGGCCCTGTTTGCCGATCACCTTTCCCATATCGTCCTCTGCGACATGCAGCTGCAGTACTGTCGCCGTTTCCTTTTCTGTCACAGTAACTTCTACCGCTTCAGGATGGCTCACCATTGATTTTGCGATAAACTCCAAAAGCTCACGCATTGTTGTTCCCTCCAATCCCGCGATTAGATAATACCTTTTTCTTTCAAAAGACGTTTTACGGTGTCAGTCGGCTGTGCGCCGTTTGCAATCCACTTCTGAACCTTTTCTGCGTCAAATTCCGAGGTGCTCGGATCGGTCATCGGGTTATAAGTACCAACCTGCTCGATAAACCGGCCGTCTCTCGGATATCTCGAATCCGCAACAACCACACGGTAAAACGGTGCTTTTTTCGCACCCATTCTCTTTAAACGAATTTTAACTGCCATTTTCATGTACCTCCAAAAGTAATTCTTAATATTTTATAGGCTCTCGCCCTAATTCTTTTCTATTTAAAAAATCCGCCCGGCATACCGCCGCCGAGCAAACCGCCGCGGCGTTTCATTTTTTTACCCATCTTGCCGCCGAGTTGTTTCATCATCTTCTGCATCTGCTCAAACTGCTTGATTAACGCGTTCACTTCATGCATCCCGGTTCCGCTGCCCTTGGCGATCCGTTCTTTGCGGGACGGCGTCAGCTTGTCGACAAGATCTCTCTCCCGCGGTGTCATCGCCAGAATAATCGCCTCAATCCGCGCCAGATGCTTATCATCGATATTCACGTTCTTAAGTGCCTTATCATTCATACCGGGAAGCATCTTCAGCATATCGGAAATCGGCCCCATATTCTTCATCTGTGCCATCTGATCCAAAAAGTCGGTAAAGGTAAACTGCTGCGTACGGAGTTTCCGTTCCAGCTCCTCTGCCTTTTTCATATCCAGAGCCTGTTCCGCCTTTTCAATCAGGCTGAGCATATCGCCCATTCCCAAAATTCTGGACGCCATCCGATCCGGATGAAACACCTCAAGGTCAGTCAGCTTTTCGCCCATACCGCAAAACTTAATCGGCTTTTGCGTCACGGCACGTACTGAAAGCGCCGCACCGCCGCGCGTATCACCGTCCAGCTTTGTTAAAACAACACCGCTGATGGCAAGGTCGCGGTTGAACGCGTCCGCCACATTCACGGCGTCCTGACCGGTCATGGCGTCTACCACCAAAAGGATCTCCGCAGGATCCACGGCGCGGACAATTTCTTTGAGTTCTTCCATCAACGTCTCATCGATATGTAGCCGCCCGGCCGTATCGATAATCAGCACGTCGTTCGCGTGTGCGATTGCGTGTGCAAGTCCTGCTTTTGCAATGCCGACTGCGTCCCGGCTCCCTTCCATCGCAAAAACAGGAAGCTCCAGCTTGCCGCCGACTACCTGCAGCTGCTTGACTGCCGCAGGACGGTAAACATCGCAGGCACAAAGTAGCGGACGCTTACCCTGCTTTTTTAAAAGTCCGCCGAGTTTTGCCGCCGTTGTCGTCTTACCGGCGCCCTGCAGACCGGCCATCATAATGACCGTAGGGGGCTTTGGTGAGATATTCAGCTTTTGTTCCGTACCGCCCATAAGCGAGACCAGCTCTTCATTAACGATCTTGATGACCTGCTGCGCGGGAGTTAAGGATTCCATCACCTCGGCGCCGGAGGCACGCTCCGTCACCTGTTTTATGAAATCCTTTACCACTTTAAAGTTTACGTCTGCCTCCAGCAGCGCAAGCTTTACTTCACGCATGGCGTCCTTTAAATCTTTTTCACTGACTTTTCCTTTTCCTTTTAATTTTCGGAATGTGTTCTGTAATTTATCAGTCAAGCTTTCAAACGCCATTGCTGCACCTCCGTGAACTATTCCTCGTTGATTTCGCCGATGATGGTAAGAATCCGATTGATCTTTCGTTTAATATCGTCAGAGAGATACCGCACATTCGGCGATGCCTCCACCTCTGAGATTAAATCGTCAATCTCATGCAGCTTTTCTTTGATTCCCAAGAAACGCTGCGCCAAACCCAGTCTCTCTTCCACATCAAAAAGAATGTGCTCGGCACGCTTAATATTATCGCGGACGCCCTGACGGGTAATCCCCATATGCTCTCCGATTTCAGATAAGGACAAATCCTCATTATAATAAAGATCCACACTCTCTGCCTGGCGGTCTGTCAGCATATTCCGGTAAATTGAGAATAAAAGCGCGATTTGAACATTCTTTTCCATGCTCTCCACTCCGGTTCGGTTTGATCTGTAAAGTTTTTACGCTTTACAGATCAATATTATACCGAAACACGCGGAATCTGTCAAGCATTTTTTACAAAAAAATACGATATTTTTTAGGAAGATCTCTGATTTTATTCTACAAAATCAAACTCAATCCCATACATTCGCACGGTATCTCCCTCTTGGATTCCGGCCGCTTTCAGCCGGTCGATCACGCCGCTTTTGATCAGCGCACGCTGGAAATACTGCAGCGACTCATAATCGTCAAAATTGGTTGATCCGACAATTTTCCGCACACGCAGCCCCTCTACTTCGTACGCATCCTCCACACGGCTGACCGTGATGGTATCATCACGGCGCACCAAATCCGGGTCATACATCTCGTATTCATCCCCGTCCTCGGTCTTTGGCATTTTAGAGAGCGTCTCCCAGGTGTAATGCAGCGCCTCGGAGATTCCTTTTTTCGTTGCGGCCGAGATCGGAAATACGCGGTATCCCTCTTTCTCCAGCCGATCGCGAAAGACCGCAAAGTTTTCGTCAAATCCGGGAATATCGCTCTTGTTTGCCAGTACGATCTGCGGTTTTTCCGCAAGCTTTTCACTGTAAAGCTTAAGTTCGCGGCAGATTGCGTCAAAATCCTCCAGCGGATCGCGCCCCTCTATCCCGGAAACATCCACGATATGCAAAAGCAGCCGCGTTCGTTCCACATGGCGCAAAAACTCATGGCCGAGGCCGACGCCCTCATGGGCGCCCTCGATAATACCCGGAATATCCGCAATGACAAAGCCGCAGCCGTCCCCCATATCTACCACGCCCAGGTTCGGCTTCAGGGTGGTAAAGTGATAGTTTGCAATTTTCGGCCGTGCATCGCTGACAATGGATAAAAACGTGGATTTTCCCACGTTCGGAAAGCCCAAAAGTCCCACATCCGCAATCAGTTTTAGTTCCAAAGTCACGGTGTATTCCTCACCCGGCATACCGGCCTTTGCAAACTTCGGCGTTTGCCTGGTTGCCGTTGCAAAATGGGAGTTGCCCCAGCCGCCGCTGCCGCCGCGGGCCGCAACCTTGCGCTGGCCGTCCTCTTTCATGTCACAAATCACCAGGCCGCTCTCCGCCTCGCGGATTAAAGTGCCGACCGGCACACGCACCTCTAAATCCGCGCCGCATTTTCCGTTGCGTTTGGCATCGCGACCGTTGCCGCCGTTTTCGGCCAGGTATTTGCGCTTATAACGAAAATCCATCAGCGTATTGATATTTTTATCCGCCACAAAAACGACACTGCCGCCGCGGCCGCCGTCGCCGCCGTCAGGGCCGCCTGCCGCAACATATTTTTCACGGTGAAAGGTCACCGCTCCGTTGCCGCCGTCGCCACCCTTAATAAATATTTTCGCCAAATCGGAAAACATAGCGCCACCTCCTGTCTTATATTTTGACCAATTTAAGGTTTTTGAAACAGCCTTTGATCCAAAATCATCCGGTAAACCCGTTTTCATTTCGACTGTTTCCGAACCGAAAAAAGGGGCGGCGTCCGCCACCCCTTTTTATGCTTTCATTACTGAGCGATCTCGTAAACAGATACCTGTTTTTTCGTCTTACCCTTACGCTCGAACTTTACTTTGCCGTCGATCAGTGCAAAGAGGGTATCGTCGGTGCCTTTGCCAACATTGATACCGGGATGAATCTTCGTACCTCTCTGACGAACCAGGATATTACCGGCCAAAACAGCCTGACCGTCGCCCTTTTTCACGCCAAGACGTTTGGACTCGGAATCTCTGCCGTTTTTGGTACTACCCATACCTTTCTTATGAGCCATGTTTTCTCACTCCTTTATACCAATCTGAAAGAAACGGTTATGACACTCGTGTGCCTGAGCCCGTATTAGCCATTGATGGCCGTAATCTCAACTTTTGTATAAGGCTGTCTGTGACCCTGTTTCTTGTGATAGCCCTTTTTGGACTTATACTTATACACAATCACTTTCTTTGCCTTACCCTGTTTTGCAACCGATGCGGTTACGGTAGCGCCGTCCACATAAGGAGCGCCAACCTTAAAATCCTCACCGCCGACAACCAAAACCTTATCAAACGTAACGGTGCTTCCAGCCTCAGCGTCCAGCTTTTCAATGAAAACGACATCGCCCTGCTGTACCTTATACTGCTTACCACCGGTTTCAATCACTGCGTACATATTCGTAATCCCTCCTATTACCCAAGACTCGCCATATAAGGTGTCCCGTCCGATTGCATGAATCAAAACGGAAAACTTAAACCTCTTCTGCGCGGTTACCGAAATATTGTACCATACTCCATTTTATTTGTCAACACCAAATTCACAATTTTATGTCCTGTTTTTAAACACGTTTTCCGTGCATACTTTGGTGCTCCCGATTGACCTCCTCCATAAGCGCTGTAAAGCTCCAGTCCCGGTTGGTCGGCGTCATCATCGCCTTCACCGGAATCGGCGCGATCCTTTTTCTCTGAAACGCGCCCATCAGAAGATCAAACTGCACCTTGCTCAAATCGCACATGAGAAGGAACTCACCGTACACGCCCTGCGGCATATCTGCCGCGGGTTCCGCGCTCTCATAGCCGGAAAGCCCGGCAAGGTAACCCACTTTTTGATGGATTTCCTCCGGCGCAACTTCCTTCACCGCGATGCGCAGCGGCGCTGCTGCGGCACGCAGCTGCGCCATCTTTTGGGTTCCAATTTTATAACATAAAATGCTAGCTTTCATATCGTCTACCTGTTTTTTGAAAATCTTTCTATGATTGCATCCACAATTCTGCCGGACGCAAGGCCGTCCCCGTAAGGGTTGACTGCCTTTGCCATACGGTGATAGGCATTTTCATCTGTCAAAAGCGCGGACGCCATGCGCACAATCGTATCCTTATCCACTCCGGCAATCTTAACCGTACCGGCGTCAACCGCCTCCGGCCGCTCGGTCTCTCCGCGCAGAACCAACACCGGCTTTCCGAGTGAGGGCGCTTCCTCCTGCAAGCCGCCGGAATCTGTCAAAACCATAAATCCGCGCTGGATCGCGTTATGCAGTTCATCGGCATTGACCGGCTCAATCAGCTTTACCCGATCCATGTTGCCCAGAATCTCATAGGCCACCTCCCGTACGGCAGGGTTTAAATGCACCGGATACACGACCTCGATATCGTCGAAGGTTTCAACCAGTTCACGTACCGCCGTACAGATATTACGCAGCGGCTGACCCAGGTTCTCGCGGCGATGTGCCGTCATCACAATCACGCGCCTGGTATCCCACGGCATTTTAGCAAGCGTCGGATCCTTAAAGGTGTAATCCTCACGCACGGTCGTTTTCAGTGCGTCAATCACCGTGTTGCCCGTCACAAAAATATCCGCGTCACTGGCCCCCTCGCGGAGCAGATTCTGACGGTTGCGCTCGGTTGGCGCAAAATGCATATCCGCAATCACGCCGGTCAGCCGGCGGTTGATTTCCTCCGGGAACGGCGCGTACTTATCATAGGTACGAAGCCCGGCCTCGACATGGCCAACTGCAATCTGGTTATAAAACGCCGCAAGACTTCCGACAAATGTCGTAGAGGTATCGCCGTGTACCAGCACGATATCCGGCTTTGCCTCCTTCATCACCTGATCCAGCCCCTCCAGCGAATGGCCGACAATTTCCACCAGGGTCTGGCGCTGTTTCATAATATTTAAGTCAAAATCCGGCGTGATATGAAAAATATCAAGCACCTGATCGAGCATCTGCCGATGCTGCGCCGTCACGCAGACAATGGAGTCAATAATATCGCTATGCTTTTCCAGTTCCTTCACCAGCGGCGCCATTTTGATTGCCTCCGGCCGCGTGCCGAAAACTGTCATTACTTTGATTTTATTCATCCTTCTTTTCCTCCAAGTAAGATAAGTCCCGGTTATCGTCACTGTGCAGTGAAGGGTCCTTCAGCTCTCCCATCAGATGCAGGGACACCAGTATAATAAGCAATACCGCCAAAATCAATAAGATTCCGCGCAGATACCCTTTGATCGAAACGACCACGGCAGTCAGGCACAAAACGGCCGTCAGCGTATACAAAATTGCAACCGTCTTTCGCTGCGAAAAGCCCATGTCCAAAAGTCGGTGATGCAAATGTCCGCGATCCGGCGACATCGGCGATCTGCCGGTTAAAATACGGCGTATAATCGCAAACATTGTGTCAAAAATCGGCAGTCCCAGCACCAAAAGCGGAATTGCAAACGAGATGATCGCCGATAGCTTTAAGACGCCCTGGATGGAGATACAAGCCAGGATAAAGCCCAAAAATAACGCGCCGGTGTCTCCCATGAAGATTTTGGCCGGGTTAAAGTTATACGGTAAAAATCCAAAACCGGCGCCGGCAACCGCCGCCGTCAGAATCGCAACATTGGAGTTATTGCTAATCAGCGTCAGCGCCAGAAGCGACATGGAGGCAATCGACGATACGCCGACCGCCAAACCGTCCAGACCGTCAATCAGGTTGACCGCATTACAGATCCCCACAATCCAGATAACCGAAACAGCAACCGACACCCAGTAATTCAGCACGATATACGGCGGCCCGAACCAATGGGAAAATGGGTTGGCAAAGTGTGCAATCCGAACACCGGAATAGACCACCAAGGTTGCCGCAATAATCTGACAAAGCAGCTTGACAATCGGCCGCATATCCGTCATATCATCGATGACGCCAACCGTAACAATAATAACACAGCCGATTAAGATGCCCATGGTCTCATGATCGATGGTCGCAAAGCACAAGACACTGACAATAAATCCGTAAAAAATTGCAAGACCGCCGATCAGCGGAATCGGTTTTTTATGCACCCGTCTGGCGTCCTTCGGAACATCGATGGCATTGATTTTATGGGCAAGCGAAATCACCATTGGCGTTGCCGCAAAGGAAATTAGTCCTGCAACCAGCAATGCAAGACACACATAGAGATTTTGATCAAAAAGCATGTTTGCTTCCTCCTGTTCCAGCCGAAAACAAAAATCTATCTCCCAACACCGGAGCCTAAATGATTCCCTTTCGACTTGTCATCCCGGCAAGCCGCCTACGGCTGGATAAAACCAACCTTGCGGTAAACCTTGGACAGTGTTTTCATTGCCGTCTTTGCCGCAATCTCTGCGCCGCGGCGGTAGACCTGCTCTAAATAATCCTTATTTTCCATGAGATCCCGGTATCCTTCCTGTATCGGCCGCAGGGTCTCTGCCACTGCCTCGGCAACCGCCGCCTTAAAATCACCGTAGCCCTTGCCGTCAAACAAAACCTCAATCTCATCCATGCTCTTACCGGTCACCGCAGAATAGATACTCATTAGATTCTCGATGCCCTCTTTTCCCTCGCCGCGCTTGACTTCACTGCCGGAATCCGTAACCGCACGCTTGATTTTGCGTACCACGGCATCGATCGGATCAAGCAGCAAAATATAGCCGTTTTCATTCGGATCTGACTTAGACATCTTTTGTGTGGGATCCTGAAGGCTCATAATTCTGGCGCCGACTTTCGGGATATATCCCTCCGGCACCTTAAAGGTCTCACTATACGCGTTATTAAAACGGTTTGCAAGATCGCGCGTCAGTTCCAAATGCTGGCGCTGATCCTCGCCGACCGGCACCAGATCCGCCTGATAAAGCAGGATATCTGCCGCCATTAACGAGGGATAGGTAAATAATCCTGCATTGATATTATTCTCATGCTTTCGGGATTTATCCTTAAACTGCGTCATACGGGAAAGCTCGCCCATATACGTGTTACAGGTCAAAACCCAGGAAAGCTGCGCATGCGCCGAAACGTGGGACTGGAAAAAGACCGGGCTTTTTTCCGGGTCAATACCGCACGCCAAAAACAGCGCCAATAAATCCATCGCATTCTTTCTAAAATCCTTCGGCACCTGGCGCACCGTAATGGTGTGAAGATCCGCCAGCATAAAATAACATTCGTACGTATCGTCCTTCTGCAAATCCACCCAATTGCGCAGCGCACCAACATAGTTTCCGAGCGTCAGGGCGCCGGATGGCTGGATTCCGCTCAATATTCTCTTCTTCTCTGCCATATCAGTCACCTACCACTTCTTTCAAGACCTCGCCGAGCGCGTGGATTCCGCTGCGGATTTCTTCCTCCGATGCGGTGGAATAATTCATGCGGAACGTGCTGTAACTTGCCTTATCATCAATCATGGTCGTTGCACCCGGCACAAAAGCCACACCGCGCTCTAGCGCCTTCTGCATAACCACCTTACTGTCATACTGCTCCGGCATAGTACAAAACAGGAACAGACCGCCCTGCGGACAGGTGTGGGTCACCGATGCCGGAAATTCCCGATCCATGCACTCCATCATCAGCTTGCACTTTTTTCCGTATGCTGCACGCAGCTTTGCGATATGCGCATCGATATCAAAGCGCATTACAAATTCATATGCAATCATCTGTGACAAAACGTTGGTGTGTACGTCCTCCACCTGTTTGCAGATAATCATCCGCTCCATCAGTGCCGGGTCGCAGCTGACATAACCCAAACGAAGTCCCGGCGACAAAATCTTGGAAAACGTGCTAAAGTATACCACACGTCCTTCGGTGTCCATGGACTTGATGGTTGGAATTTCCTCACCGGCAAAACGAAGCTCGCCGTAGGGGTTGTCCTCAAATATGATAAAATCATACGTCTTTGCAAGCGCTAACAGCTTTTTACGCTTTTTGTAAGACATGGTAATTCCGGACGGATTCTGGAAAGTAGAAATCGTATAGAGCACCTTTACATTCGGGTGTGCCTTCAGCGTTGCCTCCAGCTTTTCCATATCCATGCCGTCATTCTCTACCGGAACGCCGTAAAGCTCGGCATTGTTGGAACGGTACGCGTTCAGTCCGCCGATAAAGCTTGGTTCCTCGCACACAACACCGTCACCGGGATTTATAAGCGATTTTGCCGCAAGGTCGATGCCCTGCTGGCCGCCGCTGACGATGATGGTGTCGTCACGGTCGCTGATGATTCCCTGTCTTTTCAGCCGTGCAATGACCCAGTCACGCAGCGGCGTATACCCCTCGGTCACCCCGTACTGCAGCGCAACCTCGCCCTGATTTTTTAAAACGTCCGCTGCGATCTCCGCCAGTTCCTCCTTCGGGAAGAGCTTGGGATCCGGCGCACCGCCGGCAAACGAGATGATACCCGGTTTTGCCAGTAATTTAAATATCTCACGGATGGCAGAGGCCTCCAAATGCTTGACCTTGTCCGAAAACTTCTTTTGTATTTCCTGCATTTTTTTACTCCTCACTGTAATTATAATCTATGACGGCCGGCCAAGACGGCAAGCCGAAATCAGACCAAAATTCGCCTTTCCAGACGAACCTTGACCCGCCTCCTTCGGCTAGGCTCCCGTGCGCCTAAGCTCCCGTGTGCCTATGCTTCGCCGTATTCTTTCCGGTATTTATGCAGCAGCTCAAACAGTGCAATCACGGCCGCCAGAATCAATAAAAGATGGGTCAAAAGATCCAGCCCGCGTTTGATCCGCAAAAGGCGCATCCTTCGTTTTACCTTGCGCCGGCTCCTGCGAAATGCGCGGTCGGCATGCTTTGCCGCCGTCTCCAGAGTCTCGCCGGCACGGTGCACGTACGGCGCCGCATATCTTGCTGCCTCGTCACAGTATTTCTGCCATTTTAACATGGGATCTACCTCCTGACTATTCTTCGCTGCAGCTCTCCATTTCTGCAATATAGGGGAGCTGACGATAACGTTCATCAAAATCCAATCCATAGCCAACAATAAATTTGTCCGGGATCTCAAACCCGGTATAATCCGCCTCAAACTTCACCTGACGGCGTGACGGCTTGCTCAAGAGCGCACACACCTTAATGGACGCCGGGTTCCGCTTTTGAAGCATCGGAATCAACTGCACCAAAGTGTTGCCGGAGTCGATGATATCCTCTGCCAAAAGCACATGCTTTCCTGCGATATCAATATCAATGTCTTTTTTTATCTTGATTTCACCGCTGCTCTCCGTACCGCGGCCGTAGCTGGAAACCTGCATAAAATGCACCTGTACATCACTGCGAAGCTGCCGTACCAGATCACCGATAAAGACAAAACAGCCCTTTAAAATTCCTAAAACAATAAGTTCCTTATCTCCGTAGTCGGCGTTAATCGCCGCGCCCAATTCCTCCACCTTATTTTTAATTTCCTTTTCGGTCAGCATAATCTTGCCAACCTTCATCTGTTGTATCATAGGTAACCACCAGCCCTCTCCTTTGTTTTATGTCTCCCTTATATGGTTCTGCCACCCGGCAGCCAATGACCGCAAGCACTTGATCATCACTGCAAAGCAACGGCAGAGTATCGCGTATATGGTTGGGAATTTTTTGATCTATCATAAAATTTTTTAATTTTTTTTCTCTTCCGTCGGCAAAGACCGCGATGCGATCTCCGCTTCTGCGTGTCCTAAGGATAAGACGCATACCGCAAAGCCTTTCGCTGTCTAAAACCATCTGATTTTTTTCCACGCTTTGTCCTACCCTTGCCTCGTCGAAGCGAATGTGCCAGGCTCCGAACGAATAGCTGTTGCCGCATACAACCTCAATCGGCTCCGGCGAAGGCATCTCCTCCTGCTCTGCCTCAAATGCCAGCCAGCCGTAACGCACCGTTACTTTAAGTCCCTGCGGCAGGATTGCCTTTGCGCCGGTCTCTTTATCCAAAAGCCGCCGCACCGCTTCCCAGTTCTGTCTGCTGACAAGATACCGCCCGCCCATTACCTTCTGTGCCGCTTTTTTTAGCAGCCGGGTCGCGATGGATGGTGCAAGCATCCGCAGCGATTCGATATCCAAAACCACAGGCTCCTTTTTGGGGCTTGGGTTGCCGATGCGCCGATAAAGCCGCGTCGCATAACCGTCTATAAACTCGCCATCCTCTCTCATGTTGGCAGCAAGCACGCTGAGCGTTTCCAAAATGTTTGGATTAAACTCCTTTTCAATCATGGGCAACAGGAGATGTCGAATCTTGTTTCTGGTACAGTCATCTTCTAAATTGGTGCTGTCGACGCAATAGTGCAAATCATTTTCCAGGCAATACGCCTCAATCTCCGCACGGCTGACGTCCAGCAGCGGGCGAATTACGCCGTCCGGCCGCACATGGCGAATCCCGGCAAGGCCTGAAATCCCGGCGCCGCGCAGAATCCGCATCAGCACCGTCTCCGCCTGGTCGTTGCGGTTGTGCGCCGTTGCGACCGACTGCGCCCCGATTTCGTCACAAATCTCATGAAAGCACCGGTACCGCGCCAGCCGTCCGGCCGTCTCCAATGATATTTTTTCGGATTTTGCAAGCTCCGGCACCGAAACCGATTTTTGAATGAACGAAACGCCAAGCTTTCGGCAAAATTCCTCGGCAAAAGCAGCGTCACGGCCGGCCTCCGCGCCACGGATTTTATGATCGATATGTACCGCGGTCAGTGTGAGCGAAAATTCCTCTTTTAAGGCGTTCATCACATGCAAAAGACAGACAGAATCGGCGCCGCCGGATACCCCGACCAGCACGTGATCTCCTTTTTTTGTCATCGCATGTTCCCTAATCGCAGCGCGCACCGTTTCACGCACTTTCTTTGTATTACATTGCATGGTTTTCGCTCCAGTCTGTAAACATGGTATATTCGCCAATCCAGGTCAAATACTCATATCCGACCGCACCGTTTCTGTGCTTGGCAAAGTTGCATTTCGCCTTATTGGGTTCCTCGGCATCCTCGTGATAATAGCCGTCCCGATGCAAAAACATAACCATATCCGCATCCTGCTCGATCGCACCGGAATCACGCAGATCGCTGAGCAACGGCTCTCTCTTTTCCTTATCGGAGGCACGGCTCAACTGCGACAGTGCAATAATCGGAATATTTAAATCGTTTGCCAAAATCTTCAAGGTGCGGGAAATCTCGGATATCTCATTCTGGCGGTTACCGCCGCGGCCACTGCCCGTAATCAGCTGCAAATAGTCGATCACTACAAGATCCACCCCTCGATCCAGCATCAGCTCCCGGCAGCGTGCACCGATCTCGCTGACAGTGATACTGGAGGTATCGTCTACATAAATGCCCGCATCGCCAAGCGCCGCAACTGCATTTCCAATCTTTCCCCACTCCTCATCCTTGATCTCGCCTTTTTTGATGCGCTCGGCGCTGATCTTTGCCTCAGCGCTGATAAGACGGTTCACAAGCTGTGCAGACGGCATCTCCAAGCTGAAAATGGCTACGTTCTTCTTTGCCTTTACGGCCACGTTTTGCGCAATGTTGAGCGCAAAGCTTGTCTTACCCATTGCCGGCCGCGCCGCCAGAATAATCAACTCCGCCGCATGCAGCCCGGAGGTTCGCCGGTCAATATCAATAAACCCGGTTGGAATCCCGGTGATTTTATCCTGTTTTTTGCTGAGCATCTCCAAGTGTTCCAGGCTCTCCGTCAGATACCGGCTGATATGCACCAGTCCCTTGCTGCTGCGATCCTGCGAAATTTTAATCACATCGTCCTGCAATGCCGCAATGATCGCATCCGTATCCTCGTCGCCGCGGTAACACTGGCCGCGCACCGTATCGGCGATATGAATCAGGCGGCGCTTGACCGCCTTATCCTTAACAATGCCGGCATAGTAGCTGACGCTGTCCGTGGACGGAACCAGATTGGCAACCTCAACGATAAATTCAATACCGCCGATTTTTTCAAGACTGCCGCGCAGGGTCAAATGCTCCTTTAAGGTAACCAGATCAATCGGCTTTCCCATATTATAAAGCTCAATGATCGCCTCAAAAAGCTCCCGATGGCGGTCAATATAAAAATCCTCGCCGCGCACCAGTTCCAGCACCGAAGGAATGCAATCCCGGTCTAAATAGATTGCCCCAAGCACGGATTGCTCTGCCTCATTGCTAAATGGCATGGAAAAATCGGCGTTCTCCGTCGGAGCGGTTAAATTCTCCTCATACATGGTATCTCACCCGTCTTCTTCAAACTACGCTTCCGTTACCTCAACCTTAAAGGTACCCACGATTTTGGGGTACAAAGTCACCTGCACCTCACGGATGCCGCAAGTCTTGATGCCATCCGGCAGATCAATCTTACGCTTGTCAACATCAATATTATACTGTTCCTTCAACGCTTTTGCAACATCCTTTGAGGTGATCGAGCCAAACAGTCTCCCCTCCTTGCCGGCCTTGGCAGTCAACTTTACCTTGACCTCCTTCATCCGCTCGGCAATATTGGACGCCTTTAACTCTTCTTGATTGCGCTTATACTGTTCCGCGCCGCGCTTACCCTCCAGTTCATTAAGCGCCTGCTTGGTTGCAAGCTTTGCAAGTCCCTTGGGAAGCAAAAAGTTATTTGCATATCCGTCACTGACGTTAATCAGATCGCCCTTCTTTCCCTGTGCCTTTACATCCTGCAATAAAATAACTTTCATGATCGGATCCTCTCTTTCTCTATGGCTACGTCTTTGATTATGTCTTTTGTCTCTACCTTGCCTTTGTGCGGTTTTCTTCAAAGACCACCTCGTCAATCGCACTGCAAAGCTCTGCCTCGGCAAGGCTTAGATTGTTATTACTCAGCTGCGCACCAGCAATCGTAATATGACCGCCGCCGCCCAGTTTTTCCAGTATTACCTGCACATTGATCGAACCTAAAGAACGGCCGCTGATAATGATACGGTTGCCGTCTGCGGCAAGCACAAAGGCTGCCTCAATACCGCGGATCCCCAAAAGCTCATCCGCTGCCTGGGCAACAACCAGCTGCATATCTGTGCCGCGTTCGCTACACAGTGCAATCGCAATGTTACTGCGATAGATTTTTGCATGGCTGATAATGCGGGAACGCTGAATATACGTGTTTAAATCACTGCGGAAAAGCCGCTTGACATTAACCGGATCAACCCCAAGGCGGCGCAGATAGGATGCGGCCTCAAAGGTACGCACCCCTGTTTTAAAGGTAAACCCCTTGGTGTCCAAATAAATACCGCTGTAAAGAGCCTCTGCCTCATAGGGCTCTAAGGCGCTGTCACTGTCAATGTAGGGAATCAGCTCGGTCACCATCTCGCTGGAGGACGATACATACGGCTCGTGATAGCTGAGCACCGTTTCTTCAATAAATTCCTCGCCGCGGCGATGATGGTCGATCAGCACCACGTTTTGGATATTCTTGAGTACGCTCGGATATTCCACAATGCTGGGGCGGTGAGTGTCCACCACAATCAGCAGCGTCTTTTCATCGATAAGATCCAGCGCGCGCGTCTCGCCGATGATGCGCTCCCGATACTCGTCATGTTCTAACAAACAGTCTAAAATGATGCGAACATTATTATGCACACGATCCATTGCAATGTAAACATCCACTTTTTTATCACGTAAAATCCGAAACAGGCCAACAGCCGCACCAAGACTGTCCGCATCCGCGTTGCTGTGCCCCATAATGATGACGCGGGAAGACTGCTCCGCCAAATCCCGCAGACTGTGTGCAACCACACGCGCCTTGACCTTGGTACTCTTTTCCACCTCACGGCTCTTTGCACCGTAAAACTGGAACCCGACCGCCGTCTTTACGACTACCTGGTCGCCGCCGCGGCCGAGCGCCATTTCCAACGCTACGGCAGCCAGCTGCTCATTCTCGCGCAGTGTGTCCTTGGACTGGCCGACGCCAATGCTGAAGGTGGCCGGAATCCGGTTCCCCTGCTGCACCTTTTTTACCTCGTCCAAAATAGTGAACTTCTCCTGCATGAGCGGCGCAAACCTTGCCGCCTCAAACAGAATCATGAACTTATCACGTTCATAGCGCACAGCAACGCCGCCGCCGCGTTCTACCCAGGCATTGACACAGTGCTCAATCTGACCCACCAAGGAACCGTGACTGCTGTTCGGCGTGCTCTTGATGACCTCGTCATAATTATCAATCACTGCGGCACAGACCACGATCTTTTTATCTTCTATCTGCCTCAGAAGCTGCTTTTGTGCCGACACATCCACAAAGTAGATGCTAAGCAGCTGCATTCTCTTTTCTTCCTGACGAACCGAAACCATCCGTCCCGTCACAATATAATTTCTGTCGCGAAAGGCATATTCCTCCGGGCTGGGGTCTCCGTCCTCGACAAATCGGCTGAACTGCAAATCCGGGAGAATATCCTGGATGTACTCGCCGAAAAAGTTTTCCCGCTTTCGGCCGGTCATCTCCAAAAAACGGTCGTTGTACCACTGAATCGCGCCGCCGGTGGTTGTCACCGCCATCGGCGCCGGAAAATTCAGCACGGCTGCCCGGGTTGCCGATTCACTGCAAAAGGAAAACTCACGCAGGGCAGCGGTCAGCTGCCTTGTTCGGCGGCGCATTGTCACAAAGCCGACGATTGCAAGCAAAACCGCCGCAAACATCTGTACGCAGCCCAAAACCCCGATCACCGTGCGAATCCGTATTCCCAGAATCAGAAACAAAAAACCAAAGATAAACAATATCCCCGACAGCAGCAGGTTATTCTTAGAAAATATGCGTTTTGCCAGATTTTCTAAACTATCATTCATGTCCCACACGCTCCTCACCCGTCTTGTGCAAGTGCCTGAAGTCAAAGATGCCGTCAATCATTCCCAGAATACAAAGCCCCTGCAACACCAAAGACATCAATACATATCCGATCAAAAATGCCGCAAAATAGATTCCAAACCTCGCATATCCGGACGGGACCTTGCTGCAAAGCTTAAAATCAATCAGCGACAGGCCGCAAACGGCGAAATACACGTAAAGCAACGCTACCAAATTTTTGAGTGCGGCCGTTGGCACGGTTGCGTCCTGCGAAAAGCTTGTTACAATAAACATCAGCATCGCCGCATAACACATAGATCTTGGCGCGCTGAAAAGGCAAAACGGCCGGTACGGGATCCGAATCTGCCGTACCCTGCGCAACAGAAAGCTCCCTGCCGCAAGCATTCCTACCGCGATCAGCACCGATGCCGCAACCAAAAAGGTCGGTATATACAAGAAGATATAGTTTTGCACCTGTTCAAACAACTGGTTCCAAAGAATACTGACCGTTTGCGCCTGAGAACCGCTCTTTTGGAGCAATGTCTGCAACATCGGATCGAGCGCATTTTTGGTTTGTGCAATCGACTGCGAAATGATATCCTCAATACCGTGGCCGCCGGCGCTTGCATTCCATAAAATCAGCTGCAGCAAGATGCCAAACAGCGCCGCCGCCGATGCAGCCGCAACGGTTCTTAAAAACCCGCGTTTTTTTGCCGTTGCAAAACCAATCACCACGCCCGGCAGAAGATTCATAATACCGCCAAGCACCGCGGCAAGAATATTTCCCGTAAATAAAAAAACCAAAAGAATCGCCGCAACAGCAGCCGTGGCCGAAAGCTTTGTACCGAACCGAATTCCCAAATCCATCATAGGGATTCCGGCCGCAAGCAGCGTGATAATGCCAAGCGGCGGCGCCACATTTCCGATGATCATCAAAAGCGCGGAAAGCGCCGCGCAAACCGCTCCGTTTGCAATCGCCTTCGCATTCTTATTTTTCATAGACTTCCCTCTCTCCGGCAAGGCATCCAAGCAGTGCGCTGAGATCGCCAAAACGCCGCTCCAAGATATGGCCGCCCTCGATTCCTTCCCTGAGCATTGCCTTCATATCATCTGTGATGTCATCAAAGTCCAGCCCCAAACGGCTGCACAAAAGATAGATTTTTGTAATGAGGCGGGCCGCATCCTCCGTTAAATCCTCTCTGGTCTCTTTGTCCGCCTCCGCCGAGATATCCCCAAACAGATCCGTCACATTCTGAAGAATTTCAACCTTGAGCAATTCCACCGCTTTGATGTTATTGGCAATATCGATCTCCATCACCCTGCCTCCTTCATTCTGACGCCGTGTTCGAGATACACTCCCGGCTATTCTATTATAATAGCAAAAAAATGTGCTGATTTCAACTATATTTTCAATAAAAAGGGTAAAATTTTTTTAACAATCCTGGTGATTTCGTCTCATTTTGCGAAAACCCCTTCTAATATGCCCGTAAATACGCATTTTTTCGAAACTTTCACGCGTCCATGTTTTTTTCATATACTGCAAATAGAGACTATAAAAAGGAGGGTGGCAACCTTGCAATATCAAACCCTTGAAAGTCTTCCTCTTTCCCGGGAGGCTTACATATACCGGCTAAACTCTGCCGGAGAAGGCCGCAGAAGGCTTTTGGATTTAGGCTTTTCGGTCGGAAGCCCCGTTGTGGCGCTGTTTCGCAGTCCGTTTGGCAACCTGACGGCCTATCGAATTATGGGAAGCATCATCGCGTTGCGTCCGGAGGACGCGAGCCAGATTCTGATTTGTCTCCCAAAAAGGGAGGCGTTTTTATGACCGCACCGCAGCGTATCATCTTTGCCGGAAACCCTAACGTCGGAAAAAGCACCGTTTTTAACGCGCTGACAGGGCTAAAGCAACATACCGGAAACTGGACCGGAAAAACCGTCAAACTCGCCTCCGGCACGTTTTGCGTCCACGACCGCTGCTACGAACTCTGGGATCTTCCCGGCACCTACTCCATCATCTCCAATTCACCGGAGGAAGAAGTCGCACGGGATGCCATTTGTTTTCAGGATGCTGCGTACACCGTCATTGTCGCCGATGCGACCTGCCTTGCGCGCAATTTAAATCTGGTGCTGCAAATTTTAGAGATCACACCGCGCGCCGTGCTCTGCGTGAATCTGCTGGATGAGGCAAAGCGAAAAAGCATCCGCATCGACCTTGACGCGCTCCGCCGCAGGCTCTCAATCCCGGTCATCGGCATCACCGCCAGAAACCGCACGGATATCCGCCGCCTGAAAAAATTTTTAGCCGGGATCGGGGATCGCGATTTTCCGATTCCAAGCACACCGCCGGTTCGCTACTGCGCACCGCTGGAAGCCGCCATCGAGGCGATGGAACAGACGCTCTCTCATTTAACCTTTGACCGATTCAGCCGCCGGTTTATGGCGGTAAAGCTGCTGGATAATGACCTGAGCGCGGCAAAGCTGATGGATTATTTTGATTTGACCGCAGAGCAGCGAACCATCATTTTAAACGCCGCAAAGGCGCAGCAAAACGCGCTCTCCGCGCAGGGCATGCCGGCGGTTGCGCTGCGCGACGAAATTGTCGGCGCTCTGGTTGAGACCGCCCGGAATCTAACGGCGCTCTGCACCCACGCATCTGCGGACAGTGACGCCGCAGCGCCGTCCGCGGCTGATCGGCTGCTGACCTCACGCCGATTCGGCATTCCGATCATGGTCGGTTTTTTGGGCGTATTGCTCTGGCTCACCATTTACGGCGCAAACCTTCCGACGCAGCTGCTTATGAATTTATTCAGCAACATAAAGCCCTATCTTGAAAGCATGCTCCATGCCCTCTCGCTGCCGCCGGTTCTTGTCGGTCTTTTCATCGACGGCGTATACCAGACAACCGCATGGGTCACTGCCGTCATGCTGCCGCCGATGCTCATCTTCTTTCCGCTTTTTACCCTACTGGAGGATCTGGGCTTTCTGCCGCGGCTTGCCTTTAATTTAGACGGCTGCTTTCAGTCCGCCGGCTCCTGTGGACGGCAGGCGCTCACCATGTGCATGGGGCTTGGCTGCAACGCAGTCGGCGTCACCGGCTGCCGCATTATCAGCTCTAAGCGGCAGCGCATTGCCGCCATGCTCACCAACTGCTTTATCCCCTGCAACGGCCGCTTTTTTATGCTGATTACCCTGTCAACGCTGTTTATCGGCAATTTCTTTGTCCGTGGTATGCAATCGGTGTTTGCCGCTCTTTTTCTGCTGCTTTTGATTCTGATCGGCATCGTGATGACGCTGCTTGTTACAAAATTGCTGACCGGCTGCCTGAAAGAAAAAGCGGCGCCCCCGTTTTCTCTGGAGCTGCCGCCGTTTCGGCGTCCGCAGCTTGTCAAAACGCTGACGCGCGCACTGCTGGATCGGACGCTGCATGTCCTATCCCGCGCCGTACGGGTTTCCGCCCCTGCCGGCGCCATCATCTGGCTGATGGCCAATATAGAGATCGGCGGCCAGAATCTCTTATCGCACTGTGCCTTGTTTTTTGATCCGTTTGCAAGGCTTTTGGGGCTGGACGGCATGATTCTTATGGCATTTCTGCTCGCACTGCCGGCCAACGAAATCGTTCTGCCGATTCTGCTCATGGGTTATCTCTCCACCGGGCAAATGATGGACGCCGCGAGCTTTCAGGGGCTTCATACTCTGCTTTTGGAAAACGGCTGGACCGTGCTGACCGCAATAAACGTCATGCTCTTTTCCCTGCTCCATTTTCCTTGTGCCACCACGCTTTGGACAATTCAAAAAGAAAGCGGAAGCACGGGCATAATGCTGCTTGGATTTTTGATTCCGACCGGCGTCGCGATACTTACCTGTATGCTGACAAACGGGCTCTGGCAGCTTGCTTCGATCATATTCTGATACGCACAAAACCGCGGAAATCCGCGGTTTTGTGCGTACAATCAGCAATTTTTTTCATAAATCAGCCGCAGTCCGTCCAATGTCAGTCTGCGATCCACCACATCAATGGTTTCCGCCTCCTCCGCAGCAAAGCCGGCAAGA
Source organism: uncultured Clostridia bacterium (assembly GCA_934454115.1). Classification (GTDB taxonomy): domain Bacteria; phylum Bacillota; class Clostridia; order Monoglobales; family Monoglobaceae; genus Ructibacterium. The sequence continues at coordinate 52,207 of CAKSFQ010000017.1, forward strand.
CCGCCGGTTGCAATCACGCGGCAGTCCGGCTGCCCAAGCTTTGCGCGGATCCGTTCGACAATGCCGTCCGTCTGTGCAGCCAGAGCGTAAAAGGCGCCGGCCTGCATCGAACCGACCGTGGTTTTTCCGATCAGCGCCGGCGGCTTTTTGATCTCAATTCTCGGAAGCTTTGCCGCACGTTCAAAAAGGGCATCCATCGAAATCTTAAGTCCCGGCACAATCAGGCCGCCCAGATAATCGCCGCGCTGATCGACAACGCAAAAGGTTGTTGCCGTGCCGTAGTCCACCACAATCAGCGGCGCGCCGTATTTTTTTACGGCCGCTACGGCGTTTGCAATCTGGTCAGCGCCGACTTCCTTCGGATCATCGCAGCGGATATTCATCCCGGTTTTGACGCCGGGCCCCACCTCCATGATTCTACAGCCGAAATACCGTTTTATCGCATTTTTCAGCGCGTGCATCACCGGCGGCACCACCGAGGACAAAATCACGGCGTCCACCGCCGTGGCGTCCAATTGCTCCGTCTTTAAAAACTGCAGCAGCAACACGCCGATCTCATCAGACGCACGGCTCTTTTCGGTTGCCATGCGCCAGCTTCTTCGCAGATTTTCGCCATCATACAGGGCAATCACCGTATTGGTATTTCCAACATCCATTGCAAGCAGCATCTTATTTTCCTCCTAATTTTCCTTTATGTTTACATCGATTTTCCCATCCGCAATCTCTATGACTGCATAGCTGTTCCGAGTGCTGCCGGGATTGATCATGAAAATCCCCTCATGCTCCTGCATATAAGCGCGGTGCGTGTGCCCAAAAATACAGATGTCCGCGCCCTTGCTTTTCGCCGCGCGCTCTAAATCGCGCAGCGACAGTTTTACATAGTACTGATGCCCATGCGTCAAAAAAATCTTTTTTCCGCCAAAGAAAAACACCCTTTGATACGGGTCACAAAAGGCTGAAAAATCGTTGTTCCCCACCACGGCCTCCACCGCAAGATCAGGCCAGACCGCACGGAGATCATCCACATCCTGCTGCACATCGCCGGCATGAATCAAAAGATCAAACGGCGCTTCCTTTTCCACAATCCGCATAATACTGTTAAAATTTTTATGAGAATCACTCATCACAACCGCTTTCATGATGCGCTCCTACCCTTCTTCTCTTTCATACTTTAACCTGATGTTAGTAATCCGAACCCGCCTAAATCGGCGTAATTTCGGAATATTTTAGCTTGTCGTCTTTGCCGGGCGAAAGCCCTCCTGCATCCTCCGCACCAAAATCTTCTCAAAATTCCA
>CAKSFQ010000018.1 GCA_934454115.1 uncultured Clostridia bacterium
TTAAATTCCGATAGCATCAGCGAGTTGCTTGACGCTATTGACAACTTTTGCCGAAATGCAGTTACAGAGAACGATAACGATATATGTATGTCCTTGAAGGAGGAAATATCTGCATCGGATAAAGATATACTCGGAATTCTCGGAGCATATTTGTGCGCGTGTGAGGACGGCGATGAAGTAATAGAAGCTCTGTACGAATTTTCGGGCAATTGTTCTGGCTTTGCAGTATGCGATAATGAAGAAACAAAGCAGATAACGAAAACCGAATTTGAGGGCGTTTTGGACGAATGTGAGGACAAATGTATGTTGTTGACCTGCATAGAGGGGGAACACAAATTAAAAACAGCGGAGATAGAGGCATATAATCCTTACGAAAACTTTGGGGTGAGATTTAAAAATGAAAATATTTGCGTGCTGCTGCCGAGGATAGGCATAAGCGCTGATGTGAAAAAATATATATCCGACACAATAGGCGAAATATTATATAGAGTAATTGAAAAACGGATAGAGCCTGAAACAATCAGAATGGAAATGAATAGGTATATTCCCGACGCGAGAAATGACAGTAGAAACACAAAGGAATTATTCAAAAAATACCTGTATGATGTAGTGATACATAAGGACAGAAAACCCGGAATATATCTTGAATTCGACGAACATATGCGGCAACTTTTCAGCGTTGAATTTTATAAAAGACTGATAGTGCAGTACCTACGGGAATAAGCCGGAAACTTTGTGGAGTTTTTGAATTGTAATTTGTCGGAAAATGTGTTATAATAATTCATATATATATGAATTGAGGAAAACGATAATGAGTGATATTGCCAAAAATGAACTTAGCCAAATATATAAAACCGCACGGGCAAGTGTTATAAAAGCTCAACATACGGTTTATACTGCAGTAAATTCAGCGATGGTTACGGCATATTGGGAAATCGGAGAGCAGATATATAAAGCTTGCGGTGAGAATGACAGGGCAGAGTATGGGAAAGGTTTGATAAAATTTATTTCTGAAAACCTGACTAAAGAATTCGGAAAAGGATTTACAGAGAGAAATTTGCGTGTAATGAGACAATTTTATTGTGCTTTTCCAAAACGGCACACACTGTGTGCCGAATTGAGTTGGTCACATTATAGGCGGTTGCTTCGGATAGAAAATGAAAAGATTAGAAAATTTTATGCCGATGAATGTGTTAAATCCGAATGGAGTGTGCGGTAGCTTGATAGACAGATAAATTCATTTTTTTATGAAAGATTGCTCTCAAGTCAAGATAAAGAGTCTGTGAAAGGCGAGATACAGCAGCTTGAACCAAAACCGGAATATGAGAGGATTATCCGTGATCCATATGTACTTGAATTTTTGGGGCTGGAACAAAATCCGCATTTCTATGAAAAAGAATTAGAGCAGGCTTTAATTGACCATTTGCAAAAATTTCTGTTGGAGTTGGGTAGAGGTTTTTCATTCGTGTCAAGGCAAAAGCATATAGCGTTTGATGACAGGCATTTTTTCATTGATTTGGTATTTTATAATTATATCATAAAATGCTTTGTGTTAATTGACTTGAAAATAGGAGATTTGACGCATCAGGATTTAGGACAGATGCAGATGTATGTAAATTACTATACCAGAGAAATGATGAACGAGGGCGATAATCCACCAATCGGAATCGTGTTGTGCGCGGATAAAAGCGATGCTGTTGTAAAATATACATTGCCGGAAGATAATAATCAGATATTTGCGTCTAAGTATAAGCTGTATATGCCAACTGAGGAAGAATTTAAGAAAGAATTAAAATTGGACGATTATAAGAAAGTTGAATAAAGAAAGGTTTATCTTGGTGGTGCACTGTATGATGGATCACACTTGTTGTTATATTGTATAATGAGTGTTCTTGTATTTGAGAGGAGATAATTCAATGTCTAAACATCAGGCTTCTGAGCAAATGCTGGGTTATTTATATCAGGTGCGATATGCTTTAGCTCTATTGCTGGAAAATGACAATTCTGATTTTCAGATAAGTATTGAAAAATTTGATGATGTTGCATTTAGCAAAGACGGTATACCAAAGCAACTTATCCAGTTGAAGCATCATGTACAGCGACATGGCAACCTCACGGACGGAAGTACAGACTTATGGAGAACATTAAAGGTATGGATAGATGTAATTTCTGAATCTCCGGATATATTAAATGGCACAAAATTTCTTATTGTTACAACTGCAATTGCACCGGACAATACAGCTGCCTCTTTCCTGAAAAAAGATGAAAACCGGAATGAGGAAAGTGCGTATGAAAAATTAAGGAATATTTGTATTAAATCAGAAAATAAGGAACATAAAAAATATTACGAAGCTTTCTTGAAAACTGATGAAATTATTCTTAAACGTTTGCTTAGCCAAATTTGTATTATTGATGGTGCAAATAATATAGTTGATGTTGAAAAAATTTATCGAAGACAGATTAGGTATAGTTGTATTCCTAAATATGAGAATCAGATTTGTGAACGTCTCGAAGGCTGGTGGTACAAAAAAGCAGTCGAAGCACTTAACTCGGACACTCCTATATTTGTTAACCAAAGACAGGTCAGATCATTCATTGTATCCGTAAGCCAAGAATATTCTGATGAGAATTTACCGATAGATATTTTTGACGTTGATAATTTGCAAGAAAGTGATTTGAGTGATAATGAAAAAATTTTTTACGAGCAACTTAAATTGATTTGTCTTGGTAGTCATCGCATGCGGACTGCTTTAAGAGATTATTATCGAGCATTTAATCAGAGAGCCAATTGGGTCAGAAATGATTTATTGTATGTTAATGAGTTGGAAAAATACGAAGAATGTTTGATTGATGAATGGGAACATTGTTTTGCTGCCATGGAAGATGAACTTGCAGAATATATCGAAGCGACAGAAGAAGAGAAAATAAAAAAAGGACGTAGTCTTTTTACCGATATTGAAAAGAAAGATATTCGAATTCGCCCAAAATGTCAAGAGGCTTTTGTAATGCGAGGAAGTTACCATATGCTGGCTAATCAACTTAAAGTGGGTTGGCATATAGATTTTTATAATCGGCTTAAGGAATTGTTAAATACATAAAAGGAGGCGATATAGGTGAAAAACTGGAATCTGCGTACACATGAGGTCGCATTTCTTCTCAATCCCGCTTTTTGTGGAAGAGTACTATACTCAACAATTAAAACTTACAATGAAAAAGCAAATCGGGCACTTCCTTTTCCGCTGATTTACTTAGTCCTTCCTCTTGTGCTACATAAAGAAACAAGGGCAAATATAAATAGTCGAACGCAGTTGCAATTGTGGGTTCAGCGATATCCACAATTGTTGATTGATTTTCCTAAAAGGGCAAGAGAATTAGTTCCCATTACAAATGAATCTGTTGAATTTCTTCTACAAACGGGAAATATTATCCTAACGCCAAATGGCGAATTAGAAATATCGCCAACATTGAAAAGTTTAAGCAAAACAAAATTTGTAGATGATGAAATTTCAGAATGTCTCAAAAAAGGGGAACATATTGCCAAGTGGTTTGTAGCAGCAGGAAAGGCTGAGACAATATATATAGAGTTAGGGGTGAGACCATGATGCAGATACGTGAACTAGTACTTTATGGATATAACGGGAAAGTACGACACTTGCCTTTTGCATTGGGACAAGTAAATATTATTACTGGCAGATCAAAATCAGGAAAATCAGCGGTAGGAGATATTATTGATTATTGCTTGGGCGGTGATTCTTGTAATATTGCAGATGGAGTGGTTCGTGACAATGTAGCATGGTATGGTTTGCTCTTGCAATTTGAACATGAACGTGTATTTGTAGCACGCAAAAATCCAGATAAAGGTCAACAAACGACGGGATTTTGCTATATTGAAGTTGGAGAGAAAATTGAAGTTCCTGAAAAGTGTGATTTTTCATCCAATACAAATGTATCTGGGATTGAAGAAGAATTGACTAGTCGAATTGGAATTTCAGAAAATCTAAACACTCCACCTGAGGGACAGAGCAGAATGCCGTTAGCAGCAAATATAAGACACGCATTATACTATTGTTTTCAAGGACAAGATGAAATTGCGGCAAAAAACTTTTTGTTTCATCGTCAATCGGATGATTTCATTACACAGGCCATTAAAGATACTATTCCGTATTTTTTAGGAGCAATTAGTGAAGATGCTTTGGCAATGGAAAATGAAAGAAGTATACTTAAACGTAAGTTAACACTTGAAAAGCGTAAACTAGAAGAAAACCGCTCTTTGATGGGAGGAGGCTTGGAGAGAGCGATTACTTTAATTGGAGAAGCTCGCCAAGCTGGTCTTATTGATGCATCAAGGCCGATAGACTATCAGAACTATCAGGAGATGTATTCTATTCTTCAAGATGCCACGAATTGGGAACCAAGCAAGGTAGAGTTAAATGGTGGAATGGATCGTCTGACTTTCTTGCAAAGTAAACTTCAAGAGATGAGAGATGAGTCAGATGAAATTGGCATTAGTATTGATAATGCGAAAAGATTTGCCCGAGATACAACCGGATATTTTGGTGAAGCTCTACACCAGAAACTTCGTCTGGAATCCATAGGTCTTTTTGAACAACTGGATTTTAGCCCAGGAAAGTGTCCATTATGTTCTGGAGCATTAGAAAATCCGCTTCCTAGTGCAGAGATGATAAAATCTTCAATTGTCAATTTGGACAAGTCGATAGCAAATGTAACACGCGAACAACCGAAACTTCGAACTTTTATTTCTGATTTGGAACAAGAGCAGGAAAAGAAGCAGGAAGAAATTAAAGCGATAGAAGCGGAAATAGACGGTTTATATAAACAAGAAGATGATAGAACTCGGTTGCGGGATATAAATGCACGAAGAGGCAAAGTTGTTGGGAGAATTAGTCTTTGGGTTGAGAGTGTTGAAAATGATGCAGAGTCGGAACAACAGGAACAAATTGTAAAAAGAATTGAACAACGCATAAAAGAAATTGAGGACATTCTTGATAAAGATTCTGTGGAGGAACGCAAACAGTCAGCTCTTTCGCGAATACAGGGGGACATGACCAAATGGGCAAAGGAGTTGCAACTAGAACATTGTGACAACCCGTATAGGCTCGACTTGAATAAGGTAACAGTCATTGTAGATAAGCCAGAACGGCCTGTACCACTTAAGCAATTGGGAAGCGGTTCAAACTGGGTAGGTGTTCATCTTATTTCCTATTTTGCATTACAGCATTTTTTTATTAATGCAAAACGCCCTGTTCCAAGTTTCTTATTCCTTGATCAGCCGTCGCAAGTTTATTTTCCGTCTGAGCTGGATGAGAAGCAGATAGACTGGAATGAAGTCAACAAAATGTATCAGTTTATCATTGACCGTACTAACGAACTTAATGGAAAACTACAAATTATTATCGTTGATCATGCTGACTTAAAAGAAGAATCTTTTAGACATTTTGTTTGTGAAAATTGGTGGGCAGTGGATAAAAATCTTATACCAAATGATTGGTATGAAGTATAGTTGCACTTGCAATTATTACAGAATTAGGTGGAGGATTTGAAAATGATAGATAATTCTACAAATGTTGAAATAGTAAAAAAAATTGATTTTGGAGAGATAGATGGATATGGAGATCCAAAATTGGAACAGTATTTTCTTGATGATAATTATTGGGGAAGGGTTGTTGATGATAAAACATACTTTGTAATAGGAAGAAAAGGAACGGGAAAGTCTTCGATATATCGTATGATTGCAGAATTTGGTGCTACACAGGGTTACATTGTTGAGAACAAGGATTTCGGAGAGTTTCCGTTTGAAAAATTATTAAAATTAGATGATATGGATTTTCCTAAACCTAATCAGTATCAAACTATTTGGAAAAATATAATTTTGAATATTTTTGCTAAAACAATATCGAGTAATGCGTTAGCTTTGGACTATTCAAATGAACATTTTAAGACTATAGACAATTATGCAAAGACATGTTTGGGTGATTTGGTTGAAATGCATAAAGAGGTAATAACAAAAACATCGAAAACCTCGGGGGGCTTGACTTTTAATGGAGCTGCTTTGGGGAAAGAGTGTGACAACCAAATTTCTATAAGTGACGGTTCAAATAATATTTCGGCAATAAATTCAGTATTAAAAAAAGAAATAATTGATTACTTTAAAACATGCTCAGAAGAACGAAAAATCTTGTTGCAATTTGATCGTCTAGATGATAACTATAATCAATATCAGAACTTAGAACAATATTATCAAGCCATTATCAGCCTGTTTAAGGTTGTATATCAATTAAACCAAGAATTAAGGGCGGACGGTATAATTAATGCAAAGGTGATTTTGTATCTTAGATCTGATATAATAAGAGAACTGGGGAAAAAGGATGCAGAGAGTGCTAGATGGGAAGATTTTTGTCTGGAAATTAATTGGTCTATTGTCAACAAAAGTGATTGGAATAATTCTATGTTGCTAAAAATGATTAACAAACGAATAGAAAAATCTAACATAGATAGTACCTTGAGTTTTGAAAAGGTGTTTGATAAACAAAAAATAGACTTGTCTAATATGAATGGAAAAAAATATGATGTTTTTAAATATATAGTTGAAAAAACAATGCATAGACCACGAGATGTTATTCAATTTTGTAAATACATTCAACAAGAGGTTATAAAAACGAATAAGCTGTATTTTAGAACTATTAAGGATGCTGAGAAACGATTCGGATTTTGGCTGATTAACAGCGAATTGGCAAATGAGATTAATCCTATTCTAAAAAATACAGAAAGTTTGTATGAAATGCTAAAAAGGTTAGGAAAGAATTCATTTACCATAGATGAATTTTTCGATAAACACAAAGAATTTCAGGAAATACATATGGAATCGTATAAATTGGCTTGCTATTTGTATGATATTGGAGTATTTATAAATATTGATTACAATTCTAGGCCTGTTAAGCTGTATTCCTCATTTAGAAATAAAGGGCGTTTGGATCGCAATTTAAAAATAATAATTCATCCTGGTGTATGGTCGGGACTAAATGCATAAGTTAAGATTTACAAAAGAAAAGGTATTAGGATATTTTAACAAAATAAGTGATGTTGTATATAAGTTAACAGGCGGGATAAAAGATATATTTTAAAGTGAAACTTGAAGGAGTTGAGAGCGAGAGAGAAATCGAGATGACATCAATATCAACTTTGACGAAATTGGGTTATGCTATTTTAGCTGCATTTGGCGGAGACGGAAATCATCTGTTCGAAATTGAGTTTGACGGACGGCGCTTTGGTCAGAATTTTGAAAATGAAAATTTAATTGATAACACCACAATTAAGCTGGATCAAGTAGGTTTATATGTCGGCGAGAAATTAAATATGGTTTATGATTTCGGTGCCGAGTGGAAATTCAATATAGCAGTGTTGTCGATGATGCCTATGAAAAATGGGACAGGAACTCATTATCCCTACATAGTTTCCGGAAATGGTGACGGTATTACAGAAGATATGTTTCCGACTGAAATAAATAACACAAACTCATGGAATATAGATATTGCAAATGCGTTGTATAAAGCAAACATAGCAAGATTACAAGAAATATATGAAAACTAAAAAATATAAATAAAGGCTTGCAATTTTGAGAGTTTTCTGTTATAATATACCCATAGATATTAGTGACGATTTAAATTTTTGAAAAATGGTCGAAAGAGTAGTCGATAGTTCGAATATCTCAATGGTTCGGCATTGCCACGTCGGAACGGACTTTGCTCCGTTCCGATTTTTCTTTTAAGAAAAATCAGTCACACGCTCCGTCGTTCCTCCTTTTTCGCAAAAAGGCCCGCTCGGCTTCGGCTGCTCACTTGTAAACGCGCTCGCAACGTTTCGCTGTCGCTATCACCTTTTTGCGAGGGCGCCTGCGGCGCAAGTATCTTTATGGTTCGGCATTGCCATTACTTTGTTATCCGAACTTTTTATGTTCGCGGTAACCGTAAAACTCCCCAAAAGTTGATACTTTTGGGGAGTTTTGTATGTTCGGGAGCAGCCGGAAACGGTTGCTTCTCCGTTGTCTATCAAGACGCCTGAGGCAATCTCTGCGGATTGTCTTTTTTATTCCTCTGCGTTAGAGACGTTGTTTTTCATATACTGATAGGGCGTGGCGCCAAAATAACGTTTAAATGCCGCAATAAAGCTGGAGGTGTCCGAAAATCCGCATTGCAGCGCAACCGAAGAGATCGGCGTGCGGCTTTGCAGCAGCGTGACGGCAACCGTCAGCCGGCGGATTTTGATGTATTCCGAGGGAGACATGAGCAGATATCGCTTAAAATAACGCTCCAGCGTGTTTACGCTGACAAAGATCGCGGCGGCCAGCATGGATACCGTGATGGGTTCTGCGTAGTGTTCGTCAATCATCGCAATCACCTTTTGCAGGGGATGCGGAAGCGTTTTTGCGGCATTTTCTTTATCGGACGCGCTGTTGTGTTTTAAAATATTTAAAATGCAGAAGAAATGATAATAGCTGTCAGCAGAATCGGATTTTTTTGCGGCGAGCAGCGCCTCAAAATGCTTTTTTAAGGCGTGTGCCTTATCCTTTGACAGTACAATCAGGTTATTTTGCCCCTTTTCCCGATGAAAAAACAAGTCTAGGATATCTTCGTTTCCGGCGCAGGAAAAAAGGAGACAAAAATGCTCATGCTCTAAGGTGTTGTGATAGATACAGTGATGATATTCAAGCGGACGGGAAATGATGACGTTCCCGGAGGAAATCGGATAGGTGTGTCCCTCCACCATAAACGAGACGTCTCCGCTCAGGTTAAAATAAATTTCGCACTGGGTATGGATATGGGACAGCGGCTCCTTTTCCGGCGGAAAGGCGTGCGGATTATGATAGGATAACTCCAGACAAAATTCATGGATCGAACCTAAGGTAATCGTATTCTTTGCCATAACAATCTCCATTCCTCCCGAATTCATGCACCGGCATCAATCGGGATCGTAACGGTTTTTTGATATTGTAGCATTGATTCTTTGAAAAATCAAGAAAAACGGTTTTAAGCCTGAAAGGAAACATCCCCAAAGAGGAAAATTGTTGAATCCGTTCTATTTTTTTGGTGAAAATTCAATATTATGACACAAAAAACTGTGATAAAATCATCCCAAAGAGACTGCGTCAAAGGATTTTGCGCAAATCAGGACAAAAGACCGGGAGGATGAAAAATGAAAGCGTTGGTAAAGGTACAAAAAGGAGACGGATTTATTGAACTTAGAGAGTGTCCAAAGCCCGTTCCGAAAGCGGATGAGGTTTTGATTCGGGTCGCTTATACCGGGATTTGCGGCACGGATATTCACATTTTACACGATCAGTTCAGCTATTGGCCGCCGGTTATTTTGGGGCATGAATTTTCCGGCGTGATCGAGGAGACCGGCGATGCGGTGACCGGGCTGAAAGCCGGGGATCGGGTTGTCGGAGAGCCTCATAATCTGGCGTGCGGCAAATGTTTTTTGTGCAGAAACGGGAACATTCAGATTTGCGACAGCAAGCGGTCAATCGGGTGGGGCATTGACGGCGCCTTTGCGCCCTATTTGGTTATGCCGGAAAAGCTTTTGCATAAGGTTAGCGACCGCATATCCCTAAAGGCGGCTGCCATGGCGGAGCCGTGTGCGATTGTGGCACATCAGCTTTTAGAGCGAACCGGCGTACGCCCCGGCGATTATGTCGCGGTGATGGGGATGGGCGCGATTGCGCTGATTGCGGCACAGATGGCAAAGGCTGCCGGCGCGTCCAGGGTCGTAATGTGCGGCTGCGAGAGCGATACCGGTGTGCGGCTTGCGGCGGCAGAGCGCCTTGGGTGCTGCGATCGGTTTATCCATGTGCAAAAAGAGGACGCGGCAGCGGCGATTTATGATGAGACGGGAAACATCGGCGCCGACGTCGTTGTGGAGGCGTCCGGTGCGGAAGCTGCCATCGGTAATGCCATTTTATCCGCACGCAAAACGGGACGGATCTGCGCCATCGGGCTGACGGCAAAGGAGAAGGTCTCGATCTCCTGGAATGTCGCGATGCAAAAGGTGCTTGATATTCAGTTTAATATGAGTTCCAGCTATAACGGCTGGTGCATGGCGCTGAAGATGCTTGAGAGCGGTGTGCTTTCGGTAGAAGAATTGATCCGTGTGATGAAGCTGGAGGAATGGGAGAGCGCGTTTTCAAAATTAGAACGGGGCGAGGCCATCAAGATTCTTTTGGAGTGCTAAAGAGAGCGGAAATTAGCCGAAAGATGCCGGGATTTTGTTTTTTCGGGCGGGCTTAGATTACGAATATCAGGTTATCGTACAAAACGGTTTTTGTTGCGCGATTTTCATATCTGTGTTATAGTACACGCAGATGCGAGGGGCAAAAAAACGAGATCATGCAATCAAATTTTAGGAAAGATGGGTGTGTTTTGAATGAATGAACGCTTAAATCAATCTGAGTTTCAGGATATTTATGTGCATGGGGACGGGCCGGTTGTGTTCTGTTATCGCAGCGGTATGACAGTCTATGAGGAAGTCTATGCGGACGGAAGATATATGGCAGCCGGCTGGAATGCGGCAGGGTATACCTTAAATGTGTTGGAATCGTTTCCGACGCGGTTTGCCGGCTACAAAAAGGACGCGGAGGGAAAAGACGCTTTGATTGATACCTTTGCGGACGCGCAGTCCTTTGCGATTGAGGCAGACGGCGTGTCCTTAGACGGCAGCTTTCAATATATCGGTTTTCATAAAGAAAAGGAAATCATCGAAAATACCGATGCTGCCGTTTTGCACGGCTATGTAACGCTCCGCAGCAGAATCAAGCCCATTGAAGTGGTGATTCATACCGTCCTGGACGGAACGCCTGTAATGACAAGGTGGATGGAAATTAAAAATCTGTCTGATACGGAGATCAATATCAGTGCAATCTCGCCGATGTGCGGCGGAATCGAGGTGATCGACCGCTGGAAGAGTTATATGAAAGGCGCGCCCGATCCGTCAAAAATCTATTCTCTGGGGTATATGGATCAATCACTCTGGGGACATGAGGGATTTTTTAAGTGGCATGATCTGCCGAATGCTATGTACGGGTTTTCTTCCAAATACCGTTATGACCGGTTTCGGCATCCGTTTTTTGTGTTAAAAAACAGGCTGCTCGGAACCGTCATGATTGCGCAGCTGGGCTGGAGCGGGGGCTATCGGTTTGAATTTTACACAAACACGGACAGTGACACGGCAAAGCTTTCGTTTCAGGCGGCGCTGGAGGCGCCAAACCCCATGCTTGTGCTTTTAAAGGGCGAGACGTTTTCTATGCCGGCGATGCATATCGGTATGCTGTTCGGCGATTTGGATGATGCCGTCAACAGTATGCACTGCCATATCAGAAGAAGCGTCTTTACCCAAAAGGCGCCCCTTGGGAAAAAGGGATGGATCGAAGGCGGCATGGGCGCAGAGCGTATCATGGATGTTGCGGCAACCAAGCATTTTGCCGACACGGCGGCCGCGGTCGGCGCCGAGACCTTGATTATTGACGCCGGCTGGAACTGCCCTTTGGGCAAGGAACAAAGGGAATGGTTTTTCTATCCGGGGGACTGGTATCCCGATGCGGAGCGCTACCCGAACGGGATCGGCGAAATTCGGGATTATATTCATAGCAAGGGTCTAAAGTTTGGGCTTTGGGCTGAGGTTGAGAGCCTTGGGTCGAAGTCGAAAATCCGCGCTGCGCACCCGGAATGGATTGCAAAGTGTTATTCCGGTCAGGAGAACCGGCTTTTGAATATGGCAATCCCGGAGGCGGCGGCCTGGGTTGAATCTGAGATTGCCAGAATGATTGAGGAATACGGGCTGGATTTGTTCCGGCTGGATTATAACGGGTCATACCGGCTGATGCTGTGCAGCGAGGACAAGAACGGATTGCCGGAAAATACTTATCTCCGGTATTATCAAAACACCAATGCGATGTTTGAAAGGCTGAGACGGCGGTTCCCGGATGTGATTTTTGAAAACTGTGCGTCCGGCGGCGGCAGAACCGATGTCGGCTTTGTCAAAAACTTTACGCATACCTGGGTATCGGACTGGAATGTTGCGCCGCGGTCGTTTGCCATTACCAACGGAATGACTATGGTTCTTCCGCCGGAGTATGTGGATCGCCTCGTCAGCGGCATGAATTGCCACACCAGAGGATCTTTGGATTTTCAGGTTCGAAACACCCTGTTCGGACGTCCGACCTGTAACGATTTTAATGCGGTGGGCAGTGCGATGAATCCGGAACAGATCGCGTTTGTAAAGCATAGCTTTTCCCTGTACAAAACGTATATTCGGCCGTATATCGATGACAGTAAAATCTATCACCATACTCCGGAACTGGTGTCGGGGCATCACGGCGCCGGCGGTGTTGTGGACGAGCCGCAGGGCGTCGGCGTAATCGAGAGAGCGTCGGGTGATAAAAAATGCGGCGTGATCGGCATCTTTAAACTGGCGGACAGTAACGAAGACGATGTGATTTATGTATATCCCAAAGGCATAGACGCATCCGCAAATTATAGGGTCACCTTTGACAACGACGGCGCGTCGGCGGTGGTTTCCGGGTTCTCGCTCAAAAATGACGGGCTCAGGATTTCGCTTAGCGGCTCTGTGGTATCGGAGTTGATTGTCTACGAGAGCGCGGAGTCCTAAGGCGCGGCAGGAGGCATGATGAAGATTATAAAATCAACGTTTAAAGATGTCCCGTGCCATAGAGTCATTTGCGGCATGTTTACGGCGACCTATCTCAGTCAGTACGGCGGAAAGCTGATCTCACTGATTGATCGGGAGCATGGAATCGAATGGCTCGCCCAGGATCCAAACGAAAGCTATATTCCGCAAACGATAAACGGCAATTATGTGGAATCCGAGGTTTCCGGCGCAGATGAGATGTTTCCGACCATTGATCCGTGCGTGTGTGACGGCGTTGCTTACCCTTGCCATGGTGAGGTTTGCAGAGTAAAACAGAGCGAGACGACAGACGGAGAAAGCCTGACGATTGGTTATCGGTCAGAGAAACTTGGGTTTTCTTATGAAAAGCGCATTTCAGAGGGAAAAAACGGCGAAATCGTCTGTGAATATCATATCAAAAATCAAAATCAAAAGGAGTTTCCCTGTCTGTGGGCGCTGCATTTTATGTTTTCTGCCGCAGAGGGCGGCAGTGTTTTTGCAAACACGGCAGAGGATGCAGATGCCGAACTGATGTTTGATGACCGCAAAAAATACGGCGCGCGCGGAACAACGCGAAAACTCGACAAAAAAATGATGCAATCCGGCTCGTATGTGCGCGGCGGAGACGCCTATAAATTTTACATCACGCAGCCGCTTGCGGCGGGAATCTGCGGATATTACCGTGATGCGTACCATGGCGGTGTGCGGCTTCGCTACGATGCGAAAAAGCTGCCGTATCTGGGGGTCTGGATCAATGACGGCGGATTTAAGGATATGTACAGTGCGGCGGTGGAGCCGTGCAATATTCCGTTTGACGCTGTGACCGAGGCAAAGCGGCGCGGATATCGGTTTTGCTTAGCGCCCGGAGAGACGCTCACCTTTTCCGTTATACTGGAAAAAATATCAAAAATTTAATGAAAGTGTTAAAAAACGAGACATGTTGTTGTGCAACATGTCTTATTTTTTAATTGAAAAAAGCGTTTGTGTATGGTAGTATCTACCTAAGAGGTGATGAAAACTGCTTTATTTTTTGTGACTCATTACCCGAAAAATGGATGATTTCATAAAGAGATAGGAGACGTGATGATGGAAATTACAATCAAATCGGAGGCGAAGGTGATTTGCGGCAACAAGGACGGGCTGCATCGGTATTTTGCCTGGCCGTC
Organism: uncultured Clostridia bacterium; assembly: GCA_934454115.1. GTDB lineage: Bacteria > Bacillota > Clostridia > Monoglobales > Monoglobaceae > Ructibacterium. The sequence goes on from CAKSFQ010000018.1 coordinate 13,863, forward strand.
GGTGGCACGTTTACAGGATAACAGTCTGGCTATGGTCGCAAGCGGGTTTCGCATTGCCCATATCTGTCCCTTTGGAAAGGTAGTTTTATGCCGCAGCTATGATGAGGGAAAGAGCTGGAGCGCGCCGGAGATTATCATGGACACCCTTCTCGATGACCGCGACGCCGGGATATGCACCTTCGGAAAAAGCGGCGTGATGGTCACCAGTTTTAATAACACGGTGGATTTTCAGCGAAAGTATGGGGTACAAAATTCGTACACAAAAGCATATCTCGACCTTGCAGAGCAGAAGGCAGATTACGAAGCGTATCTGGGATCGACCTATATCGTCAGTCATGACGGCGGAAAGACATTCGGCGATGTCGGCACACTGCCGGTATCCTCACCGCATGGGCCGTGTGTCCTAAAGGATGGAAGTCTTCTATATGTGGGGCGTATTTATGACGGGAAACAGGATAGTGAGAGCGACCATATCCACTGCTGCCTTATCACGCCGGACGGCAAAGCGGAATGCGTCTCTAAGATAGCGGACGTGGAGGGGCTGCTCTCCTGTGAGCCGGACGCTTTGCAGCTTCCGGGCGGCAAGATTATCGTTCATATCCGTGTGGAGCGGCAAGGATATTTTACCACCTACCAGAGTGAATCGTATGACAATGCAAAAACCTGGACCAAGCCGCATCGGCTGCTGGATATCGGCGGCGGCGCGCCTTCCCATTTGCTGCTGCATTCTTCGGGTACACTGGTTGCCACTTACGGATATCGGCAAAAACCGTACGGTATACGGGTGATGTTTAGTCATGACGGCGGTGAGAGCTGGGAGACCGATCATGTTTTATACGATGCGGAGCCGACCGGTGATACGGGATATCCGTGCTCGGTAGAGTTAAACGACGGATCGATTCTTACAGTATTTTACGGCAGAGAAAACAATGATACTCCCGGTGAACTTCCTTGTTCGGGAATTAAACAGATGGTTTGGGGATTTTAGGAAAGGAAATGGTAGAAATGGCGAGAGAGGAACGACTATCCGGCGTGATGCCGGCATTATTGACTCCTTTAAACGAGGATGAGAGTTTAAATAAAACGGTGTTGCGTGATCTTGTTGCATACGAAAAATCGCAGGGCGCAAAGGGATTTTATATCAGCGGGGCAACCGGAGAGGGCTTGCTGTTGTCGCTGGGGACAAGGAAAGAACTTTACAAGGCGGCTGTACAGGAAATCGGCAAGGAACTTACCAAAATTATTCATGTCAGTGACATCAACTATGCGACCACAAAGTATCTGGCAAGATACGCCGAAGAAGTCGGTGCAGATTATATTTCCATTGTTCCGCCGCTGTATTTTGACTATAATGAAGATGATTTATACCATTATTATAAAGCGATCGCGGCCGAGGTACATATTCCGCTGATGATCTACTATACCCCGGCGGTCAATGTGGAACTATCATCGCAGCTGTTTTGCCGTCTGACCAAGATTGACAATATCACATCGGTGAAATGGACGATGCCCAACTACTTTAAGATGATCGAATTTCAAAACGTTGTCGGCGATAAAATGAGCGTCATCAACGGGCCGGACGAAATGCTGCTCTGCGGCCTTGCGGCCGGAGCGGTCGGCGGTATCGGTACTACGTATAATTACATGCTGCCGTGGTTCAAAGAGATATATGAAAAGTATCGGGCCGGTGATATGGCAGGCGCCCTTTTGGTACAGAAAAAAGTTGATCGGGTGATTTCCGCCCTGCGGGAATATAAGTGTATTCCGTGTACCAAGGTTATTTTGGAGGCAAAAGGATTCCCGGTCGGAAACGCCGCGTTTCCGATGAAACGTTACAGTCGGGCCGAAAAAGAAGCGATTATCGCAAAGGTAAAAGACGCCGGTCTGACGATTTAGGCACACGGGAGTTGAACCCAATATGCCCTGTAAGCAAAAAAATCACCATCTTTTTGAACCGTTGTCTTAGCTGGGCGCTAGCCTTGCTTCGTCCGCCGGAAACAAAAATATAATCATTTTTTTGCTTACAGGGTCGGAGAGTTTAAACAGAGCAAATTTGTGTTAAAGACAAGGCAAAAACGGAGGTAATCCTAACGGATTGCCGAGTATTTTAACACCGTTTGGGCGGAAATCCACCTCTTAAAATCGAGTTCGGATTGCTAATATCAGGTTAGGCACAAAATCACATAAGCAGTATTGACAATCGAATAAAAAGCGGTCGATCGGGGACTATCTTGGGTATGGCTGTTCTTGATCGTAAAAATTGCTAAGGGGATGAGTTGCGGTGAAGAGACAACGAATGCTGGCTGGAATATTGGGAATATTGATGTTGGTTTCATTGCTGCCGGGTCGGATTGCGGCGGCAGCGGCCTGGTGTGACGGCTGGAGTGTTTCCGGCGGCGCGGTCATCTCCGGCGAACGGATTGTTTTAAACAGCCCGGAGGGCAGCGAATCCATTGCACAGATGGACTGGAATCCCGGCGGTGCGCGGTTTGATGTAGAGTGGAAGATGACGGTCAATGCCTTTAGCGGATACGAAAACGTGCAGATCTGTACCGGCGCTTACCGGGCAATTATGGCAATTTTCAGCGATAAAATCACCTATCATGCGCCCGATGTGGACGGCACGGGCTTTGTGACCGGGACGATTTCTTATCCGATCGGAAAGGACACTCATACATATCGGATCATCGGCGATGGAAACCAATGTAAGCTATTGATTGACGGAACCTATTTGCAGGATTTTTTGATTGAAAACAATAGCCAAAGCGCAAAACTTAAGGTATGGAATATGGGAAGCAGTGCGGGGACGGCCAGCTTGATCGTAGAAAGCTTTGTTGCCCATGATGTGCGGCAGGGCGCGGTATCGTCATCGGCGGACGGCGGCTTTTACGACACCTTTGACGGCAGCGAAACCGACTGGAGAATGAGCGGCGGCTGGGAAATCTCCGGCGGATATCTTACCAATACCAATTACACCGCCAAGGCGGAATCCGTCAAAAAGGCTTTGCAGGTTTCGGATGAGTACACGATTACCTTTTACGCAAGTGTGCCAAAGATCGGAGCAAATACGGGAATCCAGCTGTTTCTTCCCGGAAAATGTCTATATATTTCCGTTAAGGAAAAATTTCTTTTGCTCAGAACAAAAAACGGACATATCCCCAGTGAGAATTTTGAAAATCTGGGCGATACGTTTCACGAGTACAAAATTAAGAGCTATAATCATTCCAAAAACGCAATGATTTATTTTGACGGTGCGGTGATTGCGGATGTGGAGCTTTTGGACAGCACAAGAACAGATTATCACATCTTTTTCTATAATCAGGCAATCGAGGCGGACAACGCGGTCATGAAAATCGATGATTTCCGTTTTGAGCCGGAAGAAAACGCGGTCTATATGCAATCCCCCGTTCAGGGTGCGGTTTATCCGGAGGGTCAGCCGATTTCATTGATGGCAAATGTCACCAAGGACAGCGCCGCGATTCCCTCTATTGCATATCAAATGCACGGCAACACGGTTGCAACGGGCCGTGCGGCAGACGGATATACGGCCTCAATCGAAAACCTTCCTCCCGGAAACTATGAAATTACGCCGACATACGGGGAGCAAAGCGGTGAAAGGGTCTCCTTTACGGTGAAGTCCTCGGTGACGGGAAGCTTTGATGCTGTGTGGAGCGGCAGCAGTATTCAGATAACGGCGGAACTCAGTGATCCTGGCTTCAGGATTTCAGGTATGGAATATTATATGGACGGCATTTTGCAATCATCATCGGTAGCGCCGCCATATCATGCGACGATTTCCAATGTAACGGCGGAGACGCATACGCTGACCGTGGTTGCGCGCAATGCGGCCGGGATTTCGATATTCCGGGAAACCAAGGCGCTGCATCCGTCGCTGACCGACGACTCGGCATCCCAAAGCAGCTCTAATGAGATCAGCTACACGGTGGGCGGCGCTTCGGGCAGTGCGGTTTATGAACTGAAAAACGGAAATCATCAGCTGTACCTTCGGCATACGCCGGACGAGGTGTTTTATCAAACGATATCAGGCGAGAAAAGCTACCCCGCGGGCGTTGGTTCATTCACCATTCTTACCGAGGGGCCATCTGCCGATGTTTATTTCGGCGGTCAGCTTGCGTTTTCATTTCTTATGCCGCAGACAAGTGAGGTCGGACAATGGTATCTGGAGGATGGCTTGCAGTTTACGCAAAAAGAGATTTCGATCCCCGAAAACAGAAGGAACTATTTTGTAAAAAGAAATGTGCGTGAGGCGAAAAGCAGCTATCCCGTATTTGATCTTCCTTATATTCATAACCTGGATTTTGTTGCAGATAAGACGGACGGTGTGCGGCTGGTATTAAATGACGGATATTATCGTACCGATATCAGTTTAGAGGACGGAAAAATTTATGTCTGGATGACACAGTTTGACAAGTCCACACCACAGCGCAAGGAAATTGCCGACGCGGTCGATGCAGACGGCGTGTATTACCGTGTGGAGACGGTGGCCGGCATGTCACGGCTTTACGGAAACGGAAAGTGGCTTGCCTCCTTCCGTAATGCGCACAGTACCGGGGACGAGATGCTGGCAGTCGATATTACTGCAGGCGACGGGCTGCGGTATCTGGCGGTGCATGACAACAAGGATTTATATTTGTATCGGGACGATTTTAAGGGTGCGGCAGAAATCCCGTCTGCGGACTTTTACCAGACGGCAGGCGGTATGAACCTCAGCGTGGATACGGCGGACGGAAGTATGACCTTAGACGCCGAGGGGATGACCGATGCGATCGCGGAGCTGACGGCGTACGCCGGTGACGCGAGCCTTTCCTGCGATGTGAACCTGTCGCGGTGCGGCGGCGGTTTTTGGTTTCTGCTCAATCACAGCGTGACAAACGTCTACACCAAGGTCGGATATAACGCAAAGACGAAGAATTTTGAGATCGTAGATCGAAACAATGATGACGTGCTCGAAACGGTCAAGGCAGTCGGAACGCTTTTGACGGATACGACCCTTCATTTAGAACTTGCGGTTGCACAGTCCGAAAGCGGAAAACGAGTTACGCTGTACCGGGACGGAGAGGCGGTCATCACGCAAAACCTAACGGCGGCGCAGCGCGGCAAGGTTGGCTTTATCCTAAGCGACAGTACCGCGAAAATTTACAGCTTATCTTACCGCGGCGATACCAAGCCGGTGACCGGCGTGACCGATACGGTGCACGCGGGAAAGACGGTTCCACCCACCCTGGACTTGTTAGAGCGCGGCAATGATCTGGTGATGGTTTCGGATTCCGGCCAATGGATGACCTCGAATAACGGCGGCAAGGACTGGGAGATCGGCAGCACGGTTGGCGGCTCGTCATACAACATGATTCGCCTGTCGGAGAAAAAGACAGGAAACTGGAGCGAACAGTCCAAAGCTCTCTCCGGTACGACCGGCCTTGTCGAAAACGGCGCGGTGCATCTGCGCTTTACGCCAAAGGCAAAGTCCACCATGGTTGAGATCTATAACGGCAGATACCGTTTTCGGCTGGAAAACGAGGCCGGCGGAACCAACCGTCTGTGTTTGTACCAGAAAGAACTGCGTAAGGTGTTTCCCTACCCGATGGTTTATGGCACAACCTACGATGTCATTGTTTTTCAGCGAAACGATCATTACGAATGCTGGGCAAAGACCGCGGACGAGATGCATTACAGCTTTTTAGGAAACACGGTCGGCATGCGTGACAGCACGGCGGCAGAGAGTGTTGTCATCAAGGCGAACACAACCGAGATCGGCACCTTTGCTGAAAGCGAGATTGATTTTATTAAGATATACCGCCCGATTCCGGGGGCAATATCGGGCAGCGACAGCGCCGAGGAGGATCTTTTAAGTGCGGTCGATACTGCGATGCCCGCGCTCATCATTGACAGCAATGCGGATTTTCACACTATGGTATCTGACTTTTCCGGCATGCAGGGAACAGAGACGATCGCAGACGGAAAGCTGCGGCTAAAGAGCGGAACGCACAATGGAATCGAGCGAACCAATGAGGTGATTTCGGTCAAGCGTACCAAAACCGGCACCGATGAAAACGGTGTGGGACTTTATAACTATCTGACCTATTATTCAACCAACAACGGTGCATCCTGGATCAAAAGAGACGGCTATCTCGCCCCGGAATCTGTGGCGGGCCGGATTACCATGAACAACCGTATTACCCAGGGAAAATCGGGTCGGGTATACTTTGCCTCCTGTGACAACAATAATGAAGATTTTGGCTATACCACGGTTTGGTATACCGATGATAAGGGCATAACCTGGCACAAGAGTGAGACTGATCTTGACGCAAAGGCGACCGGGTATTGTATTCAGGAGGTTGTCTGCCTGGAGACGGAGGAAGGAGTTGTCCGCGCGTATTTTCGTAACAATATGGGATTGGTGCATTACTTCAACTCCTATGACTACGGTGTAACATGGGATCTTGACCACATCTACCAGACACCGTTCCTCAGCGCCTTAAATTGTTTTAATATTGAACTGGATCCCTATGATATGAAAACGTTGTATGCGGCGTGGGGCTACGATAACGCAAACCTTCACGGTACGGATCAGTATCCAAGAACCAGGTGGGCGTTTGCCAGAAGCCGGGACGGCGGCGAAACCTGGGAGTTTTTGGGATCGGTACACGAAAATAACGGGGTACAGTTTTCGATGATGAATCTTAGCATCAATGTGGCAAAGAATTATATTGTGATGAATGCGTACTCCGATGATAAGATGAATAACGATCCGCAGTCCTGGAGTCGTACAATTGCGGTGAAGAAGGATCAGCTGAAACCGACCATGGATTTTGAGCAGCTGCATATGTACGATGCGACGCAGATTCAAAAGACGCGGCTTGTCAGCGAGGCCCTGCAAAAGAGCGCGCTGCTGATTCACGAAAAGAGCCATAGCGCAGAACTCGGCGGCGAGCGGATCGAGAATGCAGCATATGACGGCGCTATTCGATTGGAGATTGCCGCGGCCTTTGTCGGTGCAACAGTAGAAAGAACAGACGGCAATGTAAAATTGACGGTAGGAGACGCAAACGTTTCTTTTGCGGCATCGGAGATCTCCATCCGTGGCGGAAAGAGCTATATACCGCTTCAAAGTTTTTTAGATCGGTTCCATCTATGCGTTACCGAGGAGAACGGTACCTTGATCCTCAGCAGCTATGACGGCTGGTCGGCCGGACAGAGACAAACGCTGCGCACAGCGGTCGATTTGTTTGGCAAAAGTCCGACCGAGCGCGATGCGGAGGAGATCATTTCCGAGACGGAAGAAGGGCTTTTGGCGGGGATGAACCGAGAAACGCCTGTGCTCAGCCTGGATACCGATACAGAGCTTGTGCCAATGCTGCCGCAGGGCGACACGACAGGAGCTACAGAACCGAACCAGCCCTATCTTCATGGAGACGGGTCATCGGCAAGGGTAGAGGAGGGTTTGCTAAAGCTATCTGCGGCGGCCGAAAACGGTGTGGTCAATTGTGTGTCGGCACACGATCCCGATTTTTGTCTTGGTGACATCGCACACCTGCGATTTACCTATCTCGGCGGTAACTGCATTTTTGAAATCCGCAGCGGCGGCAACCGGATGCGGCTGAATACCGGTGAGACAGGAAGTGATGTTTTTGTTACCGGCAGCGGCGGTTATGCGAACTTTTCGGGAACGGCCTCTGTGGTCGGTACCACGTATGACTACATCATCTTAAACACAGAAAGCGGATTTTCCTACTGGCGCAGTACCGATCGGGTTCATTACACCTATCTTGGCGCCACGGCCGGAAAGGAAGTAAGCGATGGCGCTTATGTGCGGTTCCATGCTGCGGCCGGTGCAAAGATGGATGTGGATTTTCTTAAAATTTACCGGCCGCTTGGGGGCGCTGTATATGATATGTTAGAATCCGGCGCCGTGGTCCGGGAGTTTATGCAGTTTGATGAGAGCTTTAACGGCAGAAGGTTTATGGGCGTTGTCATTGACGGCAGTGTTACGGCAGATTTTGCCGCAAGCGATGCGCACGGGCTTGTGCTCACCACAGACCATGCCGAGGACGGTTATCCCGGCCGGTGGAGCAAGCGGACGGAAGGTTTTTCGCCGCTGGCAAATACCGGGGACGCTGTGGAGCTGTCTGCGATGGTGCCGGAGAACGGGCAGCTGACGGCAGAACTTGACGACGGAAACGGACATGTGGCAAGGTTTTATGTCTACGGCAGCGGAACTTATGAGATGGATGGCGCCGATGAGACGGTTGCGGCAAGTGACGCCGCGGCCATAGGGGCATGGAACACCTATTTAATCCGTAACGAGGGCACGTGCTACGGACTGTATGTCAAAAATGAGGGACAGGACAGCTTTTACGGCCCGGTTTTAAAAAGCCGCGGAAAGCGTGCTTCGGATTCCTCCGCCGGAGGGGTCTCCCTGATTGGCGGCAACGGAACTTATCGTGACGGCGCACAGGCCTATGTCAAGGATTATAAGATTTACAGTGTCGGCGGTGTCAGCGAAGAAGATAGCAAGACAGAAAATGCGATACCGCTGTATAAGCAGGAGTTTACGGATGCCGCTGCACTCATCGGCGACAAGATTTTGAAGGCGAACCGTGCCGCGGTGCTCTATGGCAATTTGCAGTTGACGACTGCCAAAGTGGATCAGGATATGGGACAGTACCGCGTCAGCAATCTTGCAATTCCGGCCGGAGGCTATGCAGAGCTACGGTTTTTGACAGACGCGCCGCTTAAGCTAAAGCTTTTTGCGCCGGACACCGAGTTTCAGATCGGGTTTGCCAATCTGCCAAACAGTGCAAACTGTACCGATCAAAACGCCGACGGCGGCTGGCAATATTTTGACGGTTATACCTTTGAACCCAACCAATACCAAAACTGCCGCATCGTGCGGAGCGCAGACGGCGCGACCTACGATGTTTACATGAAAAAGGACGGCGGCCAAAAGTGGCTGAAAACAATCACCGGCGCAGTGCCGCGCGGAAACGGCGGCAAAGAGCCAACCTCACTGCTGTTGCTGCGATACGGTGTGGGGGCTGCGGCAAGCAAAATCGATACGCTTTGGATTTACGGACCGGACAAAAGTTTGACGCTGACAGACGGACGGGATGTGTCGGTAACGCCGCAGCAAGGCGTACCGCTGTGCTACCCCGGTGAACTGCGGGCGGTGATCGGCCGCAATGCAGAGGGCGTTTTAGTCTTTGCCGGCTATGACATGAGCGGCGCTTTGGTTAAGGTGCAGACCGCGACAATCATAGATCCGGCGCTTTGGATGGGCAGTGAAAATCAAACCTACCTGTTTGACGGCTTGGCCGACGGTATTGAGAAAATCAAGGTGTTCTTATGGAACGGTTTTGGCGCTATGGCGCCGTGTGAAGATCATGCGGTGCAAAGCCTGACCGTCCGTGCGGCAAAGTAGAAGGGAAGAACACAAACATCATGACGGGCAGAATACGAAAAAAATGGAGCTGCCGCCTCCTTAAAACAGATCAGTACCCGTGTTTGGGTGGTGTCAGTGGCGATAGTAAAAATTCTCAGGAGGAAAAATTATGAAAATTTTAGTAGTTGCAGGACATCCTGCAGATATGTTTGATCATTGCGGCGGCACTCTGCTAAAGCATTTGAAAAACGGCGATGAAGTTACTTGTGTTTCTATGACCCAGGGGCTTCGCGTTCACGATGAGGTTATTTCCGACGTTTTCCGGGAACGCATTGACCAGTTTACAACGAAGGAAATTGAAAAAATCATCCAGGAGCGTCAAAAGGTAAAGCACCGGGAGGTCATGGAGGCCTGCAAATTATTTGGTATTACCGATATCCGTTTTTTAAGCTACGACGATGAGATCCTCACCGTAACACCGGATATGATTTCTAAATTAGCAAAAATGATTCGGGAAGTACGCCCGGACATCATTATCACCCACTGGCCCTATCAGAATGGCGGCATCAGCGATCATCACGCCGTTACCGGCCAAATTACCCATTTTGCTATTGAGGCGGCATCGGGTGTTAACTTTGAAGACAAATACCCGGCCTCCAGAACGGCACAGCTTTTTTATATGCTCTGCCCCACTGATTTATGTGCTTATGATGCCATTGCCCAAGGAAGAACGGCTCGTATCACCCATCTTGTTGATGTTACCGATGTGATTGATTTAAAGGTGAAGGCCATCGCCACCATGCGAAGCCAGAAATATGATACACCGGGATACGCCAAAAAAACCGCCGAACAATGGAATGGCAACTTTGGTATCCGTGTACGGCTTCCTTATGCAGAAGGCTTTATGGCCGCCAAAGCAGAAGTTTATGACCTTCTTCCTGTATCCGACCATTTGAAATGGCTGGCCAGAGCCGATGAGCACGAACTGCTCCGGCGGACCAGTAAACTTCAGGCTATGGATGTAGATGTTCAGGAAAGAGAATAATTTTTAAATATTTCCTTGAAAATACTTGCCGTTTTGGCAAAGGCATGCTATAAAAAATCACTAATTTTAGATCGGAGCGAATCACCAATGGAAATGCGTAAAAGCAAGGCGTTAGAACTTCTCCGGGCCGGTAAAACGGTCTTCTCCGTTAAGTTAAACAGCGCCGACCCCCGTATTGTTGAAATGGCGGCTCTTTTCGACATCCCCTGTATCTGGGTGGATATGGAACATACTGCCAATGACTATGCCATAACCGAAGCACAGATTATGGCCGGTAAAATTAATAACACCGATATTCTCTGTCGGTTACCCCGTGGTTCCTATAGCGATTACATTCGTCCTCTGGAACTGGATGCCGCCGGCATCATGGTGCCTCACGTTATGTCCGCTGAGGATGCAAAACAGGTTGTCAACATGACCCGCTTCTATCCTATCGGTCGCAGATCGGTAGACGGCGGTAATGCTGATGCAGTATACGGCAGACTTCCGCAGGCAGAGTATAACCGTCAGGCTAATGACCAGCGGTTTATTGTTCTGCAGATTGAAGATCCGGAAGCTATGGACCAAATCGAAGAAATTGCAAAGGTTCCCGGTTACGACATTCTTTTCTTTGGCCCCGGCGACTATTCTCACGCTATCGGTCACTCCGGAGAGTTTGACCATCCCGATGTACTGGCTGGCTACCAAAAAGTTGCAGACGCAGCGAAAAAGTATGGCAAATTTGCCGGCACCGTTACCGTTGGCCCCAGAGAAAATGCCAAGAAACTACAAGCCATGGGCTATCGGTACCTAAATTTAGGTTCCGATGTTGGAGCGCTAAATCAGTACTTTGATGACATTGCAAACTTCATCAGCGAAAACGAATAATTTAAAAACCCAAAAATATTCACAGTCCTGAAACCGACCATGGATTTTGAGCAGCTGCATATGTACGATGCGGCACAGATTCAAAAGGCGCGGCTTATCAGTGAAAATCAAACCTACCTGTTTGACGGCTCGGCCGACGGTATTGAGAAAATCAAGGTGTTCTTATGGAACGGTTTTGGCGCTATGGCGCCGTGTGAAGATCATGCGGTGCAAAGCCTGACCGTCCGTGCGGCAAAGTAAAAGGAAAGAACACGAACACCATGACGGGCAGAATACGAAAAAAATGGAGCTGCCACCTCCTTAAAACAGATCAGCGCCCGTGTTTGGGTGATGTCAGTGGCGATAGTAAAAATTATAATAAGGAGTGAAGTATGATGAAAAAAACAAAATGGATTGCAGGACTGCTCTCTTTCATGATGATTCTCTCATCCCTGTGCGTGCTCCCCGTGACGGCATCGGCGGCAGAAGTCGGTGATACTGCGACCGAGGCACAGTTGATGGACGGTGTGATGGCAGACCCTGCGGTTTTAATCGACTTTGACGCGGGCTATACCGGTATTAGTGATCCTAACAAAGAGGATTTGCAGACGGATGCAGATGGAACAACTTATCTGCACCAGATCGCACAGGGAGCGTTTGAGGTTAAGAACACCGACGGAACAAGTATCTCTCGTCCGGTAGGATCACTCACTAAAATCAAGTTCCGTTTCGCGCACCATACCGAAAAGGCAAAAAACGACGATATGATCATCTTTGATGGGGCGATGGCTGACGGCTATCGGGCGCGGTTTGCACTGATGCAATCCACAGAAGGGGTGCAACAATTTTTTGTTGCCGCAAAATCCGGCTGGTTTGCCATTGACCTTCCCGAAAATGGCCAACTTGCTCCAAACACCTGGCATGAGTTGGCGTTGCAGTATGACATGGCGCACAACCTTACCATTTGGGCAAGGGTAAACTGTACCGGCGATTATGTGAAACTGGCGTCCTATGAGCTCGGAGCCGGAGGCCCCGGAAAGGTGCTGCAAATGTATTACAACGGCAGTAAAACCGGTGACAATTCTATCCTGGACGTAGATTATGTCAAGGTTTACAACCCGGAACCTGTCACAACCGAAAAACTGTTAGAGGGCATGGAGCCGGCCATACAAAAGGAGTTTAAGACGGCACAGGACGCACAGGGCGGAACCATTACTTCCGCAACCGAAAATACCTCTGCCATCACGGCGGACGGTTTAACGCTCCGTGCGGACGCAAAATATACTACGGATGCCAATAATGCAAAATGGACGATCAGTGATAATAATATTACGTTTTCTGGCAAGTCGGCGATGTATCTGAAGTTTAGAGAAACAAGCGAAAGCGACAGTGCGTTGATTTATTTTGACGTTTGGGGCAGCGGATATCAGCGGCGGTTCCGATTTGACAGATCCAATTTTATAACAAACGAGGGTCAATGGATATATACCAAATCTACCGCCATGGCGAAGGGAAACCCTGCGATTGAACTTATTGCATTGAATACCGAGAGTAATAATCTGGAGTTTTGGATTAAAAACAATACCTCCGGCACATGGGAGTATCTGAAAACGACAGAAAGCTTAATTGAATCAAGTGAAGGCGGAAAAATTTTAATCGGTACACAAAACGGTGCGAGCCTAAACGTGGAATTCTTCCGCATCTATCGTGAGGTGGAGAAAAGAGAGACGCTGGAAGAAGTGCTGAGCAGCATTGGGCAGAACCATGCCTTGGCCGAATACGTGGACTTTGAAGAAGGTTATAACGGTAAGAGCTATCAGGGTGCCGACATTGACGGCAGCTTTGGGTTTACGCCGGACTACGCGGTATTGGATACCGACGGCAACATGCAAATTAAGAATAACCAGAATGCATCGCAGTGGACGCGCAACGGTTTTTCGCCGCTTGCCAATGTGGGCGATGCGATGGAAATCCGCGCAAAGTGGAAACTGGGCAGCGTGATGACCGTAGAACTCGGTGCAAAAACAGATACCCGTGCCTTTATGAAGATCGGCTACACCGGAAACCTGGAATTTTGGCAGGATGGTTCCTTTGTCAATTATAACATTGCAGATTTTTCCGACAAATGGGTGACTTATCTGATTACCAGAGAGGGAGAGAACAGCCTGGGACTTCGCTGGAGGACAGACGGTGAAGCGAAGTATAGCGGCATAAAAGCGGAAACAGCCTCGCTGCGTTCGGGCGGCGCCAACGGAATCCGCTTTATCAATGAGGGATACACGGCTGTGCCGAACGGCAATGATGTCTACATTGACTACTACAAGGTATACAAAAGCGGAATCGGCATGACAGACGCACAGGCAAAACCAGCGGCTGCACAGAGATTGCTCTTTGATGAAGAATTTGAGGCCGGCGGAGACGGTCTTACTAACAAATATGTGAAAGAGGACGTAAATTCTCAGGCTCGCAGATCCATCACAGCAGACGGAACCTTAAAGCTCGATTATAAGGCGGCGCTAGAAGAAGGACAGGAGGAGCCAAACTATGAGAACAATTTTGCCATTTACAATGTGAAAAATGCGAGCATTCCGGCGGGCGGTTATGCCGAGGTTCGCTATAAGACAAGCGATGATCTGGGGTTCAGCTTCTTTAATGAGGATAACCAGTTAAGCTGGAGAGCAAGAAACGGTCGGAATAAGTCGAAGTATCATAACGGGACGGAGTGGGTTGACGCAGACGTCTTTGCCAATGAGGCAAACCAATGGCAGACGCTACGAATTGTTCGCAGTGCGGATGGGCAGACCTATGACATCTATATCCAAAAGGCAGACGATGACGCCTGGACGCTTGTGGGTCAAAACATTCCAAAACGCGGCTACACCGGCGGCGATCCGCATTTTAACGTAGAAAAATATGGCGGCAGCGCGGACGTTTCCGGCGAGGTGGATTATGTGAAGATTTATGGGCCGGCCGATTCGCCGCTGGTATTGACCGACGGCGCCGCAGTGTCCTGGACGCCGACTGCAAATCAGACCCTGTTTGCAAACGAAATTCGCGCCATCGTTGCACCGGCGGCAGCGGAGCAAAAGCTAATCTTTGCCGCTTATGACGCAGAGGATGGTCTGGTAGACGTGAGCTTAAAGCCCATTGCCGCATCGGCAAGCGACACCACAGAAATCTATACTGTGCCGACCGGTAAAAATGCCGCAAAGGTTAAGGTATTCCTGTGGGACGGCTTTGAAAATATCAAGCCGGTTGTCGGCTGTGACGGCGCTTTCTCTGTAAAATAGCCGTAAGCGGCAAAACCCATGAAGGAATATCCTGACAGGCTTTTGCCTGCGCAGAAAAGCTCCCTTTTTAAAAAGGGGGCTTTCTGAAAAAAAGTTTTAGCCGGATTCGGTAAAGCCGTGCGAGCCTTTTCGCGCTGAGGCGGTGAGAAAATTCACCTTATGGGTTTAATTTCATAACAACAAGGAGTGAAGTGTGATGAAGAAAAATAAAATTCTGGCAGGGCTCCTCTCAGGCATGATGATTCTCTCATCTTTGTGTGTTTTTCCTGTTTCCGTTTCGGCGGCCGCAGTCGGCGACACCATGACAGAGGCGGAGCTGATGGCAGGACTTAGCAGCGATCCTGTCGCAGAGGCAAACTTTGATGCGGATTACGACATGAGCGCCTATGCGGATCGGGCAGAGATTTTACAGGACGGCGCGATAAGTTATCTGCACCAGACCGCAGCAGGTCTTGAGACTGTGGGACTGAAATCCGATGTCGGCGCAGCGCTTGCCCGTACAGAGGGGTCGCTGACGAAAATCAAGTTCCGCTATGCGCACCATACCCAAAACGCATCATGGAATGACATGATTATTTTTGACGGCGGTGTGCAGGGCGGGTACCGGGCGCGGTTTGCGCTGCGGCTGACCGATGACGGCAAGCAGCAGTTTTTTGTCCTGCACGATAAGAACGGTACAAAAATCTGGGAGGGATTGGATCTTCCGGAAAACGGACACCTTGTCTCCAACACCTGGCATGAGCTTGCGGTGAAGTATGATGCGGCGCATGATCTTACTGTTTGGGCGCAGATTGGCTGCACCGGCGATTATGTGATGCTGACCGGCTTTAAGCTTTGGAAAGACAATTATGCGCCCGAGGTGCGGATTGGGTTCAGCGGCGCGCAAACCGGCGTAAATTCTGTTTGCGATGTCGATTATATCAAAATTTATACGGCAGGCGGCGGTGATACGCCGGATCCGGGCGATGATCCGGAAACAAAAACCGAGGCAGAACTGATCGGAGCGCGAAAGACCAAGCATGCGCTGGAGTTTGCGGACGATATGGGAAAAGGCTCTGTGTCAGGCGGCACGCATTCGGTCGCGAACGGAATGTTGAACCTTTCCGGCGGTGCGGATTACACCAACCCAACCTTTACCTACGATGTGGGTGATATTGCACATTTTCGTTTTACAAAAACCAGTACGGGCGCTTCTTTCCCGATTTTTGAACTGAATGCCAACAATACCCGGATGCGTTTTCATCCGGAGCCGGGCAGTATCCGCTATACCCGTGCCTTGATGGAGGACGACCCGGAAAGCTATGTGACTGTCGGCGGCGGATATTCTATCTGGCAGGGGATTGTGACCGAACCGAACGTGACCTATGACTATCTGATTATCAACAAGGAAGCCGGCTACGAGTTTTGGCGCAAGGCGGACGGCGATGATGAATACACGTATATCGGCATCACGGAAGGAAAGCATCAATGGAAGGAAACCAAACTGCGCATCCTGGCAAACGGGGATTCTTCCGTAGCGGTTGACTTTGTTCGGGTATACAGCGTCAATGATCCGGAAAAGCCGGATCCGGACGATCCGAATATAGAAGATGCCGATATCATTACCGGTGGCGGACAGGTTTGGCTCTATGACGACTTTTCCGATCCGCAAAATTCCAAGGCAAAGCTGGAGGACGCGCAGATTACGGACGGAACAGCAAATATCAGACCCGGCGCCGATCACAGAGACAACGGTACGACAAATTTTGCAAGAGTCACTTTTGAGTTGGGAGACTACGGCTTAAGCGGCGAATGGGTTATGACCATGCGGATGAAACTGAACGCCACCTTCTGGCAGGCGAACATCGGTTTTGGCGGAACCCGTTCGATGATACACATCAACCAGAGCAGCGTCAAGGTGAACGGCAAAGATGTTTTTAACGTGCCGCGTGAGATGGGCGTTTACTATGACTATGTCTATTATGTAAAAAATAACCTGACCGCAAGCCTGTACCAGTGCAAGGTCGGGGCAAATACCTGGCAGACTGTGTTTGAAAATCAGACGCTGACTGCCTGGGGATCGAATAAAATTGAGATGAACAGCAATAACACCGAAACCTCCTGGGATGTGGACGAAATCAGGGTATACAGCGGCACGCTGCTTGACTTTGACGCAGAGGGACTGGGTACCGCACAGGTCAGCGCCAAGGGTTCCGTTTTGCAGGGCGTTCCGAACAGTGCGGATAAGCAGCTATCGGTGATCCTGGCCACGTATGATAAAGAGCATGGCTACACCACCTCGGTAGAGGAAGTCAAAAAGACTGTGCCGGGCTATAAGGAAACATCGATTGATACGGATTTTGATCTGGGCAGTCTTGATCTTTCTAAAAATGATACGGCAGTTATGCTATGGAATGCGGCAAAGGTCGGATATCCGCTGACAGAAGCGATCGGTTATACTGTACCAAACACCGCAGCCGGTGCGCCGGAGAAGAATCAGGAAGTCGGCCTCACCGGGACGCCGCATTATAATGAGGTTAAGATTTGCGGTTATGCAGGCGCCGTGGACACGGTAGCGGCAACGCTGACCGACCAAAGCGGAGCAATCAAGGCGATCAGCCAGATCAAGACCAATGACTATGGTATGGCAGACAGTAAGATCGCGGTAGATCCTACCTTGCCAAACGGCGAATATGTGTTATACTTACAGTATGGAAATCGAAAAGAGAGCGTCAACGTGAATCTCTATGGCGCAGAAATTTTGACAGAGGGAGCCATTGACAGCGCCGCGGCGTTTGCGGAGATCATCAAGAAGTATGGCAGCGAAACGGAAAAGGCGGCCATGGAGGATGCTGCTTTTGCAGAGGCGGCCTATGCGCGCTATGTCAGCCGGGTCGGCAGCAGCGGCACGGACGATTTGTATGTCTTTCAGAATGCTGCCGCAAAGGCCATCGCAGATGAAATGACCGACCGAAAACTCATCGAAGAAATGAACGCGGCAGCGGCAGAAAAAAGATGGTCTGTCATTGAAACCATTTTGACAAAAACCTATGCAGACTACCTCGGCATTACGGGTGAGAAGGTTTCGGGGATCCAAAACACCAAGGAGCTCTATCTCCGTATGACGGGCATCGTCTATCATAATGCAGAAGAGATTTTAGCAAGACTTGAGCGCGCGATTGCTGCCCAGAAAAAGGCGGAGCAGGAGGGTGGTCAAGGCGGCAGCGGCGGCAGCATTGGCGGCGGTTCTTCCGGCGGCGGATCCTTTGGCGGCGGAGGCGGCAATAACGGATATCGCGGCGGTGTGGCAATCAGCGATAAGCCGCAGACCGAGACGGTTCCGCCCGTGATAGCGCCGGACGGAAAAGACGGCAGCGGAGCGGAAACATTTGCAGATTTAGAGGGCGTTTCCTGGGCGGAGGAGAGCATCAACCGCATGAGTCAGATGGGCTTTGTCAGCGGCGATGGCGATGGCGCCTTTGCACCGAACCGCGCGGTGAGCCGGGAAGAGTTTTTAAAGATTGTGATGCATGCGGCCGGTCTTGAAATTGCGGTCGGCGACGGCGTGGAATTCGTCGATACGGACATAAACGCATGGTACTATCCCTATGTGGCAAGTGCGTACAGAGCCGGAATCGTCAAGGGAATCAGCGAGGAACGCTTCGGTATTGGCGAGAGTATTACCAGGGCGGACATGGCAGTGATGCTTTGCAGGGCGCTTGCGGCGGTCGGCGCGGAACTGCCCCCGAAAAAAGCGGCATTTGTCTTTGCCGATTTTTCACAGATTCCGGATTATGCGGCAGAGAGCATTGACCGACTGTGCGAGGCAAGCCTGATGCAGGGCATCGGCAATCAGAATTTTGCACCGATGGCATCGGCGACCCGTGCAGAGGCGGCCGTGGCGGTTTACAGAGTTTACCAATATCTGCACAAAGCCGCCAAAGGGGCGTGATGGAAGGAGATGGTTACCATGAAGAAGTTTATGAAAAAAGCAGGTTCTTTGGTTGTGGCAGCGGCTTTGACGTTTACCATTTTCCCCATAGCCGGTTCCGGCGCCGCTGTTTCGGCGCAGCCGCTTCGCAGCGCCGAAGAGGGACTGCTGCGGCATATTAAGGTTATTGACAAAAGCGTCGATTACAATCAGGAAGTCACCCGCGGAGAACTGGCATACGTTGCGGCAAGAGTTGCCGGCGCAGAGAAAGACCCGGCGGCAGAGGTTCGGTTTTACGATGTGACCAAGGAGAACCCCTATTTTGGCGATATTGATGCGCTCTTGCAGCTTGGCGTGATTGCCGGAGACGGCGATGGGTACTACCGCCCGGACGATACTGCCACAGAGGATGAGGTGTGCAAGGTGTTTGCGGTCATCCTTGGCTATAAGGAGGTCGGATACTTTGACACGTACCGCAAGGTAGCGCAGCGGGCGGGATTTACGGACGGCGTAAACCTCGGCGATGGTGTGAACTGCGGCGAACTTTTGAAGGTCGCATACGATGTTTTGCATACTGAGATGTTCGAGCCGATTCGCTTTGGCGAGGAGACTGCGTATCAGTTAAAGGATGGCTATTACGCCATTGAACGGTATCACGGCCTGGTTCCGCAAAGGGGCATAGTAGAGGGGTGCCTCGGTACCACGCTGATTCGCTCCGACGACAGCATCACCGAGGGAAAAGTTGTAATCGGAGGTATCGTGTACGATTGTGAAAA
The DNA here is from genome assembly GCA_934454115.1 of uncultured Clostridia bacterium. Taxonomy (GTDB): domain Bacteria; phylum Bacillota; class Clostridia; order Monoglobales; family Monoglobaceae; genus Ructibacterium. The sequence goes on from CAKSFQ010000018.1 coordinate 33,130, forward strand.
CGGCGATGCGCTCCTCGGTCAGTCGGTCATCTTTTATACCGGCCGGGACGGCGGAGATCCGGATCGCAATATCCGCTATATCGTATCGGACGACAGAAAAAACGATATCGTTATGATTTCCGGTGACGATGTGATCGGAAAGACGGGCGGCACGCTGCGTTACTGGAGCAAGGATAAGGAACGCACCGTCAAGGTGTCGGAGACCGCCGACGTGATTTATAACGGCATCGCGTACCCCGATTACTCCGAGGAGGATTTAAGGCCCGGCGCCGGTACGGTGACCCTGATTGACAACAATGACGATCATATTTATGAAGTGATCATGATTGACGCCGTTACCTTTGGCGTAATTAAAACGGTTGACACCGAAAACAACATTGTTTTTCTCCGCTACCCGGAGGATGTTACCATCGGTGACGGGCGTGAAGATACCGAAATGGTCTTTCGCCGCGGCGAGTATAAGGCGCTGCCAAGCTCGGTGACATCCGGGACGGCGGTTGCAGTGAAGGAGAGCAAAAATCAATCGGGCACCAAATTCATAACTGTTTATTTGCTGGAGAGTGGCAGCTACGGCGCGGTGGAGAGCATCGGCGAAGATTTTATCAAGGTAGCCGGTGTGACCTATGCGACCAATGACGCGACCGTGACCGATACAAGCAATGCGATCAGACCCGGTGAAAACGTTACGGTATATCTTTATAACGGAATTTGCGGCGTGATTCTTCATCCCGAAAACGATATGGATAAGGTCGGATATCTGGTGAACGCGCGCAGGGAGAATAAATCCTTTGCCGGTGTTTTAGAGGTTCAGCTGGTTGATACCAACCGCGCGCTTTTGGAACTGAAAGGAACCAAGAAAATCATTGTGGACGGCAAGACCTGTACCGACAATGACACGAACACTGTTTTGACAAGCCTGGCGGCGACCGCGGCACAGTCAGCAAAGCCGGATTCCGCTTACCCTTACGCGCAGCTGGTGCGTTATCGTTTAAACAATGACGGTTATCTGACGCATCTTGACACGGCAGCTTACAACGCAGCGGACGAGACAGAAGATTCTCTTCAAAAGCATACATTCAACGAGACCAACAGTCTGACCTATAATGCAAGAAATGCGGCGTGGTTTGACGGCAACAATTTTGCGTTTACATCGGGTGCGACAGCGCTCGGAACGGTCTGGATGGTTCCCGAAAACGCCCGTGACGAGGCGGACTGGTATCATGCCGGCCTGGAAGAACTCGGCTATAAGGTGGACGCCTATAACTTTGACGATGAATACGCGACCGTTGATTATATTGTTGCGTATTATACCAAGCCGGAAACGCCGGAGGAGGTTGACAAAAACCGCTGGGCAGAGGTAATCACCGGGATTGATACGGTTTTAAATGACGAGGGTGAGCAGACCAAAAAGGTATACACCATTGCCGGCGGCGGCACCACGAGAACCCATACGTTAGATCCGTACGCAGGTGCAGACGCGATTCCGGCTGACTTGGCAATCGGCGATGTGATTCGGGTCGGCTCCAACAAGACCGGTTCTACCGTGAATCTTGTGCAGCGCTTTTATCATATCGGCGTAACCCCGTCCAGCCGGAGCTTTAATGCCGGAAACCCGAATGCCCAAGGGGTTCAGGACGACAGAACCTATATGGCGTTCGGAACCGGACTGTATGTGAACAACGGTATTTTAGGATTTACGACGTCCATCAATGAAAGAACGGAAAGCTGTGCGGAACGCATCAACTTCTTTAACTTTAAGCTTGGCAGTGCGTCGGTATTCGTATATGACAGTGAAAAGTCGGAACCTAAGGTGAAGCAGAGCGATATCAACGATCTTGTGACCTGGGAGATGAATCCGGCGACAACGGATCGTGTTGTGCTTTATGCGAAGGACGGTTATCTGCAATTTGTATTGATCGTGAAATAAGAAAGGGGATACGAACGTGAAGAAACTAACCGCACTTGTTTTAACATGGTGTATGCTGATGACGATAGTGCCTGCGTTTACGGTTTCGGTATCGGCGGCAAGCTGGACGGATGGATGGACAATGACCGGAAACGGCGCCGCCGTCAAGGATGGAAAGATTCTTTTAAACAGCGCATCCGGCGAGATTAAGGCAGTGAAAAACTGGCAGGTCAGCGGCGGAAGATTTGACGTCAGCTTTACCATGAAGATTAACAGTCTCAGCGGCAGCAACAACATCCAGATTTGTACGGGTCAGTACCGCGCGATGATGGTTCCGGGGTCAAGCGGCTTTAAGGTAAGCAGCAGCAACGGTACGATTCTTGCAACCATCAGCTATCCCATCGGGACGGATGTGCACGAATACCGGATTCTTGGCAATCAAAAGCGGTTTACTGTGCTGATTGACGGATACTATATTCAGGAGTTTGACGCAGAGGTGTACAGCGCAAAGAATTGGATTGAGTTTTGGGGAATCGGGAACGCCAACAATCCCTTAAATATTGAGATTCATGATTTTGCGATCAACAGTGTGCAGAGCGATGTTAAAAGCGGCATTGACACCACCTATAACGATGACGCCATCGATGCCCAGGGTAACATTCCGCCGGGAAATCTTTATGAGGATTTTGAAGACCCCAATAAGGATTATAAAAGATGGCAGCTGCGCGATTCGTGGAAGATCGAAAACGGCACCATGGGCGCCCTGGCAAAAAGCGGCGCAATTGAGCGCACCAAGACCATGCTGGGCTTTAAGGATGAGTTCCGTCTCACCATCAAGGCAAAAACAACCACACTTGGCGCAAACTGCGGACTGCAGCTTTTCTGGCCGGGTTATAAAACCTATATGCTGATTAAAAAGGATCGCCTGGATCTGACCGTCGGGCAGGGGTCAGTGTCCTCGCAGAATTTTGATTCGATCGTGGACGGAAAGTGGCATGAGTACACCATCGAGGGCTACAACTACGGACGAAATGTTCGCTTTTATGTGGACGGCGTGCTGGTAAGTGATAACGAAGCGGCTCCGAATGATCGCACCGATTACCACGTTTATATCTACTGTCAGCCGATTGAGGCAGAATACAGCGAGCTCATTATTGATGAGTTTAACTTTGAAACATGGGATAATAACCTGGAGATTGCGACTCCTTTTGAGGGAGCGGAATATCTGTCGGGGAGAACGATTGACCTTCAGGCAAAGGTGAGCGGCGACAGCGATATCCCCTATGTGGATTATAAAATCAACGGGCAGACCGTGGCAACCGGCAAGGCGCCGGATTACAAAGCGGAACTCAGTGGGATTGCCCCCGGCTCCTATATCATGACCGCGTGCTATGAGGATCAGAAAAGCCCGGAGGTAGACTTTACCGTGGTTCCGGCGGTCGAGGGAAGTCTGAAGATCAGCTACGGCGATGACAAAACGGCTATAGCTGCCGTGGCTTTCTATGATAAACACCATGCGGTATCCTCGGTCGAGTATCGGTTAAACGGTAATCTAATCGGTACATCCTACGAAAATCCGTACACGATGCCGCTGGGCGTCCTGCCGGCAGAGGCGGCCACCTTGTCCGCACTTTGCCGCGATAAGAACGGACTGGTTGTCAGCGAGCTGACCGAAAAGGTGTTCCCGCCGCTGGACGATGAAACGTGCTCGGTGAATTATTCAACGGAGGTTGCCTATACCGTAGAGGGCGATGGCGGCAGCGGAAGCTATGAATTAAAAAACGGCAATCATCGTTTGTATCTGAATCACACCAAGGATGCGGTAACATATCTGACCGATCGCGGCGAAGAACGCTTTTCACCCGGTACAGGGCGGTTTGAGATTATCACCGAGGGGCCGACCGCCGATGTTTACCGCAACGGGCAGCTGGCATTTTCGATGATAATGCCGCAGACCAATGAGGTGGGACAGCGCTTTGAAGAAAACGGACTGACCTTTACGGATAAGGCGGTCTTTCTTCCGCAGGAGCGCGGCAATTACTTTGTAAAGCGAAATGTGACGGACAAAGAGACAGTCTATCATACGTCCGGGCTTTCCTATATCCACAATCTGGACTTTGTGGCAGATCGGAGCGACGCGGCACGTATCGTTGTCAATGACGGGTATTATCGTACCGATCTGGAGCTAAAGGACGGCAAGTTTTATGCCTGGACGACCAAATTTGACTCCAGTGAGCCGTTTTGCAAGGAACTGGCAAGCGCTTTGGAGACGGACAACGTGTATTACCGCGTTGAGACGACGGCCGGTATGTCAAGGCTATACGGAAACGGCCGTTGGCTGGCGTCTTTTAGAAATATGCACTCTTCCGGTGGAAATACCGTTGCGGTTAACGTGACGGGCGGTGACGGACTTTCGTATCTTGCCGTATCGGATAACACGGACGTATATCTTTACCGGGACGATTTTAAAAAGACGGCAGAGTTTGACTCGATGAGTTATTTTCAGCTGCAAAACGGTATGAGCGCCTATGTGGATCCGAGCAAGGGGACCATGCTGCTGAACGCACTGGATAAGACAGACGCCATGGCAGAAATCAGCGCCTATGTGGGTGATGCAACCTTGTCCGCCGATGTGACGGTCAACGAGGGCAACGGCGGATTCTACTTTTTAACCAACCATTCGACAACCAAGATGTACTCAAAGATCGGATATAACTTTAAAACCGGGAATTATGAGGTCGTCTACATGAATGAGGGCACGGTATACGAGCCGGGCTGCATTCGGATACCGGGCGATTTCCCGGTCGGCGAAAAAGTACATATGGAGCTTCGTATACGGATGCTTCCTGCCGGAAGAGAGATCGCGCTTTTGGTAAACGGCGAACCAAAGATTGTCCAGGTCAAAGGGGCAGATCGCCGCGGCAAGATCGGATTTATCGCCGATGACGCGGTGGCCTACGTCGAAAGTCTTTCCTACCGCGCGGATTCCAGACCGGTGCTTTCTGAGACCGAAACCGTAATGGATAGCACGTATTTCAGCGCAAGCCATGATCTGATTGATAAAGGCGATGAGGTTGTTGTCGTCGGAGAAAACAAAAAATCCATGACCACCAGTGACGGCGGAAAGACGTGGAATGTCAACACCACACCAAAGGAAGGATATAGCTTTAACATTGTTCAGCTAATGGAATCGGACGGCAGCGGCGGATATCGGCGCACCGGCGAGTGTATCTCGGTTTACCGTGAGAAGGTCGGACAGAACGAGGACGGCGTACCGACCTACGATTATATCACCTACTATTCCAAAGACAACGGCGATACCTGGGAGAGACGGAGCTTTGTGGACGGCAACGGCGTGGCGGGACGCATTACCATGAACAACCGTATTACACAGGGAAGATCGGGGCGCGTTTACTATGCCTGCTGCGATAATAATAACGAGGACTATGGCTACACCTCTATATGGTACACGGACGACAAGGGAAAGACCTGGACGCGGAGTGAAAACGACTTAGATGCCAAAAAACTTGGCTATTGCATTCAGGAGGTTGTCTGCCTGGAGACCGAAAGCGGTGTTGTCCGCGCATACTTCAGAAACAATATGGGATTTGTGCACTATATGAACTCCTATGACTATGGAAAGACATGGGATATGGAGCATATCTATCAAACGCCATTTCTCAGTGCGCTGAACTGCTACAACATCGAGCTGGATCCCTATGACATGAAAACCCTGTATGCGGCGTGGGGTTATGATAACGCCAATCTTCACGGGATCGATCAGTGGCCGAGAACCCGGTGGGCGCTTGCCAGAAGCTATGACGGCGGCGAAACCTGGGAGTATCTTGGTACGGTACACGAAAATAACGGCAGCGGTCTTGTTATGATGAATTTAAATGTCGGCGTGACGAAGGATTATATCTTTATGGACGCGTTTTCAAGCAACGATATGTCAACCGATTCGCAGTCGTGGGGCCGTACCGTCGTGATCGACAAGAAAAAGCTGAAAGGCACCAAGGATTTTGAGCAGCTGCATATGGCAAGCAACGAGCAAATTGAGATTACCTCGCTGCTGACCAAAAAAGAGCGGCAGACAAGTATGCTGGTCAGCGACAAGGACGGATGTGTGGTTTTAAACGATTACCGCATTGAAAATGCAGCGATAAAGGACGGCGTCGAGGTGAACTGCGCAGCAGCCTTTATTGGTGCGGCCGCAGAGGAAAATGCAGACGGCAGCGTGACGCTGAGATGCGGCGCTTCGGCGATTGTCCTTGGCGATATTTTAGAGAAAGACGGCAGAAAGTATATAAAAACGGAGACCTTTGCAAAACGGTTTGGCCTGACGCTGAGCCGGAGGGGCGATACCCAAATCATCGGACAGTCTGACTGGAATGATGCGCAAAAGCAGTGTATGAATACGGCGATTTCCATGTTTGCAGAGGAGTTTTAAGAATGATGGACTTATCCCATACATAGATTAGCAGTCGTTTTTGCAGTGATGCATGGATGAGTCGGAAAGAGAGGCAAAATGAAAATGGAAAACATCAAAAGTAAGTCACCGGCGATACCGAAGAAAAAGCCGATACTCCGGCGCATGATGGAATGTTGGGAGCTATATCTTTTCCTGCTTCCCGCCATTGTGATTGTAGCCATCTTTAAATATGCGCCCATGTATGGGATTCAGATTGCGTTTAAGGATCTGATCCCCGGTAAGACCATTGCGGAATCTTCATGGGTCGGCTTTAAGCATTTTATACGGTTCTTCTCATCGCCGAACAGCAGCATCATGATATGGAACACTTTTAAAACGGCGATTGCAACCAGTGTTTTGACATTTCCGCTCTCCATCATCTTTGCGCTGATGCTAAATGAGGTGCATAACGAGAAAGTAAAAAAACTGGTGCAGAATATTTCCTATATGCCATATCTGTTCTCAGTTGTCATTGTCATCAGCGTGGCAAACGTATTCCTGGCGCCAAATACCGGGGTGATCAACATTCTGATACAAAAGCTGGGCGGTGAGCAGATTCTGTTTTTCGGTCATGATAAGTACGTTTTGCCGATTTATGTGGTGACCGGGATCTGGTCCGGTCTCGGCTACGGCGCAATTATCTATATTGCGGCTCTGGCAGGCATCGATCAGGAGCAGCTGGAGGCGGCAAAAATTGATGGTGCCAACCGCTGGCGTGTCATCTGGCATATTGAACTTCCGGCGCTTTCTGATACCATCGTGATTATGCTGATTTTAAGCTGGGGTCAAATGTTTGCCATCGGCGCGGATAAGATGCTGCTTTTGCAGACCTCGCTGAATATGAATGCGTCGGAAATTTTAAGTACCTATGTGTATAAGGTCGGATTATTGGAAGGCCAGTTCGGCTTCTCCACGGCGGTAGAATTATTCAACACAACGGTAAACGTGATCTGCTTGCTGCTGGTAAACGGCGTTGCAAAGAAGATCAACGGCAATTCGTTGTTCTAGGGGGGAAGAGATATGGCGAGAAAAACAAATAGTGTAAAGTTATCAAGCGGAGACAGAGTGTTTGGTATTGTAAACGGCATCTTGCTTGCAATCGTCACACTTTTGATTGTTTATCCGATTTACTTCATCATTGTTGCGTCCGTCAGCGACCCGACCTATGTCAATCTGGGACAGACGCTGTTTTGGCCCAAGGGCTTAAACATCAGCGGATACCAAAAAATATTTGAGTATTCCGAGATCACCACGGGATATTTAAACTCCATTTTTTACACGGTTCTGGGTACCTGCATCAACCTTTTGGTGTGTATTCCGACAGCGTTTTCGCTGTCCAGAAAAGAACTGGTGGGCAGAGGATGGATCAACGCGTTCTTTGTGGTTACCATGTATTTTTCGGGCGGTCTGGTGCCGGGGTACTTGCTGATTAAAAACCTGGGCATGATTAACACCGTTTGGGCACTGGTACTTCCGGGGGCGCTGAACGTGTATAATATGATTGTATGCCGATCCTTCTTTATGAGCAACATCTCGGATGAACTGTTTGAGGCAACCAAGATTGACGGCGGCAGCTATACTTCCTTCTTTTTCAAGGTGGTGCTGCCTCTGTCAAAATCGATTATTGCCGTCATGGTACTGTACCACGCGCTGGTACACTGGAATTCGTACCTCAGCGCACTGTACTATATCAGAGACACCGACAAATATCCGCTGCAGCTGATTCTGCGTAACCTGACGGCGTCGCTCAGTGTGGACAGCATTCAGGATGCCATGGATTCCGCGGCGATTTCCGAGAAGATGAAGGCGTCGCAGACTGTGCGCTACGCCGTGATTATCGTAGCGTCGATCCCGGTATTTTTGATGTATCCGTTTGTACAAAAATACTTTGTAAAAGGCGTTATGGTCGGTTCCGTGAAAGGCTAATCGCAGTATAAAAATAAAATTTATATAAAAAGGAGTTGTAAGACATGAAAAAATGGTTTCAAAAGGGCTTGGCGCTCACCATGGCGTTGTCGCTGTTAGCGGTAACGCTGACGGGCTGCGGAGCAAAAAAGGAGGCGTCCTCGGACGGCGGATTCAGCGTGACCTTCGGGGAACCGACCAACGTGGAAAACAAGGAGAACCTGCAGCATTTTTATGATCGGTTAAATTCTCTGACCGATGTCACGATCACCTACGATCTGCTGAGCGCAGGCGACGGTGCCGACGCATTAAAGCTGCGGTTTGCCTCCGGCGACTATCCGGAGGTCATTATGGGCAATTTTTTGCAGACCTCGGACGTTTCAAAATACGCGGCAAACGGGATTCTTCTTCCCTTGGACGAGTATATCAATGAGACGGATACCCCCAATATCTACAAGTTTTTTGAGGACTATCCCAAGAGCAAGGCGGCAAACTATCTGCCGGACGGGCATATGTATTCTCTGCCGCAGTTTGTAGAGTACGAGCCGCAATATCTGGAAAACACCATTTTTATCAACAAGACCTGGCTGGATAAGCTGAACCTGGATGTTCCAAAGACCATGGACGATTTGCTTAAGGTGCTGCGCGCGTTTAAGACCGGTGACCCGAACGGAAACGGCCAGGCGGATGAGATCGGTATGAGTTTTTTGGAAAAGAGCGGATATCAGTATCCGGAGGCGCTGCTTTCCTGCTGGGGGGTTGCCGCAAAATCCGGTGCGTTTGACAGCTATTGTACGGTAAAGGGCGGAAAGGTGATCTTTGCGCCGATGATGGAAGAATGGAAGAAGATGATCAAGTATTACAACACCCTGTATTCCGAAGGGCTTTTGGATATGGAGTGCTTTACGCATAACAATGAGACCTTTAATTCCAAGATGCAGGCGGACACTTCTAAAATCGGCGTGATCTGGTCGCAGACCTGTCCTATGAAGAATAAGGATGAGTATATTGCCATCGAGCCGCTGGTAGCCGAAGAGGGCGTAAAGCCGGTATGGCACATTCATCCGGGAATTATCGGTAACCGCAATGTGTTCAGTATCACCAACAAGTGCCAAAATCCCAAGGCGGTGATGCAGTGGGTTGATAAGATGTTTACGCTGGAAAATTCCCTGCAGAATATGTACGGCGAACTCGATACCACCATCAAGAAAAACGATGACGGAACCTTTCGCTGGATAGACCCGCCGGCAGGAAAAACGCAGGCAGGCTTCCAGGCGGAGAACAGAATGCTCTCCTGGGTGGCGTGCATCCGTGCAGAGGATATCGGCACCAAGATTGAGATGAGCGAGCTTTGGAGGCGGCAAGGCGCGCAGTTTGAGCTTTACAAGGACTTTATCGATCAGGAACCCTGGCCGCGGCCTTATTACAGTGTTGAAGAGGCCAATCGGATCAGTGAGCTTACTACCGATATCTTTAAACTGGTTGACGAGAAGAAGGCAAAATGGATTACCGGGGCAGAGGACGTGGATAAGGATTGGGAAAGCTACAAGCAGTCGCTGGAAAATATGGGGATCGGCGAACTGATGAAAATCAACCAGAAGGCGTATGACCGATACATCGAAAAGATGCCCAAATAAAAGCAGAAAGCATAAGAAAGGCCGGCGTTTTTTGCCGGCCTTTTTTTTGTGCCAAAAGGGAAAGGTGGTGATATTCACATATTTTTTGGTGAAATTGGAATAGGAAATTTTAAGGACGTAATATAGAATGAGGGTAGGTATCGGGCGGAATGACCGATCGCCGAAGCGAAAAACGTGAAGATGCGAGGAGAGGAGAAAATGGAAATTCATTTTCGGAATAAGACGGTAGTCATCACCGGCGCGGCCGGCGGTCTTGGCAGCGTCATGGCAGAGCGCTTTGCAAAGCAGGGCGCGAGTGTGGTTTTGTGCGATTACAGCGAGCGCGTGACAGAAGAGGCAGAGGCGCTCCAAAAACAGGAGCTTTCAGCAGTCGGCATGGCCTTTGATGTCACCGATCTTGAGGCGGTCGAAGAGGCAATGAAAAAAATTAAAGATCGTTTTGGCGTTATTGACGTTCTGGTGAATAATGCCGGGATCAATGTCGGACCGGAGCAGCGGCAGACGGTCGAAAATTTTTCGGACGAATGGTGGGATAAAATCCAGGCGGTTGATTTAAAGGGCGTCTATCACTGCAGCAAAGCGGTCATTCCTCTGATGAACCCGGAGGGGGCGTCGATCGTCAATATCAGCTCAATTGTGGGCATTGTGCCGCTCAGAAATCAATGCTCCTTTGCCGCAGCCAAGGCCGGTGTGATTCAGTTATCCAAGGCCATGGCGCTGGAACTGGCGGAAAAGAAAATCAGGGTCAACGTGGTAGCGCCGGGGACGGTCGGGATTGCAATCACCAACCGCCTGTGGGCGGAGGACAGTGCGATGCAGCGGCTTTTATCCCATATTCCGATGAACCGTCAGGCGGCGCCGGAGGAAATTACCGACGCGGTAAGCTTTTTGGCATCGGATGCCGCCTCTTATATTACCGGTGTGGTACTGCCGGTGGACGGCGGATGGACGGCCGGCGGCTTTGCGCGGGATTTTTAAATCGAAGGGAGGAAAACGCTATGCGTCTTGCAGATGATATCACAAGAATGTCCGTGCCAAAGGGCGGTGTCGGTATTTTCTGGGTCGGGCAGGCCGGCTTTGTCTTAAAAACCGATGACGGGCGGTTGATTGGCATCGATTTGTACCTTTCGGATTGCTGCGAGCGGTATTTTGGATTTCAAAGGATCATGCCGTATTTGTTAGAGCCGCACGAGATCGTGTTTGACGCTTTACTGATAAGCCACGCGCACTACGACCATTTTGATGTGGACGCGGTTCCAATGTTGTTTCGCCCAAAGACGCACATGATTGCGGCGTGCGATGCCGAGGCAGAGTGCAAGCGGCTGGGCATCCGGGGTAACATTGACTATATTGCGTGCGGCGAGACTGTGGAGGAAGAGGGGTTTTCGGTCAAGGCAATGCCCTGCGACCACGGAGACCTTGCGCCGGACGCGGTCGGCTTTTTGATAACCGCCGGAACTAAAAGAATTTATTTTGCCGGGGATACGGCGTACCGATCGGAATATTTTGAAAACCCGGAGCTTTTCGGTGCGGATGCGGCGATTTTCCCCATTAACGGCGCTTTTGGAAATATGGATGGTGAACAGGCGGCAAAGGCGGCTGAGCTTTGCAGACCCAAATGCACACTGCCATGCCATTTCTGGAACTTTGCCGAGCATCTGGGCGATCCGAATACCTTTATAACATCGATGAAAGAGAAAAATTTACCCTATCGCATTCTGCGAATGGGAGAGGGTATGGTTTTAAAATAACGAACGGGAGGGAATTGTTTGAAAGCGTTAACAGTCATAAGACCGGGTCATGCGGAATTTCAGGAGGTCGAAAAGCCAAAGCCCGCGGATAACATGATTTTGATTCGGGTTGTGAGGGCAGGCATCTGTGCAACGGATTATTCGATATACAGCGGAGAGAGCAGCTTTGTCCGCGACGGCCTGATCCGTTACCCGGTGCGGTTTGGACACGAGTGGTCGGGCGTTGTGGAAGCGGTCGGCGAAAACGTAAAAAAATTTCAAAAGGGCGACCGCGTCTATGCGGATAACGGGGTGAGCTGCGGAAAATGCCCGGCTTGCCGATCGGGTAACTTCGCAGAGTGTCCGCACATTCGTTCGGTCGGAACCGTAAACGCGTGGGACGGCTGCTTCGCGGAGTATATGCTCATGCCGGAATACCACGTCTATCCGATCCCGGACGAGGTCGGATTTGAGGAGGCGGCTCTGATAGAACCGGCGTCCATCGCGTATGATGCGCTCAAGGGACTGTCGCTACATCAGGACACAACGCTTGCGGTGATCGGCGTCGGCGCGATCGGCATGACCGCCGTATGGCTTGCAAAATATCTCGGTGCAGGCGCCGTGATTGCCATCGGACGAAAGGATCATAAGCTATGCCGCGCCAAGCAGGTCGGCGCCGATACCGTTATCAACAATTGTAAGACGGACGCCGTTTCGGCGATTCGGGAAATGACAAACGGCCGCGGTGCGGACGTCATCATTGAGACATCGGGCAGCGAGGCAGCGTTGCGGCAGGCATTTTCTATGGCGCGAAACCGGGGAACAATTGCGATTGCCAGCTTTTATGAAAAAGATTTGGATGGGATTCCGATGGACAGCATCGTTCTGCGCAGTCTCACCATACGGGGCGCGGCCGGCTGCTTCGGCAATCCGCAGGCGGTTTGTGAAATTATGAAAAAGAATCCCGTAAGCATTCTGCCGGTCATCAGTCATCGCGTTCCGTTTGCAGAGTGTCTGGACTTTTTTGAACATGCCGAAAAATACAAAAACGATAAAATAAAAGTGATGATAACATTTGATGAAGAGGAGGAACGGAAAAAATGGAACAGTTAAAGCCGGTCGTTGTGGATGTAAACCGTGTGATGCCGCTGAAATTCGGCGATACGTATGAGTCGCGGATGATATTGGATCACGTGATTACAAAACGGGAGAATGTGATTCAGATCAACCACGGAACGGTCAAGGCCGGTGCCGCCTTGGGCGGTGCAACGCACGAAGAGGACGAAATATACTATATCTTAGGCGGCATGGGTAAGCTCCGGCTTTCCGATCAGACAATCGATGTCCACGCAGGACAGGTGATTTTTATTCCGGCCGGCTGCTTTCATGCGCTGGACAACCGCGAATCTGATACCGATCTGACAATTTTAACCTTCTGGCGCGACTGGAGATACAATGACGCCTATGAAGAACGGTTAAAGCAGTGGGGAACATCCTATCGGACAATCGATGAAGAGGAGGAATGATGAAGATGAAACTGAATCAATATATTGACCATACCATTTTAAAACCAAGTGCGACCGAGGCAGATGTCATCCGAATTTGCAAAGAGGCGGCTGCGCATCAGTTTGCTTCGGTGTGCATCAACCCGTGCCACGTTGCACTTGCGAAAAAACTTTTGAAGGGATCGGGCGTCAAGGTGTGCACGGTCATCGGATTCCCTTTGGGGGCAAATACCAGCGAGACAAAGGCGTTTGAAACGGAACGCGCGTATGCGGACGGCTGTGATGAATTTGATATGGTTTTAAACATCGGTTATTTAAAAGCGATGCAGTACGAGAAGGTGTCAGAGGATATCAAAGCCGTGGTAACGGCGGCAAAGGGCAAATGCGTCAAGGTGATTATTGAGACAGGACTTCTCACCGATGCGGAGAAGGTCAAGGCAACCGCGCTTTCCTGCGCGGCCGGTGCACAGTTTGTAAAGACCTGTACCGGTTTTTCGGCCGGGGTTGCAGAGCCGTCTGATGTGGCGCTTATGAAACAGCATGTGACAAACGGCGTGAAGGTCAAGGCCTCCGCCGGGATTAAAACGAGAGAAAAGGCGCTGGAGCTGATTGAGGCCGGGGCGGATCGGCTGGGAACCTCCTCCGGCACGGCAATTTTAGAGGGGTGAAAGGAGAGGTGAACCATGAAAAAGGTGGTAGGCGCCGGGAGCCTGGTGGTTGATATTACGGCGTATGTGCCGCATCTGCCGCGCGACGGCGAGACTGTTTTGGGAAAAACGGTGCGGTTTGGTCCCGGCGGCAAGGGCAATAATCAGATGACTGCGGTACACCGCGCCGGTGCCGAGGCGGTGATAATCTCAAAAGTCGGCGAGGATTTTCTGGCTGAGATCATGAAGGCGCATTATGAGAGAGAGGGCATGTCCCAAAAGTACATCGGAGCCGTAAAGGGCGGCGAGACCGGCAGCGCGCTGATTGAGGTGGATGAAAACACCGCGCAAAACGCCATTGTGGTGGTAAAAGGCGCCAATGACGCAGTCGATGCGGCGGCGGTGGAGGCGGCAGAGCATGAGTTTGCGGATTGTGACGCGGTGCTGACGCAGCTGGAGACGGGTATGGAATCCGTATTAAAATGCAAAGAACTGGCGCAAAAATATCATAAGCCGTTTATCCTGAACCCGGCGCCGTATCAGGAGATTCCGGACGGACTGTTTGAGGGCGTTGACTTTTTGACGCCCAATGAAACCGAGGCAGAGCAGTTTACCAACCAAAAGGTGGATTCGCCGGAGAGCGGATTTTTGGCGGCGGAGGTTCTTTTAAATAGGGGCGTCAAAAACGTGGTGATTACGCTCGGAAAGGCCGGCGCCATTTATGCAAACAGTGAGGAGAGAGGATATATCCCGGCGATATGCGTGGACGCCATCGATACGACCGGTGCAGGGGACGCCTTTAACGGAGGGCTCGCTGCAGCCATTGCCGCCGGTATGTCCATCGAAAAAGCGCTGCGATTTGCAAACTGTGCCGGCGCCTTATCGGTGACGGCGCGCGGAACGGCGCCGGCAATGCCAAGGCTTGACCGGCTGAAAGAATTTATGAAGAAACACTATGGCATAGAGGTGACGGAACTTGATTGAGCATTTTGGCATTGTCGCAGAGCAGGTCATGATTTTATTTATCCTGATTACGGTGGGTTATCTCTGTAACAAAAAGGGACTGCTCTCCAAAGAGGCAAATAAAAAGATCTCGAACCTGCTGGTGCTGATTGTAGCGCCCTGCGTCATCATTCTTTCGTTTGAAAGGAGCTATACGCCGGAGCTTTTAAAGAATTTTGGGATTGCAATCCTGATTGCGACCGCCGCCCATATTCTTATGGCGGTTATTGCTCATTTTTTGCTGCACGACCGCGATGCGTTAAAACGCAGGGTGTACCTGTTCGGCACGGTATTTTCCAATGCCGGGTTTATTGCGATCCCTCTGCAAAGCGCCTTGCTTGGAGAAGAAGGGGTTTTTTACGGCGCGGCCTATCTGGTTGTGTTTAATATTATGATGTGGAGCTATGGCGTGGCGCTGATGAGCGGGAATCCAAAGCAGGTTTTGCCGAAAAAAATACTCCTGTCGCCGGGAATCATCAGCGTTGCCGTGGGGTTGGCGCTCTTTTTGGGTTCCGTTCGGCTGCCAATGCTGATTCGTCGGCCCATGGAATATTTGGCGGGACTGAATGTACCGCTTCCGATGCTGGTTGTTGGGTATTACCTGGCGGACACGGATTTAAAAAAGGCGTTTGCAGACAAAAAAAGTTACGGGTGTATTTTGCTGCGGCTGCTCGTATATCCGCTGGCAGCCCTTGGACTTTTGTATGTGTGCGGCATTCGCGGCGCTTTGCTGACCTCAATGGTAATCTCGCTGAGCGCACCGGTAGGCGCCACAGTCACCATGTTCTCCGAAAAGTTTGACAATGATACGAAGCTTTCGGTGCGGCTGGTCTCTCTTTCGACCCTGCTTTCTATGGTGACAATGCCGGTGATTGTCGCACTGGCCCATATGGTATAAAAAAGATGGCAGACGATCTGCCATCTTTTTTATGCGGTCATTTTTTTTAAATATTCCAAAAAGTCAAACAAACTTTCCATCTGCAAATCGGCGGCATCTCGCATTGCCGCGTCCGGGACAATGACATCCGGAATCAAAACGCCGAGAAGGGGCGAACGGTGCAGTGCCGTGATTCCGTTTTTAGAATCCTCAATGCCGATGCAGCATGCAGGGGGGACATGGATTTTCTCCGCTGCGAGAAGAAAGATGTCAGGCGCCGGCTTGCCGTGCGTAATTTCGTTTCCGCACACAATGGCCGAAAAATAAGAGATCAGACCGCCTTGCGTGATTAACGATGTGGCGCGCTGCCGGTTGGTTGAGGTCGCGACGGCGCAGGGAATCTTCTTTTCCTTCGCATATGCCAAAACCTCCGGAAGGCCCGGCTTGATCGGGACGCCGTTTTCCTCAATGACGCGATCCTGATAAGCAATCTTATCCTTTAAAAATGCGTCAAAATCAAGCTGATCCGGCGAAAACGCTGCCTCAAACCGCCGCTTAATTTCGGCGCCGGGCAATCCCATAAATCCATAAATCATCTCCAGCGGGAGGGTAATATGATGCTTTTTTGCGGCGTATTGCATGGCGCGGATTGAGATGGGCTCCGTGTCAAGCATGGTGCCGTCCATGTCAAAAATAAGACCCTTTACTTCCATTGATGTCACCTACTTCCATATATGAATTTTGCCTGCACGGTGCAGACACAGGACAATGTTCATGGTAATCGGGAATAAAATTGCGCCCTTGATTCCAAACCAGATAAAGCCGAGATAAATGCATATAATCGCTACCAGGGGAGGAAGCCCCAGCTGGTCGCCGACCACCTTCGGCTCAATGAACTGCCGTACGGCGGTAATAATCAGGTAAAGCAAAACAAGACCGAGCGCCAGATAGAATCGCTGCTGCAGCAGGGAAATCACTGCCCAGGGCAGCACCACCGTTCCGGTGCCCAATACGGGCAGTGCATCGGCAACCGCAATCATGGCGGCAATACCGAATGGGTTATGAATCCGGAGCGCCAAAAAGCCGACCGATAACTCGATAAAGGTAATGGCCATTAAAATGAGGTAAGCGCGCAGATAGCTGGCAAGGGTTTTTCCGAGATAGCTGCGGATATCGATGAGCATTGCCTTGCTTTTTTCCGGAATCTGCCGTTTGATAAAGTTCATGACATTATCATAGTCCATACCGATAAATAAAGAAGAAAGAATGGTAAAGACCAGGGAAATCAGCATCAGCGGCAGCTTGGTAGAGGCGCCGGCCAGTGAGGATAACACGCTGGTGGAAAGATCAATCAGCGAGGACTGTAATCCCTCCAGCATACTGCTCAGCGTGTCGCCGACCTGGGCGGCAATATCGGGAGAAAACCGTTCGGCAAAATCGAACAGCCCCTGATTGGCAGTACCCAAAAACGGTGCAATTTCCTGTGTGTAAAAGTTTGGAAGATTAAGACAAAATTCCTTAATATTCTGAAACAGGTAGTTGCCGAGCAGCCACACCAAAAAACTGACCAGTCCGTAGCCTAAAAGGATAATCAAAAAGGCAGCGACGCGTTTGTTCATTTTTGTTTTTTCGGCCAGCAGACGGATTAGAGGCCGAAATGCCAGGGCGATCAAAAAGCCCAGCAAAAACGGCATGATCCAGCCAATGACGTATTCTAAAAACAAAAAGGCCAAAAGAAGCACGATTGCCAGGTATAGGGCATTTATGATAAACTGCTTGTGTTTGACGGTCCTTTTTAAATCCATAATGATTACCTTCCCGTTTTGTGTGGCATGTCGGCAATGCCGATCGTCTTCTGCATTATACAACATTTTCTAAAAAATAGCAAGCAATGCCGAAAAAAAGATTGCAATTAAAGAAGAACTGCGGTATAATAGCATAAAAGGAAAAGATTTTGCCGTGAGGCTCATCACGTATTCCCTGTGCGGAGTACGAAAGAAGAGTTTGCCTTGGCGGCGTTTAGGATAGGAAGATTAGAGAGGAGAATGATCATGCGTTTTTGCAATCAATGCGGTACGGCGATCGGTGAACAGGACGCGTTTTGCCCGGTGTGTGGCAGTGAGGTTTCCGTCAAGGAGGCGCATCACACCTGTGCAAGCTGCGGCGCGGCAATCAGTGATGAGGATAAGTTTTGCTCTGCCTGCGGTGCGCCGACCGGCAACCAGAAGGTGTATCAGGGAACGGTGCAAACCCCCGGAAGGCGGTCTAAGCTCGTGGCAGGGCTGCTTGGTATTTTTGTTGGAGCCTGGGGCATCCACAATTTTTACCTCGGTAAAATTTCGTTGGGTGTGATCCAGATCGTCGTGACTTTGGTGACCTGCGGCGTTGGCGGTCTGTGGGGATTTATTGAAGGAATCCTGATTCTTTGCGACCGTATTACAGAGGACGGAGACGGAAACCCGCTCAATCCTTAAACGGTTATCACAGAGGGGGCTTATGAAAAATAAGTCCTCTTCTTTTATTTTCGGGAGGGATTGCTGCGTGAAACGAGGAATTGCACTTTGTACGGTCTTGGCCGGAAGCTGCGGACTCCTTTGCACGGCGCTTTGGAGGGTGTACCGCGTTGAACCTTATTTTTCGTTTGCTGTCACCTTTTGGACAACGTTTTATCATTTTGCGATGCGTCTTTTGGTGGGGTTTCTCGTTATGAGAATGAGGAAAGGAAGAACCAAAGAGGACAGAAAACCCTATTCGCTCCGTGCGGCAGAGCGCAGGTTTTGTGAAAAAATACGGATCAAAAAATGGAAACGTTTTGCGCCGACCTATAAAAAGGAACTTTTTTGTGTAGAGAGATCGGATTTAGAACCGTTGATGCATGCAATGGTTGACGCGCAGATCGGACACAGCATCATGGCGGCGCTCAGCCTTGCCCCGATTTTGTTATCCGTCGTCTTCGGCGGATTTGCGGCTTTTTTGAGCACATCTTTGTTTTTTTGCTGCTTTGACCTCGGCTTTGTCATACTGCAAAAATACAACAGGGCGCGGCTTAGCCGTTTGCTGCAAAAAGAATTGCTCCAAAAAAAAGAGTAAAAGTCAAAAAAAAATGGAACTTTCCTGTCCTGTGGCCGTCTAACGTAGTGTAACGTCTGGTGTATGGAAGATTGCTTCTCATACATAAAGGCATTCTGATTTTGAATGCCATAGGGTTCCATAGAGACGATCTAATTTTACAAGGAGGATATGATGATGAAAAAAACGACACAAAAATTATTGATTTCAACCGTGGCGCTCAGTCTGTTGTCCGGAGGCGCCGTGCTTGCTAACGGGGCAGACATCGATACCGGTGCGGCGCTTGTTAAGCCGCAGACTGATTCTGAGGTACAGGCGCAGCCGGTGTTAAACGGTGCAGTCGCAGACGGTGTTTCCGCGGAAACGTTAAACGGTGTTTCGATGATTCCTCTGCGCTCCGTTGCGGAAGAGTTTGGGTATACGGTTACCTGGAAAGAGGAGGATCAGTCCATTACTTTAACCAAGGGCGCCGTTTATATTCGGATTGCGATCGGTGAGGATGCTTATGCGCTGAGTCGCCGTGCCGCACAGCCGCTCGGTTCAGCGCCGGTTTTAAAGGATGACTGTATAACATATGTTCCACTCAATTTTGTGACTGAAATTTTAGGCGGCTATTATAGTGAAAACGAGGACGGTACCTACAAAATTGTCGATCCCAGTATTGTGTCGGTATCTTCGGTAAACGAGGACGGATCATTGACGGTGCTTGACAGCTACCTCGGTGAGGTTGTTGTGCATATTGCGGATAATACGGTGATTGAGGCCAACGGAAAAGCGGCATCGATTTCTGATATTAAACCGGGTATGATGCTGGGCGTAGAATATGCGGCAGAGATGACAGCAAGTATTCCCCCGCAGACAACGGCGGTAAAGATTATTCTTGAAAATCTTCCTGCCGATACAGCGGACGAGAACGCAGCACTCACTTATGCCGGAAAGATTACCGAGATTGATGGTGACAGGGTAACCATCGGCGATCCGCGATCGGCGGATTCTCTGTGTTTGATCGTAAGCAACGATACGAGAATCTACCACGCAAGAAACAAACGCATCTACAGGCTGGACGATCTTAAAGTGGGCATGGAAATCTCCGGCACCCACAGCGAAGCCGTTACCATGAGCATTCCTGCACAGACGGTAGCCAAGACAATTCAGATCGACAGCGAAGCGGAATAAAATAACCAATCCCATTTTGTAACCATCTCCTTTTTGAAAGAGTCGGCGTCT